>JAKOMP010000009.1 GCA_022241785.1 Cyanocohniella sp. LLY | reverse complement strand
CTTACTCAAAAAACGTTGGGTAGTGGAGCGCACTTACGGTTGGTTGATGGGCTGTCGGCGATTAGTCAGAGATTATGAGTTATTGCCCGAAACATCTGAGACTTTTATCTACCTTGCCATGATCCGTATTATGGTGAGGCGACTGGCTTAATTTCTGACCCCCTAAAACTTTTCAAACATCCTCTTACGCTCTCCGTCTTCCAAGCCTTCTTGGTAAACCCTAGTTTGTTTCAAATCGCCTAATCCTAACATTGCTTGAATCTCCGCTTGACTCTTGTGAGGAAACTTGTAAACAATGATTGTCTCTATTAATTCTACTAATTTTCTCCTGACCTGTTCATCAGGAACTTGTCTACTCCTCTCAATTAAACTCCGAGCTTTTACACTCGCCTGTGCTGGTGGTTCCACTACCAACGTGAGAGTTCCTAAACCAATTGATTGATGAGTTAAGTCCCTCAACTCATCGAGGTAAATGACTTGCACTCGTTGACTTTCAAAAAACTCCCAATAGCGCATCGGTACACCAGGATCGAGGCGGCGACTCATCCAAATAACAGTTCCTCGCCAATCATTGCGTATTTCCGTCTTATCCAAATACATAAAAATTTCCGTGAGGAGACGGGAATAAAGTCCGGTGTCAGGTTGAAACTGAAATTCAGTGAAATGAATCGGACGTTCTAAATCTGGCTATTTGGGTAAAAACGCCCCATCAATGCGAAAATTCGTTTGTTTTACTTCCACTGATAAAAATTCATAGGCTTCCGCTTCAACAGGAGATTGACCAAGCAATTCAAAGAAAACGCCAGGAAATGTTTTGAACAGTCGATAGAGAATTGAATCAGTTTTCACACACTAAAAAAGCTACATAGGTAAATCAATATATCAAAGTATGTTCGCATTAAATAGGCATAATTAAGCTTAAAGTGTGAAAATTGCACTACGCCACTACGGGAATTTACTTAACCTTTCAGCTATATTTTTGCTAAAAATATTTAACATCAGTAACATTACTTATAGCAATTTTGCTAATGCTATCTGTATTCACTGAATAATCAAGCGTTGAATGTACTGATGATGATTCTGAACCCAGAATACAAAATCAGCAAATTTACCATGTAATATCTGAGGTGTTTGATTTTATTCTGGGTATTTAAGCACATATAAATATAAAACACTTGAGCTAAAAGAAACGTGAGTTTGACGGATCTAAAAAACCCCGCTTCCATTCCTCTCCCCTGCAAGGGGGTTTCCCGACTTGTGGCGACTGTCGTCGGTTATGCCGACTTGTAGCAAGTGGCTTTAGAGGCTTTGAAATGACTATTTTTTCGTTGAAAATGCGAAATATATCTGCCCCTCTCCGCGTCGGAAAGAGGTTGGGGAGAGGTTCATCGAATTGATGTTAAAAGAACTTAAATTACCAGCAATTCTCATTTTTGAGTTCAAAAACAAGCTCAAACGTCTACTGGTTAGCCGGTGGTTATCGCCTTACAGGTAATTAATTATTGAAAGATTACCTAAATTAGTTACTCAAAAATCCAGTGCTTTCCCAAAAGAACTTGATGCATGATTTGGGTAATGTTTTTCAATACAAATTCTAAGGTAGGAAAATTTGAGGATGCACGATGCCAGAAAATGAGTGGGAAAAAATACGCCACCTATTGGTTGTCCAAGACTTGCAAGGAAAGCGAACTATCCCCCTTCAGGAAGCAACTTATTCGATGGGGCGGCATCGTAATAACTCTATTGTCCTCCGTTCAGCGTCAGTATCTAGGCAACATGCAATTTTGTTGCGGGTAACTATTCCCGAGGCTGACCAATATGGCTTTCGGATTATTGATGGTAACTTCACAGGTAAGAGTAGTACTAATGGCTTATTAGTTAATGGATCTAAATGCTTCTCTCACAATCTCAAGCATGGAGATATCATTATCTTTGGCGATAATCAAGCTCAGGCCAAATATTATGCAGTTTCTCACCTTTGCGAAGCAGAATTTTTGGCATCTTGTGCAGCTGAAGACTTATCCGATTTCTTGTTAGAACAGGCTAACCACGCTAATCCTTGTGCAACTTTAATTATTGATCCCGAATCTGAACTAGCTAGTGATACTGCTCTAGCTCGTTTAGCGTCTTTCCCAGAATTAATCCCTAATCCCATTATTGAGATGGATTTAAAAGGGAGGGTGACTTATCTTAATCCAGCTGCATCTCTGGAGTTTCCCAAAATCAAAAAAATTGGCCCACAGCATCCCATCCTTACAGGATTACTCAGTGCAGTGGAAAATTGTCAAGAAAATCCTTTTGTGCGGGAGGTGCAAGTTGGTCAAAAAGTTTTTGAACAATCCGTACATTTTCTTCCTGAAAGTGATTTAATTAGAACTTTTATTGTTAGGGATATTACAGAGCAAAAGCAAGCAGAAGGCGAACTCAACCAACGCGATCGCTTGTTACAGGCAGTGGCAGAAGCAGCCAATTATTTGCTTGTAGAAATGAATTACGCAACAGGTATTGACAAAGCTCTGGCTGTGCTAGGGGAGGCGGCCAAGGTAGATCGGGCCTATCTCTTCAGTAACCATTTCCATTCAGTCACAGAAGAAATAACTGTTAGCCTTCAGTTTGAATGGACAAATTCTCATATTGAATCTTGCCGCCACCACTGGCAGAATCAGCCTTTTGAGTCTGCTGAATTAGCACGTTGGTACACTGTTCTTTCTCAAGGACAGTATATTAGTGGATTAGTCAGAGAATTTCCCGCAGCCGAGCAAGCATTACTTTCTAGAGACGGCATCAAATCTCTGCTACTAGTGCCCCTACGCCTAGAAGAACAGTTCTGGGGTTGTCTGGGTTTAGCAGACTGTTCTACAGAACGCCATTGGTCAAAGCATGAAGAATCTACACTTTTGACAATGGCAGCCAGTATCAGTGGTGCATGGCAACGTCAACAGGTAGAAGACAGAATCCGTTTTCAGGCGCTGCATGATTTGCTGACTGGATTACCCAATCGGCTGTTATTTGATGAGCTGCTGAATACATCTTTACCCAACGCAGTCCGCAAAGCCGAAAGTCTAGCGGTGATGTTTCTAGACTTGGATCGTTTCAAGGTAATTAATGATACTCTTGGGCATACATTAGGAGATAAATTGTTACAGCAGGTAGCTGAAAGATTGAAAGCTTCCCTTAGAGGTGGCGATACTGTTGCCCGTTGGGGGGGTGATGAATTTACAATCTTATTACCCCGTGTGCAATATCTAGAAGAAGTCTGCCAGGTAGCACAGAGAATTTTACAAGCCTTAGAGGATGTTTTTTATTTAGATGGACATGAACTGTATGTCAGTGCCAGCCTGGGTATTGCTTTACTGGATGAACATAGTCCTGATGCCGAAACTTTAATCCAGCACGCCGATACTGCTTTGTATTATGCCAAGGATGAGGGCAGAAATAACTATCAATTTTACAACACTACTCTCAGTACCAAGAATCCTGAACTTTTGACCTTAGAAAAGAGCTTGCGCTATGCCCTAGAAAGAGAAGAATTAACACTGTATTACCAGCCTCGAGTAAATATCAGCAGCGGCAAAATCATTGGCATGGAAGCGTTATTGCGTTGGCAACATCCTGACATGGGATTAGTAGCCCCCAGTGTCTTCATTCCCTTAGCAGAGGCTAGTGGCTTAATTATCTCTATTGGTGAATGGGTGTTACGCACAGCTTGCATTCAGAATAAAGCCTGGCAAACAGCAGGATTGCCGCCCCTAACCATCGCAGTTAATTTATCTCCTAAGCAGTTTCGCCAACCTCACCTGGTGGAGACTGTGGCTAAAATTTTAGACCAAACAGGGTTGGAAGCTCAATTTTTAGAATTAGAAATTACAGAAACTACCGCCATTGAAGATTTAAAGTTTACCAGAACTGTGTTGCAGGGTTTTGAGCAGATGGGCGTTCATCTTTCCATTGATGACTTTGGTACTGGTCATTCTTCACTGTCACGCCTCCAACTTTTACCAATCCACAATCTGAAAATCGATAAGTCTTTTATCCAAGAATTGACCAAGGATGTCAAAGTGGCTCATATTGTGAAGGCGATCGTCACTTTGGCGAGAAATTTAGGTTTGAGACTAACTGCTGAAGGAGTAGAAAAGCAAGAAGAATTAGATTTTTTGAAATCTATCTACTGTGAGGATGTGCAAGGCTTCCTCTTCCACAGGCCACTTCCTGCTGAGAAAGCCACGGAAGTTCTGCAAAGCGGGGAAATAAAGCTTTAGGACTGGGGAACTCGTGGACCCCTCTGGGGATCAGGGACTTCCAAAGAAGAAATGATCCAATTTACCTAAATAATAGGGGAAAAGAATCAAAGCCCCCTTTGTAAAGACGGATTTAGGGGGATAGCCTTAATCTCCAGTCCCACTCGGTCTTAGTCTATCCCTCCACGATGGTGACGCTGTTGAAGTACCTGAACTACTGGCGGGGGGCGCAGATCGGCGATTTCTTGCCGGGGTTGGGGGATTTGCTGGTGCTTGTCTGGGTTGTCTTGGAGTAGAAGGTTGGCTTATGGATGTATTTGTATTAGTTGTCTGTGACTGAGAACGTCTTCTTCTGGGAGTCCTCGCGGGGGTACTAACGTTAGGACTAGGAGTATTTTCTGAATTAGCCGCAGAGGAAGTAGCCGGATGCTGCACTGATTTAGGCTTGATGGGTTGGGCTTTCATACTACCTACCCGACCTTGTAATTTAGGTCTTTCAGGGAAGTTTTCTACAGGCATCCCTTCTACTGCTTTCTCCATAAATTCCCGCCAGGTAGAAGCCGCACTACCACTGCCCCCCGAAGTGGGACTATTATTATCGTTACCTAGCCACACTCCTGTTACTACTTGGGGAATGTAGCCCACAAACCACAAATCACGGGCTTCATCGGAGGTGCCAGTTTTACCAGCAACAGGTCTATTGCGTAATTGGGCAGGGCCACCAGTACCAGCTTGGACGACATTGCGTAGCATCCAGGTCATAATTCCGGCACTAGTAGGGTCAAGGGCCCGTTGATGTTGGAAATCAGCTGACCAAATTACCTGCCCTTGGCGGTCGAGGATACGGCGAATACCATGAGATTCTACATGCAATCCTTGGGTAGCAAAGGTACCGTAAGCGTTGGTTAATTCCAGTAAATTTACTTCGTTGGAGCCAAGAGCTAAAGAATAGGTAGGCAGAAGATCTGATCTAATTCCCGCATTACGGGCAACATTAATAATTGGGTCAAATCCTACATCAAGCAATGTTTTCACTGCGACTACATTAGTAGAACGGGTGAGGGCATCGCGCATGGTTATGGAGCCACGGAAGGTGTTGCCGTAGTTTTTGGGTTCGTAGTCATCGACGATAAAGGGTGCATCTAAGTAGCTATCATTGGGACTTTTCCCAGTAGCTATGGCTGCGGCATAGACAAATCCCTTAAATGTTGATCCTGGCTGACGCTGTGCCTGGGTAACACGATTAAACTGATTTTTACTAAAGTCTTTGCCCCCAACCATTGCCTGAATTTCACCATTGCGCGGGTCGATGGCTACTAAAGCTCCTTGAGTAAAGTTTTGCCAGCGGCCTTGATTTTTCAAGGTTTTGGCTACTGCTGCTTCTGCTGCCTCCTGCCAAGTGGGATTGAGAGTAGTTTCTATTACTAGTCCCCCTTTGGTGAGGATATCGGGGGCAACATACTTGGGCAATTCTTGGAGGACGTAACTAGCAAAGTAGGGCGATTCTACCTGTAGTCTTTTGGGAAAATTACTCTTGAGGGTTATGGGTTCTTGAGTAGCTGCTTGCCTTTGCTCTGCTGTAATTAATTCATCTTCATACATCCGCTGCAATACGAGATTGCGTCGCTGTGTGGCAGCTGTGGGATTTCGCGCTGGGGAGTACAAACTGGGAGCGGGAGCTAATCCAGCCAGCATTGCTGTTTCTGCTAGGGAGAGTTCATCTACTGATTTACTGAAGTATACCCAGGCGGCATCTGCTACACCGTAAGCGCCAGATCCTAAATACACCAAATTCAGGTAACGCTCTAGAATCTGGTCTTTAGTTAATTCTTGTTCCATCTTTTGCGCGAGACGGACTTCTTTGAATTTGCGCCAGAATGTCTGCTCTTGTTTGAGGAAAAGAATTCGCGCTAGCTGTTGGGTGATAGTACTACCACCTTCTACCACGCCTTGTGATCGCAAGTTATTCACACTTGCTCTGATGATTCCTTTAGGATCTATACCATGATGGGTGGCAAACCTTCTGTCTTCTGAGGCGATGAAAGCTTGTTGGAGTTTCTCAGGTATTTGCTCTAGGTTGAGTCGTTCTCTGGTGGCTTCACCTTGTTGTTGTAGTATGCTGCCATCCACAGCTTTGATGGTCAGTGTTTGCTCGCGAGTGGCAGCTTTTAGTTCCGACTGAGCAGGTAAATTTTGATCTATGGTGCCAATGAAGTAACCTAAGGCAATGATGCCACCACCTATGCTACCACTTATACCTAAACCAGCCCAAAACCACATCCGACGATAAAAAGGTCTATCGCCGCTGCTCAATCTAGTCATGATCCCAGATGAGATACCACTCATCTGACTAAATAACTGTTTTGTTTTCATCACCTTTGTGGGCGGTAAGCTCTTATTAGTAGCTTCCTCGTTCTTGTAATGATTACCAGGAGTCAATCGCGGTTCCTCCGTGTCAGAATCACTCAAATTGGTTGATCGTTGCTTGAACTAGGAGGTGAGCTTACCCACATCAGTTCCTCGCTCAAAGTAGCTGAAACCTAACCACCAGACAAAATTTTCGGGGTTAGCGCACCACGGTTGTGTTAGTATAATAGCTCATAAAGAATTAACTAAATTCAGTAATACATAAAAATGTTTTTCCGTAATTAGTTATTTCTTTTTTGTCAGCATTAATACACTAATTTCACATAATTGTTCACAGCATCCAGATCATTAATAGTATCTGAAAAAGCTATTGCGATCGCTCTTGGTAGTAATATTGGTGATTCTCACGCCATTTTAGAAGATGCGATCGCCACATTGGCCCAAACCCCAGGAATTCGACTACAAGCTCAATCTAGTTGGTATATAACTAAAGCTGTAGGGCCACCCCAACCAGATTACTTAAATGGCTGTGCTATTTTGCACGTAGAAATGCCGCCGCAGCTTTTATTAGAAACTTTATTGGCAACAGAACAAGAATTTGGGCGAGTGCGTCAGCAACGCTGGGGGCCGCGATCGCTTGATTTAGATTTGTTGTTATATGATGACTTAATCATGGATACACCACATCTCCAGATTCCCCATCCGCGAATGCGAGAACGGGCTTTTGTTTTGATGCCTCTGGCGGAGATTGCCCCTGCATGGGTAGAGCCAATTTCCGGACGTGTGATTAAAGATTTGCTAAAAGATGTAGACTGTTCTGGTGTACTCTTATTCAAGAGTCATTAAAATTACCAGTCATCAATGCAAAACAACGCTGATTTTACCAACTGAACAGTGTTTGTATATGTAGGTAGATATAACAGAATTTTACTATGCCATTAGGTAGAGAATTACCACAGCTACTGAAACAAATCTTGTTTTATAAAGGTCGCAAGTTCAATTTTGAAGTCAATCGCTTGCGTTTACCTAATAAAGCAGAAGGAGATTGGGAATGTATTCGTCACCCAGGTGGGGCCCTAGCTGTACCTGTAACCGCAGAAGGTAAACTTGTACTGGTGCGTCAGTATCGTTTTGCCATTCAAGGACGCATTTTAGAGTTTCCCGCAGGTACTGTTGAACCGAGTGAAGATCCCCTAGAAACAGTACAGAGAGAAATCCAAGAAGAAACTGGTTACACTGCCCAAAAATGGGACAAATTAGGTGAATTTTTCCTAGCGCCAGGTTATTCTGACGAAATTATCTATGCTTTTCTGGCAAGAGATTTAGAAAAGCTGGAAAACCCACCAGAAAAAGAGGCAGATGAAGATATTGAAACTGTTTTGTTGACTCCCGAAGAACTGGAGAAAGCAATTATTGAAGGTGAGCTAGTAGATGCTAAAACAATTTCTAGCTTTTTACTAGCGCGTCCTTTATTAATTTAATAATGATATAAAGCTAAATCAGCTATTTCCCGTTAATGATGATTTGTTGACGGGAAATATTATTTTAACAGGCAAGTTTGTGATTATAGCTTTGACCCAATTCTATTTTTTAGGCTTAGGCAGGACTTACGCAAGTGTCACAAGAAATAAAGATTTTTTGCTTGTAGAAAGGGCTTTAGCCCTTATCTTGTCAAGCCCTGCGGGCATAGCTGCGCTTACCGCAGAGCGTCTTCCAGAGAGGACTGAAGTCCTCACTCTTCGAGTGATGCCTCCGGATGCCGCAGGCTGTACGTTAGTCGCTCATGGGGGAGACCCCCCGCCGTTCGCCTTTGGCGTCTCCCCTTGGGAGAAGGATGCCCGAAGGGCTGTAGACCGCGCTAACTCACTACAAACTTAAAATAATATGCCAGTTGCGTAAGTCCTATTAGGTATAATCTGTAGTAGATATGGCTGCCAATTCTACATCCTGGTAAAGGTCGATAAAAGAAGCAGTTAGGTTAATACTTTGGAGTTCAAAAGTTTCGTCGCTGGGAGTATAAGTTTGTAGCACCCATAGACCTTGTTCGTTACGGCGGAATGTTTCTACTCGTTGGTGTTTGCTATTAACTAAAACGTATTCCTTTAGGCTGTCAAGGATTTGATAGTCGTTAAATTTGTCGCCTCGAGCAAAAGCTTCAGTGGAATTGGATAGAACTTCGATAATAAGTTTAGGAAAGCATTTATATGTGGGTGTTTCTCGGTCTTTAGGGTCGCAGGTGACGATAATATTGGGGTAATAAAAGCGGTTAAGTTTTTCGATACGGGCTTTAATATCGGCAAAATAAACTCGACACTCTGAACCTCGTAAATGATTGCGAATTAATAAAGCAAGATTTAGACCAATGGTGTTATGGGTGTCAGTTGTTCCCGCCATTGCATAAACTTGACCATCAATATATTCGTGCTTTATTTCGCTTTTTTCTTCTAGTTCCAGGTATGCTTGGGAAGTGAGAAAAATGCCATCAGATCGAGCTATCATGGTTTAAGTTTCTCAATTATTGTTGATTATGCGTAGGCAGCTTTTATTTGTATAGCTACACTCTTAAAAGGTGTAGATGCAAGATTTGAGTATCAAGATTTTTTATCACGATTAATCCAAATACCCCGCAAACCAGCGGATTTTGCGCCTTGATAGTCCTCTAGAATGCTGTCACCAATGTGCCAAGCTGCTTCTGGTGGGCAATGATGTTTTTCTAAAGCAACGGTAAAGATTTGGGGATCAGGTTTCGCTGCACGTACCTGGGTGGAAATAGTTACAGAAGAAAAATAACTACTCAGTCCTAAACCTTGCAATACTGAATAAATTCGGGAATCAAAATTTGACAGGATTCCTAGTTCAACTCCCCATCGCCGCCAATTTTCTAAAGATGCCAAGACATCAGGATAAATAAACCACGGTTCGGGTGTACCAAAGTGAATATACAGTTCACTAAAAAAACCAGGAAAGTCAGAAAATTCTTTGAGAACGCCTGCACTTTTAAAAGTATTAAGGGCAATTATCCGCCACCAATCAAATTCCCTTTGGGGAATATCGTGTGGTTCTGCATCTAAAAATACCGGTGGCGGTGCGGCTTTAAAGCTTTCTAGAAATGTTGTATTCAATATTTCGGCTGAAACTTCCACCTCAAAGTCTCGGGCTATTTGACTATAAACTTCGCCCACACTGCCTTTGACTCCGAAGAGTGTGCCCACAGCATCTAAAAAGATAACTTTCGGTCGTTCCATCAAACTTTGTATGATTATAAATATAGGATTTTAGATTTTGGTGAGACAGCGCAGTGATTCCAGCACCGCGGCAGAGTTTACCTTAGCAGGTCACTGGCGTCAGCGCAAAGCGAACACCATCGGCGAATGAGGTTTTCCCCTCTCCCCATAGGTAATTTTCATTAGCCGCCAGGCGCGCCGGAGGCGTCACCCGCAGGGCTAGTTAAAGTTTCAGTGGATAGGTAGCACTATAGCAGTTGCCAGGTAGTTTACGACATCAATTTAATCATAAAACCCGGACACCAAAAGACTTTCAAGCCTGTTCTCTGCTGTATGTACTACGAAGAAAGTGTTTCTATAATCGGACGGACTAGCCAATTAAAGCCAACTTTGAGTTGATGGTCTAAAGTCGGCATCCGGTATAAATAGGCAAAACGACGGGCGATATAAGCTAAGGAACCATCTAGTTTGACTCCTAAACCAGTGAGAGTCGCATTGTCTTTCCCCAACGCCATCATTTCCCCTAACTGTTGGTAACGGAAAGGCAGTAATGGGCGATTAGTTAGAGAAGCCCAAATATTCCAAGCAGTATAATCAGCTTGTTGAAAAGCCGCTTGGGCTGTGGCTGGAACTTGCTGTCCTTCAGCATCAAGACAGTCTGCTAAATCTCCCAAGGCAAATATTTCGGGATGATCAAGTACTTGCAACGTCGGTGTAGTGGTGATTTGACCACGTTGGTTTTGCTTCAAAGCTAGGGTGCGGACTACAGGTGCAACTCTTGTGCCTACAGTCCAAATTACTAAATCTACGGGAATTGTATCTACCTGATTTTTATATTCTAAAGAGATGGCATCTTGACTAATTGATTCGACTTTGGTTTCTAAGTCCAGAAATACACCTCTTGCTTCTAAAGCTTTTTTGGCAGCTTCCCGATTAAATTCTGGGGAAGTGCGTAAAATTTGGTCGGCGATTTCAATGAGTCGAAAACGTCCTCTATCTTCGAGTCTGTCTGCTAGCTTACAGGCTAATTCCACGCCACTATAACCAGCACCTACAATGGCTACGCGAATTTTATCAGCATCAGATTCTTCCAATACTCGCAGACGTTCTTCCAAGCGATAAGCATCACCAACGTTGCGAAATGGGTAGGCATAGGAGGTCGCCCCAGGTACCATATCTAGTGGTGTTTCCCCACCTAAGGCTAGTACTAAGCGGTCATAGGGGATTTCTGGGCCATCTTGTAAATGTACTCGTTTCTGGTCGGTATCAATTCCCGAGACAACGGCTTGATAAAACCGCACACCTGTGTTTTGTAGCAGTTCTTCAAACGGTGGGGCAATTTCCCAGGTTTGCAGTTCTCTGGTAAGTAATTCGTAGAGTAAAGGAGAAAAGACGAAGCGATCGCTTTGATCAACCAGAACAATTTCCGGTTTTTGATTATCTTCCCACGGTAATTGGCTTAAGCGCAAGGCAGTGTAGAGACCACCAAAGCCTCCCCCAAGGATACAAATTCTCGTAGTTTGTTCAGTCATCGGTTTTATAGGACAATCAATCCCAGCATGGCAACTAACTTCAGTGTAATGAATTTCCTTGATTCTATTGCCATGAGTCGATTTAAAAAAAAACCAACAGATGCATCCAGATAATTTATCGGTCTTTACCTGTGTACATCTGTGGTTGCAAATTATCCTAGATATCTGGGAATATCTTCACCTGTTCAACTGGATATCCCTTCGTTGACTCACAACAGATACAGATTCTTAATTACCGCCAGACTGAATTGACTTATGGTGTATGGCTGGATCTTCAGGTTGTCTGTGCCATTGACCATCGTTTTCTTGTTCGTATTCATTCCTGACACTATTCCAAGCAACATCACGGGCGTCATCTTCACTCATGCCGTTTTTTTGGGCTGCATCGAATGCGGCCACAAAAATCTGCTGGGCGTGTTCAGGTAATTGTTCTTGGATTTCTTGTGGTAATTCATTTATTTGGTCAGGCATAAACCCACTCCTATTCCTTATAACTTGTTTGGGTATATCCTAAGAAAATAAAATTTAAATTCCCTCTTTCTGTAAGTAGAAATACAAATTACAATTGCTATAATTTAATTACCAACTAATATAATCGGGCCATTTTTCTGTCATTCTGGTGCTAATTCCCGGAACTTTGGTCAAATCTGCCAAAGATGTAAATTTCTGCTGCTGACGGGCATTGATTATCCTTTGTGCTAACTGCTTACCTATACCCGGAAGCGTGATTAATTCTTCTAAAGTTGCTGTATTGATATTTACCTGTTTAATTAATGATGTCGGTGCTTCTATCTGAAGACACTGTTTCTTCTCATCTGCAATTCTTTGTTGAACAGATGGCGGTACTCCTAATCTAGCATCAGCATAAAGGCGGTCAAATTCACGCACATAATGGGCTGCAACAATAGGATTTTCAATTACTAAAACTGTTTCATCATTACCATGATTGGCAGCTGCTGACCAATTGTGAGAACCAGCAATTACAGTTTGTTGATCGATGACTGCAAATTTGTGGTGTAACAAATCACCTCTAGCTAAGGTAGGTACGCCAACGGTAGTAATAGGGTTTTTCCAAGGGTTATTATCAACGTCATATCGACAATTATTACTTAGCGCCACTCCCATCATGTCTAAACCTTCACTATAGTAACGGTAAGCAAATTGGGAATCAATTAAAGCGCGAATGGGGACATTTTCTTGATGCCGAGTTTCTAGGATAGTTGAAAGACGCTGTTCGGAAAAAACAAACAATGCCATATCGATAGATTTAGTTGCAGCATCTAAAGTTTTACCAATTAAACCATTGCTAGATTTACTCCAAGGTTGAGTAGGTGAAGTAGGCGAAAAATGGATGGTAATTTTAGTTTCACCTAAAGTAATTGTTTGAGGCGATCGCAATGGCTTTTTTAGACCAAATCTACTATCTGGCTTACCTCCAGGGCCATCGCCCCACATAATATTAAATTCTTCGGTAAATAAGGCAGCTAGTTCAGGGCTGTCGATTTCCACAAAATTATTAGCATTACCCAAACTACTCGGATTGGTATAATCACCGTGAACATCACTCAACGTAAAATTAGCTGAAGTTTTAATTACCCAGCGATTATCGACAATCACAAATTTATGATGCATTAAATTACTCCCCGCAGAACCATCGGCTCTGTCATCTATCCAGGGTACTTGGGCATTATTTAAAATAACCAAGGCATCACGTTGATTAATTTCATATTGGCTGAGTTTATTATCTTGATTGAGGTCAGCAAATTGCACAAATTCTTGATAATGTGCTTGTTCTCTAGGAGCTAATTTTTGCACTTCATCGGGTGTTAAACTACTCCAAGGGCGATTATAGTTATCTTCTAAAATTACTCTCACTTTGATCCCATCTTGGTGTTTCTTTGCTAAAGCTTGGGAGATTTTTGGCAACCGTAATTCTTGTACTGCTACATCCACCGTAGACTTAGCTTGAGAAATAGCATCAATAATCTGCTGTTCTAAGTTATCCCCAGGGCGAGTTTGCTGGAGGTAAGGTTCTTGGTATTCTGAGGATTGAGAATGGTTAAAATAAACTTGAACCAATGGATCTTGCGGTAATGGGGCCAGCAGTTGACTATAAGATTGGACTCTTTGACAAGCTGCGATCGCTACTATCAAAAAGAAGAGAAAAATATACTTGCGTTGAGGAAAAATATGCACAGTAATCTGCTAAAAATAGATGGGATATGAACACATTTATATTCGCCAAAATGCAGTATGCCAAATTTCGTAGATAAATAGCCATATAAAGAGGGTGAAAAAATCCACCCATTGATACAGAATTATTCAGATGTTTTCAGGATTTACCAACTGCCCTGTATATGCTGAGAATATTAGGTATAGCAGTTCCCAATTAAATCAGGTTACTAGCCTCTAACCAGTTGACAGTGTGTGATATGCAAATATACCTAGATTACAGCGCTACTACTCCCACTCGCCCAGAAGCGATCGCAGCTATGCAAGCAGTCCTCAACCAACAATGGGGCAATCCTTCTAGTTTGCATGAGTGGGGACAACGGGCAGCTACAATTGTGGAACAAGCGAGAATGCAAGTTGCAGGCTTAATTAATGCAGCCGATCCAGAATCAATTATTTTTACGGCTGGTGGAACCGAAGCAGATAATCTCGCCATTATGGGTGTTGCCCGATTGTATACTGCGCCACAACACATAATTATTTCCCGTGTGGAACATTCCGCCATTACTGAACCTGCGCGGTTATTGGAGAGGTGGGGTTGGGAAGTGACGCGCCTAGAGGTAGATAGCAAAGGCAGAGTCAACCCCTTAGATTTAAAAGCAGCGTTGCAAGATAATACTGTTTTAGTGTCTGTAATTTACGGTCAAAGTGAAATTGGCACAGTGCAACCAATTACAGAATTAGGCCACATTGCGCGTTCACATGGGGTTTTATTTCATACAGATGCGGTGCAAGTCGGGGGACGCTTACCTATAGATGTACAACAACTCCCCGTAGACTTACTGAGCCTTTCTAGTCATAAAATATATGGGCCACAAGGAGCAGGGGCGTTGTACGTCCGTCCTGGAGTGGATTTAATACCCTTATTAGCTGGTGGTGGGCAAGAAATGGGATTACGTTCGGGGACACAAGCCGTACCTGCGATCGCCGGGTTTGGAGTTGCAGCAGAATTAGCCACCCAAGAACTACCCCAAGAAACACCCCGGTTAATTCAATTACGCGATCGCTTGTTTGCTCAATTAGCAGATATTCCTGGTTTAATACCCACAGGAGATTTTCAGCATCGCTTACCACATCACTTGAGTTTCTCTCTCGAACACGCCGACGGTAAAAAACTCAGTGGTAAAGCCTTAGTTCGACAGATGAATTTGGCTGGTATTGGTATCAGTGCTGGTTCTGCTTGTCACAGTGGTAAACTTAGCCCCAGTCCCATCCTTTTAGCAATGGGTTATTCTGAACAAGCTGCTTTGGGGGGAGTGCGGATAACCTTGGGACGTGACACCACCGCAGCTGACATAGATTGGACAGCGATGGTATTCAAGCAAGTGTTGCAAAGGCTGACACCGGATTTATCTTTAGCGAAAAGCTAATTGAAGGGTACAGAGTGATTACAGAACTTTTTGGTTTACGGACTGTCTTCTAAGCAATCTATTAAGCTAGAAATAATGCTCTTAGATAGTCGAGAAAATTATGGTTGAGCAAATTCTCATCAATGAAGATGATTTCTACATACCAGATGCCAACCAGCTAATCACTGAAGATGATACACCTGTGGACAATTTCGCATCTGCCAAACAACAACGCCTATTAGTTGGTTCTCTTTACAGTTCTTTACAAAACCAAATTTTGTTAGCTGAAGCTAATGTAGGTATTTTCTATACAGACCTTCAGCCTGCAATTGTACCAGACGTTTTTCTGAGCTTAGATGTCCAAGTTCCCCAAAACTGGTGGGAAAAAAACAATCGTTGTTATATGGTGTGGCGTTTTGGTAAACCCCCAGAAGTTGTACTAGAAATTGTCTCTAATAAAGAAGGCGATGAACTAGGCAAAAAACTGGGAATTTATGAACAAATGCGGGCAAGTTACTACATTGTCTATGATCCGACGCAGCAATTAGGAGAAAAAATACTGCGGGTGTATGAACTCAGGGGAAGACGCTACTTTGAAACGTCAGAAACTTGGTTAGAACAAGTCGGTTTAGGTATCACTTTGTGGACAGGCGAATTTGAAGGTAGACAAGATACATGGTTACGCTGGTGCTACCAAGACAAAACTGTTTTACCTACTGGAGATGAACGCGCAGAACAAGAACGCCAACGTGCTGAACAAGCCGAACAACGCGCCCAACTCCTAGCAGAAAGACTTAAAGCTATGGGCATAGATCCTGATACTCTTTAAAAACACTTTGTGTCATTGGGCGAATTACAAAATTCTTCTACTCGCCCTTGAACCTTCTCCAACAAATCAGGATCATCCGCATCAAACCATTCAATTTGCGAAGAAGCCCGAAACCAAGTACGCTGTCGCTTGGCAAACTGTCGCGTATGTAAAACCGTTAATTTCTTTGCTTCATCTAGAGAAATTTCCCCAGCCAAATATTGCTTAATTTCTTGATATCCCAAAGTATTCAACAAAGGTAAATCAGCACCGTACTTTTGAGAAAGATATTCCACCTCAGCCACCAAACCATCGGCTATCATTTGCTCAGTACGCTTATAAATGCGTTTTTCTAGCTTTTCTAGTTCACAATCCAAACCAATTTGCAAAATCGGATAACTGGGTGGGTTTTCTCCTTGCTGCTCAGAAATTGGCTTACCAGTAATATAAAATACCTCTAATGCTCGTAAAGTTCGCACAATATCATGAGGATGAATCTTTAGCGTTGCGATGGCATCTACTTGTTGTAGTATGCCATAAAGTGTACTTTGACCTAGAGATTCTAACTGCGATCGCAATTTCTTATCTGGTGCAACTCTGGGAATTTTCATCCCCTGAACAATAGAGCGAATGTATAAACCCGTACCTCCAACCAACAACAGTGGATCAGATGGTAACGCTGCAATTAAACTTTGTGCTTGTTCTTGATAATCCGCTACCGTCATCGTGTTTGTCGGTTCGCAGATATCTATTAAATAATGTGGGACTAATTTCTGTTCTGCCAATGAGGGCTTGGCTGTACCAATATCAAACTCACGATAAACTTGACGGGAATCTGCGCTGAGAATTACAGAATCCCCACGCATAGCCAAATTCACTGCCAAACCTGACTTACCAGTTGCCGTAGCACCACAAATTACAATCAATTTCGTCATCTTTTACTGAGATACATCCCCCCAATCAACTTTGCCTAAAAATGCCCTACCGTTGTCAGTAGACCTTTTGTGTTAGAATCTTGAAGTTTTTTACTGTCTATTGACCCTAATGATGGTTTTAACACCATTCTTTATAGTTAACTTTTATGACAAATATATATAGTATCCCCTACTCCCTACTCCCCACTCCCTACTCCCCACCCTTCACATTGATGAAATTTAAAATATTGGGGCAATCAATTCAAAAAACTTATGGGGATACATCCCCCATGCAAACTTCTCCCAAAAATGCCCTACAGTCGCCAGTAAGCCTTTTGTGTTAGAATCTTGGTGTGTTTTAGACTTTTTTGTTTTTGGGCGATTTCAAACCCACGCATCAGGAGAATTTTCATGACGAGCAGTTACAGTGCCGATCAGATTCAAGTTCTGGAAGGTCTGGAAGCCGTCCGTAAACGACCAGGGATGTACATCGGTACCACCGGGCCGCGAGGACTCCACCATTTAGTTTACGAGGTGGTAGATAACTCTATTGATGAAGCTTTGGCAGGTCACTGCTCTCATATAGAGGTAGAGATAAATGCCGATGGTTCCGTGACTGTAACAGATGATGGTCGGGGTATTCCTACCGATACTCACTCACGAACGGGTAAATCGGCTTTAGAAACTGTATTAACCGTACTCCACGCTGGAGGAAAATTCGGCGGTGGTGGCTACAAGGTTTCTGGAGGATTACACGGGGTTGGTATTTCTGTGGTGAACGCCCTGTCGGAAATGGTGGAAGTCACAGTTTGGCGAGATAATAAAGTTCATGTCCAGCGTTATGAACGAGGTCTACCTGTTACCGAACTGCAAGTCAAACCAGAAAAAGAGGGGAGAACCGGAACTTCTGTCAGATTTAAGCCAGATACCCAAATCTTCACTAACAGCATTGAGTTTGATTACATTACTTTATCGGGCCGCCTGCGGGAGTTGGCATATCTAAATGCCGGCGTCAAAATTACCTTTGGCGATTATCGGTTAGAACTTCTCAAAAGTGATACACCCAGGGTAGAAACCTACGAATATAAGGGTGGCATCAAAGAGTACATTGCTTACATGAACCGTGAGAAGCAACCACTGCATGAAGAAATTATTTATGTGCAGGGAGAACGCAGCAATGTACAAGTAGAAGTTTCTTTACAGTGGTGTACTGACGCGTATACAGATAACGTGCTGGGTTTTGCCAATAATATTCGCACCGTTGATGGTGGTACACACCTAGAAGGTTTGAAGGCGGTGCTGACGCGGACATTAAATGCGATCGCCCGTAAGCGCAATAAAATTAAAGAAAATGAATCTAACCTCAGTGGCGAACACGTCCGCGAAGGTTTAACAGCCGTCATTTCGGTGAAAGTGCCCGATCCGGAATTTGAAGGACAAACCAAAACCAAACTTGGTAACACCGAAGTCCGGGGTATTGTCGATTCTTTGGTGGGAGAAGTTTTAACTGAGTACTTAGAATTTCATCCTGGTATCGCCGACTCGATTTTAGATAAAGCTATTCAAGCCTTTAAAGCCGCAGAAGCCGCCCGTCATGCGCGGGAATTAGTGCGCCGGAAATCGGTTCTCGAATCTTCGCCATTACCTGGTAAGTTAGCAGATTGCAGTTCTCGTGACCCCAGCGAGTCGGAAATCTTTATTGTGGAAGGCGACTCAGCGGGTGGTAGTGCTAAACAAGGACGCGATCGCCGTACCCAAGCCATCTTGCCTCTACGTGGTAAAATCCTGAACATCGAAAAAACTGACGACGCTAAAATCTACAAAAATAACGAAGTTCAATCGTTAATTACAGCCTTGGGTTTGGGCGTAAAAGGTGATGAATTCGATGCTTCCCAACTACGCTATCACCGTATCGTCATCATGACCGACGCTGACGTAGATGGCGCCCATATCCGGACACTGTTGTTAACTTTCTTCTATCGGTATCAGCGAGCGCTCATCGAACAAGGCTTTATATATATTGCTTGTCCTCCACTCTTTAAAGTAGAACGGGGACGCAATCATGAATACTGTTATAGCGAACGTGAACTACAACAGTACCTGGGGACGCTTCCCAGTAATGCCAACTACAACATCCAACGCTTCAAAGGTTTGGGTGAAATGATGCCACAACAACTCTGGGATACCACCATGAACCCAGAATCTCGCAAAATGAAGCAAGTGGAAATTGAAGATGCCGCCGAAGCAGATCGCATTTTCACTATTTTAATGGGCGATCGTGTGGCACCAAGACGCGAATTTATCGAAACCTATGGCTCTAAACTCAATTTCACTGATTTAGATATCTAATATCAAGCTAATATCAACTTTCTCCGCACATTTAAATGTGCAGTGAGATTGCTAATTAATTTATGGTGGGTAATTGTGAAAAAATTACCCATTATTTTTTGTGATTTTTATCAGGTATCTCTACCAAGGCAAAAATTTAAAAGACTATATTGTATATCTTTTGGTGGATGTATCGTCAAAAAAGTCAGTTGATTTAAAAAATTAAATTATTGCCTGAAATATACCAAAAGGCTTGTGCAGCAAAGAGTTTGTGTAAATTACTGTGATCTGAAAAATCAATTAAACTTATTTATCAAAAAATACATCTTGATTTAGATGTTTAATAAATTACGTCGTTAGACTGAGGGACGATCTCCATAAAATTATTGACTATGGTCAGTAATTCCCTACTTAACAGGACTTTACTCAGAGCTATGAAAGTCAGTCAAAATATAATAGCAAAAGCATTATTCAATATTTTTGGTGTAGGGAGCATAGTTGCTCTATCGGCCTGCGCCCCTCGAACTGTCACAGAAGCCCCCCCAGCTGCGCCTCCCATCACAGAGACTCCAACTGCCCCTCCTGTTGCCGATACGCGTACAGAAACAACTGCTGACCTGAATTTAGCCGAATTATCACAGGCCGCCGCCAGAGAAGGACAGTTTCAAACTTTAACACGGGCAGTGGAAGCCGCAGGCGTACAGGATCAATTGACAACCCCAGGGCCTTACACAGTTTTTGCACCTACTGACGCCGCCTTTGCTGCCTTACCCGCCGGCACTTTAGATAATCTCTTGCGCCCAGAAAACAAAGAAGAATTAACGAAGTTACTTGCCTACCATGTTGTACCTGGGCAAGTTACCTCTAGCCAACTGACATCTGGAGAAGTCAATACAGTTGAGGGTACCCCTGTCACTATCAATGTCGATAATGCTACCAATACCATCACTGTTAATGATGCGAGGGTAACTCAGGCAGATATCCCAGCGAGAAATGGCGTAGTTCACACAGTTGACCAAGTAATTCTGCCACCCAATTTTCCTGCTAGTTTGCAGAATAATTGAATACCACACTAATTAAAATTAGGCAAGACTCCCCGGTTAAAGAATCAGAAAAAATACCGGGGAAATTTTTTTGTGCATTTTAGTCAGTGAAAATTGTTTGATAGAATACATAAACACTAGATTACTAAAACTATCAGTTTTTTCATGGTGATTAAATGCATAAATGAAGAAAGCTGTCAAGCTTTTCATAAAAATACTTAGAAAAGTGCTTGAGGGTGATATAGATATATATCTCAGGTCGCTCGGTTTCTAGCTAAGGAATGCGGATTTAATAAAATACATAACCTCACACCCAACCCCTATCCTGACGAAGGAAAGGCGGGGTGATGTCAAAAACAAGATTTGTATGTTATTCAATTCATATTCCTAAGTGTTGAGTTCATGACTTGCACAAGTTAGAAAAGCATTTGTTATGCTTGAATAGCAAATGTCAATATTGTCCACAAATTTGCATTAGCTAAATTTCTTAAGGATTGAATATCAAAAAACCACAATATTTTCCTTGGGGTGGCAGTATTAAATTTAACAATTTTATTACGCAAGTTAAGTTTGCAAATAGATTTTTCAGCGACAATCTAACTATTTTAGGTTTTAACTTCTCCCTGCTAACACTAGATAGCAACTTGCTCATCTCTTCCAGTTTTACAGGAGTGAAGATAATTGTTTTGCCTGTATCCGATAAAGATTTGCCTTAAGTAAGCAAATATCTGTAATTTTAACTGTCAAATCTTTGCTGAATTGATTAAAATATCGGTGGATACAATAAGAACGGTTTGTCAAGTTTCATAGGGTGGAAATCTCAGCAGTGCGCTAATGTGTGAATAAGACCAAATTAGTCAAATCTCAATTGATCGCCTTTTGGCTGATGCCGCCACAGCCTCAACTCCTTAGTTCAGGTCTTTGGCATTTATCCAGTTAAATGTATTGAGAGGAGCATCACTATTATTGCTTGGTTTAGTCTGTGGTCAGCCCCATATAACCTAAAAACTGATTCATATATGAAGGAATTGTAAAAATGGGTGCATTAATATTTCTGGCCTAAGCTAACATGAAAAGCATTGTTTCTAGGTAATTAATGTTTTGCATCATACCTAAAACTGTATAAGGGTGAATATGCTTTTCTGTCAATCTCAAGAGGATGCCACTAAAATTCCAAAAAGCTTTAGAGAAAATTTGAGGGTATGACTACCATTTCCCAGATCTTTTTGATAATAGTGGCTTTACCTTACTTAAAGGCATCATGATTAATACACAAAAAGAGTGCAATTTCTGTGAAACAGGCTACAATCGGAACAGTCTTTATAGGAAAATATGCCAACAGTCATATTTCATTTATATGGAGTGGTAGATTTTTTCATTAAGACCAGTCTTTTTTAGACAAGCAAGTTACAAAGTTGTGTGCTAAGACAACACATATAACTTTTAACTAATGTGAGTAAGTCAGCATCAACTGCGGCTTTTCACGCACACCAAAAAATCCGAAAATATCATAGGGAAATAAGCCTAAAACCCTATTTTCGGTGATTAACTAGCTCATATTTAAAAGAGCAGTAAACCCATCTTGAGTAATTGATTCTGCAAGGAGCATGAGGAACGCGGCATGAACCAGGCTAACAACGTACTCGAAAGCATTTATCAGCCTGACCTAGAAATAATGAATCAGCCTGAGCTCGAGTTAGAACTCTTAATCGAAGAAGAAGAAGAAGAAGAGGACTTGCTGATTAACGATGACGGCGACGATGAATTTTTAGAACCTCAGTCTGATGAGGACGACGCAAAGTCTGGAAAAGCCGCTAAATCGCGTCGTCGGACACAAAGTAAGAAAAAGCATTACACCGAAGATTCGATTCGCCTTTATTTGCAAGAAATTGGTCGGATTCGTCTGTTGCGGGCAGACGAAGAAATCGAATTGGCGCGGAAAATTGCTGATTTGCTGGAATTAGAAAGGGTGCGGGAGAGACTTTCCGAGCAATTGGAACGCGATCCTCGTGACAGCGAATGGGCAGAAGCAGTACAATTGCCATTGCCAGCGTTTCGTTATCGCCTGCACATTGGCCGCAGGGCAAAAGATAAGATGGTGCAATCAAACCTCCGTCTTGTGGTGTCAATTGCCAAGAAATACATGAATCGTGGCTTGTCCTTCCAAGACTTAATTCAAGAAGGTAGTCTCGGTTTGATTCGCGCCGCAGAAAAGTTTGACCACGAAAAAGGTTATAAGTTTTCTACATACGCTACATGGTGGATTCGTCAAGCAATCACCCGTGCGATCGCTGATCAATCCCGTACTATCCGCCTTCCGGTTCATCTCTACGAAACCATCTCGCGGATCAAGAAAACTACCAAGTTGTTATCTCAAGAAATGGGTCGCAAACCCACAGAAGAAGAAATCGCTACTCGCATGGAAATGACCATCGAGAAGTTACGGTTTATTGCTAAATCTGCCCAGTTGCCCATTTCACTAGAAACGCCTATCGGTAAAGAAGAAGATTCTCGATTGGGTGATTTTATTGAATCCGATGGTGAAACACCAGAAGATCAGGTTTCTAAAAACCTTCTGCGTGAAGACCTAGAAAAAGTCCTGGATAGCCTTAGCCCTCGTGAACGTGATGTTCTCAGACTCCGCTATGGTTTGGATGATGGGCGCATGAAAACCCTAGAGGAAATTGGCCAAATTTTCAATGTCACCCGCGAACGGATTCGACAAATTGAGGCTAAGGCTCTACGTAAGTTGCGTCACCCAAATCGTAACAGTGTACTCAAGGAATATATTCGGTAGTTATTAGCCCTTCTCTACGAGACGCTACCGCGGTAAGCGCAGCTATGCCGTAGGCTTTACGGCTACGCTTCCTTCGGCTTAGGCTCAGGACAAGCAGGGTAAATCATTAGTCATTAGCTATAGACGTTTGTCTAATGACAAATAACTAAAAAACCTGGTGGTCAATTGTACTACCAGGTTTTATTTATTTTTTTATGTAGCTAATTCTGTATAGTTAGACTTACAGAATTCCCCAGAAATGAAGGAAGCCTTGACCAGAAAACAACTCAATTAGTGCAGCTGCTAAAAAGCCAATCATCGCTAGGCGACCGTTCCAAATTTCTGCTTGAGGTGTAAAGCCCCAAGACCAAGCGTTGCGGTCTGTGGTTACCTGATTAGTAGCGTTTGTTGCGTTTGTCATGGTTGGCACTCCAAACTAGATTTACGAATTATTATTGCCTTATGTAAACTAATATAACAAACTTTTTCAGGATTGCCATGTTTATTTATATTTTTGTTGCTAAATATTGACTTTATTTTGTTAAATTTATAGCGAAAAATAGCATCTATCCTCAGATAGATTTACTATCAATGAAAATATTTTTTGCATAAATCGGCGGATAATTATGCTCCTATTCCTTGAAAGGATGGGATGACCGCCGATTTTTTGTTGTTAGTTATGCGATCGCACTTCGGCAACAGTGATAATTTTTTCATCGTGGTTGAGATCAAGAATGCTTTCACCCTTGCCATCTCTACCCAAAATAGGCACTGTCTCCACATCTATTCGCACGACGCGCTCTTTATTAGTCACTAGTGCTACTTCCCCAGAGGCGATCGCCTTGACCATTCCCGCTAAATTATCGGTTTTGCTGGCAAATTTCAGCGATTGTGTGCCTAAATCACCCCGACTAGCCCGTTTTAAACTACTTACAGACAGGCGTTTCGCATATCCTTCTTCAGTCACCAGCAACAGGTTATCTTCTCCAGCCACAGTTACACAACCAACCATTTGTTGATGTTTCAGTAGTCGGAATGCTTGTAAACCCATTGCCGTCCGGCCCATAATTGGTAGTTGTTCATCATTGGCGGGGAATTTCAACACGCGCCCACCTGAACTAGCTAAAATCAGATGGTCTTTGGGGGTAGTTAACTGAGTAAATAACAATTCATCATCTTCTTTAAGTTTCAAAATTGTAATTCCTCGACGAGTCAGGTTTGTCAATTCTCCCAAAGAAAAGCGCTTAATTCGTCCCTGCTTAGTTAACAAAACCATCTGTCTTGTTTCCAAATTTTCTGGCAGGATCAGGCGACTGGTTACCGCTTCTTGTGCGCCTTGAGCAGTACTGGTGAGCATGGTAATCAGTGGTGTTCCCCGTGGCGAACGTCCGGTAGTGGGGGGAATATCGCCTACATTCACAGGGTAGACTTTGCCGCCACTGGTGATTACTAGTAACTCTTTATGTGTATCAGTAATATCGGTTTGGATAATGAAGTCATTCTCATGCAGCCCGGTTTCAACTTTTGACTTTTTCCCTGACAACGGTAGGCGACGCACATATCCCCTGTGGGTAGACTCCAAGCTGATTTCTTCTGCGGGTTCAGCGGTTGGTAAATTTTGTAGTTCTGCTGCGGCTACTTTGTTTTTGCTTTTTTCTGCTCCTTTGTTTTGAGGTAACTCTGGACTAATGTGAGTTAAAATCTTAGTTCGCCGGGGATTGTTATATTTGCGCTTTAGCGATCGCAAATCTTTTTTCAGTGTTTTCAGTAATTCTCGGCGATCGCTCAGTAATCTTTGCAGTAAAGCAATTTGTTCGCTGAGTTGTTCAAACTCTTGTTGCAAGTTGTGCTTTTCTAAATTGGTGAGGCGGCGTAATGGCATCGCTAGAATAGCATCGCCTTGTTCCTCACTCAATTCCAGTCGGCTACATAAGCTAATTTTTGCCGTACTACCATCAGCAGCCTGGCGCAAAATTTCAATTACTTGATCTAGTTGAGACAGTGCTTTGAGCAAACCTGTCACGATATGCAACCGACTTTCCGCCTTACCTAACTCATAACTATAGCGACGGTTGAGCGTGTGTTCCCGGAATTTCAAAAACTCCTGCAACATCTGGCGCAAGCTTAACTGGCGGGGTTGTCCATCCACCAAAGCTAAAAGAATCGCCCCAAAGTTACTTTGTAAGGCGGTTTGGTGATACAAATTCTGAAGAAGTTCTTGGGGATTGGTATCACGTTTGAGTTCAATTACTACTCGCATTCCTTCGCGATCGCTTTCGTCCCGCAGATCAGAAATGCCTTGTATTCGACCTTGATTTACTAAGTCTGCTACTTTTTCAATCCAACCTGCCTTATTCACTTGATAAGGCAATTCGGTGATAATAATTGCTGTCCGTCGCTTACTACCCCTAGTAGGTGCAATCTCCTCCAAGTTGGCGACTCCCCGCAGCAAAATTCCCCCCTTACCACTGGTGTATGCTTCCCGAATCCCTGAATTACCAACTATTTCGCCGCCGGTGGGAAAGTCGGGGCCGGGAATTATCTGCCATAATTTTTCATCTGACAAATCTGGTTGGTCAATTAAGGCAATTAAGCCATCAACTAATTCTCCCAAGTTGTGTGGGGGAATATTTGTGGCCATCCCCACAGCAATCCCAGAACAGCCATTTAGTAATAAAAAAGGCAACTGAGCAGGTAATACTGTAGGTTCTTGTTGGGAATTATCAAAATTACCAATAAATTCTACAGTTTCTTCGCCAATTTCTGCCAGCATCCCCTCATGGCTGATGGGTGCAAGTCGCGTTTCTGTGTAACGCATGGCGGCTGGGGGATCATTATCAACGCTACCAAAGTTGCCATGTCCTGCTAGTAAGGGATAGCGGCAGGAAAATTCTTGTACTAACCTGACTAAGGCATCATAAACTGATTGATCACCATGAGGATGATATTTACCCAGCACATCTCCGACTACACGGGCGCACTTACGATACGGTCTATCTGGAGTAAGACCAAGTTCGTGCATGGCATATAAAATCCGCCGATGCACTGGCTTTAAGCCATCACGCACATCTGGCAACGCCCGCCCAACAATCACACTCATGGCATATTCTAGATAAGACCGTTGCATCTCCGTGTGCAGGGCTGTTGTGATTACCTGTCCCGTGGGGAGAAGGTTTAACTGTTTTGCCATGAGTTTTTTCCCTGAAATTTAATTACACAAAGGTCGCTTGAATGAAACACTGTAGCAAACACAGCATAACGGATGAAATGAGATTCCTAACACAATCTTGATAGTCAAAGGATAAATAGCAGTAGTATTATCCTTGATGACAGCAATGCAAATTGATGATTAAAAAGGAGCTAGACAACTGTTTTGGTCAGCTTGTTACCTCCCTCACCTCTATATATAAAATTCTCATGAAAACCGTTTTAATTGTTGAAGACGATCTAATTAACGCTCGTGTTTTTTCTAAAATTTTGACCAAACGGGGAGGTTTGGATGTGAAACACACCGAAAATGTGGAAGAAGTAATCAAGATTGCTCAGTCGGGAGAAGCAGACCTAATTTTAATGGATGTGTCTCTTTCTAGAAGCGTTTACCAAGGTCAATCTGTTGACGGGATCAAAATTACACAAATGTTGAAATCCGACCCGAAAACAGCAAACTTACCTGTTATTCTGGTAACAGCCCACGCCATGGAAGGCGATCGCGAGAACTTCCTCAAGCAAAGTGGTGCAGATGGCTACATCTCTAAACCTGTTGTCGATCATCAAAAGTTTGTTGAACAAATTATTGCCCTTCTCCCTACAGATATACACTAAACCTTGACTACTGCTGTCAAGAATATTCGCCCAAAGCATTCACTGGGCGAATAATTCTCGTTTTATTTAGTATATATGTACTATAAAATGATAGTACTCGGCAAGTGTCAATGTCATCAAAGGCAAAAAGCAAAGATTTTTAATTTTTGCCACTAGGCTCTGTTGTCAGCATAATTCGTCATTGATATTTCTAGCAACTAGAACCTTGAATGACGAATTACTAATTAGTAATTATGTCTTACCTGGGTGCTGACGAGTTCTCCTGTTGTTGTAGAGCAGCTTGAATGCCCGGCAATTCTAGGAATTTTTTTGTATCAGATAACAGACGTTCACCCCAGAGGTTTTCCTTGAGAAAATCCAAATTAGCATAGCGCTGATCGATACGCAGTGCAGCTTCTCCCATTGACAGAGCTTGTTGGCGGTCGCCTTTATTGTATAGTGCCACAGCTAGGGCTAATAAAGGCTCTGCCGCTTGCTTGTCGATATTCACAGAGGCTCGCCATTGCTTAATTGCCCCGTCGATATTACCCTGTTCATAATTAATTAAACCAATGTTGTTAATCGCGGGCCAGAATTTTTGATCTTGAGAGAAAGATTTATTGTAATGGGCGATCGCTTCAGAGAATCGACCCAACATGTAATAAGCATTACCCAAATCAAACAATCCTTCGGCATTGTCAGGTTTTAACTTCAAGCCCTCCTTGTAATAATCCGCCGCTGCTTGGTAGTTTTGCTGTTGGAACTTAGCTGAACCTAAAGCAAATGCAACGTCCGGATTTTGAGGATTGAGCGATTTTGCTTTTTGCAATGCATTAGTAGCTGCATCATAATCTTTAGCTTGTAAATGCAAACCACCTAAGAGAAACCAAACTCTCTCATTTTTGGGAGCCAGTTGACTCGCCAATCTAGCCCGTGGTAAAGCCAAGTCAAATTGCTGAAATTGACCGAGTTGAGCCGCTTCTTGTGCTAGGCGCAACCCTTGTTGCTCCAACTTTGCTGCATCCAGCTGCACGGTATGGGGGAGCAACGCTTGTGCGTTCACTGCCCTGGGCATACTCCACAAGCTGCAAACTACCAGAAGAGAAATTAAACTAACGTTTTTAGGCACACTACCGCCTCTTAGCCACAAATCAAGGAATCTTCCAGCTAGCTTAAACGATCTCTGCTTGAGAAGAAAGGCAAAGTTTACTGTCGCTAGTGCTGGCTGTATCAGCATATACTAATTATTCAAATTTCAACTTCAGTTTAGATGACCCAGAACGAACAAAGATTACTTGATTCATGGGCTGTGAATGCTCAACCGTGGACACGTTTAGTGCGGAAACAGCAAATTAAAAGTCGTACTTTGGTGACAAACTCCGCTATTGTCGAAGCTGTAGTGGAACTTGCACCCAGAACATTCTTAGATATTGGATGTGGTGAAGGGTGGTTATGCCGTGAACTTTACTCACGTGGGTTTAATGGGTGGGGAGTTGATGGTACACCTGATTTGATTGAGTCAGCAAAATCTCTTGGCGATGTCCGTTTTGTAGTATCTGCATACTCGGATCTGCCATTACAGAAATTTGGCAGTATTGAGCAATTCTCTTGCTTCATCTGCAACTTTTCCATTCTGGGAGAACGCTCCTTGGGAGAAATAGCTGAAGCTGGCCAGAGTTTGCTAGAGTCTCAAGGCAAAATAATTATTCAAACGCTCCATCCTCTGATGACGGGTGATGACTTACCATACGTTGATGGTTGGCGTTCTACTTCTTGGCAAGGGATATCAGATGAATCGTTTCAACCTGCTCCTTGGTATTTTAGGACAATTGAATCATGGATTGCAGAGTTTCATCTCAGGAATTACCGATTAGTCAAGTTACAAGAACCTTGCTATGCCCAGACTCTGCAACCCGCTTCAATGATTTTTATTTTTGAACGACAGTGAATTACACTTCAGACAAAAATATAACCAATTGCAGAATGAGCAGGGAGAATCCGAATTTGATAATTCTGGGATACAGGGATTGGATAATGTAATTTTTGTATTTCCCTAAATTTCAACTATGTTCATCGCTTTATAAAACTTGATAATAGCGGTATTACTTGAATATTAATAATCGAATTATATTAGCTTAGATATAAAAATCGCCATATATCTTAAGATATAAATTGCGCGTCAAATCCCTATAATTAGAGCATTTTAAGCCTGTTCCTTGTCCTCTATTTCCAGTTTTGTGCCATAACTACATTTTCCTGAAAATAGAAAAATTAATGACTTTGGTCATATACCATTTTGTCCTGATTAATGACTTTAGTCACGCATAGAATTGGAACTTTGTGTCTGATAATTACTAGCATCAATTGCGTAAAACACAATTGAAATTTTGTGCAAGTAAGGAGTCAATTTCATGTTGAAACAAATCCGCCCAAGCGCACTGCTGGCTGCGGTTCTCATAGTTTCTCCCATTTTCTTGACTACACCTGCAAGTGCTGGGAATAAACACCGTACTAGACAAGTCCGTGGCAGAGTGGTGACTCCCGCCAGAGTTGTGACTCCCAATAGAAGAGGAGTGACTCCCGCCAGAGTTGTGACTCCTAATCGGAGAGTGGTTAGACTTGCTAATGGTGACATGAGACTGCCTCACGGGGAAATTGTTTCCGCTAGAAGGTTAGTCAGAATGCGTAATCAAAGTAACCAAGTTTACTGGAGACTACCTAATGGGGATGTCATTGTTCCCACTCAGGAAATTGTTCCTGCAAGAAGTATAGTCAGGCTGCAAAACGGCCAAATCAGGCTTCAAAATGGAGTGCTTCTCAGAATATAGTGGTTACAATTAAGAGCAGTACACCGAGATGATAGAATCGCTAACCTACAGAAAGCCCTTTTCCTAGCGGTAACTAAAAATCTGACGAAATTGCAAGTATGGGGCTACTGGGCTAAAGTTCTAGCCATCCAGAACTAGCTCGGTAGCCATTTTTTCTACATTAAAATGAATATGACTATTGATACATCCAACCCAGTAGATTCAGCATCTTTGATGCCAAAGGTGAAAACAAAAAACAGGAATCGTTGGCTATCTTGGTTACTGATATTGGGACTTTTAAGTGGAGTTGGCTATGCCGTGTATTACCAACTAGCCGTCCGTCCTGGTCAACAAGCAAGACAGCGAGTACTGACACAGCCTGTAGAACGACAAAACCTCACAGACACAGTGGCTGCCAATGGAACGGTGAAGCCTGAAAGGTCAATCAATCTCAGCCCTAAAAATTCCGGCATTTTGAGAAGATTATTAGTGGAAGAAGGAGATATTGTCAAAGCCGGGCAAATTTTGGCTTACATGGATGACTCTAATCTGCAAGGACAACTCACTTCAGCGCGCGGACAACTGGCACAAGCTGAGGCAAATCTGCAAAAAGCGGAAGCAGGGAATCGCCCCCAGGATATTGCCCAATCTCAAGCACAATTAGATGAAGCTCAAGCAAATCTGCGAAGGATAGAAGCGGGCAATCGCCCTCAAGATATTGCCCAAGCTCAAGCCCGTTTAAATAGCGCTCAAGCTAACTTCAATCAAGCGGAAGATAATTTCCGTCGCAATCAGCAACTTTATAACGCCGGTGGTATTTCCCTTCAGGCTCTTAACCAAATCCGTGCGGATCGTGATAGCGCTCAAGCTCAGGTAAATGAAGTACAGCAAGCATTGGCGTTACAACAAGCAGGATCACGCCCAGAAGATATTGATCAAGCTAGGGCTACTGTGCGTCAAAGACAGGAAGCCTTAGCACTGTTGCAAGCGGGAACACGTCGAGAAGATATTGACGCCGCCCGCGCTCAGGTGATGTCTGCTCGTGGTTCCCTACAAAATACTCAAGCCCAAATTAATGACACCATCATTCGCGCTCCTTTTGATGGTTTGGTGACGAGGAAGTTTGCTGATCCTGGTGCTTTTGTGACGCCTACCACTGCTGGTAGTGATGTATCTTCTGCGACTTCTTCCTCTATTTTGTCTTTGGCTTCTCTTAATGAAGTGGTGACTAATTTAGCGGAAACCAATATTTCTCAAATTAGCCTTGGTCAAGCAGTCACAATTAGTGCGGATGCTTATCCCGGAAGAACTTTTGCAGGTCAAGTTAGTCAAATTGCTGCCCAAGCTGTAGTAGTACAAAATGTTACCAGTTTTGAAGTGAAAGTATCACTTGTAGACCCGGAACGGCTTCTGAGGTCTGGGATGAATGTGGAAGCCGAGTTTCAAGTCAATCAAGTAGAAAACGCCTTAGTTGTGCCTACAGCCTCGGTTGTGCGTCGAGAAAATGGTACGGGTGTGTTTGTGGTTGGCGCTGATGGACAACCTGTTTTTACTCGTATTGAGACTGGGATGACTGAGAACAACTTTACGGAAGTTAAATCGGGATTGACAGGAGATGAGGAAGTTTTACTGAGTTTTCCACCAGGGTCACGTCCGCAATCAACACCGCGAGGGGGTGTTCTTCCTGGTATGGGTGGGGGTAGTCAGAATCGTGGTGGTCGCCCATAAATTTGGTTGGGAATAATATAGCTATTCTGGGGGAATTGTGAAGATTCGTTTTTTGACTAACCGCCAAGTGCGCCCGCGCGCAGCGATGCCCGCAAGGGCTGTAGTACGCCAAGAACAGCCAGGAGGTGTTGTACAGACTCGCTCGGTGCCGTTTTGGGAAATTTTGTCAATGGCGGCGGAGACGCTGTGGAGTAATAAGTTACGCACAGGCTTGACGATGCTGGGTGTAATTATTGGTATTGCTTCGGTTATTGCTATTACTTCTGTTGGTCAAGGGGTGCAAAGAGGTGTTGAGCAACAAATTCAGGCTTTGGGTACAGATGTGATTCAGGTTTTGGCGGGTGCGGCTAGAAGCGGTAATGTGCGTCAAGGCTTGGGTTCTAGTAGTACTTTAACTTGGGAAGATGCTAAGGCGATCGCCACACAAGCACCATCGGCTGAGATTGTTTCTGCTTATCTCCAAAGCAATACACAAGTGGTTTATGGGCAACAAAATACTTCGACAACTGTTTTTGGTACAGATTTGAATTACCCGGAAGCAAGAAATACTTTTCCCCAGCAGGGAAGATTTTTTACTCAGGAGGAATTGGATAATGCTACACAAGTGGCGATTATTGGGCCTACAGTCCAGAGGACATTATTTGGACAGAGTGCCAATGTTCTAGGTGAAAGAATCCGCATTCAGGGCGAGGCTTATGAAGTAATTGGGGTGATGGAACCTAAGGGTTCTCAAGGGCCTAATGACCGAGATGACCAAGTGTTTATTCCTCTAACTAGTATGTCTAGGAGAATTGTGGGTAACAATGCCTTAGCAGGTGTTTCTGTGAATGGAATTTTAATTAAATCCAGTGATCAGGAAAAGTTAGAGGCGGCTCAGTTTCAAGTGACGAATATTTTACGTTTACGTCACAATATTTATCCACCACAACCCGATGATTTCCGCTTAACTAACCAAGCTGATATTGTCAGTACCTTCACCAATGTGGTGGGTTTATTTACAATCATGGTAGTAGCGATCGCCGGGATTTCCTTAGTTGTTGGTGGTATTGGGATTGCTAATATTATGCTGGTTTCTGTTGTTGAACGGACGCGGGAAATTGGGATTCGTAAGGCAGTAGGGGCAACCAATTCAGCAATTCTCAATCAATTTTTAGCTGAGGCGATCGTCATTTCCACTCTGGGCGGTGCTATTGGCATAGGGGGTGGCATTTTAATTGCCTTTAGTGCATCGACAGTTTTCAGTTTTCCTTTTGTGATTTCTGTGTTATCAATTATTGCCGGGTTTGCCCTATCTTTGGGAGTTGGCTTACTCGCTGGTGTAATTCCTGCACGCAATGCCTCTAAATTAGATCCGATTACTGCTTTAAGAAGCGATTAAACCAATTCGCAATAGAGCCTCCGGATGCCGCTAGGCTGTACGCAATTCGCAATAGCAGCCCAAGGCACGCTAACGCGGTAAGCGCAGCTATGCCCGCTATGGCTGTACGCAATTACGTGTTGTAACGTGGATTTAGACCCCGCCACAACACTTGGGGCTTGATAAAAGCCGGGGATTTAAACCCCTACATTTTGTTAAATAATTTATAATTTGTAATTCATATGACTACGATGATTTGGCTGGAGTCTATTACTAAAACTTACTATTTGGGAGAAGTTACTGTTCCTATACTTAAGGGTATTCAACTTTCTATTGAGGAGGGGGAATATGTCTCTATTATGGGTGCATCAGGTTCGGGTAAATCTACGCTGATGAATATTGTGGGGTGTTTGGATCGTCCTTCAACGGGAAACTACATTTTTGAAGGGAGAAATTTAACTACTTTTAATGATGATGAATTAGCTTATATTCGTAACCAAAGAATTGGTTTTGTTTTCCAACAATTTAATTTATTGGCGCGGTCAACGGCTTTAGAAAATGTCATGCTACCGATGATTTACGCCAACTTACCTAAACCAAAACGCCGTCAAAGGGCTTTGGAAGCATTACAAAGGGTAGGACTAGGTGATCGCATTGCTAATCGTCCCAGTCAACTGTCTGGCGGACAACAACAACGGGTAGCGATCGCCCGTGCTTTGGTTAACCGACCAGCATTGGTTTTGGCAGATGAACCTACGGGTGCTTTAGATACTGAAACTTCTCACGATGTGATGAATTTATTAACAGAATTAAATGAGCAAGGAATTACCATTGTGATTGTGACTCACGAACCAGATATTGCTGCTCAAACTAAGAGAATTATCCGCGTCCAAGATGGTTTAATTGTTGGCTAAAATTTCTGTTAACTGCTCGTATTTTGTTCCAGCCAAGCACCTAAATCAGATACATGAGAAAAGTCTAAAAATTCTTCTCCTAACTGTTCCAATTGTTCTGTAGTTAACACCCGCATTCTCTCAATTATGGATGCATCGATTTCTCCAAATCGCCGATTTAATTGACGCTGTAAGAAACGAAAAGCTTCTTTCTGTTCGCCCTTTTGTTCTCCCTTCTGTAAAATATCCTGATAAATCACTGATTCTTGCATAATATCTTCTCGCAATAATTGACGAATAAAATCTTTCTCAAACTTCAATCCTGCTAAAATTTCTGTGTAAGCAGCAGTATTTTGTCTAGTTTCTATATCTGGAATTTTAGCAATTTCTGTGGCAATCTGCGATAGTAATGCTGGCGCTGAATCTGTTTGCGTTAACGGTGCTAAAGGTAATAACGCCACATTGCCAAGAAATGGTGCTGATTCTTGCTCCCACATACGTATGACTCGATAATGGTGGGTTGTGACTTCGCCAACATATTCTTCCGTAAACGCAATTTTGTCGCTTGTCTGTTGGAGAAAAATTACTACCTGCGTAACCGGAACTTGATATTTTCTTGTCAGTCGGACATAATAATCCACCATCCGCAGAGAAATTGGTGTTTGTGATTTAATTGAGGTTTGAAATTCCAGGTGTAAAATCCGATTTTCTGTTTGTAAAAATGTCACTGCATCAGCACGTATCGGTTCGATGCTTAATTCGTTTTTTAATATTTCAATTGTTTGCGGTTCTTGATTTAATAACCAACGAATGAAATCACGGGGATATTTTTCGGCGAGGATTTTACACAGGTTGTCATATTCTGCCATCTATAAAGATTATTTTAGATTAAATTAACTTATGAATAGTTCAAGCATATTACATACCCTAATGGTAAATTTGCCCACTACGGTTATGTCTTGCTGGATAATATTGATATTACGGTATTAAGTTCCTAAAATAGACCAATGAAACTAATTCTTCCCAGTTACCCAGTATCTCTTATTGTCTGATATCTGTTGGGAGAGAAAGCTTGTTTTCCGATACACTATCTAAGCAATCTGTCAATACGTAAGTGCTAAATATAATATGAATTTTCTCTTATACTGTGTGCATTTTACCGGGGTTGCCGTGGCGATCGCACTTCTTGTCCCGACGTTAGCCAAGAGCGTCAATGCTCAAACTCCCGTAGAAACACCAGCTAATGCTGTACAAGTTCCCGATTTCCTCAACCCTAGTCCCAATCCACTGCAATTTCCGACAAAGCCGGAAGAAGTGAGGATTCAGGGTACTCAACCCATAACCTTGGCTCAGGCTTTGGAACTAGCAAAACGCAACAATCGAGATTTACAAGTAGCTATATTAGAACTAGAGCGTAGCCAGTCTGCATTGCGAGAGTCTCAAGCGGCTTTGTTTCCTAATGTTAGTCTTGGTGCTAATTTGACTAACAGTGGTGAAGGTTTTACTGGGACTGCGGCTCAATCTAGTACTTCTTTCAACGGTCAAGCGCAAATAAATTATGACATTTATACATCTGGTAGTAGGAAAGCTAGCATCCGCGCAGTAGAGGAACAGTTACGGATAGATGAACTGTCTGTGGAAAACAGGTCTTTGGAAATTGAGTTGAATGTCATCACTCAATACTACGATTTGCAAGAAGCCGATGAACAAGTACGAATTAATCAGTCGGCTGTAGAAAATGCCCAGGCTAGTTTGCGGGATGCTCAAGCTAGGGAACAGGCGGGAGTCGGTACACGGTTCGATGTGCTGCAATCTCAGGTAAATCTGGCTAATGCTCAACAAGATTTAACTAATTCTCAGGCGCGACAGCAAATAGTCCGGCGACAGTTTGCTACTTTGTTAAGTTTGGCGCAGTCGGTAAATATCAGTGCGGCAGATCCTGTGCAAATAGCTGGTCTTTGGCAGCCAACGGTTGAAGAAAGTATTATCCAAGCATTGCAAAACCGTCCAGAATTGCCACAACAATTAGCACAACGGAATATTTCCGAACAACAGCGACGACAGGCTTTGGCACGGCTAGGGCCGCAAATCAGTGCGAATGCGTTCTATAACGTAGCAGATCGATTTGATGATGGATTCAGCGCTACTGATGGTTATTCAATAGCACTTAGAGGCAGTTTAAATTTATTTGATGGTGGTGCAGCTAGAGCAAGTGCAGCTCAGTCACAAATTAATATTGCGATCGCCGAAACGCAATTTGCTAGTCAGCGCGATCAAATTCGGTTCGATGTAGAACAATTCTATGCTCAATTGCAATCAAATCTAGAGAATGTACAAACTTCTAGCGTGGCTTTAAATCAAGCGAGGGAAGCATTAAATTTAGCTAGACTGAGGTTTGAAGCTGGTGTAGGTACTCAAACAGATGTGATTTTTGCAGAAAACGACCTCACCAGGGCTGAAGGTAATCGAGTCACAGCTATTTTAAATTACAATCGTGCCTTGGCTAATTTGCAGCGGAGTGTAACTTTGAGGGCGGCCAATTAAATCAACAACTCACTCTGTTTACAAGAGGCGGGGGAGGCAGGGGGGCAGGGGGCAGAGACGGGGAAGTCCCTTGTACCAAAAGATAAGGTTTAAAGCCGAGTGGAATTGTGGGCGATAGCTCCCTTGCTCCCTTGCGCTGTTGGTTGTACTCCTACGACGGAGAAGCAAGCTACGCGCAGCGTCTCGTAGAGAAGCCCCAACGCCACTTGACACCAGTCCGTACCCTGCGGGAAGCCGCCCAGAGGGGCGTCTACAAGTCGGGAAATCCTTTCGGCAGTTCCTCATGGGGGAAACCCCCAAGACCGGACTGCCTCACCACGCAACTGGCTCCTTTATGCCGGGAAACCAGTCCACCGCAGTAGCTCCTCCTTGTGGTTGCTTTTTCTCCCCTGCCCCCTGCCCCCCTGCTCCCTGCCTCTTCGATGAGGTGTGGATTTCACTCTATCAGGTGAAGGCGGGAAAAAAGACTAAAAGTTAGTATAAAAACAGATTAAGCAACTATAAAGCTGATTTTCAGTCTAGTTGTTTAGTTGATGGATAGTTTTTTATTTCTGCACTTGCTGGCTCAGGCTACTATTTATGATGACGCAGATAGAAGTTCCCTTTATTGGCAAAGTCAAGCATCCATTTCGGTGGGCGATGGGGTTAATAGTAGCAGGTTCAGTAGTTGTCGGTACAACTACTACTTATCACCTTGTGAACCAGAGATCACGTGAACAAGATATCAGCCAATTAACTGTTCCTGTGGAAGCCCAAAATGTCACTTTGCGGATTACTGCTAGTGGTAAGGTTGTACCTGTTCAAAGTGTGAATATCAGTCCCAAAAACCCTGGTGTGGTGGCACAGTTATATGTGGAACAAGGCGATCGCGTCCAACAAGGACAAATTCTCGCCCGCATGGATGTGGGTGATATTCAAGCACAGATACTGCAATACCGCGCCAATTTAGCCCAAACACAGGCACAGTTAGATCAAGCCCGTGCCGGGAGTCGTCCTCAAGAAATTGACCAAGCCAGAGCTAGATTAGCCCAAGCAGAGGCACAATTAGCTCAAGCCCGTGCGGGGAATCGCGCCCAGGAAATTGCCCAGGCCCAAGCACAGGTAAATTCAGCCCAAGCACAGGTAACCCTCACCCAATCACGGGTGAACCGCTATCGAGAATTAACCCAGCAAGGGGCAACTTCTCAAGACCAATTGGAACAGTATATTAGTGAAGACCAAAGAGCAAAAGCTAGTTTAGATGAAGCCCAAAAACGACTGTCACTATTAGAAAGTGGTAGCCGCAATGAGGAAATCACAGTAAGGGAAGCGGCTGTGACTGAAGCCCGCGCCGCCTTGGTATTGTTGCAAAATGGCAGCCGTCCAGAAGAAATTGCTCAACGTCAAGCAGCAGTGAAAGGGGCGGAAGCTCAAATCCAAGCGGCAGAAGTCAGGCTCCAAGATACAGTTATTCGTACGCCCTTATCAGGAATTGTCACCCAGAAATACGCCAATGTTGGTGCATTTGTTACTCCCACAACTTCGGCTTCTACTAGTGCGTCGGCAACTTCCAGTTCCATTGTCGCCGTTGCTAAAGGTTTAGAAGTGCTAGCGCAAGTCCCAGAAGTTGAGATTGGCAGAATTAAACAGGGACAGCAGGTAGAAATTGTGGCTGAGGCCTATCCCGACCAAATATTTAAAGGTAATGTGCGTTTAATTGCCCCGGAAGCCGTAGTAGAACAAGGCGTGACATCCTTTCAAGTGCGGGTGGCGTTAGATACAGGTATAGAGGAACTGCGTTCTGGCTTAAATGTAAATTTAACCTTTTTAGGCGATCGCGTCAGTGATGCTTTGGTGTTACCAACGGTAGCAATTGTTACAGAAAAAGGCAGAACAGGGGTATTGGTAGCCGATGAGAAAAATCAACCCCAGTTCCGTGAAGTGACAATCGGCGCCCAAATCCAAGACCAAACCCAAATTTTACAAGGACTCCAACAAGGCGATCGCGTCTTTATCAACCCACCACAAGACTACATCACTGAAAGAGCCAAACAGCAAAACAACCAATAAAACTACGCATTACTTATGAATTTTCTAGAAAGTATGCAAATGGCAGGAAAAACCCTGCTATCAAATAAATTGCGTAGCGCCTTGACGATGTTGGGAATTGTCATTGGTAATGCTTCGGTAATTGCCATGATTGGTATTGGTGAAGGCGGACAAAGGTTTGTTAGCCAAGAATTAGAGTCTTTAGGGCCAAACGTATTATTTGTGATTCCCGGTAATCGCGCCACGCAGCGCATTTCTTTAGATTTACCCAGAACTTTAGTATATGAAGATGCCCAGGCGATCGCTAGTCAAGTGCCAACTATAGCGGCTGTGACTGCGGAGTTAAATAGTAGGCAGGTGGTAACTTACCGTAACCAAAACACTAATGTCAATATTATTGGTACAACTCCCAGTTTCTTAAGTGTACGTGACTTTGAAACTGCCACAGGACGGTTTTTCAACGATATAGACATGAGGCGCAGTAACCAAGTTGTAGTCATTGGTGCAGACTTGGCAGAAAGATTCTTTGGTAATAGTAACCCAGTAGGTCAGCAGTTGCGGATTAAAAACGCTAGCTTTCAAGTCATTGGGGTGTTAGAGGACAAAGGCTCTAATTTAGGTGTGAATTACGATGAAGCCGCCTTAATCCCGCTGAATACTATGGCTAACCGCATTGTCGGGCGAACTTCTCCCTATGGATTGGAGGTAACTTATATTGTCGCCTCGGCTACAGATGCTGAAAGTGTGGATGCAGCCCAGTTTCAAATCACAAACTTACTACGTTTGCGGCACAAAATTACTGGAGAAGATGATTTCACCATCAACACGCAAAAAGATGCGTTGCAAACCGTTGGTCAAATCACCGGTGCATTAACCATTATGCTCGCTGCGATCGCCGGTATCTCATTATTTGTGGGCGGTATTGGCATCATGAATATTATGCTGGTTTCCGTCACCGAACGCACCCAAGAAATCGGACTGCGAAAGGCAATTGGTGCCAACGAGCAAGATATTTTGCTGCAATTCATGATTGAGGCGGTGATTGTTTCTGTTATTGGTGGTTTAGTGGGGACTGCGGTTGGTGTGAGCGGTATTGTCTTGGTAGCAGCGGTGACTCCCTTAGAAGCGGCAATTTCTCCCATAGCCATAGCTACAGCCGTTGGTGTTTCTGGGGGTATTGGTTTATTTTTTGGTGTCGTTCCCGCACGTCGCGCTGCTAAACTTGACCCGATTGTCGCGCTCAGAAGTGCTTAGAAAGGTAGAGATTATCCTACATTTTTACCACTTTTTGTTAAAAATATTACATATTAAGTACAACTCATCTATCCCAGTGCTGACAGTTAGATATGAGAACTGGCTATTTTCTAGAAAGATTTGCCAAAATGACCTAATTTAATGAATATTCAATAGTATCCTGTTATGTATTCTGAGAATACGAAGTTAGAGTATAGGTCTCAAGTACATACATCACGCAAGTTTCCATGTTCCGACAACCTGCTTTTGGCATCGCTTTAAGTACGCTTGTCTTTGCGAGTGGATTAATGACTGCTCCCATACCAGGTAACTCTTCGACAGAACCAACCACTCCTAATCAACCGTTGTTGATTCCTTTAAGTCAGGCTGCAACATTAACTACGTCTTTTGAAACTACTGCTCTGGAGAAATCAGTTTTTGAAGAAATCAATCGATATCGAGTTACTAATAAACTGCCACAGTTGACCCTAAATGCAAATATTACCCAACAGGCTCGGATTCACAGTCAAAACATGGCTAATGGGCAAGTACCGTTTAGTCATCAGGGATTTGAACAGCGCGTGAAAGCTATTCCCCTTCCCTACAATGATGCGTCAGAGAATGTCGCTGTTAATCAGGGATATAGCGATCCCGCTAGCGAAGCTATTACTGGTTGGTTGAAAAGTCCCGGACATTTGCAAAACATCCAAGGCAATTTCGACCACACGGGGATTGGTGTTGCGACTAATTCCCAAGGCGAAGTTTACCTTACCCAAATTTTCATTCGTACTAGATAAGATAATAATGTAGTGTCTCATGGTAATTTCACCGAAAAGACACTGCATTTATTATTGAGTAATTCATGACACTACCAGATTTTCAAGTAGGCGATGGCGATCTGAGTGACGATGTGCTGGCGGAGTATTTAAAATCCGAGGCCATGGCCATTGACACGGAAACTATGGGTTTATTACCACAGCGCGATCGCCTGTGTCTTGTGCAGCTGTGCAACCCGGAAGGCAAAGTCACGGCAATTCGCATCGCCAGAGGGCAAACCGCAGCCCCTAATTTAAAGCAACTGTTTGAAGCGGTGAATATTGTCAAAGTTTTTCACTTCGCTCGTTTCGATGTTGCGACTTTACGCTACAACTTGGGGATTCAGGTGCAGCCTGTTTTTTGTACCAAAATTGCCAGTAAACTAGCTCGTACTTACACCAATCGTCACGGACTCAAGGATGTGGTGCAAGAGTTGACACAAGTGGAACTAGATAAAAGCGCTCAAAGTTCTGATTGGGGTAACGCCGCTAATTTGTCGGAGGCTCAATTAAGCTACGCCGCCAATGATGTCCGTTACTTACTCGGTATCCAGCAGCAACTAACCGCTATGCTCAAACGGGAGGAACGTTGGGAAATTGCTCAAGAATGCTTTCACGTTCTCCCGACATTAGTTTCCTTAGATTTATTGCAGTATAAAGATGTCTTTGAGCATTAAGCAGACAGTCAATAGTTACAAATGACAACGCTTTTTATACCGATGTATTGCCCGGCATCAAAGTAAAAGACACTACATATAGTAACTATTGACCTGAAATCTAGGCTTTTTTATCAAGATTCTCTAAGTGATTTTGCATCCGCGATACAACATTATGGTCATCTGCACCTGCGGGAGTTCTGGATTCAATAATCCCTTCTGTGGGCCCGCCAATTTCCTTCCATGCGGCTAGACCACCTATGAGTTGAGATACATGGACAAATCCAGCCGCACGGAGCATTTGTGCCGCTTGAGCAGTTTCTTGTTCGTTGGCGCCATAAACATAAATGTCACGCTTCTTTTCTAAAGATGAAGCGGCTCGGTCTACCAAGTCATCCATTGGCATGGCCATGGCGCCCATGATATGACCCTGATTGTAGGCCATGCGATCGCGTACATCCAACATGGTAAAAGCTGGTTCACCCCATTCTAAACGAGACTTAACTGCATAAGCGTCAGATTGTGGTTCTATTGGTGGCTGTGACGGAATAATATTCTCAAGGGGATTACTATTCATAACTATTTGTGATTGATATTACTATCATTAAATTAGCAAAATATACATTTTGATTTTATCTTTCGTAGGGATGAATATTATAATAAGTCTCTTTCTTGCGATAGATTTAAATTTTATTTTAAAAAAATATCTTTTAACACATATTTTTATTAGTTTTTTTCATAAAAATAAGCTCGCAAACCTTTATTTATTAGTTTCTTTAAATGTTAATAACAAACTTTCTTGAATTTCTTGTTGGGTAGCTGGATTAATGTTTGCAGATTGATTCAAGCAATCTATTATTAATTTATTAGCATAATAATATTGCTGTAATAATTCTATTTGCTGTTTATTGAACTGCCAATCATGAGCAATATTGCGATAATAAATCAAAGTTTTTCTTAAATTTCTAATCCAGTCTTTACCTTTAGATCGCCACCATTGGCAAAATTTTTCTGAATTACTATTGAAATGAGGCAATTCTTTTTCAAGACTTTGTAATTTTCCCTTCAAATCATTTTGTGTAACCAGATTTAAAGCTTGACTTAAAGCAATTTTCAAAGCTTGAATATGATCAAGAGTAATAGCATCATCAAGCGTAGACTCAACAGCCAAGTTTAGCTCGATTGCACAAATGAGAGTACTAGTTAAAAATTCGTCAAGGGCTAGATCAGGATTAAAAGCTATATTACCCACAAGGGCCCACTCTAGGTCACAACTAGGCGTATGAATAAAAACATTATCACTCCTGATAATTTTGTGTTCATATGTAGAAGCAGCATAAAAAATACTCTTTTCAAAAGGTTCTTCCTGCGGAGTACGTCCAACACAAACTAGATAAAACGCACGCAGAGCTACTGCTTGATAACTAGTAGAGACTGATTGAGCTTTTCTAGATAACCAAATCAGCAAAGCTTGTATTTTTTCATCATTTGCCACTATTGAATCAATCTTTTTCTTCATCGCCCATATCATATCTTCAGCATTGGGTAACATATTCACGGTAAGCAAAAATACTTGCCGCCAGCGCTCATCAGTGATATGTTTCACCAAATTATTACAAGCTTGGTATGGGAAATTTTCTACAATATTTTTAGCAGTTAAATATTCATGCAGTGTTAAATGAGAAAATGAGTAAATCTCCCGTGACCTTTCTACTAATAAACCATTTTGAACCTCAATCACCTTCAACGATGCTGCAATATCTTGTTGGTATTGTTCTGTATCTGAATAGATATAGTTAGCAATAATGTGCTGAATTTCTGGTATTTTAAAAAAATAACTTTTTTCTTCAAAAGTACTAGCTGCAATCTGAGACAGTAATTTTTTTTTTCGTTCTAAGCTCAAATCACCATGAATCTGATTTCGTTGAATACCTCTGACTTCATCCCACTTCACTAATAAAACATTTAAAACTTGCTCATAAAACTTGGCAGGGTTGGATGGTAATTCAGATTTGACTCTAAAAACTAAACAAATTAGATGTAGCAAGATTGGTGTGATAGCTAATTCTTTAATTGGCTGATTTTCTAGCAGATTCAGTTGATGAAAAAATAAATTACCTATGCTTTCTCCAGCTTCTCTGGATTGATGAGCTACTGCTACAAACCAGTTTTTAACAAAAACTTCAATTTGTTTATTGTTAAAGTCTACAATTTGAACTTGAGTAAATCCTGGAAATCTATAATTTTGGTACCCTAGCCGACAGCTAATGACAAACTGGTTTTTGTAATAAGTTTGAGTAAATCTGCGAAGTTCCCTGTTCATTTGATTCACATATGCATATGGCACTTCATCTAAGCCATCTAATAAAATCAGGGCCTTCCCCTCAGCTAGTATGGTTGCAGTTGCCTTTTCTTCAATACCAGAACTGAAAAATTCCTGGGTAATATATTTCAGTAAAGACAATTCACCATCATCTTGAGTATCTTCAGCAAATTCTTGTAGTCGGATGAAAATTGATATCCGCTTTGGTTGCAATTCTCCTTTGTTGCATTCAGTAGCTAGATATTGCAAAAATATACTTTTACCGGAACCCGGTTTACCCAACACCATTAACTTTGAGTACCGAGATACAGCTTCTAAACCAGGTAATTTATTCAGGTTATTGATTTCTGTAAGTGAATGAACGTTTGACTGGTGGCTAAAGTCTGGTGCTAAATCGGCAATATCTAGCCATTGTTGGCTACTTATTTCTTCGCAAACAGTGATATCTGTATAGATGTTATTTAGAGGAATGACTGGGGCAATATCCAACATTTGCAGAGTGCCACACTGATGGGTAATTTTATCTTGGCGCTTTTGACGTACTTTCTCCACCAGTGTATTGATGTCAACATCGTTAAACTTGTCTTTAGCCGTGATCTCAGATGTCTCATCGTCAGGTATACTGACAACCTTTTGCCAAGATAATCCTAGCTGTTGGCAAATTTGCACAAAACAACTGCGAGAAACTGGTTCACCTGCGAAAAACTTAGAAACTGGTTGGCGTGTGATACCTAAGGTGACTGCTAATTTGTGCTGACTTAAGGTTTTGTCAGTTAAAGCTGTTTTTGCTGCTTTGATACCTTCTGGCGATGCTCTTAGTCCTTGACTTGTCATGCTCTCAGCTAATTATTGGACATATTTGCTCAAATTACTTGTAAAGCCGAGAACAAGCAACCAGGGAGTAGAAGTATGCGTAGGCAAATAGGCAAGAGGAAATTGGGCTATTTGAGTTGTACTGAGGTTTTCAGCCCTTAGTGCAGGCTACACTAACAAAAATTAAATAGGATTCCTGTAATGCCAGAGTAGCTGTGCCACGCCACTAGAAAATTGATCATTGTGATGACCTTGCAGTTTTGTAGTCAATTTAAAGATTAACTGTATCTGAGTAAGTACTGCTAAAAATACGCTTTGCTTAAGTATAAAGATTTGAAAATACATGATTAAATATGAAAAACATACCAAACTTATACAAAAGTCATACATTATTCATGCATTATAATAGCTGAACTTTTTTTAAAATTAATAGAAAATTAAGTGTAGCTAAGTACCACAGAGGTAATATCGGGCAACAGTTAATTTTTTTATCTACATTTACATCCTCCGTTCAGGTAAGCGCAAATCAAAACTCCGAACCAAGCTTTTGGCATCAGGCGTTTTGTGGACTTAGTTGCACTTACCCTCATAAACGTGCCAGACCTATATCTAATAGGGATATTCAGCGCATTCCTTACCCAAGTTTAAGTATTCTCCCAGACTACCCGTCAGAACCTACCTTTTCTGTAAGGTGCTACACGTTAATTAAATCCATCTGGTGAAAGGCTGGCAGTAAAGAAGGGTAAAAGCTACGGCCCATAGTCAATCGCCAGATCCGAAACAGGCTAAAACGTTATGGTTATGCTTCCTACTACAAATCCGAAAATCCTGGTTGTCGATGACGACTTCGGCATCCGCAATTTGATATATCGTTTTTTAAGTCGAAAATATCACATAGAGTCTGCGGCAGATGGTAAGACGGCTTTGTCGTTGTTTGATCAGTTCCAGCCAGCTTTAGTAATTCTGGATTGGAATTTGCCAGATACCAGTGGTTATCAACTTTGTCAGGAAATGCAGAGTCGCACTGATGTCTTAGTAATGATATTAACTGGGAGAACTGCTGAAGCCGATAAAATTAAAATCCTTTCCGCAGGTGCAGATGACTTTTTAACAAAGCCTTTCAGCTTGGCAGAAGTTGAAGTGAGAGTACAAGCACTGTTAAGACGTATCCGTTGTGTAAACCCTTCTCCATCACAGCGTCTGGTGTTCAATCAATTGGCAATTAACCCAGATGGTCGGGAGGTAAAACTTAATGATAAGCCTCTAACATTAACAGCCCTGGAATTTAATATTTTACATTTTTTAGCAAGTCATCCTGGTCAAGCCTGGAGTCGTCCCCAGTTAATTCAAAAAATCTGGGGTTGCGAATATGTGGGAGATGGACGGGTGGTTGATGTACATATAGGTCAGCTTCGCAAGAAGTTGGAAGTTGATACTACGGTTCCTGAGTTTATTAAGACTGTGCGCGGCTACGGTTATAAGTTTGAACTGCCGGAGTCTACTACTGTTTAATAATGTTTTTCAATGTAGAGCTACTCTGAATATTAACTGCATAGTTGCTTAATTTTTAGTAGCTATAATATGTAAATCAATATTTTTATCTCTAATTAAATCTATGATTTGTTGAGTAAAAGACATTTTAAAAAATCTTTTCCATCTGGGCTGCTGGCTTTCACCAATAATAATTTGTGTAATATGATAATCTGCTGCTATTTGAGAAATTTCTTGAGCAACATTTGGGCTTTTAACATATACAAATTCACCACCAAATTCTCGGCATAATCTCTCACAAGTATCGATATGCAAACTTTCTTCTTTAGTGAGAAATCGTTCAGGATTGGCTACAAATACAGCATACAGTCGCGCATTCATATAATTAGCAATCCGTGCGCCTCGACGTAATAATTGCGCCGAATCAGGATAAGTAGAGATACACACTAACACTCTTTCGTGAATATTACAATTTTGTCCGACAAAATTAGCGGTGTTTGCTTCTTCCTCAACTGTATCTGCAACTTCTCGTAATGCTAGTTCTCTTAAAGCAATGAGATTACGACGCTGAAAAAAGTTTTTTAGGGATTGTTCGATTTTATCAGGAGCGTAAATTTTGCCTTCTCGTAAACGTTCTTCTAAAGTCTCTGGGGTAACATCAATGACAACAACAGCATCAGCTTCATCAAGTAAGTAATCAGGAATCCGCTCTCGCACCACCACACCAGTAATTCTAGCTACAAGGTCGTTTAAACTTTCCAAATGTTGAATATTCACAGTGGAATAAACATCAATTCCGGCGGCTAAAATTACCTCTACGTCTTGATAGCGCTTTTCTCGTGAGGAACCAGGAACGTTAGTATGAGCCAGTTCATCCACTAACACCAATTGGGGTAAACGTTGCACAATTGCATCTGTGTCCATTTCCTCTAGGGTGACGTTCTGATGGATAAAGGCTTTGCGCTTAATTATTTCTAATCCTGTAGCTTTCATGGCCGTTTCTTTGCGTCCATGAGTTTCTAATATCCCGATAACTACATCAATACCATCTTGTTTGAGTTGATGTGCTTCTTCGAGCATTTTATAAGTTTTACCCACACCGGGAGCCATACCAATAAAAATTTTATGCTTCCCTCTTCGGTGAGGACGAATATAGGAACTGTCGGGGGATGGGGTATGGGAATGAATCATAGTTAAGATGTGGGTAATTTGTTAATAGTCTTGCTATATGAATGGAGGAGTAAATAACACTATTATTTTTTTTGATTGAATTGTTTCTTAGGAGTGTAATCAGGACAATTAAGCGCTGCTTTTGTTAAAACAATATTAGGGTGTATAGCACAATGAAGATACTGATTATCATTGTAAAATATACATTTTTTACAAGAAAAATGGTGGTGAATTTTAAACTTTGAATTTTGGTTGTTCTGGATTTGTATTTTACGTACAAAGCCTCTAAAAATCGAATTATTTTTTCTGGCAATAAAGCGAGTAATAACTAGTAAGAAAGAGCTTATTTTTCTTATTATAATCAGTATAAGTCTAACCATCATAGCTGCTGAAAATATCGTGGTCTTCTGAACAGATTAGTTTTATCACCATCCGGTGTGAACAGTTACATTTGCTGGTGTGGTCAGGGAATAAGGAATCAAAATATAGTAAATTTTAAAAGTTGGACGCAGACTATAATAAAAAAATATAATTACTGTATGTAAATTACAAATATACAAAATAGCTTTATACATTTGCTGATGAATCATTACTAATTGCCAGTTGATGGTAGCTACTTTGTAAATCTTGCCAAAGTCCCTCGATTTGCTTGTAAGCTTCTTCAGGAGAAAGTTTTCCAGATGTTTCTAATGCAGTAACATAGCCAATTTTTTGAGAAAATTCTTGGAGGTTGGCATTAAATACTAAATTTGCTGGCTTCAGTGTCCCATAGTAGCGGCTACGAGGATAAAGAAAAGAGTTTTTATCGGTCTGATTGTACTTTTCCATAAAATTTCCTTGTTGATTGAATATAAATTTTATCATCAATCATTTATTTAGCTCTCAATACTTTTATTAATGATTGTAGTGAAACTTAAAAATAGGTTGCATGAATTGGATATAACTAAGCTATAATCAGCAACCTATGTTATGCTCCCCAAAAAAATGTATTTTTCGGCAAAGTTAAATTTTTATCTTTTTGTTTTTGACTTTAATTTGGGGTAAATTTTTCTTATCCTTTTGTAAGTAGCAAATTTCTACTAAGGTTGGCCATATTTCTAGAGACGCATGAAATTGACTAATTACATCATCGACAATCCTAGAAATATTTTGCTGAAAAAAATCAGGATCAAATCCATAGAATACTCTTGATAAATTATCAGAAAATAGCTGTAGTGAATGTTGACGTTGATGGTTTTGAGTAGATGCAGCAGTTTTGAGAATCTGTGTATTAATAGCAGCAATTTTTTCGAGAATTTCCTCAGATTCTTGCAAAGTTACTTCGCCATAGTAATCAAACTTAATCCCCAGATCATCAAGATGAAATATATTATTTTTGATTTTCTTTTTGAGCAGGCTACATATTTCCTCATTGAATATCTCACTAGCCAGAGGATTACGCATATAGTTATTTCTGGTATGGTTCTGTACAGCATCAACGTGTGCTGCTACAATACCCTCTTGCTGTATCCAAAGTCTATAAATATAATCCTCAAATCTGAGGCGAGTCGGGAAGAATGGTGGTAAACCCAGCCGATTGTCATATCCAGCTACTCCACAATCCATGCGCCAATTTTTGTTGGTGATAACTGGTCTAAAATTAGTGAGAATATAAAAATCATTCAAGTCATCTGGATTGATTTGGTTTTCGTTTTCGAGATATATATTAACAAAATCAATAGTATCAATATCATTGGTTCCTGTCCGAAAGGTTTGAGCTATTTTCACAACAGAATCATCTAGTAATTTATTTTTTTGTAAAAAAAGCGAATTTTCTTTAAAATAGCCAAAATTGCCTTTAGTCGTGTTAGTTTCTAAGTCCATTGATGTATCAACTATTAACTCTCCCATCTCAAAATTTTCTGGTATTTGTGTGATACTTTTTCCCAAAACATCCTCAAAAGCAGTGAGTATATCAAAAGATTTATGGATGAACCCGTGTTCCTCAGCTTTAATTAATTTGCCTCGAGATACTTCATCTTCTGATAACGATTCCGGACTGGTTTCTATCAACCCATAGGGTCGCATATCGTCATCTGAACTGACCATTAAATTTCCGAGGGTATACATTAATGTGAAGTTTCGATTTCCTCCATAGCTAGGGCGAAATAAGTTTTTGACCAGTGATTCTAGCTTGCGATCACGCAGCCTTTCATTTAACAAACTAATGAACTGTTCTTTTTCATAGGGACCAACATAAAATATGTCATTGACTGTCTGGGTTTGTTCTAGTAAGGGATAATATTTTTCGTGATTACCAAGACTAGAATCATCAAAAACGATAATTTTTGTTGCGTGTCCATTCGCCCAGAAATTTTTGTCGTACTCTTCAATTGTTTTTGCTACATCTCTGAGTCGATGAGTGGGAATTACAAAGATAGTCTCTGGTTTTCTCATAAGTGGTTTTATCGCTTTTAAATAAACGTTAAAAAATTGAATTGGTGTCAAAATTTTTCAGACATTGAAGACAAGTTCTAGGACTTGTGCCAAATTCTTTCTAAGGTTTCAATTTGGCTTTCAGGCGTTATGTTTTGGATAGTTTCTAAAGTTTTGACTCCGCGCAAGATATATACTGACTTCTGTTTTTTGTGCCTCTTATACTGAAGCAGCGTTCCTAATATGAACCCAATGAATAAGAAGGTCAAGAAAATGCTGGTGACAGATTTGATGCTATGGTCAGGTGATGCCAACTGAGGCGGTTGGTCTGCTTGGAGGGCGATCGCCACTCTAAAAGATGGTATATTTTTAGAGTTAATGGAGTTAAACATGATTTATTGACTCCTTCCACAAGTTAAGTTGTAGGCTGTAAAGCATCCAAAGCCAAATTGAGTTTTAAAACATTAACTCCAGGTTCGCCGAATATACCCAGGAATCTACCTTCGGTGTTTTGAGATATCAGGGTTTGAATTTTTTGGGTATCTAAATTTCTTGCAGTCGCAATCCGTGATAATTGTGCTTGGGCGGATTCAGGGCTGATGTGTGGATCTAAACCAGAGCCAGAGGTATAAACTAAGTCAGCAGTGGGTTGAATATCTGCTTGTTGTAGCCGTGTGACTTCTCCTTGAATGCGTTCGAGAAGTTCGGGGTTACTGGGTGCTAGGTTGCTTGCTCCTGATTCACCTGTAGTAGCCACTTCTGGGCTGGTACTGTAGTCAATAACACTAGGGCGGCTCCAAAAATAGCGATCGCCTGCAAAGGGTTGACCAATTAAGGCTGAACCGATTACTGTACCTTGATTATTGGTAATTAAGCTCCCGTTCGCATGGAAAGGAAAAGCTATCTGTCCACAAATCAGCATGAATAACGGATAAAGGAAGGCTGTGAGTATCCACAACGCTAAGGTAGAACGAATGGCTTTAGTAATTTGGATCATTAGAATTTCTCCGGTTGAAAAATGACAAGGAATAAATAAGTGCTGACGGCTAAAGTGGCGATTCCTAAAAGTCCAATGGCGTAAGATGCACCTCGTGATATTTCATCAGGTGTGGCTGCGTAAACAACTTGTGCGAGGAATACGTTGAGGGAAAGGGTGAGGAAGAGGGTGAGGGATAAGTTTTTCATGATTTAAACGCAGAGGGGCGCGGAGTTTGGAATTAGGCTAGTCCTATGCTTGTAATTAAAACGTCTATGATTTTAATGGCTATGAAGGGAGCTATTACGCCGCCAAATCCATAGATGAATATGTTCCGTTGTAAAAGTTGATCGGCGGTTAATGGTCGAAATTTTACGCCAGTTAGTGCTAGGGGAATGAGTGCGGGAATGATTAAGGCGTTGTAAATTAGGGCTGATAAAACTGCTGACTGAGTACTTGCTAAACCCATTATATTGAGAGCGCCAACGCCAATTCCGGAGAAGATGGCGGGGAGAATGGCGAAGTATTTGGCGATATCGTTGGCAATAGAAAAGGTGGTGAGTGCGCCACGGGTAATGAGTAGTTGTTTACCAATGGTGACGATATCAATTAACTTGGTGGGGTCGGAATCTAGGTCTACCATGTTAGCAGCTTCTTTGGCTGCTTGAGTACCTGTATTCATTGCCACACCTACATTTGCTTGAGCTAAAGCCGGGGCATCGTTTGTACCATCTCCAGTCATGGCTACGAGTTTTCCCTGGGCTTGTTCATTTTTAATGACTTCGATTTTGTCTTCAGGTGTGGCTTCGGCAATAAAATCATCAACTCCGGCTTCTTCAGCAATTACAGATGCAGTAATCCGGTTATCTCCTGTGAGCATGATGGTTTTAATTCCCATGCGGCGCATTTGGTCAAACCGTTCTCGAATCCCCGGTTTAATAATGTCTTTGAGATAAATGACACCGTAGATATCATCATTTTTGCAAAGTGCTAAGGGAGTACCACCTAAGCGAGAAATTCGCTCAAAAGCTGTATCAAGTTCCGGTGTTAATTTTCCTTGGCGAGAACGAACAAAGCCTTTAATGGCATCCACTGCACCTTTACGAATTTCTACCCCATTGGATAAGTCAATACCACTCATGCGGGTTTTGGCAGAAAATTCAATCCCTTCGGCTTCCTTGGTATCAAAATCTAATTTTGCCCCTAATTTCTCTGCTAGTTTGACAATTGATTTGCCTTCTGGGGTTTCATCAAATACACTCGATGCCAGGGCAACTTGCGCTACATCTGCCATTGCATGACCGTTGACCGGAATAAATTCTTCTGCCAAGCGGTTTCCCAAGGTAATCGTACCTGTTTTATCTAAAATAAGAGTGTTAATATCTCCGCAGGCTTCCACCGCACGCCCAGAGGTGGCAATGACATTAAATTGGGCGACTCTATCCATACCTGCAATGCCAATAGCACTTAATAAGCCGCCGATGGTGGTGGGAATTAAAGCTACTAATAAGGCGATGAGTACGGCAATACTTATGGGTGAGTTGACGTAGACTGACACTGTAGGTAGTGTGGCAATTACAACTAAAAATACCTGCGTCAGAACTGCCAGCAATACTGTTAAAGCAATTTCATTGGGTGTTTTGCTGCGGGAAGCACCTTCTACTAAACTAATCATCCGGTCAAGAAAGCCTTCTCCTGGATCATTAGTCACCCTAATTATCAGTTCGTCGGAGGTGATACGAGTTCCGCCGGTGACGGAACTGGCTATGTCTGAACCTGGTTCTTTTAATACTGGTGCTGATTCTCCTGTAATTGCTGATTCATCTACGGAAGCTACACCTTTAATTACTTCACCGTCGGCGGGGATGATATCACCAGCAGTTACTTTGATTGTGTCACCGCGCCGTAAGGCTGTGGAACTTACTTCTTGGAGGGAACCATCGGGGAGGATTTTTTTGGCTTGAGCATCGGATTTTGCGGAGCGCAAAGCATCTGCTTGAGCTTTACCTCTTCCTTCGGCTACGGCTTCGGCAAAGTTGGCAAAGACAATGGTTGCGAATAAGATTAGGGTGATTAGTGCGTTGAATAATCGCGGGTTTTCTCCTGGTGTGGGACCGAATATGTTGGGTGCAATTGTCATCAATGCTGTGACGATTGTACCTAGCCAAACTACGAACATGACTGGATTTTTTATCATGTTAGCTGGGGACAGCTTGGCAAATGCTTGTTGAAATGCTCTTGTGTAAAGTCCTGCTGGTCTGGTTTGGGGTTTATGTTTGCGTTTTTTGCGCGGTTGTGTAGTTGTTTCCATTTTGGGGGGGATGAGTTTGATTTTTTCACGCAGAGGCGCAGAGGCGCAGAGAGGGGAGGAATGAGGTTTTATCCTCCTGCGGCTAGTTGGAATGCTTCTGCTAAGGGGCCTAAGACTAAGGCGGGGAGGAATGTGAGTGCGCCCAGGATTAAAATTACTCCGCTTGTGACTCCTGTGAAGAGTCTGGTGTCTGTTCTCAAAGTACCTGTGGTCATAGGAACAGGTTGTTTACGAGACATACTATCTGCCAAAAGTAGCAGTGCAATAATTGGTATATAACGCCCCGCCAAAATACTGGCTGTGGCGCTGAGGTTCCACCAAAGTGTGTCATCACCTAATCCTTCAAATCCTGAACCGTTGTTGGCGGCTGCGGATGCATATTCGTAAACTACTTGGGAAACTCCATGAAATCCTGGGTTGCTAATGCCTGAGAGGGTTTCGGGAAAGGCGAAGACTATTGCCCAGGGAATCAGGATGGCGAAGGGGTGGACTAATAGGACGACGCTGGCTAGGACGATTTCTTTTTTCTCGATTTTGCGTCCTAAAAATTCTGGTGTTCTTCCTACCATTAAGCCGGTGAGGAATACTGCCAAAATTAAGTAGATGTATAGGAAAGCTGTGCCGGTTCCTTGTCCTCCCCAAATGATTTGTAGGAACATATTAAAGAGTGTGGCAAATCCGCCGGGAGGCATTAAGGAGTCGTGCATTCCGTTGACAGCGCCGCACATTGTGGCTGTGGTCATCACTGCCCAAAGTGCTGTTTGCGCCCAACCAAATCTCACTTCTTTTCCTTCTAGGTTGGGTTGCTGTTCTCCTAAGAGGGGATTAACTAGGGGATTTCCTTGAAATTCGCCTACTGCTGTAATTCCTACTAAGAAAACAAAAATGATAAATACCATCCAAAATACTAACCATGCTTGCTTACGGTTATTACTAAATACACCGTAGGTATAAATTAGGGATGCGGGGATGGCAACCATGATGCAGGTTTCTAATAGGTTAGAAAAGCCATTGGGATTTTCAAAGGGATGTGCTGAGTTAATTCCAAAGAAGCCACCACCGTTTTCTCCCAGTTCTTTGATAATTTCAAAATGGGCGACTGGTCCACGGGCAATTACTTGAGTTGCACCTTCTAAGGTGGTTACTGTTGCTGGCCCTGCTAGGGTTTCTGGTACACCTGCTAATAGTAAAAGCAAGCCGCCAACTATTGATATTGGTAATAATATCCTGGTGATTGATTGGGTGAGGTCGGTGTAAAAGTTACCTAATGGTCTGCCAGTTAAACCCCGAATAAAGGCTATGGCTACAGCTAAACCCGTTGCAGCCGAGGTAAACATTAAAAAACCGAGAGCAAAGACTTGGCTACTATATGTATAAGTCGTTTCACCTGAATAATGCTGTTGATTGGTGTTGGTGAGAAAGGAAATGGCCGTGTGCAGTCCTAAATCCCAACTTGGTGTATCTAACCCTGTGGGATTTAGTGGTAACCATCCCTGAAACATCAGCATGAAGTATACAAAAATCCCCATAATGAGATTGCTACACAGCAATTCTTTGGCATATTGCCGACCTGTTAAATTCTTTTGGTTACGTACTCCACTAATGGCAAATATTACTCTTTCCAAGGGATTAATTATGGGGTCAAGTAGTGTTTTTTCTCCCATGAACACCCGCGCCATGTACCTTCCCAATAAGGGAGTTGTGGCGATGACAATTAGTACGGTTAAAGTAATTTGTATCCATCCTTGTAACATGAATTAAGAAGGCTCCCGATAAGTTGTTTTTAGATTTTTAATTGGACATTCTTGGGATGAGTAGTGAACCGGATGCGTTTTATTTAGGGTAAATTTTAGCTCTGGAACTGAGGCCGCATTTAGAGCTACAGCCAAGATGTAATCTTCACACCAAATTATTGGTTCGGCACTTGATAGGATGATTTGGTTATCTCTAATAATCCCCAAAGCAAAGCATTTTTTTGGTAATTTTAAGCTGGTTAAGGCAATGCCACAATGACAGCTATTATTCATTATTCTTGTACTGATTAAACCTAATGCCATGTCAGCATTTATCTGATTTATAGAGAACATGATCTTGGTTCTCTTGATTTGTAACAATTTTGATCATCAATTAATTTCTCTATTAAAGCAAGTATTAGAAGGGTATAGAACGAGGTTTATTTTTCTATATTTAGTGTTTATTTAAAATATATATCAGCGTTTATAATGTTTAGGGAAGTGTTTATTTTTAGCTAAACGCTCCAAATAATTCTATTAATAGGTCAAATATAATAAAATAAATAAAATAGGGATGCCATATCATTTTGAGCGTCTTAGCACTCACTGAAAACTAACAATTGGACATTTTTGGACATTTAATTAGTAATACTTAATTTATTGGATGAGACATTTTATAACTAAACGTTTTAATCAAGAATCGCGTTTGGGCAAATATTTATTCATTGCTGGTTTATATATATTTGTAATTGTTCTGGAGTTCTCTACGCCCATTCCTTACGTTTTCGGGTATCTCTACACAGGTCCGATTTTATTGACAAATGCCTGGTTGGGAAGGCGTGCAACTTTTCAAGCTACTCTTGCGGCTGTGTTTTTAACTATGTTAAATCTTGTATTGCCAGGAGGTGAAGTGATGAAAGCTTCGACAATTGCTAGTAGAGCGATCGCTTCACTGGCGTTGATTGTCACAGGTATTCTCAGTGATGCTTATGGTGGGTTGCGTCAACGTGTCCGACGTTCTGAGGAAGCGATCGCCTTAACTCGTGCCAAACTAGAAGCACAAGCAGAATTAGTCAGAGTCCGAGAAGATTTTGCTTCTACACTCACCCACGACCTGAAAACGCCCTTATTAGGAGCAATTGAAACTCTCAAAGCCTTTGAAGCGGAAAAATTTGGCCCCGTATTGCCGGCGCAGCAAAAAGTTTTAGCGACAATGGCGCGTAGTCATCAAACTTCACTGCAATTGTTACAAACTTTATTAGATATCTATCGTAATGATACTGAAGGTTTAGAACTTAATTTAGCACCTGTAGATTTAGCTATGCTGACAGAAGAAGCGGCTAGCACTCTGACTGAGTTAGCGGCAAATCGGCGTGTATATCTCTGTGTTAATTATGGTGAATCTGATTGGCGACAATCTTTGTGGGTGAAAGGTGATGCTTTACAACTGCAACGAGTCATCATCAATCTCTTAGTCAATGCCATCAACCATACGCCCCGCAATGGTCGTGTGGAAGTCTTGTTAGAATCACAATCTGCCTATCAAGTTGTGAAAATTTTGGATACAGGTGTGGGTATCCAGCCCGAAGAGTTTTCCCATTTATTTGAGCGATTTTATCAAGGACATAGCCAACGCCAAACCAAAGGTTCAGGATTAGGACTTTATCTATCTCGCCAAATTATTACAGCCCACGGCGGTATAATCTGGGCAGAGAACATATTACCCGTTGGAGCTATGTTTGCTTTTAAGCTCCCTGTATACCCGTTCCAGTCCTCTCTAACTGCGTGAGATGCTGTCTACCCCCATCAAAATTCTTTTAGTTGAGGATGATGAACTATTTCGTTTAGGCTTGCGCGTGCGATTGCAGGAAGAAATTGGGCTGGAAATTGTGGCTGAGGCTGAAGATGGTGAAACCGCTATTGAGTTAGTCCATCAACACACTCTGGATGTGGTGTTGCTAGATGTGGGATTACCCGGTATTGGCGGACTGGAGGCGTGTAAACAAATTAAGCAGCAAAATCCTCGTTTACCAGTTTTAGTTTTAACTTCTCATTCTCAAAAAACCCTGATTTCGCGGTTGATTGCGGCTGGCGCTCAAGGTTATTGCCTCAAAGGAATTGCTGCGGAAAAATTAGTATTAGCACTGCGTTCTGTGGCTGTGGGTGCATCCTGGTGGGATGAAACAGCAACAAATGAAATTCGTGCTACTTTTAGCTCTGAGCCTTATTCGGAGAATATATCTAAAACTGCCAATCCTTTGACTCAGCGTGAACAAGAAATTTTATCTTTTTTGGCAGCCGGAAAAACTAATCAACAAATTGCTTTGGCATTATATATTACTCCTGGAACAGTGAGAGTTCATGTTCATGCTATTTTACATAAACTAGAAGTAAGCGATCGCTCCCAAGCTGTGTTTGTGGCCATGCAAAAAGGCTTAATTAAAAGTAACTTGATGATTGAAGAGTAATCCTATTTCACTGCTAACCTTTGACTAACTAACTCAGCCGCTAACTCTATGGCTGCTTGCATACTTGTCGCGTCAGCAATTCCTTTACCTGCAATATCAAATGCTGTGCCATGATCTGGTGAAGTCCGCACAAAAGGTAAACCAATAGTAGTATTAACAGCGCGGTCAAAGGCCATCAACTTTACAGGAATTAAACCTTGATCGTGATAAAGCGCTAAATACCCATCTGCGGGATTTTGAACAGCAGAATTGCCATACCAAGCTTGACCAGGCTTAACCCACATTGTATCTGGTGGTATTGGCCCCTCTAGCTGCCAATGAGGTCGATTTTGCCGTTCTTGTTCTAACCAGGGAATCAACCAATCTTGTTCTTCATTTCCCAGTTGTCCTTGTTCGCCACTGTGGGGATTTAAACCTGCGATCGCAATTCTCCCATTTTCTATGCCAAAGTCTGCTTTTAAACACTCCACCATTAAATCTAGTTTTTTCGTCAATAAATGTGGTGTTAATGTATTGGCTACTTGACTTAGGGGAATATGTGTAGTTGCAAGTAAACTGCGGAGTGTCCAATTAGTATGAGGCGATCGCGCGACAAATAACATCCCAAAACGGTCAACACCTGATTTCTCTGCCAAGAGTTCCGTTTGTCCTGGATAATGATATCCTGCTGCTTTCCAGGCAGATTTAGCGATGGGGCCGGTAACAATACCATCAAATTTACCAGCTAATGTGCAGGCGATCGCGTATTCCATATAAGCAAAACTAGCCGCACCACTAGCCGCATTTCCGGTACCAATAATAATATTGTCGGCAATTTCCTGATTTAATGGCACATCCATCAGTTGCAGTTCGCTGGGATTTGCCAAACCTGCTAAATTCAGCTTCTCATAAATCTCTAATAGCAAATCCTTACTACCTACTACTGTTATGTCGCAATGATGACTAGCTGTAATATCTGCCAAAGCTTTTAAAATTACCTCTGGACCAATTCCTGCTGGATCTCCTAGTGTCAACGCCAAGCGGGGGCGATGATGTTTATGTATATTTGTTGAATTATTAGTATTTATTTGATACATATTATTGCTTAATAATTTGTTGACGATACTACTTCCCTATCCTTAAATTAGGGATTGAAGATAAAACTGGTTTAGAATTATTTACACAGGACTAATCCCACAGTAGCTGTTGTAGAGCTAGTTTACCGGAGTCTGCATCAGGACATTGGTAGACGTAAAATTCAAATACCTGGATCAAATGACTGATGCAAATTAGATGAGAGTAATTGCTCCCAATCTAATAAAACAGCCTCAGACTCAGGAAATTGTAAAACCATACGCAAAGGAGAATCACATCAATGGGCGGCGAAATTTTAAATGCAGCACTGTTATCTTTCGGTTTAATTTTTGTAGGTTGGGCTTTAGGCGCTTTATTACTGAAAATTCAAGGCGCAGAGGAATAATTCCTCGCTGGGGACTAGAGATTAGGGGCTAAAGGCGCTTCGGCTAGAAACAAGGCTTTATTCTCATCTTCCCAGTCCCCAGCCTTCAATTTAGTTTCTAAAAAAAATGTAAAGTTTTGTTTAGAGAGATAATTCTGTTAAGATTCTTTTCATAAAACTTAAAAATTTATTAGTACCCCCATGACTTTATTAATCGTCGGTGCAACAGGCACCTTAGGAAGACAAGTGGCTCGTCGTGCCATCGATGAAGGATATAAGGTACGGTGTCTTGTACGGAGTACCAAAAGAGCTGCTTTTCTCAAAGAATGGGGTGCCGAATTAGTCCGCGGAGATTTGTGTAACCCCCAGAGCCTCACAGGAGCAATGGAAGGTGTCACCGCAGTTATTGATGCTGCAACATCTCGGGCGACAGATTCACTGACTATTAAACAAGTGGATTGGGATGGACAAGTAGCATTAATTCAAGCAGCGAAAACTGCTGGTGTTGAGCGTTTTATATTCTTTTCTATTCTTGATGCCGAGAAGTATCCAGAAGTGCCGCTGATGGAAATTAAGCGATGCACAGAACTATTTTTAGCTGAATCTGGGATAAATTACACAATTTTACGGTTAGCTGGCTTTATGCAAGGGCTAATTGGTCAATATGGCATCCCCATTTTGGAAAATCAACCAGTCTGGGTAACTGGTGATTCTTCACCTATTGCCTATATGGATACTCAAGATATTGCTAAGTTTGCTATCCGCGCCTTGAGTGTACCAGCCACAGAAAAACAAGCTTTCCCTGTAGTTGGTACCCGTGCTTGGAGTGCTGAGGAAATTATTAACTTGTGTGAACGGTTGTCTGGCAAAGAAGCTAGAGTCACACGGATGCCAATCAACCTCTTACGTACCGTGCGCCGCATCATCCGCTTTTTTCAGTGGGGATGGAATGTTGCTGATAGATTGGAGTTTACGGAAGTCTTAGCTAGTGGTAAACCGTTAAATGCCCAGATGGATGAAGTTTACCAAGTCTTTGGGTTAGATCAACAACAAACCACCACTCTCGAAAGCTACTTGCAAGAGTACTTCAGTCGCATCATGAAGAAGCTCAAACAGCTAGACTACGATAAAAATAAATCTAGAAAGAAAGACCAGAAACCAAAAAAAACTCCCTTTAAGCAATCTTCCAAAGTTAATAGTCAATAGGAAATGGGCAATAGGGGGTAGGGAAATGGTCAAATTTCCCTCACTATCCTTATCTGCTGATAAAAGTGGGATTCCCAGTGATTTTTTGGCAGACTAATGACTACACTGACCAAAATATGTCAGGATGACATAAGTAAAAAGCATCGTTAAAACTTGGATATTTAAGTGTGCCGAAAGCAGGCATTATTTACAATGACGTTAAACCGATAGCGGGTCGCATCGCTATCGAACTGAAAGACCAGCTAACCGCTGCTGGTTGGGATGTGTGTATCACCAGTAGCATTGGCGGCATATTGGGCTACTCTAACCCAGAGAGTCCTGTATGCCACACTCCAGTTGATGGACTGACACCCCCTGGTTTTGACTCCCAAATGAAGTTCGCTGTGGTTTTAGGAGGAGATGGCACTGTTTTAGCAGCATCTCGCCAGGTTGCTCCTATTGGTATTCCCCTGCTAACGGTGAATACTGGTCACATGGGATTTTTGACAGAAACTTATCTGAATCAACTGCCCCAAGCTATAGAACAGGCCATCACAGGTGAGTATGAAATCGAAGAACGAGCCATGCTCACCGTCAAAGTATTTCGGGGTGATTGTGTACTGTGGGAAGCCCTCTGCTTAAATGAAATGGTTTTACATCGAGAACCATTAACCTCGATGTGTCATTTTGAAATTGCTGTAGGGCGTCATGCGCCAGTAGATATTGCCGCAGATGGTGTAATAGTTTCTACGCCTACAGGTTCTACAGCTTATTCCTTGAGTGCTGGCGGCCCGGTGGTGACTCCTGGTGTTTCCGTTTTGCAGTTGATACCCATTTGCCCCCATTCTTTAGCTTCTAGGGCATTAGTGTTTCCCGATACAGAAACAGTGAGTATCTACCCAGTCAATATCCCGCGATTAGTGATGGTGGTAGATGGTAATGGCGGGTGTTATATATTTCCGGAGGATCGAGTATATTTAGAGCGATCGCATTACAGTGTCAAATTCATTCGCCTACAACCACCCGAATTTTTCCGGATTTTACGAGAAAAACTAGGTTGGGGTTTACCACATATCGCCAAACCTACTTCGGTAGAATTACCTTGAGCATGGAACATGGGATAATGGGGTATTGGTGAGAAAGAAAATCTTTCTTTTCCTTGTTTAGTAATTTTTTCCAGAATTACTGGTATAAGGATGGAATTGGGAATTAGTGATTAAAATTGCATTGGAGAACTCGATGGTTGATACCTGAACCTGCTCAAATAATTTCGGCAGGGTATTAATTCAGGCTTTATCTATTAGCTGATTGATTATTGGAAAATCCCAAATCCCACATCCCATATCCCACATCCCAAATTCTTATGACAATTGCTCATAGTCAGTGTGTTTTGGTGATTGAAACCGATGAGAGCCTAGCAAATCAGCTAGCTTTTGATTTGCAAGAAGCCGGCTATGAGCCGATTTTAGCTCATGATGCGGCTAGCGGTTTGCAATACTGCCGTGATAGCCAGCCTGCTTTAATTGTTGTAGACCGGATGCTCTCAGGAGAATCGGGACTCTCGTTGTGTAAAAATATCAGAAACGCTGGTATGTGCGCCCCTGTGTTGGTAATGATGGCCAGGGATACAGTAGATGACCGTGTAGCCTGTCTAGAAGCTGGGGCTGATGATTATGTAATTAAGCCTTATCGCTCAGAAGACTTTTTGAAATTAATTCGCCTTTATTTAAAACCTGATATTGATACCACCGAACAATTACGTTTCGGAGAATTGGTTTTAGATATAGCCACCCGTCGCGCCATACACAACGGACGGACAATTGATTTGACAATGAAAGAATTTGAATTATTAAAATACTTAATGGAACATCCCCGCGAAGTGTTAACCCGCGAACAAATTTTGGAAAATGTCTGGGGTTATGACTTTATGGGGGAATCGAATGTGATAGAAGTGTACATTCGCTATTTACGCCTGAAGATAGAAGACGAAAATCACAAGCGCCTGATTCAAACAGTACGGGGCGTAGGATACGTATTACGAGAATCCTAAGGGACTTCCAACTAAAAAAATATCCCATTGCTGGGGTAGGCAGGGGAGCAGCACTTCGGCTACGCTCAGTGGACGGGAGCAGGGAGCAGGGGGAAGACAACAAATATTATTTGAGTAAATTGGATAATTTATTCTTGGGAAATTCCTAACTGATTTAAGTGATGCCTGCGGCGGGCTACACCAACACCTTTTTTCAAGGTTCATATTACAATTACCGAAAGAAAGGATCAGGAAACGCATATGGCAGACGCAAAAAACGTACTAGGTACAAACTTAGAGAGTTGCTGCACTTCTCCTTTGACTGGGTATTACCGCGACGGGTTTTGTAGTACAGGTGGTCAGGATTTTGGGATGCACGTTATTTGCGCCCAAGTGACAGCAGAATTTTTAGAGTTTACCCAATTGCAGGGGAATGACCTCAGCACACCCGTTCCCCAATTTAATTTTCCGGGATTACGGCCAGGCGATCGCTGGTGTTTATGTGCCGCACGTTGGCAAGAAGCATTAGATGCCGGTGTTGCGCCTCCTGTTGTTCTTGGCGCTACTCATGCTAGAGCTTTAGAAGTTTGTTCTCTAGATGATTTGCAAAAACACGCATTAGGCTAGTAGTCTATAAAGATATATTGACATATTTGGCTGTCACGCCTAAATTGGTGTATGTGTATAGCATCAATTTACAATCACTACAACTAGCCTGCTAGTGTTCAGCAGACTTATTGCATAAACAGCAAATTTACGGGAAAAAATATTACCAAATCTGACTCTGTTTGCAGAGGTGTTGGAGGTTAATCTAATTTTTGATATCTCTTTGTTAATTACTGTTATATTAAAAATACCGAGCGTTCGATATAAATAAATCAAATCATGCCTAAGATAGTTGACCATGACCAATATCGCCAAGAACTCCTCGGAAAGTGCTTTGATTTATTTGCTGAAAAAGGTTATGGTTCGGTCACCATGCGCCAAATTTCGCAAAGTTTAAACGTGTCTACTGGTACGCTTTATCATTACTTTCCCAGTAAACAAGCTTTGTTTGAACAATTAGTTGAGGAGATTAGCAAGCAGGATGTCAGTTCAGCATTAGCTGAGATGCAAGGATCTCAAACACTGCGAGAAGCAATGGCGGCTTTGGGGAGATATTTAATCAAAAACGAGGATTATTTTATTAAGTGGACTTACGTTTGGGTCGATTTTTGTCAACATCAAGACCCAGAAAAAATCCGCAGTAATAGTGTTTTTAAACTAGCCAATCAAAGGTACCAACAGGCAGTCTATGAATTTTTGGGCATTCAAGATGCAGTGTTGGCTTCTTTTGTCTTGAGTTTTGTCAATGGTTTAATTCTAGAAAAATTATGGGGGAATGAAACAATTGATTTCTCTGAACAATGTGCCTTATTAGGGAAAATGCTAACTCTGTATTTACAGGAGCAAGATAATAACCAACCAGAAGATATTTTTTTGGCTGCAAAACCTTAAAGTCTTGGCATGGAAATATACACCTATTGAGTAAAAAAATGGTGCAAAATCGCTTATTTAAAACTCCTAATAAAACATTAATTGTATTAATAATAGCTGCCACGGCAATTACAGGAGGAATGGCTGTGTATGGGATTTCTCAGTTTGGACAAATGGGTCAAACAGCCTCTTCCGAACTATTAGAAACTTCACCAACAGTTCCCAGAGTGACGGCCTTAGGAAGACTAGAACCAGAAACAGAGGTGATTAGCCTCTCCGCACCGTTGGAGTTAGATGGCGATCGCATGGCTCAAATCTTAGTCCAGGAAGGCGATATGGTAAAACCTGGGCAGTTAGTGGCAATTTTAGACTCACGCACACGCTTACAAACTGCTGTACTCCAGGCAGAAAAACAGGTAAGAGTTGCCCAAGCCAAACTCGCGCAAGTGAAAGCCGGGGCAAAAACCGGGGACATTCAGGCACAACAGGCAAGTATTGAACGCTTACAAGCCCAGTTACAAGGAGACACAATAACTCAACAAGAAGCGATCGCCCGCATAGAGGCCCAATGGCAAGGGGATAGAATTGCTCAAGAAGCAACGATGAAAAAACTCAAAGCAGAATTAAATAATGCCGAGGCTGAATATCAACGTTATCAGCAACTATCCTTGGCAGGAGCAATTTCTAATTCTTTATTTGATAGTAAACGCTTAAGCTTAGAAACTGCCCAACAGCAACTAGACGAAGGCGAAGCAGTTCTCAATCGCATTAATTCCACCGCTAGTAGGCAACTAGCTGAAGCCAATGCCGCCCTGACTCGGATTCAAGCCACTAGTAACAAACAAATTAACGAAGCCCAAGCTACACTTAAAAGTCTGTCTGAAGTCCGTCCGGTAGATGTACAAGCAGCCCAGAGTGAAGTTGAAAATGCCATCGCTTCACTCAAACAAATCGAAACCAACTTAGCAGCCACCAATATTCAAGCACCAATAGCCGGACAAATTCTCAAAATTCATACACGAGTCGGAGAAAAAATTCGTGATGCCGGGATTGCAGACTTAGCCCAAACCGAACAAATGATTGCTGTAGCAGAAGTTTATCAAACAGACATCAGCAAAATCCAATTAGGACGGCCAGCAACAGTTACCAGTCAAGCATTTAATGGCGAACTGCGAGGAACAATTTCTCAAATAGGCTTACAGGTAAATCGCCAAAACGTTTTTAGTAACCAACCCGGAGAAAACCTAGATAGCCGCGTCATTGAAGTCAAAATTCGCCTTAACCCCGAAGATAGTCAACGAGTTGCCGGGTTGACTAATTTGCAGGTGCAGACAGCTATTGAATTATAAATTCTTTGTTGCCCAGATTAATTAAAAAATCAGGTAATTTCATCATGTTGAAAGTTATATATCTTCTGCTTTGTATTGCCGGAACAGTTTTGCCTTATTCTCAATTCGTGCCATTTGTGCTAGAACACAATCTTGATATCCAGCTTTTTTTTGAACAGCTATTTGCTAACAAAATTTCTGCTTTTTTTGGCATGGATGTAATTGTTTCATCCCTAGTTCTTTGGGTATTTGTATACTGGGAAGGCACACGTCTAAAAATGTCAAATCTCTGGATTTACATTGCTGCTAATTTGGTTGGTGTTTCTCTTGCCTTGCCATTATTTCTATTAATGCGAGAGTATCAACTTGAACAACAGACTGAGACGGCAAGCTTTTAACTAACTTTAATATTGAGACATTTGCAAGATGTTTTCCCACCTATTCCGTAAAACACCGCTGGCTTGGCGACAGTTAATGAAAGAAAAAACTCGTCTCGTCGTTGCAGTGGCAGGTATTACTTTTGCCGATATGCTGATGTTTATTCAGCTGGGTTTTGAAAGTGCTTTGTTTGATGCGGCTATCCAACCTCATCGCAATTTACAAGCAGATTTGGTTTTGATTAATCCCCAATTTCAAACTTTGTTTTCGGTCAAAAGTTTTTCTAGGGAAAGACTTTATCAGACCTTGGGTTATGAGGGTGTACAGTCAGTAAATTCTGTTTATATTGGCACTGGACAATGGCGTAATCCAGAAACGCGTCTTGACCGGGCTATCTTGGTTTGGGGTATTGACCCGGCGCAGTCTGCATTCAAATTTCCCGAAGTGCAACAAAATCAGGATCATCTTAAACAGTTGCATCAAGTTCTGTTTGATCAAGCTGGTCGCCCAGAATATGGGGCGGTAGGTAATATCTTCCAAGAAACGGGTAATTTTCAAACGGAACTCAATAATAAAGCCGTGAATGTGCGGGGCGTGTTTAGTAACGGTGCTTCCTTTGCGGCTGATGGCAATGTAATTACCAGTGATTCGACATTTTTACAACTGTTTCCTGACCGTCAAAGCGATCGCATAGAAGTTGGCTTAATTACCCTCAAACCAGGTGCTGATCCAGAAACAGTGCGATCGCAGCTAGCCGCCGGACTACCCAAGGATGTCATCGTCCTCACTCCCGAAGGATTTGCCCAAACAGAAAAAGATTATTGGGCAGAAGGTACAGGGATTGGGTTTATTTTCGGCTTAGGTGTAGCAGTCGGCTTTATTGTCGGCATCGTCATTGTCTATCAGATTCTATATTCTGATGTTTCCGAACACTTACCAGAATATGCCACCCTCAAAGCAATGGGTTATAGCGATCGCTATTTGTTGGGAGTCTTACTCCAAGAGGCGTTATTTTTAGCCATCTTAGGTTTTATCCCGGCATTTTTCCTTTCCTTTGGGTTGTATCAGGTAACTTACGCAGCCACCATGCTACCCATCAGCATGAAAGTAGATCGAGCTATAACGGTATTTATTTTAACAATCATTATGTGTAGTTTTTCAGGCGTGATCGCCATGCGGAAGTTACGTTCTGCTGACCCTGCTGATGTTTTTTAGAGATTGATTACTGATTCATCTTCTAACCTCTAACCCCTGACATTTAAAATTTCATGTTGCAAAAACCTGTATCTATCCCTGCTGTAGAACCAGTAATTGCTGTTAGCAATTTGAATCATTACTTCGGTGGCGGAAATCTGCGTAAACAAGTGTTATTTGATATTAATTTAGAGATTAATGCTGGTGATATTGTGATTATGACTGGCCCCTCTGGCTCCGGAAAAACCACTTTGTTAACTTTAATGGGTGGACTACGCTCGGCACAAGAAGGTAGTTTAAAAATTTTGGGACAAGAAATATGTGGCGCTCATAAAGGGCAATTAACGCGGTTACGCCGCCAAATTGGCTATATTTTTCAAGCGCATAACCTCATGACTTTTTTGACAGCTAAAGATAATGTACGCATGTCTCTAGAGTTGCATGAAGAATACTTAAAACAAGATGTCAACGCCAAAGCTATCGCCATGCTAGAAACAGTTGGTTTAGGCGATCGCGTCAATTATTATCCCGAAAATCTCTCAGGAGGACAAAAACAAAGGGTGGCGATCGCTCGTGCTTTGGTTAGCCATCCCAAAATTGTCTTAGCAGATGAACCCACAGCCGCATTAGATAAGAAATCTGGGCGTGATGTTGTGGAACTCATGCAGAAACTTGCTAAAGAACAAGGTTGTACGATATTGTTAGTTACCCATGACAACCGCATTTTAGATATAGCTGATCGCATTATTTATATGGAAGATGGTCAGTTGAAGACTAATGGTGTGGATGTGGCGACTATGCACTAATTTTCTGGAACTTCAGATAAATTTAAGGTGCGTTACAACTAATAACGCACCCTACTGGACTGACAAGCCTAAAATGGTGTAATGGATATAACTCTTGTAGTGCGGGCATCTTGCCTGCATCGGACGGGCGAGACGCCCATCCCACAAGATAAATGTCATCCAACATTTTAGCTGTGTCAGTCTACTACTGGACTTATGAACTAAGCGATTGCAGAAGCGATCGCCTTGTCAACAGCTTGCAATGCCAAATCGATTTCGGCGGCTGTGACAATCAACGGTGGGACAAACCGGACAACTTTGGGCCCGGCTGGTACTAGCAACAAACCCTCATCAATAGCTGCTTTCACAATATCAGCGGCGGTTAGCTGAATATCTGCTTGCAACTCCATCCCATTGATTAAACCCCAACCCCGGACTTCTGTAATGTAGTTAGGATACTTTGCGGCGAGGGCATTTAATCCAGCGCGTAATTGTTCTCCTCTAGCTTCTACATTCTGCACAATATTCTCTGTTTCCAAAGTTTGGCAGACAGCAAGGGCCACCCCACAGACAAAGGGATTACCACCAAAGGTGCTGGCGTGTTCTCCTGGTTGGAAGACATCACAGAATTTCTTACTCATCATGGCGCCAATGGGGATACCACCACCTAAACCTTTGGCGCTGGTAAAGATATCTGGTTCTACACCAAGATGTTCATAACCCCATAACTTACCACTACGTCCCATACCCACTTGCACTTCGTCGAACATCAACAAAACGCCAGTTTCATCGCAAATTTGCCGCAGTTTTTGGAAGTAAGCCACATCACCAGGACGCACACCGCCTTCACCTTGCAACGGTTCAATTAAAATTGCCGCTACCCGATAATCACCTTCATCTAATTCAGTAATTGCTTCCTCTATGGCATTAATATCGTTGTATGGTACATATGCAAAACCAGGAACTAAAGGATCAAAGTATTTTTGATACTTCGGTTGTCCCGTAGCGGTGACTGTTGCTAAAGTCCGTCCGTGGAAACTAGCATTGGCTGTTAAAATAATTGGCTTGTCAATGTCTAAAACTGTGTGGGCATACTTGCGTGCCAGTTTAATGGCTGCTTCGTTAGCCTCAGCCCCAGAATTGCAGAAAAATACGCGATCGGCACAAGAATGTTGAATAATCCATTGGGCCAATTCACCTTGTTCGGGAATATAGTACAAATTAGAAACATGATGCAGCTTTTTAATTTGCCGCGTCACAGCTTCTACCATTGCTGGGTGGGCGTGTCCTAAGGTACAAGTGGCAATTCCCGCCACAAAGTCCAGATATTCTCTGCCTTGGGTGTCCCAAACCCGACATCCGGCACCTCTATCTAACGCTAAGGGAAAGCGGGCATAAGTTGACATGACAGCTTCATTAAAGCTATCGGCGTCAAAAGGGCTAGATGACATAGAATTTGACTTTGGGGGGATGGTGACTTCCTCAATGAGAGTTTGTCTGCTCACTACCGCGCCTCCTGATAAATCTTTAATCTCATACTCACTTACTAGTTTCCTAGAAATTATTAAAAATTACTTTTTATTTATCACATCTGATACTTTTTTATAGGTTAGCAGTTAAATATCCTGCCACGGCTGGGCGGTGGTGCATAAAAATTGTGTATTCCTCTCTTGAGATAAAATATCGACAGATCCAAAAAGAGTTAATGCTAGGAATGATGTCCCTTGGTGGCATCTTTCTCTTGGGTACGTTGTGGTATTGGTTAGTCGAGGGATGGTCATGGGAAGACGCAGCTTACATGACAGTCATTACTTTAGCTACAGTAGGATATGGCGAAACAAACCCGCTCAGTAGTCGAGGGCGGTTATTTACCATCGCTTTGATTGTGTTGGGTGTGATCAATATCGGTTACATTGTCAATAGATTTACAGAAGCGCTGATTCAAGGCTACTTTCAGCAAGGAATTCGCATACAGCAACAAAGGCGTTTAATGGAATCCTTATCAGGGCATTACATTATCTGTGGATTTAGTCGCACCGGTCGGCAAATTGCCAAGGAATTTCAGGCGGAAGGCGTAGATTTTGTGGTAATTGATTCGGAATTTGATTCTATACAAGAAATAGAGACCGCCGGTTATATGGCCTTTCAAGGTGATGCCACACTGGATGATACGCTGTTACAAGTAGGCGTTGACCGGGCAACTTGTATTGTGGCGGCATTGCCATCTGATGCTGAAAATTTGTATACAGTTTTATCAGCAAAAACACTTAATCCAAAAATTCGAGCGATCGCCCGTGCCAGTACAGAAGAAGCTCTAAAAAAATTACAGCGCGGTGGTGCAGATGCTGTGATTTCTCCTTATATTACAGGGGGTAAACGCATGGCGGCGGCGGCTCTTAGACCCCAAGTATTAGATTTTATGGATGGTGTGATTACTGGCGCTGGTCGTGAATTATACATGGAACAATTTTTAATTGACTCAGATGTTTGTCCGATAGTGGGTCAAAGTTTACACAAGGCTAGACTGCGATCGCAAACTGGGGCATTAGTTTTAGCTATTCGGCGGCTGGATGGCACTTTGATTGGCGGCCCTACTGGAGAGACAATTTTACTCCCAGGAGACACGCTAATTTGTATGGGTACATCTGAACAACTGCGTAAACTCAATCAAATTCTAGGGCCAATTAATTCTCAACAACTACGACGACCGAGACATCGCTCATAATGGTTATGGTTATTTTTTACTATAGTTTTACTCTTACCCATTGGTGGCGTGAATTAGAAAGCGATCGCTTGGTTGTTAAGTGCCAATTGCGATCGCTTTCATTTATACTGAAATGTTAAATTTAAGGAGTTTAGCTATGCTAAATCTCTACCCTACAAATTCTAAAATTATATTAGGCCTCTTCTTGGCGATCGCTTTTCTGTGCTGGAGAAGCTTCATAAAGAGCGTCTAGCTGTTGACGCGCATCTTCAACGTTGACTGAACGCATGACTAACAGAGGTTCTTTAATTAAGTTGCCTGCATTATCTAATAGTTCTGGATGGGGAATAAACTGTTTTTTTGCCGAAAAATAGGCAACATTACCCTGATTACCTCTGGGCGAATATTGAGCTGGATAAGATCGCTCTCGATCAAAACTAAACATGATCAAGTTGCGGATTAAGTTGGCAACGGCTATAACAGCAAGGATTGTAAAAGCGAGAATGTAAAGTAGGTGTAACATCAGATTTTCCTCCAGGAGCAGCAATTTTTAAAATTTAATACTTTAACGCTGTACTTCGTTGATATTTTGAGTGGCAACGAGGACTTTTCTTTTAATTACCAAGATGCGTTTATATTTAGATGGGAAAAAAATTTAACCGTTATTCAAACTACGGTAGCATAGGATACATTATTTGTTAATAAAAATAATGTTAAGGATTTTTTCCGAACAATGCGACTTGTATACATATGTCTTACTGTTCGTTGTCCCAATCAGCCTGAGCTATTCAAGCAGCCATAGCTAACCCTCACAGTTCGCGTGCTTGACGAAATTTCATTGAAGTATTCCAGCATTCCGTTACCAGTTGATGCCAGGGCATTAAGGTATTCATATCAATCCCGACTTGTCCATCAGTGGCGTTAAACAACATCTTGGCTGTGCTGACTTCGTTTTGCGCTTGTTTAACTCGCAAAAGAAAAGCAGATTGCTCTTCGGGACTCATAAACGATAGTTGCTCGGTTTCTAACAATTCACGCGATCGCGCAAACCAATACTGAAAATCCTCTAGTAGAGGTTCTAATACCGTTTTCAGCAGATCAGCCCCTGGTAAATTTGAGTCTCGCATAAATAAAAAGTATATTTCTAACTCCTCTACTAATATTAACGTTATTTACAATATTTAACATTATTATATGCTCTCTCTAAGGATAGATTGTCGAAAAATCTGTAATGATGATTACGAAATAAACTAAATTTAGAATTAAATTAAGCTCTGTGTAAAGTTCACGACATAGAAAAAAGCTATACAGAGCATGGAACCAAAGAATTTTCGGCAGTGCGTTAGCGTAGCTTACTGTAGATAACCAGTTAAACCAACAGTGAATAATCCCCCAGTCCGGCGCTAAGTATTTTACCCTCAGCAGTTAAGGTTTATGAGAACAGGAATAATTCAACGGGAATATTTAATTTAAAGTAATCAAAATCGTTATATTTGAAGCAGTACAGGAAATTTTTCCTAGCATTAACTACTAAAATTATCTTTTTGCAATCACTTCGCCAATGGTTCAGCAGCCGATGTCGCCAAACTCATCTCTTAGTCAGTCAGAACAACCGGAAAAAATTTATTTACCGCGCACCAGCGAATCGGAAGAATTAAAAAAGATTCGTCATACAGCTTCCCATGTGATGGCAATGGCGGTACAAAAGCTGTTTCCCAAGGCGCAAGTTACAATCGGCCCCTGGATTGAAAACGGTTTTTACTACGACTTTGATAGTCCAGAACCGTTTAGCGAAAATGATCTAAAGGCCATCAAAAAAGAGATGGTGAAGATTATTAATCGCAAATTGCCGGTGATTCGGGAAGAAGTCAGCCGAGAACAAGCCGAACAACGGATTCAGGAAATCAAAGAACCTTACAAACTAGAAATTCTCGGAGATATCAAAGAAGAACCAATCACAATTTACCATCTGGGAAATGAATGGTGGGATTTGTGCGCCGGGCCTCACGTGGAAAATACCAGCGAATTAAACCCCAAAGCTATTGAATTGGAAAGTGTGGCTGGTGCTTATTGGCGTGGGGATGAAACCAAGGCCCAGTTACAGCGCATCTATGCTACTGCGTGGGAAAGTCCTGAACAACTGGCTGAGTATAAGCGGCGCAAAGAAGAAGCCTTGCGGCGTGACCACCGTAAACTTGGTAAGGAACTAGGATTATTTATATTTTCCGAACAAGTGGGGCCGGGTTTACCCTTGTGGACACCCAAAGGTACTTTGTTGCGGAGTGTTTTAGAAGACTTTCTTAAGCAGGAACAGCTAAAACGTGGTTATTTACCTGTAGTGACACCACATATAGCCAGAGTAGATTTATTTAAGACTTCAGGACACTGGCAAAAATATAAGGAAGATATGTTTCCTTTGATGTCGGATGACGAGGAAGCCGCCGCACTAGAACAAGGCTTCGTTCTCAAGCCGATGAATTGTCCGTTTCACATCCAAATATACAAGAGTGAATTACGTTCCTATCGGGAATTACCCATCAGATTGGCGGAATTTGGTACTGTTTACCGCTACGAACAATCTGGTGAATTAGGCGGTTTAACCAGGGTACGCGGTTTTACCGTAGATGATTCCCACCTGTTTGTGACTCCAGAACAGCTAGACAACGAATTTCTCAACGTTGTAGATTTGATTTTGTCGGTGTTCAAAAGTCTGCAACTGAAGAACTTTAAGGCTAGACTCAGTTTCCGAGATCCAAACAGTGATAAGTATATTGGTTCTGATGAAATTTGGGATAAAGCCGAAGGCGCGATTCGTCGTGCTGTGGAAAAATTGGGAATGAATTACTTTGAAGGGATTGGGGAAGCGGCGTTTTATGGCCCCAAACTAGACTTTATCTTCAGTGATGCTTTAGAACGGGAATGGCAATTAGGTACTGTCCAGGTAGATTACAACTTACCAGAACGCTTTGATTTGGAATATGTAGCTGAAGATGGTTCTCGCCAACGTCCTGTGATGATTCACCGTGCGCCGTTCGGTTCCCTAGAACGGCTAATTGGGATTTTGATTGAAGAGTACGCTGGTGATTTCCCCTTGTGGTTAGCGCCAGTGCAAGCCAGATTATTACCAGTAGGAGAAGCCCAATTGGATTATACCAAAGAAGTAGCGGCGAAAATGGTAGCTGCGGGTATCCGTGCCGAAGTCGATACTAGTGGCGATCGCCTGGGTAAATTAATCCGCAATGCTGAGAAGCAAAAAATACCTGTAATGGCGGTAGTAGGCGCTAAAGAGGTAGAATCTAATAGTTTAAGTATCCGTACCCGTGCTTCTGGGGAGTTGGGCGCGATACCTGTAGATGAGGTGGTAGATAAAATGAAGCAGGCGATCGCTAACTTCGAGAACTTTTAAATGTCATCAGGCTAGTACCGCTGCGCGGAAGTCAAAAGTCAAAAGTCAAAAGTCAAAAAGCTTATCAAACAGGCTATTTGACGATTTCAAATGGTATGCCTATTTACGCCGTGCTGTACTAGGCATTGCCTAGTCTAAAAAACTAAATTACTAAAACAGCCTATGATTACCACAAAAGCACAAGTACAATCTCTTTTGCAGCAACTACCAGATGATTTCTCCATTGAAGATATCCAGTATCATTTATATGTTATCGAGAAGGTTCGTCATGGACTGGGAGTAGCTGATACAGAAAAAACCATTAGCCAACAAGAAGCTAAAGAACTTTTGAGCAAATGGCTGATCAAGTAGTCTGGTCTAAAAAGGCATTAGAAGATGTAGAAGCGATCGCTACATATATATCTCGTGACTCGGTTTCTTATACTGCTACAGTGGTTCAGGAAATACTTGATGTAACTCGACATTTGAACGAATCGCCCTTTTCAGGTCGAGTAGCACCAGAATTTAGTGAAGATAACATTAGGGAAAAGTTGGCATACAGTTATCGAATTATTTATCGAATTCAAGATGATACTGTGACTATTGCAGCCGTGATCTATGGCAAAAGACTTGTAGATCAACTTGATAGCGATCGCTAACTTCGAGAACTTATAAAAGTCATTAGGCTAGGCAATGCCTAGTCTAACCACGATTGCAAATCAGCGACGCTGCTAAAATCAAGCAAGACTTTGCCAGCTACCAGCCAATAACTTTTAGTGTGGAGACTTTAGCAAATTCCTGATCTAGAGTTACCAAGTTTGCATTGATCTGAAGCGCCATTGCTGCGATGATTGCATCCGGTAATTTTAGGCGATATTGTTGGCGAAGTTGGATCACCTGTTCAATTAATACTGTATCCCCGGACATTAAACTAACAACTTCCACCCGTCTTAAAAATTGCTGAAAAACTAGCTTATCTTCCTGACTCAACCCAGAAAATGCTAAAAATTCAATTTGACTAATAACAGAAATTCCCACCCAATCAGCATTTTGCAACAGTTGTAGTAGTTGTGAATTACCTTGTAGCAGTGCCACCACCGCATTTGTATCAAGCAAATAACGATTACCACTCATCCCTAAGCAACCTTTGCATGGCTACTGCATCCCCCTGCCAGGCTAACTTTCCGGCGACATCAGAAAAATCATAATCAGCTTCCAGTACGCTGTTTGGGACAACAGGATTCAATATAACTACTATACTTACCTGTCCGGGTGGCAACTTTGTGGGAATCTCAATATGCAAATCTCCTGACTCACCAACAGTTGACTTCATCTGAAAAACTTCCATTGTTACCTTAACTATTGAAATCTAGTCTTATTTTAATCTGGTTATTGACTTTTACAAACTACCTAACAGTAACCTTTACATGAGATGCTGGTTGATGATTGGAGAGTATTTGCAGATGTCTGTTGTTTCTAGTATCACTGTTACCGTTCCTGCCACCACTGCGAACTTGGGGCCTGGTTTTGACTGTATTGGTGCAGCTTTAACGCTGTACAACAAATTCAAGTTCACTCGCTTAGAAGAGGGTGGATTAATTATTGATGTCACAGGCGCAGAAGCCGAACGGGTACAAACCGATGAAAGTAATTTGCTCTATCAGGCTTTTGTCAAGTGCTATCAATATATAGGACAAACACTGCCATCCGTAAAAATGGAAATTGAGTTGGGTGTACCCTTGGCGAGAGGTTTGGGTAGTTCAGCTACAGCCATTGTCGGCGGCTTGGTTGGTGCGAATCAACTGGCGGGTGCGCCTTTGACTCAGTTACAAGTGATGGAATTAGCGATCGCTATGGAAGGACATCCTGATAATGTAGTCCCAGCATTATTGGGGGGATGTCGTTTGGCTGCTACCAGTGATGATGGTTGGGAAATTTGCGATATTCCCTGGAATGAAAATATCGTACCAGTTGTAGCCATTCCTGATTTTGAACTTTCCACCAGTGAAGCGCGAAAAGTTCTACCCACCGCAGTCAGTCGTGCAGATGCAATTTTCAACACAGCTCATCTGGGGTTATTATTACGCGGCTTGGAAACTGGTAAGGGAGAATGGTTAAGGACGGCTTTGCAAGATAAATTACATCAGCCGTATCGTCAAGCTTTGATTCCTGGTTACGATGCTGTGAATGCGGCTGCGGTGAAAGCTAGTGCTTATGGCATGGTGATTAGCGGTGCGGGGCCAACACTGTTAGCTTTAGTAGATAAGTTGCATTCCCCATCTGTAGAGTCAGCCATGTTATCAGCTTGGCAAGAAACAGGAATTACAGCAACAGTGCGATCGCTTTCTCTGGATACCCAAGGTGCAAGCTACGAAGGATAAACCCCAATGATTAACCCAATTCATACAGAAATCACAACCCTGAGTTCACAAATTCAGGCTCTCCAGCAAGAACGGGCGGCGCTAACTATTGATAATGTATTATCTGGTGAGAATGATTCAGCTAATAATGTATTATCTAGCGAAAATGATTCACCGTCGGCAATGGTTGAAGCTTATCGTCGCCAAGCCAGAGAAAATCCCCAATTGTCTGTAGAACTCAAGGGTATAGACGATGCGATCGCGGCGTTGGAAGTACAGCGACAATACAAACAAGCTGAATTAAAACATTGGCAAAAAGAATCAAGACAACTTACCCAAGAGCAAGAGTTAGAAGAAGCCAGAGAAGTGGCTCAGGTTCATGCTGAACGCATTAATCAACTAGCGGCGGAACTAGCAACAGAAATCCGTCTGCTCAAATCTTGTGCTGATTACCTCAGTCCTATGTATTGGCACGTCTACTACAAGCCTTTCATTACTGGGTTTAAAACCATTTCCGTTCCCTATGTTCGCTCCGATGGGGAAGTCTGGTCGATTGTTAACCGAATTGTGTAAAATTGTCAGTATTTATCCAAAAGTCTAAAAATTATAGCTTAAATTGGTGGTTTTAGCCGCCTTTTTTATTGTTTTTTTGTTGACGTTGCAAAAATTTACAATTAGAATGGTTTTGACAGGAATCAGTGAGTATTTATTCCTAAAATTTTCTCCAAAAATAGCAATTAGGGATAAATTTCATTTACAAAAGTAACGATTCCTTAATATAATGTAATTAAAAGCAAAAAGGTAAATTGATTGTCAGAAGTGATGAATGCTATTGAATTTCCCTGGCTGTCAGCCATAATTTTATTGCCCTTGGTGGCTGTCTTAGCCATCCCTTTAATCCCAGATAAAGAAGGCAAAACCGTTCGCTGGTATGGTCTAGGAGTTGCGATCGCCGACTTTGCCCTGATGATTTATGCTTTTTGGCATAGCTACGATTTCCAAAACTCCACACTGCAACTCGTAGAAAACTATCCTTGGGTTCCCCAGTTAGGATTGAATTGGTCAGTAGGGGTTGATGGATTATCGATGCCCTTACTCCTGTTAACAGGCTTAATCAACACACTCGCAATCTTCGCGGCTTGGAAAGTTACCAACAAGCCGCGATTGTTTTATGCTTTGATGTTGGTGATGTACAGCGCCCAGATAGGCGTATTCGTTGCCCAAGATTTGCTGTTATTCTTCTTAATGTGGGAAATCGAGTTAGTACCTGTTTACTTACTGATTGCCATCTGGGGAGGGCCAAAACGCCGTTATGCCGCGACTAAGTTTATTCTCTACACAGCAGCCGCATCAATATTTATCTTGGTAGCGGGTTTTGCAATGGCATTCTCTGGAGATACCGTCACCTTCGACATGGCAACTCTGGGAATGAAGCAATACCCCAAAGCTTTTGAATTGTTAACTTATGCAGGTTTCTTAATTGCCTTCGGTGTGAAGATGCCAATCTTCCCCTTACATACTTGGCTACCTGATGCCCACGGTGAAGCATCTGCACCTGGTTCCATGATTTTGGCTGGTGTGTTATTAAAAATGGGTGGTTATGCACTCATCCGCATCAACGTGGAAATGTTGCCTAATGCCCATGTTTACTTTGCCCCAGTTTTAGCAGTGTTGGGTGTAGTTAACATTGTCTACGGTGCTTGCTGTGCCTTTGCCCAAACAAATCTCAAACGCCGCTTGGCTTACTCTTCAATTGCCCACATGGGATTTGTCTTAATTGGGATTGCCTCCTACACCGAAATTGGTACTAGCGGTGCAGTACTACAAATGGTTTCTCACGGTTTAATTGCCGCTAGCTTGTTCTTCCTCTCTGGTGTAACTTACGAACGTACCCACACCTTGATGATGGATAAAATGGGCGGTATGGCTAAAGTAATGCCAAAAACCTTCGCTGTATTTACTATTGGTTCAATGGCTTCTCTGGCTTTACCCGGAATGAGTGGCTTTGTCGGTGAATTGATGGTGTTCCTCGGTATTGCTTCCAGCGATGTTTACAGTTCCAGCTTCAAAGTTGTAGTCATCGTGTTGTCAGCTGTTGGCGTGATTTTGACACCAATTTACTTACTATCCATGCTGCGCCAAGTGTTCTACGGTCAGCAAAGCGAAGAATTACATTTAGATGCTGTAATCGCCGATATCAAACCCCGCGAATTGTTCATTACAGCTTGTTTGATAATTCCTATCATCGGAATTGGTTTCTATCCCAAGTTGGCTACGCAGACTTACGATGTGAAAACAGTAGAATTAGCTGCCCATGCTCGTCAAGTTCTGCCCGTCATAGCACGTCAGCAACCAGCAAGTTTGTACTCGCGTATCTTTACAGCACCAACGTTAGCTTCTTCTCAAGTTGAAACTTTAGTTAATATTGCAGAGTAAATATAAGTTCTAATAAATATGAGGGGAATTAGGGGTGGTTACATGACCACCCTTAATTTTTTTATCTCACGCAGAGGCGCAGAGACGCAGAGAGTAAGAGGGGAGAGTATAAGCTTCATCTACCTTATGTTCTAGGAGAAAATGTAAAGGTAGAACGATAAGATCACATCACAGCAGACGCGAAACAGTGTGTGTTGGGTTTTTGTCAAGGAAGGCTGCAAGTAAAGACTAACTAAAAACTATGACTACCAACTTACCAGTCATTGCGGAAATTATACCAATAGTATTGCAATTGCCCAGTGCAATGTCTATGACAGATGAGCAGTTTTATGAATTTTGTCAGCTAAACCGTGATTTTCGCATTGAACGTAGTTTTACAGGAGAATTAATGATTACTTCTCTAACTGATACAGAAACTAACCAATGTAATTTTGAGATTATTGGTCAGTTAGGTATTTGGACAAAACAAGATGGTACAGGTATCGGGTTTGGTTCAAATGGAGGGTTTACTTTACCTAATGGTGCGGTGCGTTCACCCGATGCAGCATGGATAAAACACACACGTTGGGAAGCCATATCACCAGAACTACGCAAAAAATTTGCGCCAATATGTCCTGAGTTTGTGATTGAATTGCGTTCTGAAAGCGATAACTTGCGAATCTTGAAAGACAAAATGCAAGAGTATATAGATAATGGCACACAACTGGGTTGGTTAATTGATAGAAAGCAACGCCAAGTTTTTATTTATCGTCCGAATACTAGTGTTGAGGTATTAGATAATCCTCAAACACTTAATGGCGAGTCGTTATTACCTGGGTTTGTTTTAGATTTAAGTCAAGTTTGTTCAGTAATCAATTTAAAAATATGAAATTTTTAATGATATAACTACTTTATTCTGCCAACTTTTCTAAAAAATCCATAAGCAAAAGCTGGTTTTGAAAAGTAGCTCGAATTGTATCGCCATTATTGTAATTGACGATAACTTCAAATTTTTCAAATTTACCAACCGGACTGTTTATATTGATGGTGGTATTTATCCCAGTAATTGCATCATTAATAGTATCAAATTTATATTTATTTCCAAAAAGTGGAATCACAACTATTTCATGAATATAACGCTCAAGTGAATTTTTCAGAGTTTCCATAAAACTATCTACTTCTTCTTGAGAAACTCGCATTAACGCCTGTCGAAGTTTCTCTTTATCTGAGCTAGTAAGACTATCGAGGTTTCTAAAAGCTTTAGTATATTCCTCATCAGGAGTATTTTCATCAAAAGCAACATCAAAAGCAATTTCTGCAAACGCTTCTACTACACCTTTGTAAGGAATAAAAATCACTGCGAAGCCGTTATTTTTTAGTTGTTCTAACGCTGGTTTGGTGAAGTCTCCAGCTAATACTACGCCATAAAAGGGCGCTGATAAATGATGAAGTTCAATAATCGGTAATATAGCTCCTTGAATTTCCTGAGCTTTATTTTTTGAGTGTTTTGTATACCTACGCCATGCAGATTCAATAAATGCAACAGGCCGACCAAGCTCATCATCTGTGCCATCGACTTCAATTACAAAATCTAGGTCATGCTTGTTTCCATACTTATCCAGCCAAGTAACTTTTTTCCCACTTCTAGCTGGACGAGACCGTTGCCAATCAAGATAATAATTCTTGGCTTGGACAAATTGTTGTAGTCGAGGTTTCAGAATATCGTAGAGTACTATATCTTCTAGGAGTTTGCCTAGTGCCTGACCAAATTTATGTGATGGTGACTGTGCCATAATCTCACTTTCTATCCAAAGTCTGCCTTCATGTAGTGGAATATTATGTTTTCTGTTTTTCCACTTGATGTTACGGTCTCTAATTTTCTCAAAAGACCACAGGTAAAACCCAGCCTCATTTGCTAATTTCCCTAGCCATTTTTCCACAGGAACATATACTCCATAAGGTGCTGAATCTCCCACTACAAAACAAATCTTGCTATTAGAGGTTGTAACTCTACGAAGAGCATGGAATACAGAACCCATATCAGTAAAGTAGGCAGCAATCATTGTGTGATAAGCCTTATTTCCTCCTTTAGTTTCGCGGACTACTTCTAACTCTTTACAAACAGGTATTAACTCATCTCGAATGGGTTTAAGGATAGGATCAGCTATCAAAGTATCTAACTTAAGCTTATCCTTTGACACGTGTTGCGAACTTGAACGAATCAGAAACTTCCGCACTGCCTCATGTAAATCACCCCAAGAGTTGACTTCGCCCCAAAATGTCATTTCCAGGCGTGTAGCATCAGCATAATCATAGTTGTTTGCATAAGGTGGAGAAGTAATGACTAAATCTACTGATTGATGGGGAATACTTTCTAGAACTCTTGCATCTTCTTGTAGGAAGGTAGCTTGAGTTTTTCGTCTAAGACACTGCATATAACGCATATCTTCTTGCATTAACGCCACTTGATTATCTAATGCAACCAGTGGTTCATAAGTCTTAACTTTTCGTTTATTAGGCAGAATATATTGCCATTGTGCCGTACCTACATAGCTTGATGACCGTAAAGTAGCACAAATTGCTAGAAAAATTAGGGACTGTAAATCTTTGCTCAGAGTTGGAGCTAAGCTTAAATAAGCTTGCCTGATTTTAAATAAATATATTAGTACATCCTCGGTGTAGCATTTGCTAAGTAATACCGGAATGTTTTCTGGAAGCTTTGGCTGCAAAATAGCGGCAATATTTTTAATCTCAGTTATCGCTTCTAAAAACTGAGATATTGGTATATTCCATGAAAGCTTACCTTTTGCAAGACGGTAAACAAAAGGATGCGCTTCAATACCGTAGGAATTCACGCCCAGTTTATCAGCAGCAATACAAACAGTACCAGATCCAGCAAATGGATCAAGGACAACTTGAGGTTTAAGTTCTGTAATTACCTCTTCAACCCAAGCTGCGGAAAATCCCGCAGAATATCTAAACCACCTATGAATAGGTAGTTTCATGTTATCACTGAATGTACCTGTTCTTTCTGTAATAGCTTTTGATTGAAGATTATTGCAAAATGCAGGCATCAAATTTAACATCTCAAGTTTAGAGGTCTTAATAATTCTAAATTAATTCTGTTCTAAGTAAATAATAGAATCGACACAAACTCACAAAAAGTGGCGAACCGTTATTACCTGAATTGTGAATGGCTAATTGAGCATAAAACAGAACTTCTCAATTTCATTTTATACTGACTTGGCTATACTTATGTAGAAGATATCAAGGTTACTACATCTAATAAAAACTAAGTTTAGGTTCAAGGTGTACATACAAGGAAAGCCTGGGAGGGTTTTTTTCTGTTCTTCAAAAGAAATCAGCCATCCACGGAGAATTACCTGTAAATATTTGTGTGGCTGTTCCTAGTGCCGTTGCTGTAGCGTCAATTTTGCCACTTAGTTGTAATTGATGAGGTGTGAATAAACCTGTGTATAAAGGTACTAAGTTTTTAATATCTAACTGCAACTCACCTTTCCCTGCTTTGGTAACTTTTCCCAGTCCATTAGCTACAGATAATATAAATTTGCCGTTGTTGGCAGCTAATAAGTTATCTTGAATTTCTAAATGTAATTCAGCATCAATTCCTAAGGGATAACCCCGCATCTCTAACGCCTTAACGACATTTATTATCCGCAGCATCCAACGCTCTTGATTTTTAATTTTGGCAGTTTGTTCTGGTAGTAGCAATGTTAAAAAATCAACTACAGAACTTTTCCATTGCACTTGATCAATTTGGGAACGATGATTGGCAACAAACTTCCAAAAAGTTCGTACCGCAGCATGTGTCAACATTGCCCAATCTCTGACTCGTAAAATTGCGCCATCCTTGGTGCGTTCTTGAGTAAAGATGACGTAGCCTTGGGGTTGGTCTGTGTCACCAATCAAATAGCCATAGACAGTTTCTTGATGATCTGGTTGAGTTACACCTTGCCATATAGCCGGATGTCGGTCTATGTATCCATCAGTGAGTTTTGCTTGCTGCTGATATAAGTCGTAAAAAATAGCATGATTTTTGGCACTTACACGTTGCAAAGGTAACGATTTATCTTGCAACTGGATACTGTCAGGAGAAATTTCCCAAGTACAATAACTACCCCCTTGTTCGTAACCGGCTTTGCGATATAGACGTTGAGTAGCGGGATAAAGTACCGAAATTGGCACTTCCTGCTCAGAGAGTTCTTTCACAGCTTGTTGTATGAGTGCGATCGCAGCACCATCACCACGGTATTCTGGAGCAATACCCACCGCAGCAATTCCCGTCATGGGTACACGTTGACCACCCCACCACTGACCCATCGGAATCATTGCTAGTCCACCGACAATTTGCTGGTCTTGATAAATAGCGCGCGACTTATCCATACCAATACGCGGCATATATATGGCGCTATCTCCAGCAGACATGATAAAACACTGTTCGAGGATATATCCTAGTTGCTGAATATCCTCTTTACTACTAGGAGTAGCGTATTTAAATTTACTAAACATACAGCACGTTTGAGATGAGTAAGATACACCAGGGCAGGCAAGACTTGTACTGAGCTTGCCGAAGTATGCCTACCCTACAAGATTTATAGCTGTAATTGGGCGTAGAAACTAAAGAAACTCTCTCCGTGTCCTCTGTGCCTCTGTGGTTCATTAATCTTCCAATATCTCCAACAACTGCGCCTCAGTCAACTGGGCAATCCCTAAAGCCTGTGCCTTTTCTAACTTAGAACCCGCATCTTCTCCTACCAGCAAATAATCAGTTTTCTTGCTCACCGAATTAGTCACCTTCCCACCAGCCTTTTGAATCAATTCCTGAGCCTCACCCCGCGATAATTTGGGCAAAGTCCCGGTAATTACAAAAGTCTTACCAGTTAACTTTTGATTACCAATATCAACAGTTGCTTCTTCCGTAGCAGCTAATTGTAATCCTGTACCTTGTAGACGTTCAATTAAAACTTGATTAGCCTCAATGCGAAACCACTGGTATACAGATTGAGCGATTTCGGCACCGATACCGTAAATTCCCTCAATATCTGATTGTTTAGCTGTCGCTAATTGTTCTACTGTGGGATACTTCTGAGTTAATAATTGGGCATTGACACTACCCACATGCCGGATACCTAAACCATACAATACCCTTGACCAAGGTTGGTTTTTTGATTGAGCGATCGCATCTATTAATTTCTGCGCCGATTTTTGCCCCATTCTTTCTAAAACACACAATTTCTCGGTTGTCAAGTTGTATAAATCAGCAACGGAATGCACCAACTCTCTATCTACCAGTTGATGGACTAATTTTTCCCCCATACCTTTAATATCCAAGGCATCTCGGCTCACCCAATGTTCAATTTCTCCTTTGAGAATTGCTGGACAGGAAGCATTCACACATCGAGTTACGGCTTCCCCTGATTCTCGTACCACAGATTGACCGCAAACTGGGCAATGGGTAGGCATTTCAAAGGGTTGGGTATCATCAGGACGCAGTTCTGTTAATACCCGCACCACTTCGGGGATAATTTCTCCGGCTTTGCGAACAATGACAGTATCACCAATTCTGATATCTAATTGCACAATGCGATCGCTATTGTGTAAAGTAGCGCGGGAAACAGTCGTCCCGGCTAATTGGACTGGGCGCATTTCTGCCAACGGAGTTAACGCCCCAGTTCTGCCCACATTTACAGCAATATTTTCTACACGGGTGGGTGCTTCTTCGGCTGGGTACTTCAACGCCACCGCCCACCGGGGGAATTTTTGCGTAAACCCTAGCTGTTCTTGCAACTTAAACGGATTGAGCTTCACCACCACCCCATCGGTCATGTAGGGTAAATTCAGCCGTTCTGTATCCCAGTATTTGTAATAGTTTGCTACTTCTACTAAAGAGCCACATAACTTATGCTGGGAATTAACTCGAAAACCCATTTTTTCCAGTAACTCTAAAGCTTCCCATTGGGTATTAGCTACAGCCGCGTCATCCATCCCGGAAATGTGCAACGTGTAAGCAAAAAAATCTAACCGCCTTTGGGCGACAATGCGCGAGTCTAACTGCCTGAGTGTACCAGCTGCGGCGTTGCGGGGATTAGCAAATAACTGTTCACCTGCCTTTTGTCGTTCGGCGTTGATTTCTTTAAATACTTCCAAAGGTAAAAACGCTTCACCGCGAATTTCCACCTTTCCCCAACTTTCGCAACCATCAAAATTCAACCGCAAGGGAATTGAGCGAATTGTCCGCACGTTTTGGGTGATGTCTTCACCTGTTACACCATCGCCCCTAGTTGTACCCCTAACTAAAATGCCGTTTTCATAAGTCAATGCCAAGGCAGAACCATCAATTTTCAGTTCTGCAACATATTCCATCGCATCTACTTGTGGGACTTGTCGCCGCCAACGCTGATCCCATGTTTGCAACTCATCAAGATTAAACGCATTTTCCAAGCTGTACAGGGGGATATTGTGTCGTACAGAGGTAAAATGTTTTGCTGGCTTTTCACCCACGCGCTGAGTAGGACTATCCGGTGTCAATAACTCTGGATACTGAGTTTCTATTTCATGCAATTCACGATACAGTTGGTCATAGACAGCATCCTCCATTATTGGTGCATCTAAGACGTAATAAGCATAGCTAGCTTGCTGCAACAACTGGCGCAGTTCTTCAACGTGTTTTAGTTCCGACTGAATCTGTATCATGAGACTAATTGCCAAATATCCAGCAAATAAACAGACTTGATCAGTATGCGATTAGCAGACGTACTTATCCAGGTTACTTGGTTTCAGGCAAATCGTCGCATTCCTGAATAGGTCTCACATTTACTGTCATCTATAACTTTAGTTTAGCGGCCCAGCACTACTTGAGACTTTCGGGGCGTACTTAACAGTTGTTTAAAAAATTCCTATGGATTTGGAGAATTATTATTGCCCAAATATTTGGCTTTTAATTCTGCCAATTCCTCATCTATGGCACTTTGCTCAGTAGACTGAGAACTGGGGTTTGGCGACTGAACTGGCTGCTGTTGGGGTTTACCACCGCCCAAAAACTGGGTTTTCATTTCTTCTAATTCCAAATCAATTTGGCTAGGAGATTGAGTAATCACAGTAGGTGGTGGCTGAATTACAGGTTTTGCTGATATTGATGGAGTAGCGACTACCTGCGGCTTTGGACTTAAATCTTGAATAATTTCATCTGCTGTTTGATAACGCCGAACGGGGATACTGACTAACATTTTGTCGAGAATGCGACTTAACTGAGGACTTACAGGACTTTTTAAGTATTGCTGCCAAATCCAAGTGTCATTATTTATATCATAGGAATCAAAAGGCGATCGCTGTGTTAAAAGATGAATACAAGTAGCGCCTAAGCTGTAGATATCACTAGCGAAAATCGCCCTACCCCTCATTTGTTCTGGGGCGACATATTCGGGAGTACCAATACTTGTACCAGTTTGATTTAAGGCTGTACCAGTAGCCGATTTGGCAGCCCCAAAGTCTACTAATACTAATTTGCCATTGCGATCGCGTAAAATATTCTCTGGCTTAATATCGCGGTGAATTACTTGTCTAGCATGACAAAATTGCAGTACTGGTAATAAATCATGGAGTAATTGCCATATCTGCGTTTCATTAAAAGCCCCATGTTGTGCCAATTCCTGGGCTAAATTTTGCCCATCGATAAATTCTTGTACGAGATACTGCCGATCATCGTGGGTAAAATATGCCAATAAATGGGGAATTTGAGGATGTTGACCTAATTCCTCTAACTGTACAGCTTCTTGGTTAAATAACTCTACAGCTTTTTGTAAAGTGTTTGTCCCTTGGGCTTGGGGGTAAAATTGCTTAATCACGCAGCGCGGTTTCGAGGGTTTATCCTCATCTACAGCCAGGAAGGTTCTACCAAAGCCACCTTGTCCAATAGGTTTAATGGCGCGGTAGCGTTCTTTGAGGAGTAACTTGGAACCACAACTCAGGCAAAAATTGACATCACCAGGGTTTTCCGGCTTGGGACAACGGGTATTTAGGCAATAACTCATGGAGGCTTGGCACTCTTACTTATCTTTATTTTGCCCTGTCTCAGACAAGCAGTATATAGCTAATATTAAGACATATTTTCAGTGCTGCCTGTACTAAGGGTAATATATCTGAGGGCAAGCTTCCTAACTGCCTTTGAAACACCGATGCATTGACCGTGGCAATTTTATCAGTTCTAATTAAAGATGTCTTTTTTAAACCCGTTTGTGAAAAATTAGGATGTTTATCTGAAATCACAACCCAAGTTTCTCTTAGTTCTCCAATAGGCATTTTGGAAAAGATACCTAATATAATTAGTTCTTCTCTATGTGCTGCCAATATAAAAGCTGGTCTAAGTTTTGTAGAAGTTAAATCACTAAAAGGAAATCGAACTAGCCAGATTTCTGGTGTTTGAGGACTAATCATAATAAATATCTTCTTCTGGGTCGTTCCATTCCTGAAAACCAGTTTCTGCTAGTTGCATCATTTTCACAGTTTCCAGTCTTTCTTCAATTTCTGATATCAGTGTTATCAATTCTTCAACTGGTAGTTGAAAAATCATTGTTTTGATTTCTTCAATACTTATATTTCTTGTCATGATGAACGCTCCTAAATATAGTGTAATCTTAATGCACGTTCAGAGATGGTTTTAAAAGTGTTATTTTCTTGACTACTTTTATCTCCACCTAATAACAGAAGCACAATTGTTGTACTTATTTGCCCAAAGTACACTCGGTAACCAGAACCATAATTAATCCTGACTTCAAAAACACCTTTCCCTACTGATTTAGAATCTCCTAGATTGCCAAGACTAACTTGTTTTAGCCTCTCTTTAATTTTAGCCTTGGCTTTTCTATCTTGCAGATCATCCAGCCAATCTGTAAATGCAACTTTGCCATTAGCTGTAATGTAACGCCTAATCTCCCTTGGTTGTGCTTCTATAAGTTCAGGAAAAATTACCCCAACCTTTCAACTTGACTCCGCATCAACCTTTGTACACTCACCAAAGCTCGATTTAACTCAAAATTCCGTCTTTGAGGATTTTGTAAATACGCTTGCTGTTCTTCTTCAATCATCTCCACGTCTTGAACTACTAAACCATCCAGTAACTTTTGTGCTGCACCAAACAAACTATTTTTGATAAACCGCCGAAACCATATAGGTAATTTATGTAATCGCCAAAAGGAGTTTAATGAGGTGAAATGAATTAAATAAGCTTTGGTTTGAGTCTCACTTATAGGACATAATAAACAATAAATTTTAAAATCTTGTCCCAAAGTAGAAACCCAATGCGGATACACATAACTCACATTCAATGGTTCGGGATGTAATTTTCTCAAAGCTGGGAAAAATAACTGGGATATCGACCAAATTTTATCTATTTTGTAATAACTTTGAGCTATATAATGAGCATCTATACGATTATCGTCTTCATCTATATCTTGTAAAGATGCTGCTGCCCAAGCTTGTAGCTCGTTATGTAAATGCCCGTGATACATATCCATCAAGTTTTCAATTAAATAAGAATAATGGGCATGACAATTAATAATTGAAACTGTGGCAATATAATTAAGGTGTTCCCACTCTGGTAAACCCATCGGTTCTACAGTAGGTTCTATATCTCCAGGAAATAACCAAATAAAACCGTCTTGTTCTTTGACTGGGTAACGGCGAATTTGACAACTTGGTAATTTTTGATTGACTGCTAGGTAGGGAACAACAGCACATTCACCGGATGAGTTGAAGCGCCAACCGTGATATGCACATTCTAATTCGTTACCAATTACCTGCCCGTGACTGAGTTTAACTTGGCGGTGGGGACAACGGTCTTCTAAGGCGTGAATTGTACCTGCACTGTCTCGATAAAGGGCGATCGCCTGATGCCAAATTACCACACCTATAGGCTTATTTGTTACTTCACTACTACGTGCCACCACATACCAGTGATTTAAATTAATACCCAATTGACGAACATCACGACTGGGCAAAGTTTGGGAAAAAGAGGACATATTTCAGCACATCCTTAAACTTTCGAGGTGGTACACCGTTGCGGAAATGCAGGTGCAGTAAGAGTTATCTTACAGGTAATTTTTAGCAAAATAAAACGTAAGATTTATTACTGTAATAACTAATATCCCCAAATGTGGGTATGACTGATGACCAGAGTATTACCTCAGGAACTACAACTAAACCTTCTGCACAAGCTATAAAGTATGTGTAGATGAAACATTAACTATATTGAGCCAAAAATCTGTATGACAAGCTACCAAGAAACCCTACTTAGCAACGGACTAAACGTGGATACTGTAACCGTTAACCATGTGGAAGTCATTGAAAGTGTTATCGGTACTCTAGAACAAGATGAGAGTGCGATGGTGAGTCATAGCCCAGAGGGTGGCTATCTCTGGAAGTTTAATTACGGTACTGTGGAAATATTTGTCCAACTCACCGGAACCAGTGATGAAGATACCATCACAGTTTGGTCGGCGGTACTGAACTTACCTGCGAAAGATGAACCCAAATTAATGCGACATCTTTTGGAAATGAACTGTTCTAGTACTTTAGAAGCCCGTTTTGGGATCATTGACAATCGGGTAGTTGTTATATCGACACGTATCTTAGAAGAGTTATCACCCGCTGAAGTCTCACGGTTAATTACCATTGTGGCAACTATTGCTGATGACAACGATGAAGTTTTACAATCTCAGTTTGGTACTGCTTAACGTAACCCATATCAGTGTTAAATCCAATTGAAAACTTTCATAGTCAGCAGGTTTGGCGACTAATTCCCTTGCTAGACGCTGCTGGCGATGTGCAGATGGCGATTGACCGTTGGTTGTTAGAACAGCACCAATCTGGACAACACCCCCCGACTCTACGATTTTATACATGGTCGCCACCTGCCATTTCCCTGGGCTATCATCAACGTCAGTATCCTGAATTTTGGCAAAATTTGCTTTGGCGGGGTCAAAAATTAGATTTAGTCCGCCGTCCTACTGGTGGTAGAGCAGTACTACATCAAGGTGATTTAACTTATGCTGTAATTACTTCGGGAATCAGCGGTAGTCGCCTGGAGATATACGCAAAAATTTGTGAGTTTTTAATTCAAGGATGGCGATCGCTTGGCGTGGAATTGGGCTACGGTACAGCGGGGCGAGGCTATATCCACAATCCTAATTGTTTTGGCACGGCTACAGGTGCAGATTTAGTATTATCAGATGGGACTAAACTGATTGGTAGCGCCCAGTTGCGGCGAGGTGAGGTAATTCTGCAACATGGTTCTATCCGTTTGCAACCCGATATTGAATTGTTTTCTCAAGTTTTCGGTGAAGCATCTGCGACATCTGTGCAATTACCTGTAAATTTAGATTTAGATCAGATTATGAATGCTTTAACTAACGCCGCTTGTGATTGTTTTGGAATGCAGATAAATGTGCAGCCTCTCTATCAGTCTGAATGGGAAGAAGTTTTAGCTATAGCCTCATGTTGATTTTAAAAATCTTTTTTACCTCGCGCCAAGCCGCAAAGACGCAAATAAGTTAAATCAAAACTCTGCGTACCTTTGCTTTTCAAAACACACCAATAGTAGAATTAAAAATTATTGACACTAATTTATTTATGCCAACTAATATAATCATTTTAATCGCTGCATTAATTGTTGCATTGATCATCTTCCGAGCAGTTCTGAAAACATTAAAAACGTTTATTAGTAGTGCGATCGCTATTTTTGTAATTCTGGTTATTTTGAATATGTTTGGCTTTAGTCCCGACGATTTAATCCAAGAAATTACTAATTTACCAGAAATTTTAAGGCAGATGCTAACTGGGGAAAATTGACAGTTTGATGAATAATAGTAACCGCCGATAAACTCTAACTATCGGCGATTAAAAGTTCCTAATTTAATTTGCAGTTGACTTGGCAATAACCCCAAGTTGTAACCCTGGTGGGTAACTACCGTCTTCTTTGATCCGCTGAATCTCCGCATCAGTTATGCGTAAGTTTAACTTTTCTGCCAAAGCGCGCACAATATCGCCCCGGTCAATGACACCAGCTACAGCACCAGCGGGCGAAAGCACAGTAATTCGAGGTAGCTGTTCATTTTCTAGCTTGTTGATGACTTCAACCAAAGGACTAGATTCTGTAACAGAGGGGATTTCTGTCAAGGGATGCACGATACTTTGCAGAGTTCGGTTTTCCCATTCACTTCTTTCTACTAAGCGTAAATCGTCAATGGCTACCATACCCCGGTAACGCCCATCAGAAGCAGCAAAGTAAATATTTGGGGCGTTGCTGTCTAAAAGAAAGGAGTCGGCAAAGGAGCGTAAACTCTGGTCAGCATCAACTACGCGAAAATCACGGGTCATGGCTGTGCTGGCTTCTAAACTGAGTAGAGTTTCTTGTAATGTGGTTACACGGTCATAGCTGTTGGCGTTACGCACAGCAAACCAACCTATCAACGCAATCCACAAACCAGTGAGTAACTCCCTAGTAAAAAAATCTACAGCAAAACCCAAGGCGATCGCACTGTAACCTAAAATTTGCCCTGCCCTCGCTGCCCAGTGTACAGCTTGAAAGCGATCGCCTGTGATTTTCCATAGTGCTGCTTTTAACACTTGTCCCCCATCTAGAGGTAAGCCGGGAATCAAATTAAATAGGGCGACAACTAAGTTAATTCTCGCTAAATCTGTAACCATTTCACTGATGGGGCTAGCATCGGGTGTAATATTATTAGCTAGACTCAGCAATAAGAATAGACCAATACTGACTAAAGGCCCGGCGATGGCTACTTGAAAAGCTTTTCCGGGAGTTTTCGATTCTTCTTCGATGGCAGCAATCCCACCAAATAGAAATAAGGTAATGGAATTAACTTTAATACCTTGCGATCGCGCTGCCAAACTGTGACCTAATTCGTGCAACAACACCGAAGCAAATAGCAGCAGTGCCATCACCATTCCAGCACTCCAAGCGATAGCAGTTCCCCATTCTTGGTAAGCTATGCCAAAGTTAAGGGTGGCTAGCCCTAAAATTACAAACCATAGTGGGTCTAAAAATAGGGGAATGCCAAATAAAGACCCAATTCTCCAATTTGTTTGCATTATTTTTTCCTAACACGAGAGTACGTCTTTAAGCTCAATATTTTCAAAAATTCATAATACAAAATCAGGTGTATTTTTATACGCTAAAATAACATTTAGACAATTATTACTTATGAAAGAGTACAGCATCGTTTTCATAAATTACTCATTCCTAACCCAGAAAACCCCTGTTGTAACGGAATTACAAATTACGAAAAAGCTGCCCTCACATCTAGATTGACATACTATGAACCCCCAGCACGAATGGCTGAGGGTGGGGATTTCCGACTGTCATCTTTGACTTGTCGCGACTCCGGACAATCTTGGCTGAGTTGGAGAGAAACAAAACTAAATAGTGTAGCCGAGATTGGGCAATCTCCAAACCATTCCAAACTGTTGGGGAGATAGGGGATAAGGAAGATTTTTGTTTTAGTCCCTAGCCCCTAGTCTCTAATCCCTAGTACAGTAGGGCGTAAATAGAGATAGCCTTTCAAACAGTTAAAAAGCCTAGAATAAAAGCCTTTTGACTTTTGACCCTTCGACTAAGCTCAGGGTAAACTTTTGACTTTTGACTTCCGCCTTGCGGTACTAGCCCCTTTAAACCTACAGACGACCGATATTAGTTAGTCCTAAAACAATACCAACGCCGATAATATGACCGAAAGCCATCGCACCGATGAATGTGGGGACACTAACTGGTAGGACAGGCAATTTGGGCCCAACTTGGGGTTGCTCAATTTTGGTAGAAAGCAAAAGCACTACGAAACAGCTGATGCTAATAATGATAGCAACCGTAGGACTCCATGCTGGAGTTGGGGGAACGGTGGATTGAACTGCTAGTAAGGTTGATGAAATCATACTGGTATCTCCTAAATGACACAATTAATGTAGACCTCCAAAATTATAAAGTTCTACAGGAAACAACCGAACAGTTTTAGTAAAACTTAGACCTTTTTTCAGTCCCCAATATCTCAAATTTATATGCGGGTTAAAATTTGCGGCATTACTCAACCAAAACAGTCTGTAGCGATCGCTTCTCTAGGCGCAACTGCACTAGGGTTTATTTGTGTACCTACCTCACCCAGATACGTTACCACAGAACAAATTCGGGCAGCAGTGGCACCATTACCAAAAAATATTGACAAAATCGGTGTTTTTGCTAATCTCAGCATTTCCGAAATCGTCCAGATAGTTATAGATTCTGGGTTAACTGGTGTTCAGTTACACGGTGATGAGTCACCAGAATTTTGCTATCAGCTGCGTCAAAGTTTACCAAAAATAGAAATTATTAAAGCTGTTAGAGTACGCAGTTTAGAGCAGCTGAATCAAGTCTCTAATTACATCAAATACGTAGACACTTTACTACTTGATGCCTACCATCCCCAACAGTTAGGCGGTACAGGCCAAACTCTAGACTGGCAAATGCTACAGCAATTTAAACCCAGTTGCCCTTGGTTGTTAGCCGGGGGACTGACACCAGATAATGTTGTAGATGCCTTAAATCAAGTTCAACCCGACGGTATAGATTTATCTAGTGGTGTAGAACTTGAGCCAGGTGATAAGGATTTAGATAAGGTAGCATTGCTGTTTGAGAAATTAAGAAGTAGGGAGTAGGGAGTAGGGAGTAGGGAGTAGGGAGTTGGAAATACTGAAACTTTTTCTTTTGTCCTCCAGCCTCCCCAACTCCTCCAGGTTTTTGCATCTCTCTCTTCTTCCCCATTCCCTACTCCCTACTCACCACTCCCCACTTCCTAAAAGAACGTCGGTTGGTGACGAATCAAGTTAAAGAATTCTTCGCGGGTTTTTTGGTCTTCCTGAAACGCACCAACCATGGCGCTGGTGACTGTCCAGGAACCGGGTTTTTGCACGCCACGCATGACCATGCACATATGGCTGGCTTCCATCACTACTGCTACACCCTGAGGGTCAAGAATGGTTTGAATTGCTTCGGCTATTTGCCGGGTTAGTCTTTCTTGGACTTGTAAGCGGCGGGAGTACATTTCGACTATGCGGGCTAGTTTGCTTAGTCCCACTACTTTTTGGTTGGGGATATAAGCAACGTGCGCTCTCCCCATGAAAGGCAGCATGTGGTGTTCGCAGAGGCTAAAGAAGTTAATATCTCTGACTAATACCATCTCGTTATGTCCTTCATCAAAGATGGCATCGTTGAGGAGTTCTTCTAAAGATTGGTTGTAGCCACTGGTGAGAAATTGCATAGCTTCTGCTACACGTTTGGGTGTTTTCAGTAGCCCTTCGCGTTCGGGGTCTTCTCCAACTCCTACTAGTATTGCTCTGACGGCATCCATCATTGCTTGTTTTTCTTCTTCTGAAGGTGAGTGCAAATCTGGTTGTCTGCCGTTGTGGGTGTTACGGTCTGGTTTGGGGCTGATGGCTTCTGCTAAGTCGGGAATTAAGGGAGATTTTGAGCTGTTGGCACCGTTGGAACTGGCAATAGTCATGATTTAATTCTTGGTTATGGTTTGGAGTTATGGGCGTTGTTGATGGAAAATATGGATTTTTTCTGTCACTCAAAGGTGAGCCAGTGCGTTGGGGAGACAGTGCGTTGGACGGGTTTCCCGGCATAAAGCAACTGTCGTCGGCTCCGCCGACTTAAAGCAACTGGCGTGCAAAGAGTTAATTAAAGAGCGCCTGCGCTGGGCATTAGGGTCAATTCGTCGATGACGGCTTGCTGTGGAAGTAAGGCTGTATGCAGAATTGTTTGCGCTACGATTTCTGGTGTTAACATCTGGGAACGGTCAAGGTCGGCGTTGACGGTTTCTGTGTCCCACAGTTCGGTATTGACAGCACCGGGACAAATGGCGGTGACACGTATGCCGTGGGGGCGTTCTTCTTGTGCCAGGGTTTGAGATAGGGTCACTAAGCCGGCTTTGCTGACGCTGTAAGCTCCCCAACCGGGAAAGGGTTGTTTGGCAGCTATGGAAGCGACGTTGATGATTGTGCCTGTGCCGCGTTGGCGCATTCCGGGTAAAATGCCCATGATGCACTGGAACACACTAGTCAGGTTTAAGTTAATTATTTGCTGCCAATCTTCTAAGGGGGTTTCACTTAAGTTGGCTGTGTATGCCATGCCGGCATTGTTTACCAAGATATCTATACCCCCAAAATCAAGGGCGATCGCCTGGATTTTTGCTTTTACTTGAGATACATTAGCTAAATCTACGGCGTAGGCTGTGGCTGTCACTCCTGTATGCCTGGCTGCTGCTGCTACTGTCTCCAATTTATCTATAGAACGGCTCACTAAGGCGACATCAATTCCCGCCTTGGCAAATTCTAAAGCTGTTGCTTTGCCAATTCCACTACTGGCCCCAGTGATTAGGGCACGTCGTTTCTCAACACTCATGCGCTCTCCCAATTTTTTGGCAGTTCCGAAAGCTTTTTTCTAGACAATTATCTAAATCTTACGAATGGGGTAGATTAAATTAACCTTAAATTCCCATGATTTCTGGTTGATAACTGCTGCTATTTTCTGTTCACGTGGGTATTTTTGCCCGTCGGTTGTTTCCCAAGTTAGGACAACAAATCTTTAGCCTGGGAATTTATATCATATTTTCAATCTTGATTATTGAAATATCAGATCAACCGCTCATGAAATCGAGTCGATTTGCTGACAATATAAATGCCTATGGCTAACCAGATTGTTAAAAATCTTTACGTAGCCATAGGCAATTATAGCATTGCTGTTGAATTAATCGGTTATTTCCCGCGGTGTTAGTGGGCAACTTCGGTAAAAACGCCAATTTTGCGGAATTTATCATAGCGCAGTTGGCGGCGTTCTGGAGATGTTAACCGACTGAGTTCATCCAGATTGTCTAACAAAGCTTGCTTGAGAGTTGTGGCAGCTTGTAGGGGGTCAGAATGAGCGCCACCAATGGGTTCTGGCAATATTTGGTCGATGATACCCAGATTTTTCAGGTCGTGGGAAATAATTTTGAGGGCCACCGCGGCTTGGGGAGACTTGCTAGCATCTTTCCACAAAATAGCGGCACAGGCTTCGGGAGTAGCTACAGTATAAACGGCGTGTTCAAACATCATCAGGCGATCGCCTACGCCAATACCTAAAGCACCACCAGAACCGCCTTCGCCAATAACTGTGCAGATAATTGGCACATCAAAGCAAAACATTTCCCGTAAATTGTAGGCGATCGCTTCCCCTTGACCTTGATGTTCGGCTTCGATACCTGCCCAAGCACCAGGGGTGTCGATAAAAGTTAAAATCGGCATACTAAATTTATTGGCATGTTCCATCAAGCGCAATGCTTTCCGGTAACCACCAGGGGAAGCCATACCGAAGTTACGGGCCACATTATCTTTGGTGTCGCGGCCTTTTTGATGACCTAACATCACCACTGGTTGTCCGCCCAAACGACCTACACCACCAACTAAAGCTGGATCGTCACCACCACAGCGATCGCCATGCAACTCCATCCATTCATCACTAATGGCCTGAATGTAATCAAGAGTACTCGGTCGACGAGGATGACGAGCTACTTGCAGGCGCTGAGACGGGGATAGAGTACTGAAAATTTCTTCCCGTAGCTGCATGGCCCGTGTTTCTAATTTACGAATTTCACCAGAAACATCGACGCCGTTTTCTTCTGCAAGTTGCCGAATTTGGTCAATTCGGTTGCCCAGTTCTGCTAGTGGCTTTTCAAAATCTAACAGTAGCGGTTTGCGCTCGGTAGTTGCCATCGTACAAGTTATGAGTGTTGATTGTGGAGTTGTTCAAGGTGGGTATAGTAGTACACTGGTATTAATTCATGAGTGATTAACTCACGACTAACGTTTCAACTAGCAGTGGTCTAAATCCGTGTTTCACTGATGCTTGACCAATCTGCTCCATTTTGTCTACGGTAATCTGATTGCGCCCCCAAGAAAAGTTCGTGTATAACTTCTCAAATTCCAGCAGCATTGATTCAGCAAAACAAGCAAACAACTGGCGTGCTGGCACATCCATATTGACTATTTTCATAATTTTCCAGTCAATATCTAGAGAATGCTCAACAATTCCACCATTTAGCACATGTACGCCAGGGTGCTGAATTTTTGTAGCTAAGTTTTTAGGATAGCCACCATCAATTAGCAAACAGGGCTGCTTCAAACCTTTAAAGTCAATTTCTACACCTTTGGGCATACTGGCAACCCACACGACAATATCGGCTTCGGGGAGTGCTTCATCCAAAGCCATGATTTTGCCTCGTCCCAGTTCATCTTGTAATTCTTTGAGACGTTCATGGTTGCGGGCTATTAACAAAAGTTCCTTGACATCTGTTTTGGCATCTAGCCAGCGGGTGACGGCGCTGCCAATATCACCGGTGGCCCCACATACAGCAACAGTCGCTTTCGACAAATCAATTCCTATTTGTTGTGACGCTTGCTCCACCTGCTGACAAATAATGTAAGCAGTGTGAGTATTTCCTGTGGTGAAGCGTTCAAACTCTAGTTTGATGTTGCGGACTTGGCTAAACTGCTCTAATTTAAAGTTTTCAAAGATAATTGAGGAAAATCCCCCTAAAGCAGTGATATTAATGCCATGCTTTTGAGCATGGGCCATAGCGTTGAGAATTTTACGTGTTGCGGCTTTGATGCGGCGATGGGCCAGCATCTCCGGCAAAAAGCAAGATTCTACATACCGCCCTTCAATTGTCTGCCCAGTCACACTGGTAACTGTGATATTATCAACAATCTGCGGCGGGGCGCTGCACCAAAAATCCAACCCTTGATCGGCATATTCTGGGTAACCCAATTCTTTAGCTACCGCTTGAGCGTGTTCTAAACTTGTCAGATGTCCAATTAGACCAAACATGTATTGATGTATTAGGCGTATGCTTTGTCGAAAGCGTTAAATGAGTGGGTGGGAAAAATACCAATTCGTAATTCGTAATTCGTAATTCGTAATTCGTAATTAAAAAAGCCAGACTTTATCCTAGTTTCCTGGTTTATATCTGTGGGATGCTTTGGGCAAATTGGTATGACTCTGAAAAAAAGTAAACAAAGCGTCAGATGTCTTCGGGGTAACTCAGATAGTGCTGAGGATGTTGTTGTAAGTATTGTGCACTGAAAATAGCCTTTTTAGGCACTCAGCACCTAACAATTCTTAAGCTGCTGTGAGTCCGTAGGCTGACATCCGCATGATGTCTCTGGTGGTAAAGCCAATGTTACTTAGAGCTTCACCGTATTGAATCATGAAATCTTCTACTAATGCTTCTTTTTCCATTGCTAAGGTGTGGGCATCATTTTCTACTTTGTTGAGCATTTTCCAAACTATGGGTAAGTTTTGGCGATTAGCTGCTTCTAATTCTGCCTTGGCTTCGGCAAAATGTTCTTTTAACCACACTTCTCCAAAGTTGAGATGACTATATTCATCTTTTACCACTCCTTCAGTGATTTTACGAGCAAAATCATCGGCTACGGGAATGTAGATGTTGTATGCTGCGATCGCAAAGCATTCAATAATCAAAGACTGAATCAGTAAGCAAGTGACTACTTTCCCTTGGGCCGCCGCTGTTTGGAAGTTTTCGTGTAGTCCAGAGAAAAACTCTTGAGCGAATGGCATATCCGGCGTAACTGAGAGATTGCGCCCACAAGCTTCAAAACCTTTTTTGTGGCGACTTTCCATTTTCGATAAACGAATCAGCTCATCTTTATCTGCCGGTAGCAGTTCTGCTAATTTGATGTAATTTTCATAGGCTTCTTGTTCCCCTTCAATGACGATGGCATTGATGCGACTGTAAGCATCTTTGTAAGTTTCGCTCTGGAAATCAAGATTTAATTCGGGCGCAAGCTGCTGCATGGTATGTTTACTCCTGTAAACTTGAATCATTTGATACAAAAATTCAATTTTCCCTATTAATCTTAGGGTAATGTTCACTATGGTTTAATTTAACTTAACAAGTCACTATGTTATAGATTAGCTCTTGCAGGGGACGATGCTCTAGTACTTAAAACAAAGCTTTAACGCATAACTCATGTCCAAATCAAACTGGAATCCAAAATCTGGCAACTTTTTGCGACTAGGAGTGTTGCTATTGGGGGCATTTATTGTCCTACTACCGCTATTTGTGGTCTTTCTCACCTCTTTTGCCCCTCCTGGGGGTGCTGTAGAAGGTTTACCCAAAAATGACTGGACTTTAGCTAATTACCGCGACGCTTGGGAACGAGGTAGATTTTTGATTGCGTTTGCTAATTCTACCTTAGTGGCCATCGCTGTGACGGCTTTTCAGATGGTCACTTCGGCATTGGCTGGTTATGCCTTGGCCCGGTTGAAATTTCGGGGCAAACAAGCGCTGTTACTGGTTGTCTTGGCTACTTTGGTCATTCCCTTTCAATTGTTGGTGATACCCATCTTCTTGGTGCTGAAGTGGGGACACATGATTAATACCTACTGGGCGTTGATTTTACCAACTGCTGTCAACGGCTTTGGTATTTTCTTATTACGTCAGTATTTCCAGACAATTCCCGTAGAGTTGGAAGAAGCCGCAACCATCGATGGGGCGAACCGACTGCAAATTTTGTGGCAAGTTATGTTACCTTTAGCCCGTCCAGCACTGGTGACGCTGTTTTTGTTCACCTTCATTGCTGAATGGAACGATTTATTTAAGCCTTTGGTATTTACCACACGACCGGAATTAAGAACCGTGCAATTGGCTTTAGCAGAGTTTCAAGAGCAATTTACCAATAACTGGCCGTTAATGATGGCGGCTGTAACTATAGCGACTGTACCGGTGATGGTACTATTTCTCATCGGTCAGCGTCAGTTTATTCGGGGTATCGCTGCGACTGGGATTAAGAATTAGGGAAATGAGGGAAGGCGATCGCACTCGGACAATAATCTGCGATCGCCTTTTCTATATGGATGCACAATAGTATAAAACGATACTCATTTAAACGATAAGGCTTAATGTTTAGGTGAGTAATCACATAACAAAAACGTAAAAATCCTTCCCCTCTAGCCTTTTTGAGAAAATCAACCAAAAAATAATATGTAGTTTTGTAAACTATTCCGTAATCTCCGCAAGCCAAAATGAAGCACTCATTAGTAAATCAAACGATAAGTTTATACATCTACAAGCTTGTAAGGAGTAAATTCATGGAATCTCAAAACCTACAACAGCAGTTAACAGAAGATATGCAAAATGAGACTATTGAAAGCCTAAATCAGTCTGACTCTGGTGCTGTAGACAATTCCCCAGAATTGCCGAACAGTATTGACCCTAATCAAATTGAATTAAATGATGCTGTTGAAGGACAAGAAGCTACAGAAGATGCTTCAGAGACTTCAGTAACTCTCCCAGGTAAAAGTGTACAAGAAGTCTGTCTAGTTAATGGAAAATGGGTTGCTTGTTGATAGTAACAATTGATTATCATTTTCTATATAAATGTTACGTGATCGGCAATAATCAATAATAAAAATGCTCAGATACCCTACTGCTGTATACAGTAGGGTATTTTATTATTCACGACTAATTGAGGATTGGCATAGACCGTTGTATTGTTGGTGAAGTCCTTAAATGTGGTGGAGAACAAAACAATGGGAGTTCGAGAAGTAGGTTTTTTAATATTTACCACAATTATTTTCAATAGTAACTCGGCGATCGCCGAAATTATTCCAGATGCTACTCTACCTAATAATTCTCAAATTACAATTCAGAATAATATCATAAATATTGAAGATGGAACACGTTCTGGCATGAATTTGTTTCATAGTTTCGAGCATTTTTCTGTAGATGATGGAAGTATAGTTGAGTTTAAAAATGCTGCGGATATTCATAATATTATTAGTCGAGTTACAGGTAAATCTATTTCTCAAATTGATGGCATTTTAAGAGCAAACGGTACAGCAAATCTATTTCTGATTAATCCCAACGGCATCGTGTTTGGGACAAATGCGGCTTTAGACATTGGTGGTTCCTTTGTGGCGAGTACAGCTACTAGCCTCAATTTTGCTGATGGTACGAAATTTATGACTACAGCAGCACCAACTACACCACTGCTAACAGTTACTGCACCCATAGGCTTACAATTTGGAACTACTGCTGCTCCTATTCGGAATCAATCTCAAGCAAGTAGTCCCGATGGTACAACTAATATTCTTGACCAACCAGTTGGTTTACAAGTACAACCAGGCAAAACTTTGGCACTTGTAGGTGGTGATATTGTGCTGGAAGGTGGAAGTTTAACAGCAGCATCGGGGCAAATTGAGTTAGGTAGTGTTGGTAGTAATAGTTTAGTTAGTTTGAATGCCACTAACCAAGGCTGGGTTTTGGGACATGAAGGTGTGCAAAATTTTCATAACATTCAATTAATTCAGCGCACTATCGGTGAATCTGATATTCCTTCTACGATAGATACCAGTGGCAAAGATGGTGGCGGTCGTATCCAGTTACAAGGCAAAACAGTAGAATTAATTGGTTACCTTGTCAGTTTAATTAGTAGGACTACAGGTGTGGTAGATGGTAGAAACTTAACAATTAACGCCAACAAATTAATTGTGCGAGATGGCGCACAAATAGATACTTCAACGATAGACAATGGTAGAGGCGGAAACTTATTCGTGAATGCCTCCCAATCGGTTGATTTGATTGATGGCTTTTTAATTCCAAAAAATACGCCTGTGTATCAATCTAGTTTATTAACTAGTGCAACTGCTGCTGGTGGTAAGGCAGGAGATATAAACATAAATACACAAAAGTTGCGTATTCAAGATGGCGCACAAATATCAACACAGTCTAGTGGAACATCTATTCCTCCTGACAATATTGAATTTGAACCAGCTACAGGAGAGGGAGGAAATTTAATTATTACTGCCTCCGAATCAGTGGAAATAATTGGGACTTCAGAAAACAAGGTTGCCAGTAGTTTATCGGCTTCAACTTTTGGTAGTGGAGAAGCCGGAACAGTGACCATCAATACAGGGAAATTGATTCTTCAAAATGGAGGGAGAATCAATGTCAGAAATCGAGTGCCGCAAGGTTTCATCTATTTAGGAGATGCGAGTAATTTAGGAAAAGCAGGTGAAATAAATGTAACCGCGAACTCCATACTGCTAAATAATCGAGGAACACTCTCATCTGAGACGAGAACTGGTCAAGGTGGAGATATTACACTACAGGTGCGAGACTTATTACAAATGCGCCGCAACAGCCAAATCTCTACTAATGCAGGTACAAACGAGGCTGGTGGAGATGGCGGTAATATTACAATCGATGCACCTAATGGCTTTATAGTTGCGGCTCCTTTAGAAAATAGCGATATTACTGCTAATGCTTTTTCTGGAGCCGGGGGTAAAATCAGCATCACCGCTAACAGTATATTTGGATTTGTGCAACGCGATCGCGCTAACTTACTAACAAGCGATATCACTGCCTTTTCTCAGCAAAATCCTTCATTAAATGGCACTGTAGAAATTAATACACCAGAAGTTGACCCCAGTAAAGGATTAGTAGAACTCCCTTTAAATGTAGTTGATGCCTCCCAGCAAGTTGCCAGTGGTTGCTATGCCAGTGGAGGACAAAGAAGTTCATTTGTAGTCACAGGACGTGGAGGAATCGCCTCTAGTCCCACTGAGACTTTAATGAGTGATACGGTGCTAGCCGATTGGATTCCATTAGAAGCTGGAAGTGAAAATCGTGCCAGTGGTATGCAGGAGCCAATCCACATAGAGAGTACTTCTGTCAAGCCCACAACTCGAATTGTGGAAGCCCAAGGGTGGGTAAAGGATAATAATGGTGATGTGATTCTAGTCGCGCAAGCCCCCACTGTAACGCCCCAGGTGTCTAGTCGTGCGTCCTGTGCTGCGGATTAGATGGGAGGTAGGAGATGAGGGAGAGGAGCAAGTATTTTTGTTCTTGTCCCCTTGTCCCCAATCCCCATCCCTAACTCACCTCCTGAATTTGCAACCTAATTGTATGTTCAGTCCCGCCACTCAATTGCAGTTCCATGACTTCACCACCGAGGGGTTCGATGCAAGTGAGGAGCGATCGCAGGTGGGGTGTACTAGCACCGGTATCTACATATAGCCGATCTGCTAAGTTAGCGATGCGTTTCCAAGTCATGTATAACTTGGCAATGGTTTGTTCTATCTGTGATGCTTGATTTACTAGGTCGGCAGCTATACTTAAACAGCCGATTCTTTGGGCTTCTTCTAAGGCTGTTTCTATATCAATATCTTGCTGCGTTAAAGCTTGGACTTGAGCGGCAGATTTGAGATATCTGGCTAAATGACGCGCTTCTGTGGTTGCTTGCTTGATGGTATCAACATCGGGATTGGCGGCAATTTCCTTTTGAATGAATTGCTGGTGCGATTCTGGCAGTTTTTCCATTTCCTTCACCAGAGGGGCAATGTAGCGCGGAGGCAGGGAGTTTTCGGCGGCTTTTACCTTGACTTCTTCTGGCAGTAACTCCGAGGACATCGCTGTCCATTCATCGGTGAGTTGGCGGACTTCTCTTCTAGTGATGCGATCGCCTTTTTGGGCAGATTCACTCACCATTTGTTGCACTTCGGGAACAGCTTTGGAAGTTTCGACAAATGCCCGTTTACTAAAGTTATTCACTGCGCTGGGGTCAAGCCTGCCTTCTTCTAGCAGGGTATCAGCACTATTAGCTAATTGAATCCACGAATAAGCTTGACTTTTACTGATTTCCCGTTCCTTTAACCATCTGAGGAATCCGGTACCCCGACCATCGCCACCTCTTTTCTCCCGGTCGCGGATAGCCCGTAAAATTCGTCCCCGCCAGATTTCGGTTTGCAAATCGAAGCGATCGCATACTTGCCACGCTACATCTAGTTGTTCTTGAAAATCTGACTCTAGAATCTGTTCATCTTCTGGGTCTGGTAGTTCAAAGCTAAGGTCAGCTGGTTGTTGCAACGCAGCCGCAAGGTCATTAATAGAGTCGGTATCTTGCACGATTGATAACTGACGAGGGTATGCGATCGGCTTATTATTACATATTGATAATCTCAGAAGCGATTTTCTTCAGACATTGCTGTATAAGTTAAACTACCGTTCAATAACTTCTCACAATTCATAAAAATTCTTTGCCAATGTACCCCACAGCCAAAGCTACCACCCCTACTCGCGTCATCGGTTTAATCAGTGGCACTTCCGTAGATGGCATAGACGCTGCCTTAGTAGAGATTTCGGGTACAGATTTGGATCTCAAAATTGAGTTGCTAGCAGGGGCAACATATCCTTATACCAGTGTCCTCAAAGAAAAAATTTTAGCGCTGTGTGCTGGGGAAGCCATCTCAATGGCAGAATTGGCAGAAATAGATGATGCGATCGCCTGCGCTTTTGCCCAAGCCGCCCAAAACATTCAAACTGGTCACCCACCAGCAACCTTAATCGGTTCCCACGGACAAACCGTTTATCACAGACCACCCAAACAGTTATCAAACTTTAATTCCCCCCCTACTCCCTACTCCCCACTCCCCACTCCCCCCCTCGGTTACAGCCTGCAAATAGGACGCGGTGCCTTAATTGCCCATCTCACGGGAATCACAACTGTGAGTAACTTTCGTGTTGCTGATATTGCCATTGGTGGACATGGTGCGCCTTTGGTACCGAGAGTTGATGCTTTTTTACTCAGTCATCCCCAAATAGGACGTTGCATTCAAAATCTGGGGGGAATTGGCAATGTTGCTTACATTCCACCGCGTAGTGATCATAATTGGCTGGAAAAAATTCGTGGTTGGGATACTGGCCCAGGAAATAGTTTGTTGGATTTAGCAGTACAGCATTTATCGGCTGGTACTAAGACTTATGACGAAAACGGCAATTGGGCAGCTAGTGGTACTCCTTGCCATCCTTTAGTCGAAAAATGGCTGCAACAAGATTACTTTCATCTCCCACCACCTAAATCTACTGGTCGTGAGTTATTCGGTGTAGCTTATTTACAACAATGTCTTCAGGATGCCGAATCATCCCAACTCAGTCCAGCTGACCTATTAGCAACACTCACAGAACTCACTGCTGCTTCCATTGCCCATAGTTATCAGACTTTTTTACCACAAATGCCCCAGCAGGTACTACTATGTGGCGGTGGTAGTCGCAATCTCTATTTAAAACAAAGGCTACAGTCGTTGTTACCATCAGCACCAGTAATGACTACCGATGCGGTCGGCTTAAATGCAGATTTTAAAGAAGCGATCGCCTTTGCGGTTTTAGCCTACTGGCGACAGTTAGGTATTCCCGGCAACCTCCCTGCTGCTACTGGTGCGCCTTGTGAAGTGCTGTTGGGGGAAATTATGGTAGGTAGTAGGGAGTAGGGAGTAGGGAAAATAACCAATGACCAATGATTAATAACTAATATATCTTTAAGTCTTAGGGGTATTTGGAACAAGACAAGGAATATATAAGGTGGCTCATACTTTTTTATTGGAACCAGGACGCTGGACAATGCAAGGCAGTTGGTTGGAGCGTCATGGTATGCCAATCAGCGTTAAGGGTATGACCTTAGTTGCGTGGAATCGAGATAACTGGTTCACTATGGCAACAAAACTGATTTTTCCCGGTAGCGATCGCGCGGAAATCTCTTTGCAATATCGGGGACGTTTACATGATGGAGAGCGTCAGTATACTTTTTTACTCCAGCACAACCTCTGGGGACAAGTTGAAGGTGAAGGTTGGATTGGTCTAGATACCATTGTGCAGCGTTATTGGGTAATAGGCGATCGCCAACGTCGTAGTGGCTTTGAAACTATGTACCGCATTTCCGAAAACTCATATTATCTCAGCAGTGGTGTGATGGCTGGACATGTTTTAACTAATACACTAGAAGCCAGCTTAGAACGTCATTGACATCCTTCCTCACCGGGCTTTAGCCACTATGGATAATGCTATCGAGTTGGAGTTCAAGATAGATAGTTTTAAATCCGCTCTTGTTTGGGGATTCACCAATTTGGTAAAAACCGCGTTTGAGATAAAGCATCCGGGCTACATAAGAAGAAGAATGTTCCCAAGTATACAACCGTAAGTACCTTTTTGCTTTTGCTTGTGCTAGGTCGATGGTAAAGTCTAATAGCTCTTTTCCAATTCCTTTTCCCCGAAATTGTGATGCTACACAAAACCAGCCTAACCAGTCAGCTTCTTGTTCGTCTTCGCTTTTGCAATATAACCCAGTTAGCCCAATTACTTGGAAAGATTTYTCATCGATAGCAACCCAGTAATTGAGTTGGGTAATTCCACTGTTTGAAAACCATTGAGCATATTTATCTCGATATAAACTTGCCGCCAGCGATGGACTATCACTACTATTACTCACGCCTGGGAAAACTTCCTCTCTTAGGTGAATTGCTTGCTCCAGGGTTGCTATCGATAATGATTCAATGTACATAACACTAGTACCGCTGCGCGGAAGTCAAAAGTCAAAAGTTTACCCTGAGCTTAGTCGAAGGGTCAAAAGTCAAAAAGCTTATCAAACAGGCTATTTGACGATTTCAAATGGTATGCCTATTTACGCCGTGCTGTACTAGTCACTCAAGCTTAACGTAACCATATCTATATCTAGGCTACTGTCTCCATGCGATATACAGCATCGACGAGGTTAGCAAGTCCCCATCGCAGCGCACGCTCCGATTGTTCTGTCAACAGTAGTATCGGAATCAGCGCTTCAAGTTCTTCGTCACGAGCTTGTCGAATAGCAACCGCCATTCATATTCCCCTTTAATCACAATTTATTTTTCAAAACTATAGTACCAAGTCGAATTAATCGATATGAACCAGGAAAAAGGAAATTAATTATCTAAAACTTAGTCCCAGCAAGGCTTTTAGAATTGAACTCTTCACAGTACAGTGAGCGATCGCAGTTAGCACAACTGGATCGCCTTTCCTATGAGTAAAAAATAGTTAGTTGAGTGCAGCCGCTATCCCACTCCACAGAAAAAAACCCCAGCGTTAAGTACTGAGTTGAATATCAGAATCCGAAATCGCCCAATTAGCAGTTGTATAGTTAGTTATATTTTGATGGTGCAGGGTGCAG
>JAKOMP010000008.1 GCA_022241785.1 Cyanocohniella sp. LLY | reverse complement strand
ATTACTGGTTCTATTAAATCGTCCAAATCTAGCTGCATTGTTGTCCGTACTAATCCCGCAAACATATCGCTACTGATTACAGGCCCTTCAGGATGGTTTTGATCACGTACATCTTGCAAAACTGACTCAGCACGAGATTTCAGAATCTCTGCAATTTGAGAAAAAGCCAGTGCTGCGGTTGATAATTGTACTTCCGCAGGTAAATCATGCAATTCTGCATCTAAACACTGCCATACTGCATCAAGTGGAGATGTTGGTGGAGCTTCTGACATCTCATCTAGCACATCCCAGATAGTTAACTGACGATACGTGGACATGGTTATGATTCTGGATGCAATGGACAAGGACGTACTGGGCAATGAGATGGGCTAATCTCAAACATATCCTTATATTGATATAGTGAGACACCATATTCTTTGGCAAACGCCTGCAACACCTTATCTGTGTAGGCGCGTATCTTCCCCGCCGTTAGCCCAAAACAGTGAATTGGCTCTAACCGACAAATTGGCTTTTGTCCCAGCCATAATTCTGCACCCAAGGCGTGTAATGGCTTATCCCCTGGTTCCTTATATAAGTACAGCACTGCAAAATATGTTGCTGGTGGTTCAACTGAAATGGCATCAATTTCTGTTGACTGATTCTCAGTGCGGCGACGATAGAACGAACGACGATTATGGCAAATGCGCGGATTCCAACATCCATCCCCTTCAGCACCATGCAGTACCTTTGCTTTAGAAGTCGGTAACTTGGCACATAGCTGGCACTTAGGATCAAGTGGCTTTGGCATACCTTACTCCACTTCTTCACCAATTGCACGGTAGTAAGCAGCGATCGCCGCTTCTTGTTCGCTACGGAGTGTATATCGCCGAAATGCTTTCTCACTTTGATGTCCCGTCAGCTTCCGTGCATGACTGGGATCAACACCCAATAGTAATAATTCAGTAGCGTAAGTATGTCTGAATTGATGGGGATGCAAATCTTCAATGTCTGCTAATTCCCCAATTTTCTCCACTGCAAAGTAAATCCCGTGATAACTCAAGCGATCGCCTTTATATGAAGCATGGTGTGAAATCATTAATGGGGAGTCGCTGGTTAAAACCTCCCCCTGTTGTTCTCGCCATTGTAAATACTCTGCTACCACTTCCCGACTTTCTTTTCGCAACGGTACTAAACGGGGTTCATCAGTTTTGGTATCAGGTAAAAACAGCAGCTTGCCATCAAACGAGCCAACATTTAATTGTACAACTTCCCCAGCGCGGAGTCCATGACTGAGAATATGAACCAGTGCCGTATCCCGTTGTTTTGTTTCTCCCAGCAAATCCAATGCTGACCACACCCGTTGCATTTGTTCTATGGTTAAACTTTGAGCTGGTGGCAGTGGCACTTTCTCCAGTTTAATACCCAATGTAGGATTACTAGTAACAAGCTCAGGATACGTGTAGCACATCCATTTAAAAAAGCTTTTGAGTGCCGCAATCCCCGCATTGATGCTGCTTTTTGAAAGCGGTTTACCTGCATCAGTTTGCACTTCATCTCGTAGGTATTCTTTGTATTGCCCTAAATGGCGTGGACGCAGTTCATGATAGTGCAGTTGTGTCCATGCCAAAAACCGCTTTAGTTCGCGTTCATATAGCTTGCGGCTGTTAGGTGCCAGGTTATTACTTCGTAAAAATTCTAGTACTTTTACAAGGCGAATATCAGTAGGTGCTGATGTTTTTGTCGTCCTTATTCCGGCAATCTTTAATGAACTTTCACCATCCAGGGGAATCAGTTTAATTGCAGGTAAATAATCTGTATTGTGGTTCATTGGCTTAACTAACTGCATAATCTGTAAACTGGCGCTTAAAAGGAGAGTGAAATCCGATCACAATATCTTGCTTAGGAATTCCTAAATTTGCCAGTTCTTCTGCAACTTCGGATTCTGTACCATTATGTTGCAGCCAGACTTTACCATCTTTAATATCAATATGTAAAAAACAACCATAAACTCGGCGTTGATTTTTCCACCCCACATTCATCAATTGATAATGATGGCGTTCGGTATCAAATACTATTTGCGTTTCTATATCTGAATCAGGACTACCAATTTCTGCATATTCACGTAGCAGTTTTTGTACGATTTCACTGTACTGTGCTAGTTTATCCATTCTACAATCTCCTCTGTCTCTGGGTTATAAACTATTAATTTCAGTTGATGAATACGGATAATATTTTGTACGAGTCTAATTGTAAAAAATGAACTGTAAGCATCAATTGGTACTGCTAAATACAGTGTGCGTTCTGGTTCCTGCTCAGACAGTGCCAGTCGGTAGTTGATAAATTGTCCTAATGCGGTGTGAAATTCATAGATTGCCGAAGTTCTAACAAAACTTTTAATCTCTACTGCAATTTTTTCCTCCCCTCTTTGGGCTGCCAAGAGTTTTTCCGCACCCAAATCAATATACATATCACCCAATTCAAAACTAACTGGCAATGGGTCATGGGTAATTTTCCATCCATTGGCAATTAATCCTTGCTTGACTGCATCGTGAAAAACATCTCTTGCTGGCATACTCTAATATCTTCTCGAACAGAACCTCCTTGTCAAGTATCCCGTAAGCTCAACGAAGTTTAACTGGCGATTGCCTCCTTTCTGCGCTCCGCGCAATCACCTACGGTGGGCGCAGAGCGCCATCGCCTCCATTTTACAGCAGGCTATACAAAATAAGATACCCTTATCTTTTATCCGATATAAACTCCGATTAATTGTGGGTTCGCAGATAAGATGAAATGTGAACAACGAAGTTATAAGGGTTCCAGGCATCGAGATTCGCGCATAAAGTGAAATCAATTGTGGGGCAAGGATTTGAGGCAGCTAGCGAATTCGCAGACTAGATGAAATTTGCGAACCAAAACTCCAGAACCATAATTTAAGGCATCTTACACATAAATGTTAATCCCTGCTAATCTGCACGGTAGCAAGGCTTTTCTCCAATGAGGATAAGTATGCAGACAGATTAACTTGGTGAAAGGTGGCTGTTTGTGCAAGCCCTGTGCGAAAATCGAAACCACATCGACAACGAGTGACTGCGGGTCTAGACCACTGAATATTTTTATGACAACTAGAGCATTGTTTCATCAGTACACATCGATGTATATAACAAGCTGTGACTAGATCCCAATCCCAAATTTTGCGGCAATAAGCAGATGCAGTTAAACAATGTGGGCATAGTTTTTTAGCATACTTATAAATGGCATATTGCTGAGAATTAACATCTCCAAGCAATTGATTAGGAAGAGAAGCCATTACCTTTAGCTGTTCATCGTTCACTTGAATAAGCTGACTCAAAGTTGAAGGCTGATCAAGACTGTTATTGAGAGGAATTCTGCGATTAATATGTAAACCAGCTAGCTGCAAAATCCACTTAGGTGAAGAGTAATAGTTACTTTCATTTAATCGAATTAGATAACCAGCTAGACTTTCATCTTCATAGGGATTTGGAGTTCGTAGCAGGACTCGATTATGCATTTATTCTTCAAGAATTCCTTAATATTTGAGAGGCTTTTAAGTCTTTATATTTAGCTTTAAGGCGTTTATTAGTTCCGCTAATTTCTAAATCTAGAGCCGCAGAATGAAGTGGCTCAATCTCAAATTTATCAGTGATAAAAGGATTAATTTTTTCAGGTTTATCAGCTTGAACAAACTTTTCAAAAGCTGCTGCTAAAATATTTAAGTCAAGTTTTTCTTGATTTTGATTAAGAGCTAAATAAGTGCCATACCGAACTTGCTTCATCACATGAGCCATGATTCCATCTGATGCATAGTAAAGTCTTCTTGCTGTATATACCTCGGATAAATTTGAAGCTTGAGCTAGAGGTAGCTTTGACTCTAATAAATGTAAAAAAGTCCGAAATTCTGCACCACCATCGGACTGCCATCCAAAAGACGAGAGATAATGACGATTGGCAAAGCGACGGCTGAGTTGAGAATGAGATTTAAGTTTAAGAACTTCTTCAGCCTCGGGCAAGCCAATTAAAATAATTGGCAGATTTGTATCTAAAATTAAAGTTTTTAACCAATCAGAAACTGTTTTGAGAACTCGCTCTGAATCTCGGTCGATAAAGTGCTGAAATTCATCTAAAATAATTAATTCAACTCTACAATCTTTGAGTAGACCAATTAAACGAATCGTTTGGTTACCAATTGTACCTTTGTCATAAGCGGGGTCGCCAAGTGTCCATAACAATTTCGTTACTACTGTCTTCACAGTTGCTGGGGAAGGAATGGTCACAGCCAAAATAGGAACAAATGTGCCATCTTTTGTGACCTGCCTGGGATATTTATTAGCATAAGCTTTGTAGATTGTAGTTTTTCCGACTCCTGTTTGACCACTAAGAAACATACATTCTGGCTCGGACTTACCTAAAGAAAAATGGTGACAATACTCTATAGCTGCTAAGACTTCTTGAAGTCGAGGGTAAATAACATAAATGTTATTAATAATTTGGAGCTTCTCGGCTAAACTAATTTTCAAGATATCTTGGTTACTTGCATCGTCGCTACTTTCTTTATTTGGGTAAACCAATACTCACCTCCCAACCAGTCAAATCTGGCTCCCAATTATCAATTTCAATCACAGATTCTTCAGCAGGAGAAATATTCTCTATCTCTTGATGAGAAACAGATGTTTTATTTTTCTGGCGTTTGGGAGGTTTGGAAATTTTATTATCAGAATTGTTTGGTAATTCTTGGTGATGAGGTTTGAGTTCTATTTGTTGATTATCTAATAAGTTTATTAAGGAATTGTCAGAATTACTTAAGTCAGATATGCCTGTAATTTCACTACCTTGGTTAAATAAATTTAATAATTCTTGTTCAGTCTTTATCTGATGATTTTGGCTTGGGCTATAATGGGTTTCAGTGTTAAATGCAACTTCATCTACTTTTAAGTCATCACGTCCAATACCTAGCCATCTAGCCATAGATTTACGCGTTTTACCTTTAGAAGACTTTTGCCATTCACTCTCCACAATTTCTTGAATCTTCTGTTTAGCTAAAGCCAAAGCTACAATATCAACTCTTTTTGACTCAATAGCTGCTAGGTTTTTAATAACTTTGTGTTGCCAAAGAGTCAGACCCTGAGTGTATTCCTGATTCATCGCTGGTACAACGATAAACTGATGGCTATTGGGGTCAAGGACATAGATTGTTGATAAATCTGTGGGGTCATACTTAATAGTGGCTTTTTCTCTTTCTCTCAAGCCACCTTGCCTTCTGTTGTCTTCTTTTTCATAATTTGAGCGTAGTCTAGCTAATTCAGAACTGTTGTAATAAAGCCCATAAAGCTCTACACCTCTTCTAGTAATAACTCGCTTTTCTATAGCTCCGACTAATACTCTTAAATCCTGGAGATTTAGAGGTAATGTGGGTGGATATTCAGCTATTCCTTTTGACCATATTTCGGCTCTAGGCGTACAAAATTGAGAATGATACTTCTGATTATGAATGTCTACAATAAAGATGTGAATCATCTCTTGTAGAGCTTCAAGAGAAACCACAGCATTCTTTTTTGGGTCATAATCATATTGATTGGTAAATTCCTGAAATAATGCCCCTGGTTGTCCCTGCAATAGCTGGGTATTATAACTACTAAACGTCCTTTCTACGCTACTTTTATACCAAGGCATATAAGGAGGTGTATATTGGATGCTTATCCCTAATTGTTGACAAGCATCTTGAAAGTGTTGGCTATAAAATTCTTTTCCATTATCAACGACAAGAATTTCCATTATTCCATAGACATTCCAGTCTTTTGTGACTGAAGGAAATTTGTTTTTTACATAATTTTTTGGGTGAATTGTATGGAGTAAACACTGCATAACAGAAAGCGAACTGAAAGGCTCAAAGCTCAGGTAGTAGCCAACAATAACTCCTGAATATTTATCAACAGCACTCGTTAAAGAGGGTGTGCCAATTGGCATTCTTGTATCTGTATCAACAACAAAGAAAGGCAAAAGCGTATGGTCAATTTCAACTCTTTCTAAAGGACGAGAGGGTCGCGGTCCTTCTTGAACGGGGTCATACATTAAACTGGCAGTTCTCTTTCCATAACGACCAACTATTTTTTCAATTGTGTCTAATTGTTGAATTTGGCGGTAAATAGTGGAGCGATGAGGAATAGAGAGAGTGGCTTGCCTGTTTGATTTCCTTAAATTATTTTCTGCCAGAATCCGACAAATCACGACATCATAGATACTGGCAATATTAGGACGTTCAGGAGTTAGATATACTTCGTTAATAACTTCTTTTATTAATTGATATACTTCTGGGGCTATTTTGGGCTTAAAGTTGCCTTTTGCTTGATGTTGAGGAATTAATGAGCGAATATTCCCACCACTATGGCGATATTCTTTTACCCATCGATAAAGAGTAATATATGAAGGGGGATGTTCATCTTCAATTTTTTCGGCAACTTGCTGGATAACTGGGGTCAGGGAAGCAGAAGTATATGTTGATATTTTTTGTTCTAAAACTGTTAAAACATATTTTTCTTTGCGTTGAGCTTCCGCTTTCAGATGTTCAGGAATTTCCGAAAAATCTACTGCTTGCCAGTAATTAACAGTTTCAGTTTCGTCCGAATTTTGAAAAGTTAACTGGCCAGTGAAGAAGTATTGAACTAATTCTTTTTCACTTAGCGAATTAATTTGACTAGTGGATTTTTCAAGTAACTTAAATTTGTTGCCTGTTTTCTCTTGGATAATGTACTCACAATTATGTAGCCACAAGTGAATTCCTTCTTGGAATCTAACTCTAGTCATTTTCCTTGCCTCCCCGCGAGATAGGCTTGTGAGGATAAATAAATAGGACTATTATCCTTTAGTTTAACCACTAAATCAGTTTTTAAAAATCCCCAGAAAATTAATTTCAATAAAATGGGTTTATCAATCCCTTGAGGCTGTAAATCCTTGATAGCTGCCTCTAGAGTAATTGCTGATTTTGAATAAAAATATTGATGACAAATAATCAGGTGTTGAAGTGTTAAGAGGATATTGGCATATCGATAGAGAAGTTTAACGTTATTTAACAGAGAGCCTCTACTCATCATTTCATCAGTGATCATGGCAAATTCCCACCCACGAGACTTCAAAGTAGAAGCTATTACTGGAAATTTTTTGACATTTTTTTCATCATCAAGCCAAGTTGCTGGCTTAATTTCTACAATTTGTTGTTTTGACTGCCTTTGCACTAAAAAATCCGGGGTGTACCGCCGTACTTTGTCATCTAAAATGTAAGAAATTTTGAAGGGTTGAGTTTTGTAGGAGACGACATCTGGGTCAATTTCCAGAAGATACATATAATTTCTTTCATTCAGAGATTCGTACCAAACCAAAGAGCGCATCTTGAAGCTGAAGAATCTACCTATGTTTTTCTTCGTGCCTGTATTGGTAATTTTTCTTGCCAAGCTAGTCAAGTTGCGTTCCTATGGGATTTTCAGTATCCCTGATGTTGAATGTTCCTAATTTCACATAAAGTCCAGTTAACTTCTGTGATTAGTTACACCATTTCACTTTATGTGCGAAGGCGCTAGCTGCCTCAAACGCTTACCCCACAATCGATTTCACTTTATGCGCGAATCTCGGTGCCTGGAACCCCTATAACTTCGTTGTTCACATTTCATCTTATCTGCGAACCGACACCTATTTAGGATTTAGGGAAAAATTTCATTTAGTCTGCGAATTTAGGGGGAATTTAGTATAATCACCATAAATATTGAAACCAGCCCAAAAGAAAGGGTTACTATACTCAGTCTTTTTGAGAAAAAATAGCTGAGTTTGGTGCAGTGCTTCATCCTGTGAATATTTATCGAGATTATGATAAAAATACTTGACAAAATCTACTGCAAATTTATCGTTTACCTGCCACAAGCAACCAAGGATACTGCTAACTCCAGACCTCCAGAGTGTTTCTGGTAAACTAACAATCCACCGTCCGGGGAGAATAAAATGGTCTGCTGACCAACAACTCGATAGGGTCGCATGATGCAAGTTGCTGAGGTTAATTGCGGATAGTTCTCTGAGACTGAGAATTTCTTGATGTCCGTTGTCAGAAATAAATACAAACCCTGATTGGTCAGGTCGATTTAACTCAAATGTGCCATGACAGGCAATGTGAAGTAGGTTAGCTTGGGATAAACATTTGATAACCTCAGTTTTGGAACTATTTAGTAAAGAATTTGGATGAATACGATGACTGGTAAGCCAATTTTTTACTACAGCAAGTTCGCTTTGGACTCCTAGTAAACGACGAAACTGGTGATTACCGTTGGATACACCTACTACCAAGGCTTTTTGCGGGCGAATAGTTGAGGTGGAATTTTTGGCTTTAGACTCGTAAGCTATAGTAATAGAGTAACGTTCAATCAAGTATTTACCTTGATAAAATATTGCTGCAAAGGGAAACCCATGTAAAATGTCATCAGGAACAATCGTTAGCCCACGAATATGTTTGGGTAAATTTTCAAGTAACTGGGGTATTTGTAACATTTCCGCCAATTTCTCGGCTACATCTTGCCCAACTTGAGCGACTGATGTCATTTCTACTTTATAAGCACCATCATCGAAATTTAAATCACGGTTAGCATAACTATCACGACTACCATCGAAACCTTGAATGCGACCATACCAGCGTTTCACTTGGTTTCGCACCGCTAGACGGGTAGTATTAGGAACGACACGAAAATCAAACAAAAATCTACCTGTTCTGACAATTAAAACGCGGTCTGGCAAAATCAAAAATGACAAGGTTACTCGGTCATTGGGGGGAGTCAATAAACGCAACCATAGTGATGTAGAACGTAAAAATGGTAACTTTGCCTCTTCGCCTTTGACGATGCGTTTTGTTAGCACATCTTTGTATTTATCAATATGTTCGACTAAATTATTTAGTTTTTGTATTATTTTGAACCAATGCCAAGGGCGCATCCAGAAAAAGCTGCTTTTTAAGTTAGATTGCATCAGTTCTAGTTGATTAATTTTAGCGGCAATATACTCTTCATCTGCTGTCCATTTATTTAATAAATAAAATACTTGGTCTTCGGGAGCCAATGTATTAGTCATTTGTTCAAGTAAATTATTTGTAGATGTAGTTAATACTTCAATTTCTGTAGCCGGATAATATAAACGGGTACGACACCAACCTAAAATCCGTTGTACTTGCCATAATTCCGAATTTAAGTTCATTTGTTCCATCTGTGAACAAACCTCTGAAAGAATTTGATTTGCTAAAATTAAGTAACGCTGTTGATTTTTTTCTAGCCCTAGATAATAATAATATGTTCCTTCTAATGCCTGACATTTTGTTTTAATCAACTCTGAATCTGTAAATTGAAATACATTTTTTAATTTTAGAAGTAAATCGCCAGCTTCTGTAATACTAAAGTTACTTAAAAAACATTGAAATGCTAATGTACGGTCTTCAAACCAAGCCAGATAATTAGCTAATTGACGTGAGAAATCTGATTTTATAACATTATCTAACAGGTATTTGTTTTCCTGTTTTAACTTACGCATTTCTATTACTGTGGGAACAGTATCTAATTCTAAAGAACGACTACGAATGCGAGCAATAGTTAATAATAATTCAGCCCGTCTTACTAGATTAGTATCTTCCTGTTGCTCAATTTGTGCATTGAGCAAATAACTTTCTGCACTAGTTGTTTGATTGATTAGAATTAAAATATTCGCCAGATTTAAAGTAGAGCGTAAAACGGCTCGATGCGATTTTAACTTATAACATAATTCCTGAATTTGTTGAAATTGTTTTAGTCCTTTACCTAAGTCACCTCGAAGTAGATTAAGTTTACCAGATAATTCAAACCAACGAATTAAGTATTCTGGATGCTGGGGTTTATCAAGTTGATTTTGTAATTCTTCTAAACAGATATCAACTTGATTAAATTCGCCTTTTTCTAAATAAGCAGAGGTAATTATTAATTTTAGTGGTAATACAGTTTGTTTAGCTAAATCAGGTACATTTTCTCCTTCTGTATAAAAGAGACCTCGCTGCAACGCCATTAAAGCATCACCATACTGTCCTAAAAAACACAGCAAACGTCCCATTACAAAATACAGTTCGGTAAATAACAATGTTTTGTCTTGAGATGATGCATTTTGCCAAATACAACCCGCTTCCCACTGCGTAAACCCTGCTGAGGAAAATTGCATATTTTCAATAATATCTCCAATACGAGGAGCCATTTCTTTCAGTAATTTTTTGGCTAATTTTAGATCACTATGGTCTAAAATTAGTTGAATTCGCCTGAGATGGGTATAGTCAGCAGCCGGTTCATTGTTAGCTTTTTTATACAGTATAACCGCGCTCAACAGTAAATCATCAGCGGCTTTAAATTGACCAAATAAAGCCGCTAAATCAGCCAGCGACTGTATAACTTTTAAATCTGCATCTAAATCTGATTCAATTAATTTTCCAGATAGTAGACGATAGGTAAAGATTTCTAGTAAGTCATCGTAGGCTGCAACTAAATTACCTTGAAAAACTTTAGTTTGGGTTGATTGAAAAGCAGCCTTTAATTCTGTGATTGTGTCACAGTGAAATCTATTTTTCATTTAGGTGAGTTGGAATCAGTAATCCTTGGGATGAAACAAATAGAAAAATAATGACTCGACGTACACGCTGCGAGATGACCAGTGGGAGAGGATCAAATACTTACTGCTCAGATGATCTGTATTCATGTCTAACTATTTTATCAATTAACTATTATCTGACTTTATGATTAAATAAACAGGTTTTTCTTCGAGACAGTTATTGTTTTGCTCATTGTCCTTAGTTCCTTGTTTATCATCTTTATCTTCTTCCGTACAAGGTAGGTTATTGGGAATGTAGAGAGCATTTGGATGATTTACTGGGTTTCTCCAACCTTCTCCTTCTGTACCTCCTCTACCTTCTGTACCTCCTCTACCCCCTCTACCCCCTCTACCTCCTCTACCCCCTCTACCTCCTCTACCCCCTGTATCTCCTGGAATGTTAGTTGTAGGATAGCTGGAAGCAGTTACATCACCCAATCCACTTTGAGAAATTTTTACATCACCGATTTTTACTGCTCCAAGTTTATAAACTCTAACTCCTGAACTAAAGGGAATGCTTTGCTCTATGGGTTGGCTGGGGTCAAAATTATTCAATTCAGAAGAATCTTGCACATAAATAAATTCAGTATTATTCTCGTATCTACGGAATCTAGCGCTTTTATTTACTAACATCTGTTGAAATGCATCCAGTAATTTTTCTCTACCTTGAGCAATATTTACTCCTCTTGGTGTTACTTCACTAACTACCATTTTGCTCCGACGAATTTCGACTAGTACTCGACGTAATATTAAATCTGTATCAGCACCAAAATAATTTATAGAATCATTAATTAAGCGAACAGCTTTTTTATCTTTTCCATGAATCAAAAATTCATCTATTGCCTTAATCTGTCCTTCTTTAGCTGTTTGTGCTTTTTGGATAAATTGCACAGGGTTTAGTAAGATTTCATCAGGGTTTGGTCGATAAATTGCCTCTTTGAGAACTGAATTATCTCTACGAAAAGCCTCGCGAAACTTTCCTGAAGATTGTTCTTGCCTTGCTTTTGAATCATCAATCCACGCTAAACGTAAATTACGGGAATTTTCATCTGGAAAGCCAAGTAACATTTGTGTATCTGGAGGTACTTCTCCATCTCCTCCAGATCCTCCTATACTTACCCAATCATCAGAATTAGAAAGCTTGACGATAAATTCATCAGGTTGGGAACTAGATAACATGACAACTTCCACTTCATCCATTTCCTTAAGTAGAGTAAGCATATCGCCTTTTTCTTTACTCAAGTGCAAAGCAATGTCATAAGCAGTATCTATATCTCTGCTGTTAAAACCAACTCTAAAACCATTACCAGTTTTATTTATTTTTAAATCACCAAATGGTGTATTATTAATCGTTATTTCAAATACAATTCCGTTAGTATCTTTAGCAACTTTGCGAGTAAATATTTGGTTGGTTAATTCTACATCTGCACTGCGAAATCTTGCTTCTGTTTTTGCTTGGGCGATTGTTTTACTTACATTTGGATTAATATCTTCAACTTTAAAGTTTGTACCTTCAAAGTTTTTAAATGTTAGTTGTCCATTTTGTAAACTAAGTGACTCATAGTCTATATTTTGCGGCAGACTAACTTCATTTAATCGACTAGAATCTGGTAAAGATACACGCTTTTGAAAAGTTTGTTGATCAGGAAGAGAAACTCCACCTTTAATCAGTCTAGTTTGCCCAAAGCGTTGATATTTTTCTGAAGCTAAGATTGGCATAGCTTCAGTTTTGGTTCCTTTATAACCTCGCGGATAAAAACCTATCTTTTCCCACTGCTGAAATCTTAATTTTGAACCTTGAGTTTTTACCCAGTCCGGAAACCACCAATTATCCGGATTGGCAGATACATTTTGTAAAAATCCTAAAATCCTACCCTGATTCGATTGATTGAGCCAGTTAATTACTAGGCTCCATTTCATTATTTGATTTAGCCGTTCGTACTGTGGTTCATAAAGAGCAACTTCTTCATAATGGTCATCCCACCAACTTAAAAACGCTTTTGTATCTGCTGCTGCTGTAGTTTCTTTCCCTGGTTTTAGTGGATCAGAAGAAGCAGCATAAATCCGAGTAGTATTTCTGGCGAATAGCAAATTCCTGCCTTCTTTTGCTACTTGAAATCCCTTATCTTGAGGAGCAAACCAAAGGCGTGTATAACTGAATTCTTCTAGTTCTTTTTTGTAAATAGATGAAACTTTTACTTTAGTTAGAGGGTTAAAGTCTGGAATAACGCTTGTTGGAGTATTATCCAAATAATTGATTGCCCAAAGTTTGGCTAGTAAGTCGGTGTAAAACAACACCATCCCCACTTCTGTCCCTTGTAAATCACCATCATAGCGTGCTGCTTGATAACCAAGTTTTTCCGGTGAATCCGAAAAATTCTTAATTTCAGTGAGCTTTGCTGTAATTTTTGTATTGATTATTTGTTGTAGTTCATTCTTTTGCTGCTCAATAATTTGTTTCTGAAATTGCTGAAACTTTCGGTCTGTCTGTGTAATTTCAGCATGAATTATTTGTTGAATTTCTGCTTCACTTAAACCCGACTGCCGCCATGATTCAACCTTTGCTTTAAATTCTTGACGCAGTTGGTTATCATAACTTCTTATCTGTGTATTAAATTCTTGTTTTTGCTTAAGTTTTAATGGTTCTAATTCTCGCTTTAAATTCTCTGGAATATCTCCTTCTATAAATGCTTTGTTAACCTTATTTGATTCTGACAATTTTTGTAGCTTATCAATTAATTCCCGATAAGGAACGATATTTTTATTTGATAAACCTGCTTTTGCATTTTGAATATCTTGGTTAGTAATTACAGGGCTACCATCTAATTTTAAAGCTTGTAACAAAGATTTAGACTTATCTAAAGCTTTTCCTAAGCTAATATAATCAAACCCTGGGTCTAAAGAGAAGCCACTACCTTGACTATTATTATTATCTGACTGCCACAGTGTTGCAATATCTTCTGCACGAATCCCTTGAAATTGGCGACTAAAAAGTTTACGCCCTCCAACTCTCAAACTAGAATCATTAACCTCAGCAAAACTAATATCATTTACTTGATTGAGGAAATTATTCAGCCCTTCTAAACTTTGAATTGTAGTTTCATAGTAACCATATTCACTACTAAACAGTTTATTCGCATCTAATTCCGGAAGCCGAGTTAAAATACCAGACTGTTTATCAGGGGTAATCTCATATTCATATACTTCAATAGTTTTTGGCTGTTTTCCTTGGTCTTTGCGATGTTTGTCAGCAATATGTGCAAGGTCATCTTTGCGTTCTGCTTCTGAAGAATTCTTCATAACTAAGGCAATAACTCTGCCTTCACCAAGGTAGACTGACCGTGTTTTTCCGTATTCAAAATTGGCTACAGGACTTACATAATCATAACGTACAGTCGGTAAATCATAGGTACTTTTGTTAATGTTTTGGATGGAAATTCCTTTACCAGAAACTATAGTTAACAACAACCAATCGCGTAACTGGTCTTCTTGTTGACGTTGAGTTAATCTATCAAATCCTGCTTGGGTATCAAAGCTAATTACTTGAGGTTTATTGAGAGGAAAATTTGTTTTCGTAATAGCCTCTTGAGCTTGGACGATACCTGTGGCTGAATTAGATTGTAGATAAACGATTCCAACTGCAACAGGGGCGATAACGATACCTGCGATGCTAAGAAAATTAATGATGCTTTTATTCATGACTTACTCTCCTATTTATTTACTGTTTTACTAATTGCTGATAGCGTGCTAAATGCTTTTGTGCTTCTTTACTTAACTGGGCTTCTGGCTGTTGTCCTAACCAACGTATCATTGATGTTTTATAAACTTCCTTTACCTGTAGCGAGCGCTTATCTTTAGCCATAAAGGACTGGTTCTCAAAAAATGTTTCCGTAGCTTCAATTACGCCTCTATCATTTTGGATACTTTGGTTACTTAAAATTGCTTGATAAGCGCTATTACGAGCATTACTAGTCCCTTGTTCTCGTATTACTATGAAACCTGAAATCATAACTAAAACACTTGCAGTAATTACTTGCAGCTTTATTCGCTTATCTTCAAAACTTAAAAACCAATGAGCAGGATTATAAGATGCCATAATTAACCCTCTAGTATTAGTATTTTTATTGATTCAAATTTATCATAGTTGGTAGTTATTAGAAACATTTTTGTCATACATCCTGGCTTTTAAACAACGCTTTTAAGATGAAATAATGGAAAATATTAACTATGGAAAGCAATATCAAACAGAAAAGTGCAGTCATAAAAAATTCTTGTTAATTATGTACTTGTCATCTAATGTGCGAATTCTCAATAAAAATTTTTTACGCATTAACTTGCAAGTCCCTACATTAGCTAATACCAAAAATGAATTACTAGTTCAATACAGTAAAGTGCAATTTTACAAATGTCACAATCTTAATATATCTCAATCCTGCTATGCTCAAGAAAATTATGGATAAAATAAAGACAATAGTGTTTGCGTTTTGATTATAATAATTATAATATCCTATAATTTTATTTTAAGTTTTTATTATCCTGAATTTTTGAACATTTTTATGAAAAAAATATGATGAGATACTGGTTGTTTTTCTAATTCATTTTGCTGTGATTTTTGCCAGACTATCCAGCCTCCAAATATCGCTATAAAAACAAATAGAAAAAACAGTACTATTCTAAAATATTTAAACAATCTTTGTAAATTTGGTTGTTTAATTTGATTATCTATATAAGGTTTACCTAAATTAACTTCCTTGGATATTGTAGTAATAATTAAAATTTCATAAGTCACCCATTCATCTAAAATTTCAGGCTTTTGAGGTTCATCTTGATAAGCAACTATTGCACGACGATATTTTAAATTTTGGATGAAATCATTTAGAATATTATTATTTGTAATATATGGTTGCGTTGCATATTCAAAGGAATCTGGATTAAGCTCATCAATATTACCTTGTACCAACAAATTAGCATCAAATTCACTAGTGCTAACAATTAGTTTAAGAATATCTTTATACTCTGTTACTCCCTGATGCAAAAAATTTTGAGGTATAACCATAGAGATATCTCTTCCTTCTAAAGCCCAAATTTCTTGCCCTGGTTGCAACAATATTCCAGTCCTAACTCCTGCAAAAGAAATTACTGTGACTGCAAAGAGGTCGGTTAAATTCAGTAAAACGCAGTAGAGAGCCTTTTCACTTTTATTGGTCAGTTTTATCCTGACTACTGGAGGTTGTAACTTACCATTATTAGCTTGATATTCCAAATAAATCTGGTAATCGTGAATTTCTGATTCCTGTTGATAAACTTGCATTTGTACCGCATCAGTTGTAATGAAACTGTTTGCAGGACTCGTAATGGTAGCTATATTTATCCATCGGGCAATATGCTCTAAAGCATGAATTGCTTGTAATGCACTTTCTGGAGCAAACCCCGCAATTGGTGATATTAATGGGCGTCGCTCGCTAACTCGCATAATTACATATTCATCATATAAAGCTTGCAAACAAACATCTGCTTCGTTGAAATTATCTACTTCACAAATATAAAGTGAATGGCTTTCACCAAAACTAGCTTTTTGAATAGCTTGACGTGCAAAGCTAACCCCAGATTCTTCTCCTTGAAGATAAACTTTCAATGAAGATGCCGGTAAACTGGTAATCACAGCTTTATAAGTTAACTCTGGATCTAATTTTTCTCTTTCCCCAGAGATATTAATTCGGCTCAATTGTGGTAAAACTTCTGTAATTTCTGCTACAGCAATCGCATTTTGTAGCTGGCTAATATCTTCTACATTTATTGCAAAAATAGCTAACCTTGTTTTTTCATTTCCTTTACTATAAATAATACCATGAATCGCACCTGCATCAATACTCCAACCATTGAGTCCATCATAAATAACGGTAAAGTATATTTGTCGTTGACCAACTATACCCCCTAAAAAAGGCTGGTCTAAGTAATTGAAATTTGTCGCTTCAATTTGCGGCGATTGCTTGGGATATAAACTGCGAACTAAGGCATTAGTTCGCTTAAATAAATCACGATAATTTAAACTGCCATTTCGTTGTAAGCTGTCCATTAAAAAGTATGAAAATACTCCTCTTTTTTGGCTACGATGTTCTTTTGCCTCTTCATTATCTCGGCAAGCGGCTAAAAGTATGTATTCCCCCTGTGGCAGAAAAAACTTATTTGATTGGTTGTCATTCAAATCAGATTTAGAAAAGAAACTATTGATTTCTTTATCTGACAATATAAAGCTAGAAAGTGGTCTTTTTTTAAATTCAGTATCGACTGAACGTATACCTGTATATTCTAGTTGTTGCACATAATCCTTTTCGTCTCGTGTCCCTCCACCAGAATGACAACAGTCCAAAATTATAACAATATGTGGGTGATTTTGAGAAACCTCTGCAATTAATTTCGCAATTTCTTTATCAGCTAAATCCCAAATATCATCTGTGCGACTATCCCAACAAACCAAAGTTTCATTCAAATGGTCTAGTTCTAAATTCCTAAATTCCTGTCCAGCGCGTTCTTGAGAGCCATGACCGCTGAAGTAAAATAGCGCAACATCATTACTTTTCGCCTGACAGAGATGTTCCCGAAAACCGTCAATAATTGCTTGACGAGTCGCTTCATCATTTATTAGTTTCTTGATATATAATTTATCCTCATTATTCGTTAAGTGTTTTCTTAAAAATTCATCAATCACTCTGATATCGTTAACGCATCCTTTTAAAGGAGGAATCGTAGGGGATTTATAATTATTAATCCCAACAATTAAAGCATAAACACTGCGATTCATCGTTTTATCCCTTATTAGTGTTTGTCAAAGTTTCAGAAAACCAGCATCCTCTACATTTATATGCAATACTTCAATATTAAGAAGCACAACACTCGATAACCTAACTAAATAATGAATTTTGTGATGACGCTATCTTCTTTGAAACTAATTCTTAAACTAAATTCATCTCCAAGATTTCCTTTAAATCTAAGTTGCAACCAGTTACTTCCCTTTGCTTGCTTTTCAAGCTGACGAATAGGGCTATCTTGGTCATCTAGTAATGTCATCTTTATTCCATCTAATAAGAATATTGATTCACTAGCTGGATAAAGACGTAAGATAATTTCAATCTCATCTTCACTTAATCGTGTCTGGCGGAGAATTAAAAGCACTGGTTCAGAAAGATGCATGAGATGAATAATTCTTGCACCACCTACTTCTTCTTTGTCAGTAACATTAACAGGAGAAATATCTTTGGCAACAGCTAATAAATTAGGAATATCTCTGGCAATAGCTAATTCAGATTGCCATCCACTGTCTAATAATCCTTCAAACCATTTGCTTAGTTTAACTATGCTTTCGTTAATTGGATTCACAGTAATTTTAGGAATATTTGCTGTAGAATTTGCATCATTTTCAACTTTTTGTAATTTTTGTAGATAAACTAAAAAATCTTGAAGAGAGCTTAACTTGCTTAGAGGCAATTTTTCATTTGTAACCGATTCTACAAAGCCTAATATTCTTGCTTGTCTATCAAGCTCATCAATTTCTACTACCATATAACCAATACGCTCTGATAAAATTTCTGGTGGAATCTCACAAAAATTTTCTCTAGGAAGTACAGGACGACACTCCAATAAACCTTTATCTTTGATAAATATGCTGGCAGTATTCATTAAAGATAGTACAACATTATCCAAACCATAACTTTTGCTAAATTCTGTTTCAATTTCCATGCACTGACAGAAAAACTCAACTGCCAATAAAGCCAAAGTATTGAGATAAACCTCACGAGTTTTTTGTTCGTTGCGCTGTTGCTGGCTCAATTTATCAGCAATATTAATCATTTCCCCGCTGATAGGTATTGTAAAAGTCAATTGATTAGAATTCATTACTTTTTCTCCTGATAAGCTCTTCTACATTTAATTCACACATACCATTTAGTCAGATGAATCTGAAGAATGACTTTTCTTACTTTTTAGATTGACTTCTAAATTTAGATATTTTCTAAAATAAGGAGCAAATTTTTCACAACATCTTCTATAAAATGTGAAAACAGGCCCGTGGGTTTTTCCTAATTTCAATTCTTCAACTATCTCTTTCCACGATTTACCCTCTTCACCTCTTTTAAGTAAGATAATTTGAAAGCTGGCTTTCGGGTTTTTATTAAAAAATATATTTGCAAATAATCCTTCTGGATCTTCTTTAATAAAAGCTATTAGTTTTTCAGATGGAAGAGGATTATTAACTTCTGGAGGGCAATAAACGTCGAGAATATTTATCTCAGATTCATCACTATCTTTATATATAGATATAGTTTTTCCTTTCCAGTTTATCCAATTAAAATTGTTTATTTTTCTCTTGAAAAATATAAAAATAAACCATCTCATGAAAGGATTTTTTTGGGGTTCATCCTTATCTATTTTTTTTAGATTAATCCTTTCCGGGTCAAATTTTTCTATATTTTTACAAACATACAGCAAGGTATTTTGGAGCGTTTCTTCATAAATATATGATAAATCGATGCTTTTTGGTTTGGGTAACTCAATTTTTATCTGCTCCATTAATACACTCATTAGTTCTGTGAGTAAAATCTGTTTTTCTAATAATGCTTGCTGTCTCACTTCACAACTGTGCGAGTCATCCTTAGCTCGTATTGCTGCTGTTTTAGCTCTCACAGCTAGTTCTTCTAAAGAAGGCTGTGGTCGATTTTGAACCATCGCAAGATACCCCTTATTTGTGCATTTGCTATTTATGGGAGAGTTATTCATTTAACTTTGATTGACAAAACTTTAACTATAAGTGTCTTCAAGACAATGACTATCCAAGCTGATTACTCCCCGCTTTTTTAGATTCCTATATCAGTCTCCAAAGATAGAGTGTAGTTTTATGCATATTGGAAAAAAAATCTGAATATTTTTTCAGGTTGGAAAGACACTTACCTTCTCACACCGCATCCAAGCCACTTTGAATGAAAAAGTGGAAAGCTTAAGGAAGCAGTTGGCGAGGCTATTTGCTGATATCTAACTTTTCCCGTTACTTTTGAGAGGATGCGATCGCTCCTGGAAGCGCTATCTCAAAGTTCTATTCTCTCGTCGTTTATGGTCATTAACTCTCATGTATTGATAATATATGAGAGCTTAAAATCCTTACTATCTCAACCTTTTACGACTTAACGGGAAAAGTCAGTTGCTGATATAGCGGTTTTCAATAGGCGCAATACACTTTTTTTTACATCACCCCCAGCCTTAGCAAGTAAGGTTACTGCTGGCGAATGGTAGCTTTAACCCCTTATCCAAAAGATTTATACGCTTTTTGACACAACGCCAAGGGCGAGTAGGCGTAGCCTGTTGTAGACATCGCGTCCTGGAATAGCCTTAAAAAAGTTAATTTATCATCAACGATGGGTATAACCCCTAAATCGCTAGCAGTATCCATAACAAGAAGAAGAGTACCCGATAGGGTAGGGTGAGGTTTTGTAAGTCATGCAACTGAGAACTTATATATTTCTTACAGCAGTAGCTCTAATACCAGTTATCCTCCTTAATCCTCGGTTTATTTGAGAATATAATTTTTTTTAGGCTATTTTCCCGGTCTTTACAATATTTAACCTTATTTATCCTCCTAATGCCTCGGTAAAGTGAGTAAACTGGAGGATAAACAGCCAAATTATTTGTTGATGAATGTTGCCACATAGTTTTCTTACTCAAATGGCTTACGAGCATGAACTATCCCCAGAACAGCAGCAAGTTTTCTTGATGCGAATGGCGGATGGTCTAAGCTACGAACAAATAGCTACCCAATTGAGTACATCAGCAGATGCTTGTTTGAAACGTATGGGTCAGGTGTACAGGAAGTTCAATATTAGTGGCGTTAGTCGTGGTAAAGAAAATAAACTCAGATTTCTCCTGGCTAACAAGTTGGAACAGTCGCAACGGTTAGAGTCAAATGCTGAGGAGCCTTCAGATCATACCCAACCTGCTCATGTACCCGATTTAGAAACTGAACCTAATCTGGTAAATATCAGCCAAAAATACCTTATTTATCAAAACTTGCCAGCAAGAGAACATACAGCCTTTATTGGTCGCGCCCAAGAAATCATGCGGCTAATGGAACTTTTGGATTTTCAGCACACCGCTCATTTAATCAGTGTGGATGGCATTGGTGGTGTAGGTAAAACTACTTTAGTTGTAGAAGTAGCTTATCGTTGCTTGGAAGTGAGCAATAACGAACATTTCGCTCCCAGCCTTCCCACCTTTAAAGCCATTATCTTTACTTCCGCCAAACAGAATCATCTGACCTCTATTGGTATCCTGCCTCGATTAACTAGAGAACGTACTCTGCGGGATATTTGCAGGGAAATTGCTCGTGTCCTAGACCTCAGTGAAATCATTCATTTACCTCTAGAAGAACAATTCCAGCCAATTCGAGAGAAGTTATCTCAAACAAAAACCTTATTAATTGTTGATAATTTAGAAACTATTGAAGACCAACAGGAAGTTCTGTCCTTTCTATACGATTTACCACCAACGGTGAAAGTCATTATCACTACTCGTGAACAAGCTTTGTTTGTACCCATTCGCCTGGGTTGTCTACCTAAAGAAGATGGTTTGCGCCTCATCCAACATGAAGCCAAAGAAAAAAGTATAAATTTGACTACGAAAGAATCTCAGCAACTTTTTGAGGGAGTAAGCGGAATACCTGCTGCAATTATTTATGCCATTGGTCAGATGGCGGCGGGTTATTTACTGGAGGATGTGTTGGCACAAATCAAAGAACCTAATGGTGATGTTGCCCGTTTTTGTTTTGCAGGCTCGGTAATTCCCCTAAGAGGCACGCCTCCTTACTATTTACTGATGGCAGTTTCACTAGGAGTACAACCTATAACCAGAGAAACTGCTGCCAGTATTGCTTTTGAGCAAGCTGACCCAATTGTTACAGCCCAAGGATTGGCGAAATTGCAGCAACTTTCCTTGGTTTATCAGCAGCAAGGGCGCTACAACCTGCTTGAATTGACCCGCGAGTATTCTGCTGCTGAGTTAGCTGCGAATAGTGAATTGGCTCAAAAGTTGCAACAAAGATGGGTCAATTGGTATATCAAATTTTCGGAGGCTTACGGAGGCACGAATTGGAAGGAATGGCATCTCGGCTATGGTTATTTAGAAGCTGAATGGGAAAATCTCAGAGCCGTACTCGAATGGTGTATTAGTCAAGTAATGTACTGTGATGCGCGAACAATTTGGCAACATATTAAGGGCTATATTCATGTGCGTGGATACTGGGATGAACGTTTAGACTGGACAACTTGGTTGATTGAAACTGCCAAACAAGCTGGAGATTGGACGTTTGCAGTTGAGGTAATGAGTGATCGCGCTGGCACCTTGATTAGGATGCGCCAAGAGAACCAGCTAAAAGAAGCAGAGATTTTGTTACAGGAGGCTTGGGATTTGCGCCACCATCAAACTATAATCTTGCAGTTAGAGATAGCTACAAACATGGCTATTTTATATATCAATCAACAACAGTTTGAGCAAGCTCAGGAGTGGCTAACAGAAGAGGAAAAACTGTTAAAACAAGCATCGCTACCAGAGTTGAAAATAAAGGAACAACAAGTTCATATTATTTATTATCAAGGACAGATACATTTTCAAGCTGGAGATTATCAGCAGGCTGAAAAAATTTTCCAGCAAGCATTAGCTGAAGCTCAACAAGCTGGATGGCAAAGAGCAGTCGTTGCTATTCAAAATTGGTTAGCAGACGTGGCTCTAAAATTAGGAAATTTAGAAGAAGCACGACGATTATTAGAATTAAGCTTTCCAATCGCAGACAGACATAAAGATAAACGCTCTATTGCTTACCATAAGGCATCATTTGCCAAGCTGGAAAAACTATCAGGGAATTTACCTCAAGCTAAACGCTTGGCAGAAGAAGCATCGAATGGTTTTGAAAGTCTGAAGATGCTAACAGAAGCCAAAGAAATGCGTACTTTATTCTCCAGTTAATGCAAAATTGCATTTTATGATTGAATAATTGGAAGAGTTAAACAGGCACTTATTTGTAATGACTGATTATCCAGAGGTACTATCAGACAAGCTGTCCTCTGATATTGACTATCTTCTATCAAGCTGACACCAAACAATTTTTCAAACAGGTATTTAGTTATTACTATAGCCTTTTTATAGTGTTGTCCTTGAAATTCTAAAGTTTCATCAACAGGAGAATAATGATGAAAAATATATCCATATAACTCCTGACAATCTTGAATGTATTTATAAGTATTCAACAGAATATGGGTGTGCCATACTTCATCAATCTCTTTGGTCGGAACTAATTCTATATCTGGGAATAGAAAATGGAGGCACAAAAACATCTCATAAAGACTGATTGCAGATTCAGCTTGTTGTAGTGTCCGTCCAGTTCCGTTATCACAACATATAAGTTTTTTAGCAACTGGCTGCCAATCCAATTTGTTTAACTTATTGAAAAAGCTATAAATTTTTTCAGCTAAACCTTGGTTAAGAACTTGCGAACTAGAAAGTGAATGTACATTTAGTGTTTCTTGATCCAAGCTTATATTCAAGCGACTACCTCCTTTGATAGGCTTTAGACTTTGTTAGTTACAGGGGAAACAACCTATTTTTGTCTGAGTTCCCTTAATTACCCTCACAAGTCAGGAGGTAGTTTTATGCTTTTTGGCTAAAAATCTCAAGTTTTTTCAAAGAAATATTGAGAAACTGATTTTGGTAGGTAAAAATCGCTGAACTACTGGATAATATGCTAGTCTATGGCTTCAATTTCTGATTTTAAGAAAATTTTATAAACTCAGTCAGTAAAGTTTTGTAAAATTAGCGTCTTATAGGATAAAAATTACTCTTCTTGTGGGAGGTATTTATATAAAGCATGAAAATACCATTCCTTCTGCTTTCTACCTTATTTCGTAGTCAATTATAGTGAGAACTATAATTTCTAACAACCATATTTCATCCGTAAAACAAGATTTATTTTTGTATTCACATAAAGAAAATAATTGGCAACTAAAATGTTTATGCAAGAAGAAATTATCTCGATTGTTACCGATAATGTTCAATTTCCAGCAGAAACAAGGACTTGGGAAGCTCCATCTGAAGGTGCTACTAAGTACAAAGTAGAGATTAGCGCCGACAAGTTAGAGCAAGAAATGGGTCGGTTTTTACAAATAGTAAGTCGTTTATTCAAACGTGCAGAGATAGAAACTGAAAAAAAACCTGGAATACACCTTGATGAAATTGAGCTATCAGTAGAAATTAATGGCGAAGGTAAGGTTAGCTTAATTGGAAGTGGTGCAAAAGCTGGTGGTAAAGGAGCAATAACGCTAAAGTTTAAACGAACCGAATTAGAGTGAATAGCAAATTTACAACTAGTACCGTAAGGCGGAAATCAAAAGTCAAAATGACTATAAAATAAGCATTTTGTTGATTTTTAATTTGTTTTTTATTTCCGCCACGCTGTACTAGCTGGTGTAATAGTAGGGATATTTTGTATGTCACTAAGGTTTTTTTCAGTATGGGTTTTGTCCGCTACAGTTAACCTAAAAAATATTCAAAAGCTTTTAAATTTTTTAAGAGGTCGCTTAGGCAGTAAAGCAATTGAGGTAGAAGTAGAAGTAAATGGCAAAAAGCTGAAAATACAATCTATAAATCAGCAAGAGTTATTAGCAGCGATAGAAGCAACTAAAAAATTTGTCTGTAAAGAAACAGCTTTGCCAGCAATACACCAGTTGCCAGAAGAAATATTCTTAAAGGTCACTACTAAATTAGAGACCGTACAAGAGTTAGAAACAGCAAAAATTTTTATTGAAGAAAATCGTAATAGTGGGTTATTTTTAGCCGCAGATTTTTATGATATAGAACAACTATTACTACCAGCAGAAACATCACCACAGTCATCAACAAATTTATTACAACAAACAGGGCGTGGATTGAGACCGAAGCTGCTTAAATCAGAAAAACCCGAGCTAGACTCAACCAATTTCTATCACGAACCTCCACAGAATAGACCCCAAACTTCGAGAAATATTCCTCCTGTTAATCAACCCCAGACTCAACCAATAGATAATCATCAAGCTTTTCTGGAAGCTTCTTCACTGCTATTGCGCTATCCTAATTTAGAATGTCCAAATCAAATTATCCTTAACGAAAAGTTCAGCCTATTCGTCCAACTTTTGATCGAACAACCAAAGTCTAGTACTCAGGCTATCTATATTGAGAATAGTTGTACTCCCGCACAATTGCCTGAAATAGAAGTAGTATTGCGTACTCCTCGCGGTTTGGATATTGAAGGCAACGATTATCAATTAATGCAAGTGAAACTTGACAGCGACTCTAGTGTAGAGTTTAACCTTACCACTTGCAAACTTGGTGAGCAAGAAATTCGAGTAGATTTTTACCAATGCGATCGCCGTATTGGTACAGAAAGGTGCAGCGTACTAGTTGTGAAAGAGCCTTTAGATTACGATGTATCAAAACCAAAGGAAGTGACAAGCCTAGAGTTAAAAATACCACCTATTGTCCCACCACCCGATTTGGAATTATGCATTGAATTGCGCGATGACCGTACTCTCTACTTCACGTTGCATTCAAAAGTCGCAGGGTATCACCATGTCAAAGTTGGTGAATTAACCTTGAAAGGCTCACCATTAGAGAAAATGCAGGCAGTATACAAAGAGCTGGGAAGTTTAGCTGCACCAATTAAGTCAACAGAACAAGCTGCTGCCGAGCGACGGTTGGCAACTTTAGGGCGTGAACTATGGGATGAACTAATTCCTGATAAATTGCAGCAGGAGTATTGGCGCTTTAAATCCCTAATTTCATCTATTCTCATTACTTCTGATGAGCCTTGGGTACCGTGGGAAGTAATTAAGCCCTATCGTTATAACGAAGATGGAGAACGAGAAGACGAACAATTTTGGTGTCAGCAGTTTGCTTTATCCCGTTGGTTATCAGGGCAAGGAGGCACAGTTGAAGAGTTACAGGTGGGTACGGCACGGCCAATAGCGCCTACTCAAGTCAACCTGGGAGCAGTACAGGAAGAGGTAACTTTCATCAAGCAGTTACATAATTTGCGTTCAGATATCACTGTACTTGAGCCTTTTAGCACTTACCAAGAAGTATTGGATTGGTTAGAGACCGGAAAATTCTTTATGTTACACTTTGCCTGCCACGGTATGTTTGATGCTGCCTTACCTAGTAACTCGGCGATCAAGTTATCAGATGGTATTCTACGTCCTTCTGACATTCGAGTCAGATTTGGTGGACGCAGACCACGCCCACTGCTTTTTATTAATGCTTGCCACGGAGGACGGTCAGAGTTCAGTTTTACTGGTTTAGGTGGTTGGGCTGAACGGTTAGTGACAGAGGCGCGTGTGGCTGTATTCGTCGGAGCTATGTGGGAAGTAAATGATGGACTAGCGTTAAGGTTTGCCCAACGCTTCTACACAGGATTGTTAAAAGATAACGAGACTATTGCTGAGGCATTTCGCTATGCTAGAGAAGAAATCCGCCAACTTGCGCCCTACAACTCTACTTGGCTTGCATACTCGCTCTATGGCGACCCTCAAGGACGTGTAAATTTAAAATTGACAGACTACTAGAGCAGGCGATCGCCTTGGGCTCGGCTTTGCTGAGGTGCAGAGTTAATAGTGGCGGAAGTGATCGCTACGATTGATTGAGAAGTGGGAAAAAAGTCACAAAAAAACGCCGAGACTAAGAATATCTAACAAACATAATTGATATTTACCCAAAAGATTTACCTGCTCTACCTCCTGCCATTTTTTAGTTCTGTCGAACTCACGTTGCTTAACCCGAACTCAGGTGAATAATAAAGGGTTGAGGACTCATAGCCCCATTTCTGTCAATGATGATGAAATTTTGGGTTTGACCAATGACTTGCCAAATGTCTCAGATGCAGCTATGCAGGGCGGTATCAATGTGAAACCTATAGCATTCATTACCAATAGGCTTTAGTGGTATCGATACTGAAAGATTATCAGCAATGGCAATCACATTTGAAGTAGTTAGTTAACACAGGGTTTTCATATGGTCAACTAACATTATCATTCAACGCATCTACTAACAAAATGCTGTTGAGTAGATTTAATTCACTAGAGGCGAGAAAATAGCGATCACTAAAAACAGTCTCCAATTGACTAAAAACCCTTCGCCCAGCTACAGCTGCCCAAGGAAATGTTTCATATTGTGGAACTACAGGCATAACCAAACCTTTTGGTGTTAAACTTCTTCCTAAAGTACTCTGCCATGTACCTGGATCTTCTATTACTTGTTTTTGAGTATCATCTTCTAACTCTTCACGCCAAAAATGGGGATAATCAAGCGGGATACTAGCCACAATATTCTGTGTTTTCAAACTTTGTAGTGTTGAATATTCCCAAATAGATTCTTCCTTCTCTCGAATTAAAATTTGATGTAATCCCTTAGCCGGACGTTTGAGTTTAGGTGGATATTTACCATTTTTATCTTGATAAATTACTGTCAATAATCCTAAAAGCTCTTGACTGTATTGTTGAATATTTTTACGCCATCCTTCAAAACTGAATTTTTCTTCTGTATGCCGATTAGACCAGTCTTCTATCCAGAAAGGGCCGATACAACTTAAAGAATCAGGAATTACTAAATTTACATTTTCTAGAGATGGGAGTAAACGGCTTGAACTTCTAGACACTGCTTTGATAAAAGCTTCTAAAGTAGAATAATCTACATAAGACTTAGCTTGTCTATTAAGTGTATTACCTTTTAAGGTGAATTGAGCAAATATTTTTTGTGTTAACTGCTCTGCTTTTTTGACAATTCTTTTCTCTTCTTCTGATTGATTATCATAGACAAAAACTCGCGCTTCTTGCAAAAAAATCCACACGTCATCAGACATTAAATTTAATAATTCTTCATCTCCAATTGAACCCACTGGCACAAAAGCGAGACGTTGATTCTTAAGTCCTGCATCCCCTTTTATACGAGTGTGAATTGTAGAACGTAACATCATTAATAAAGTTAATATATCGCTAGACTGGCGTAACCACCGTCTTGATTTATCAATATCCTCCCCTACAATAAAACCATCATTTATTAGCATTATTAAACGCCTAGCTTTATCATCTCCAGAAACTAATATTTTGGTTTCTGGGTCTGTGTACATTCCTCGTCCACGATAAATGAGTTGAGCAACTTCCATTAAAGCAGCTTCTATATTAAATCTAGGAATGGCTGCAATAATCCAATCAGTTTTTGGAAAAGATACACCTCTTGCTCCTGAAGAAGTCATTAAAAAAACTCGAATTTTATCTCTTTTTTTTTCCTGTACTAACTCTAATCGTTTATTGGGAGGTACACTTTGATCTAAAATTTCCACTTCGTGATTTTGACAAAGAGCATCTTTTCCATCTATCAACTTATGCTTTAATTGACGCAAAAAGGCTTTGTCCTGGGCAAAAAATATTAATTGTTCTGCTCCTTCCTTTATACCTCTTCTAATTTCTTTATAGGCATTATTTAATAATTTATCTTCTAATTGTTCCCGTACTGCTTGACGAATTCCCTGTTGTAAGTCAGCTTTTATCAGCTTAGGTGTTATGGGTGCAAGGTGAATCCTATATTCAATATTAAGTTGAGAAGCCGGATAGCTATTAGTCATGATATGTAATACTGGGTGTTTTTTCAGCCCTATTTTGATATCAGTACCCGTAACGCGAAATGCTGCTTCCCCTTGAGTCGGACTAATTAATACTTTATCAGGAGCATAATTTCCAGAATTGAGATAACTATTAAGGACTATTTGATTACTTAAAGAAGCATCAGCAATAATCAAAATTACTTTAAACGGTGATTTAGTACCTTCAAAAGGTTCGATGAACTGTTGCTGTAACCATTGTGCTAGTTTATGAACAAATAGCGCCCCTGCACCATCACCAGCCAATTCATCAACCATTGCGATGATAGTAGGAATTTTGGCGCCAAAGTTACGGCGTTCTTGTTGTCCTGGTTTGGTATTAGCTTTTTTAGCAAATAAATTTCCTAAAGCATCAATTGTAGTTGTTTGGTCAAGGTGGCGATAACCTTGAATAGCCGCAGTCATTACTAGCTGATTTACTTGGGGATTTTCTTCTAGCAATTTACGGGCTGAACTGGCAAGAGTGCGTAATACACCAGGACGATGTATAGATTGTACGCTGTCTTCTCGTTCGTTGCGGGTACGTTTAAAGCGGTTAGCAGTGACTATATTGCAATCAATTTCGTGTTCCTGTTCAGGTGTAAGGAAAATAGTACTACCATCAGGATGTTTCAATTCGGCAATCCCATCTACAACTACTGCACTATTTACACAGCGCTGTTTCTCACCTTTGTCCAGTACCTGTTTTTCGTACCACTTAGGCGCTGAAGTAATTAAATTAGCATTAGTAGTGATGGTCAAAATACCACTAGGATTTCCGTCTTTTTTGGCAAATTTAGCGGTAACGTCCCGATTAATCACCACTCGTGGACTGAGATAAAAAAACACAAAACCTTCCGATTGTGCTTCCAGAAACTTAATTACAGCAGTGGTTTTACCAATTCCTGGATTTCCTTCTAACGCAATAACATTCAGTCTTCCAGTTTGGGCGGATTTTAGACCAGTAATAACTGCATATTCGTGGATTGTTCGCAGGGAAATTTGTTTTGGTAGGTTTTGGAAGATTGATTGGAAATGAACTTGAGGACTTCCACCAAAATAGTTGTACAGTGATTCTGTCGCTTCAATGTTAGTGAGCGCTTCCTGCTGGGAAAATTCTTGCATAGGATTGTAGAATCCTGTCACTTGTTCTGTAAATTGGTAGTGCAGTGACGCTTCTGAATTAGGTTCTTGCTTTAGTTGCTTGGCTTGTCGCTCAAAATCAGAGGGAAGCGATCGCACCAACTTATTAAACGCTACACGAATTTCTGTTGAGAGTGCATCGGGTTGGTTATCTAATTTGCGGGTGTTACGATACGCCTCACCCAAAGATGTCATCAACTTGGCTCTAGGATTTAGTTCTGATTCGTCCAAAAAATGAGCAGCAATACTTTCACATCCATTTGAGGTGACAGCGATCGCTCTAGCACTACAACCACCCTTTAATTGTCCTTGTTTTTTTAACAAATTTATCAAACGCTCAGTATAAGACGAGGCTTGACAAAGCTTAAACAACGGTTTGTCCAAACCGCTGAAAGCAGATAGGTGATTTTTTAGATTTGACGAAAATAAAAATTCCCCACCTTCCACCTCAGCACAAACCCTAGAAAATACACCCCGTGAATCAATATAACGAGCATAACGGCTCATTTCCCCTAGGTGAGCAGTTTCTGTGCTAAAGTCTGCCAATTTTGCAGGTGCATTATAGGAAAACTCCAAACATAGAAGGAAATGCTCAAATTTTTGCCTGGTATTCTTTCCACTCGATAACCAAAGTAAAAAATCTGCTCTTGCTGGTTGTCCTGTTTTTACTAATCCTAAATCTGGTCTTCCTGGGAGATGAAAAGCCTCTTGAAATTCTTGTGCTGTTTTTTCTTGTTCAGCTTCACGTTGCATCTGCTGTCCTGGAAGTACCAACGGACACCAAATCGCTGTCACATATGGCTGTCGCACTGGTATATGTTTAAAGCATTCTCGCACTGCTGTCCAGCCTAATCCATACCCCAATACCAACAGATGACGTACCATTGTGCTGACCCATTCTTGAGCATTTGGATCTGTCAATTTCAAAGATCTTACCAATTGGCTATAAATTTCTGCATTTTTTACCTCTTGCCAAGGTTTCAGAGCCTGATGTTGGTCACTCAGTAACTTTTGATGAATCAGATTTTGTAAAACTCCACGTTTAACAGCAATTTCAAACACCTGTCCCCATACAGATGCCTGTTCTAAAATTGATAGTTGCATTACTTCTTGTTCCCTCAAATGTCTGTTTACTTCCTGCGGTGCAAAACTTGAGAAATATGAGTCAGTAAAGCCGGATAGCTGAGATACACTTTACCTTTACGCCGAGTATGTAATACTTCCACTTCTCCCGCCGCCTCAACGGTATTTGGTGATATCCAACGAAAGGGATCTAAAACTGGAATGAGTTGTCCTTGTTTCACACCACGTTCTGCTTCAATAAAATGTAACCCTCGCAACAGAGAAATTAAGCAAGGATTAACATGAGAATTTTGTTCGGCATTGACAAGGTGTTGTCTAGCACGTTCTGTCCAAGTAATATCACTTACTCGTTGGTCAGATACTAGGAAATAGACACAAAAACCCGACTGTGGTCGTTGCTGTTCTTGCACTGCAAACAGTGTGGCAAAAGTGTATACAGGAATGACATCTCGCACCCGAACAGTTTCTACAGAATGCAAAAAATTAGTATGATCTGCTGCGTGTAAAATTTCAAATGCAGCTTCACCTTTACCGCGTTTTTGTAATCTTGTCGCTGGAAATACATCCCGCAGCATAGTATAAATATTTAAGTCAGGAAAAGTTTGAAAAACATCTTCCAAAAACTCCTTTGGTGTTAAACCAGAATTGTAATCTGCTGTGCGGTTAAATCTGCGCCCACGATAAGCATGAGAAAGCAAAATAATGTGTTGACATCCTTGGTTTTTGAGATAACGAATTTCTTCTTGTACTAAGCGTTGTTTTCTCAATTGTTCGGGAGAATCAACAATATCAGACTGTATTCTTTCTGCTTTAAGTTCATAACCCGAAAAAGGATTAACTACAGCACTAGCAATATAACTTTGAGTTAGAAACAGATAACCTTTTTCTTCTGCATTTAATGAAATAGCGTCATTACAAGGACGAGTTGCATAAGAAATCAACCCAATTTTTGGTACTTCTGGCGTTATTGGTGTACTAATATATAGAGGAAAAGCACTTAACAAAGCATCAAAAATACTTTGTTTTATCCATTTTGTATTTGCAGTTTGTTTAGCCAAGTTTTCGAGAATAACTCCCTGCATTCTGATATTAGTATCTTCAGCTAATATCGCTTCTAAAGTTTGGGCTGCTGCATAAACGTAATTATCACCACTTGTTTCATCAAGGTCTTTACCTTGCTCTTGCAGTCGTAGCATTAAAGTAGTGAAATTAATATTAGATCCTTGTTTTAATTTATCAATAATCCTCCATAAACAGCAGTAAATCAATACTGTAAAAGCAGCAACTGCTGCTGCATGATATTGTTTATTTTTTTCACTGCCTTTTTGTTTAGAACGGCGAGTTAAAAGTTGAATGTCATAATCAATTATGACTGCTGCTGGTAAAATCCATCCTTTAGCATGACCGGCATTGGGGGATAATTCATACTTCCATCCTTTTTCTTCTTTATTAAAAGAGCGAGGCACCCAAATAATTTGCAGCAGTTGTTGTGTTAATGACCTTTGTGCTTGAATCGGATAGATATCGCCTTTGGTGACTAAATTATGCTCAGAAATATCTGTATTTACATGAACAGAGAATAAAAGCTCCGGTGTTTCTGGAGTATTGCAAACTTCAATGTGTTTAAACCATTCCACATTTTCACGGCTAGTTTGAGGAGAACTTTTGAGTAAATCCCTTACTCCTGCTTCTGCTCCTTCTAAGCGTGACCATTCAATAATGCTACGTTTTACACAAATAAATTGTTGGGAAGTTTGCTTTTGAACTTGGCAAATAATCTTTTGACTTTTGCTTTGGAGTATATCAATCAAAGCTGCGGCAATTGTTTGCATTGAAGACTCACGGTTTCGTAAATCCTCTATCATCTGTTTGATAGCTGACTTACCACCTGTTTTCAGGTATGTGAGGATTTCCTGCACAAAATTAGGTAAAGCTTCTGCACTTAGCCTTTCCTCATTTTGATGAGGAATAATAATTCCTAAAAAAATGAGTTCAGCTAGCCGCCGACATACTGCCCAAGGTTGTTGGGGTAATATTTCATCATCTGGAATTAGTTCTGCTTCAATTTGGTCAAGTCGTGCTAAAAAAGCGGATTTATTCTTTTCAGGATTATTACCATTAATACGAAAGCGATAGCTCACTTCGCGAACTACCCCATAATTAGTGCCTTGCTGATTTCTGGTTTTTTCTTCAAAAATTTGAGTTCCCCATTCTGGCCACACTGGAAGACAGTAATAGAAAGTTGCTTTATTTAAGTACTCTGATAACTCAAATTCAGCAGCAACGCCAAAATGAGTGGTGAAGTCAACGCTATAACCAATTTCTCTTGCAGATGTTAACAAACTTGTGACGCGATGGACATATTCTCCTAAAAGCTGGTGTTTGGGTTGACTGTTGGTAACACTATATTGAGCAATAGCTTCCATAATCCGCAGGGTAATTGTCTGTCTTACCCGTGCTAATGCTTCATCATCTAAAAAGTTGAGAAATCGAGTCAATTGGCTATCGGCTCTATCTCGCTCTGCACGTAGACTATCAATAGCTGCTTCAATATCATCTTCATCCCAATCTAGCTGATTTTGCACATACTCCCTGACTGCACTACACATACGTTGAAAGTAATCCTCAGCATCAATTTGTTCACGAGCAGAAATTACTTTGGCTACAGGCTTATTTAAATTAGTATTAGCCTCAGCGTCAGGAAATGCGATCGGCACAAGGTTAGCTGTCTGCGGCTCATTCTGAAAATTAGTACCTGTTTTTTTTGCTAATTGCTGAAGGTTTTGAAACGGTTGATCTAGCAACAGTGCCGACAATGAACTTTCTTGGGGTAATGCGGCATCAATTTCTTTATCAATAGCTGCAATTAACTTATCTACAGCAGCAGATAGCCTAACTGTACTTCCTTCTGTTAAGTTGCCACCAACGAGAGACTTAGTTCCAAATCCTGATAATTCCAACTCTTGAATAAATCCGCCCCCTTCATCGGGGTTAAAAGCTTCTTTGAAATCTCGTAGTCCAAATAGCCTCCGTAATATTGCTGAACTACAAAGCCGCAATCGTTGGTTTTGAGCATCGAAATCAAACGCTGGCTTGTAGTCAGGATGCAACTCAGTTGTGTTTGTTTTATGTTCTTTAGTGGGAATAGATTTAGCCAGCAATTCTACGACATTAACTAGGTCAATAGAAGGCTTAGGTGAGGTTGCCTGAATTTTGGCACTACCAATTTTTCGTGAAGACATATTTACTTTATCCTTTACACCAGTCGTGTGACTGCTTCACCTGCTTCAACTATCAAGTTGGAACAAATGGAACCTTTCCCTTAAATAACTTAAGTATAAGTAATTTGTCAAGTTAATCAGGAGAAATTCCCGTCTCAATAACATCCAACAACCCAAGAAGCCCACTTCTTAAAATTTGACTTTGATGGTCATATCGCTGCAATCACGGAGAGCGATTTTTTTCGGAGGAGATGTGAGGATTAAACTTTTACCTTGTCTAATTGTAAGGCTCACCTTATTGCGGTTAGTTTAGTTCTATAATTAGTTTGTCGATATCATTTCTGATATCAAATGACTGACCACAAGACCCCTCCCAGCCAAATGATCCGTGTGCCTACTGCCTTAATTGAGGCAGTTCGCCAATTATCCCAATTACATCGCCAGGGGCATACAATCTCCTTGCTGCAAGGCTTAGAAGAATTAATCTCTCAGTTTGATAGCCATATTGATATCAATGTTGCCCCCAGTAGTAAATCAGTATCGCAGCTAGAACAGAGGCTAGAAAAACTAGAATCTCATCTTGCTGGTCAAAGTGAAGATGTGAAAACGAAACTAGAAGCAATTGCCCAGCACCTAGAAAAATTAGAACGGGCTATGGCCTCTGGGCGATATAGCAATACCAGACCGCGCAGACAAGTGTACTCACACCAGCAACCACAAGTTGAACTGCAACCCAGGACAAACACAAGTCTGGCCCAAAGACTCGGTGTTACTTCCCAAAGCCTGATCACTGAAAGAGAAAAACTCAGCACGAAAGAATTTTTCAGCTATACGCGCCACCGCGACCCCATGAGTACGGGATGGAAATGGAATGCCAACACTGGACTTTATGATCCTGTCAAGTGAGGAGATGAGAGTCCCGCGCAGAAATCCGGCAATCGCCACTTAAAAATTCAATTCCAACTCCTGCCGAGGTTTTCTCCGAGAACCAGGAATAATTAACTTTTGAACAGCACGTTTTTTAGTTTGTTCATCGCGGCGGTCGTATCTGGCAGTTAACTCAGGACTAACATGACCAGCCAGCTTTTGCACCGTGGAAATATCGACACCAGAGTCCAACAGTTCCGAGATAAAAGTGCGGCGGAAATCGTGAGCCGAAAAGTCAGTAACTCCCACTTGCTGCCCACGTTTTTCTAAAATGAACAACACCGCCTGAGATGTTAGCCGCCGTAGCACCACCCGCCCACCTTTGTTGACATGACACAGCAGAGGGCCATCTGTAACTCCTCTGATGCTGAACCAATCTGACAACACCTCTAAACCGCTATCGGGTAAATATACAGTCCGGTCTTTTCCACCTTTACCCCCACGAACTGTTAAAGCGCTTGTATTTTCATCAAAGTCACTCAAATCTAAATTCACTACTTCCGAGCGCCGCAATCCGGCACCGCGCAGGATAGTGATCAAAGCAGCATCTCTGTAACCAGTGGGTGTAGGGTCATCAAAACAAACTTGTATCAAAGCAGCAATTTCTGTGGCTGAGAGGGCGCGTCCCCGCAACTGCTTAGTGACCTTAATATTAGGAATATCCACAGCACGAGCAAAATCTTGAGCATTCATTAACTCTAACCGTAAAGCTTCTTTTAAAACTCGCCGCAAAGCACAAAGCATCTTATTGGCATAGGCAGGACTGTTATTTTCAATCAGCACAGCGCGTACCGCCGCAGTATGTTTATAACGCAGCGCTGCCCAGTTGAGAGTCATGGCATCACAACTGTCATTGGTGAGTAATCGAGCGATCGTATTGAGAGCATGGCGCATAGCTGGACGAGAACCAACGCCCAGCGATGACAAATAGACAGCCGCCGGATGCTCAGTGAGGGGAGTGGGAGCAGCCAGCGCCAGGGGAGAGGTGAAGGAGCGCGTGTCAGTGGATTCAGGCATTAACTAGCTAGAATATGAGTTCTCACAAGCCATATTCTCATAACTCATTTTCCCACCAATCAGCTCAAAGATGTAAGGCATTGACAACAACCAGCAAAATAGCGATCTCGTATCGCTAAAGCGTAAAGTCATAGCACGCCCTACAGCCCAACCCCTCAAAGATGGGTTGCCCCAAAACTTGTTTCGGGGCCAGGGTTTTTCTAAATGCATCTGGGGTTTGGAGATTAAAGCCCTAATTTTTCTCTAGCTACTGCCCCATCTTTGAAACCTACCAGCACGGCTGTTCCATCTTTAACGAAAAGCGGACGCTTGAGCAGCATTGCATCAACAGCGAAGGCATCAATCCACTGTTCGTCAGTCCAACTCTTTTTTTCATCACCTAAAGCACGGTATGACTGGCCGGAGGTATTCCGCATGGGAGCAAAACCCAAGGACTTCACCCAGTTTTGAATCATGTCACGAGTTGGCGGCTTTTCTTTGGTGTTAATGAATTCATAGTCAATGCTGTGGTTTTGCAGCCAGGTAAAAGCTTTTTTGGAAGTGCCGCAGTTGGGGATACCGTAAACTTCAAGTGACATAATAATATTAATCAACAATTTCCATGACATCTATATATATAGCCATTGAGTCGAAATAGAAACGAAAACGGAATAGAGTCTAGGAAGGCTTGTTCTAGGGTTCATCGTGCCAAAATAGAACAATGGTAAATAAATTTACAAATACTGCCAAACCGTGTTTAGTCTGCGCGATTACCAACAGGATTTAGTTTCAAAAACGTTAGCAGCTTGGTCTTCTGGAATTAGAAAAGTATTGCTGCAACTAAGCACGGGTGGTGGCAAGACTATTATTTTTGCAGCTGTGGCATCTCAGTTTACAGACCAAGGAAAGGGTGTGTTGGTAGTTGCTCACAGGGAAGAGCTTATTATCCAGGCGGTTGAGAAACTGGAAGCAACCACAAAAGTACAACCAGGCATTATCAAAGCAAGATACAAGCCTACTGATTCGTTAATTCAAGTAGCAAGTATTCAAACTCTTTCTAGTCGCAAAACTTACCCTCCTGCAAAGCTTATCATTATTGATGAAGCTCACCATTCTTCAGCTAATAGTTACCGTAAATTGCTAGATGCTTATCCAGATGCGCTCATTTTAGGACTGACTGCCACACCAAGACGTGAAGATGGTTATGGATTGCGAGATATTTTCGACCACCTGATTGGCTCAATTACCACTAAGGAATTAATAGCTCTTGGATACTTAACAGACTACAAATTGATAGCAGGGTTTAAATATTCTCAGCACAAAGTTCCTAAAAAACGCGACTTTACGAGAAAAGAATTAGAAGCAGTTGCTTCTGACTACAAACCATCTGAAGTATTGAAGCAGTGGAAAAAATTTTGTGCTGGTAAAAAGACAGTTATCTTTGCAGTCAACGTCATGCACTCTAAAGAGATTGCCGCAGTATTTTATGCTGATGGCATTACCTGTGAACATCTTGATGGAGATACACCCAATAATGAACGTAAAGCAATTTTAGATAGATTTCGTAGTGGTCAAACACAGGTTATTAGCAATTGTGCAATTCTGACGGAGGGATTTGATTGCCCTGACTCTGGGGCGGTGGTGATTGCTCGACCTACTAGCAGTGTTACTCTCTGGCTGCAAATGATTGGTAGAATCTTACGTCCTGCACCGGGAAAAGATTATGCAATTATCCTAGATATGACTGATAACTGGTTTAGGCTGGGCCGTCCCTGTGACAACAGAAAATGGAGTCTAGACCCAGTATCCTGTGACCCAGATACCCAAGGGGTGAGATGCTGCCCGCACTGTCACCATGTCTTTAAACCAATGGCAGCCCTAGTTCGTACCAAAGAATACTTTAATTCTAAAACAGCAGAGTTTATCATCCAATATGAAGTAGATTGTCCTAATTGCGGTAAATTTTTAAAATGGGTATTAGAAGAATCTTCTCTCACCGAAAATGAGGGAGTGCCAGTAATTGTTTCTAACTCTGATATTGAATTTAAAGAAGTTCCGCCTGAAGTCCGTTCCGTTTTACTGCGACCAATTATTGAAGCCAAAAAGCGCAAGTTTAGAAACCAAGAAAGAAAGTTACTTTTTTATAGTTCCACAATTGTCAACTGGTTTTTCAATTGCCAAGAAGTAAATTTGACAGAATTAATTTACGCTATTCAGCTAATTGAGTGTCCAGAAGAAATATTTGAGTCGAGCATAGAATTTTTAGCATATCGGGTTCGCCACGCTCGTGAATGGGAAGACGTGACCAAAATTATGTCTCATCGTCCAGACAATGTGAAAAAAGTTGTTTGGAGTAGGTTATCTAGCCGAGAAAAAGACTTTTTTAAAAGAATGAAAGACAAGTATGAAAATGAAACTCAGGAATGGTTGACTGAAGAAAATTTAGGATTAATAGTGGAGTATTTGGAAGCTTGTCAAGATATTGAAATGTTTTCTTCATTATGGAAAATTTATCAAAAAACATCTGTTAAAATAGCAGCATCAAGGCTAAGTGGTGATAAACGCAACCAAATCAATCAGTGGATTACTCAGGTAGATACAGCTAAGATTTCTTGACTAAACCTAAATGCAGCTTGAGAGCAGCATCAACTAATCCTATGAAATCTTGATTCAAACAACCTACCACATCTCCCAAAATACGCTGCTTAGAAATCGTGCGTACCTGTTGCGCTTGTACCTTACAAGGCTTAGACAGACCAGAATCTTCTGGATTTAACAAAACTTCAAAAGGATAAACACGACTGACATTAGATGTAATTGGTAAAATCGTCACCGTACTTGAGGCATGATTATTAGCGTCATTGCTGACAATCAGTACAGGACGGCGTTTATCCATTTCTGAACCAACTGCGGGACTGAGATTTGCAAAGTAAATTTCACCACGTTTCATCTGTTAGCCCATCCCCTACGGTCACATCCCATTCTGGGTTAAACTCAGTCGCAGATTCCCGATAAGCTTGTTCTAGCTCCTGATATCGTAGTAATTCTATTGCTAACTCAATCACTTGAGAACGAGATTTACAACCCTTAGTAAGTTTGTAATTTTCAACAAACTGCACTAAAGAAGCTGGTAAAGAAATAGAAAGTTTTTCAGATTGCATGGTATTACCAAAAGGTAATTATATTTTTCTTACTTTATAGTAACCTAAATAGTAGGAAGTTAATACACTTAACATTAAGGGTTTTTTTGTATGTCCCCTCGAAAAGGGGGAATAGCAAAAACGAGGTTTGGCATTATTACCTTCAAATCCTTATCAACAAAGCTTTCCCCCCAACATGTCTCAGAAACTATACTTTTTGAGACACTTCTATGATGATTAATGTTTAAACCCCTTGGTTAATTCTTGCCCATCTCCCCCGAAAAAAATCGCTCTCCTAATAAAACTTGGTGATAATCCGTTTTATGGTAGTAAAGGACTAGGCTTTCCATAGTAGCTAACCACAACACACTGTTTGGCGCGAGTAGCTGCTACATGAATTAGAGAACGTTCGGAACTAATTAGCGCATTAGATGTAGCTTTATCAAAAGCATTTGATAAAGCTGATTTTAAAGGCAAAAAACCTTCATTAATTCCTGCTAAAATAACATAGTTAAATTGCAGTCCTTTGACTCGATGCATGGTAGCGATACGAACACCTGTCTGAGATAAATTATCAGGTTGACTACGTTTAATTTCTTGTGTTTTTATCCCTAATTGATTAAGAGCAGAGATGTACTGTTTAACTAGCTGGTTAGTACGTACCACAATACAAGTGTTGGATAAAGAATTATCGCCATTTTCTAACTGCTGAAGATATTGTTTGATAAAACCAATCTCTTCATCAAAATTAGAAAACCCTTGAACAATTGGCTCATCGCCATGAAGTAGCGAGCGGTATCCTTTTAAGTCATCTTGATTCCCGTCCAAGTCATCAACAGTAACTCCATCTAGTACCTTTGTTGCCCACTTCCTAGTTTCGTCTGTTGTACGGTAATTAATTCTCAATTTGTGGGAGCGACCACGAATATCAATACCGCAGCGACTAAGAACAACTTTACGACCGTAAATGCGTTGGTGAGGGTCGCCAACTAGAAAAATATCATTGCCATCATCTTTAGGTGGAACTATTGCCCTAATTAGTGAGAAAACTGCATCGCTCATATCTTGAGCTTCATCCACGATTACAGCTTTGAAGGGTAAGGTTTCTCCTGGTTTATTTTGTAGTAAACTACAAACATCACGCATTGCATCTTCGCTTTCTTTCCATCCTTTTTGCTGAAGTAAAGAGCGATATTCTTCAAAAACAACCCAAATAGCGGCTCGTTCGGCTCGGTTGAGTCTTGTACCGCGTCCAGTTCGGGTAGCTGTTAGGTATTGCTTGAAGTTTGTAATTTTATTAGCTTGAATTACCTCACGCCATTCGTCTTTATAAAAAGCAAGGGTTAGCGATGGAGATTCAGGTTTACATTCGTAAGCTTTGTCCCAAAGTTCTGCCACTTGGTCATCGTAAACAATTTTAGCGCTGACTCCTTCACTTTTTAGAAATGATGTTACCCAAGCGTCAATATTTTCAACTCGTATACGGCGCATGGTTTCAGGAGAGCAAATTTTACGTAAGTTAGCCTCAATATCGACTGCAAGATTGCGGGTAAAGGTCGTAAATAAAATGCGATCGCCTGAATTTGTAAACCGATTTTCTGCCAGCCATTTAGCACGGTGCATTGCTACAACTGTCTTCCCAGTTCCTGCACCACCTAATACTCGTACTGGCCCTTTCCAGTCGCGTTCAACCAAACGTCTTTGGCTGGGGTGGAGAAATACGCGCCATTTTTCTAGCGGTGCAGCCAGAATTTCTAACAGTTCTGCTTCGTTTTCAACAACTCGGAAGCGGCGTTTGCTATCGTCTTTTTCTAGAGCTGCATCAATGTTATCTGTGTCGATAGTCTGTTCGCGGTTTTTATCTTGTACTGCGAGGATTTCTTCGATGGAATACCCAGCTCCTAACATCAGTACAGCATCAGCAGCTTCTTCGGGTAGCTTAGAGACTAATTGATCGATATCTTCGTCGGTTACAACTGCGCGAATTGCGCCTAATAATTCATTGGGAACGCCAAGCCGTAGTAAATATTTATCTGATATGTTATCAAATCGACCGGGAATTTCTGGTACTTTACGACTCGAAATTTCTGCTTCAATTGCGCTTGCTTCTTCAATGTCTATAATCTGTAATGCACCGGATTCTGGGTTAATTTTACACACTCGGCGTTGCGCCCAATTATAAGCATCATCATGGTTATCAACCCACAGAAGAATATAGGTATTGCCTTTATCGGGTTTGAAAACAATAGCTCTATACGACAAGTCAATGCGAACAGATTTTAATCGAGAATCTCTGCCGCTAATTGACTCATAATTAATACCAGAACTAGTTGGGTCTTTCTTGAACTTTTCCAAAAATACATTTGTTTTACCCTGAATTTGTCGGGGTAGCCTACTAAAAGCGTCAAGAAAATCTGCGGATATTGCTAGTTTTGGTTGATGATTTAACATATAATTACTTCCTTTATGCTTTTGTATTTAGATAATCATTAATTGATATATTGACTGCGAAATGTTTCTGGATTTGCCATAACTTCGGTAATAGTAGCTACCTGCCATCCGGCTGATTTAAATAGCTTTAAACTATTATCTCCTTCAATTAGAACAGCACATTTATAACTCGACCAAGCTAATTCAGCTTCAGCAATAATAACTTCATTACTATCCATTAACTCATAACCGACCTCTGGTAAATCCCAGTTATGCTCTTGCATATAGCGCAAAAATTCTAATGTTGTCTCATCAAAAACTAGTTCCTCTAATTGTTGCCAAGCTGCTACATTATATTTAACTGTTGGTTGAGATTTATTCTGGTTTCCTTTGGGAGGTACTAATGCAGAATTTAAACCATTGTCATTACCTAGAGCAGTCACAACGTAACTATGGTCAAGAAATTGTAAAATATTGAAATACCGTAAAACTCCTCCCCAAGTTTTTTGTAATTCTTTTTCAGCTTCTGTTGTTTGATCATTCAAATAAATCACGACAAATGAACCAGCACTATCGAAAGATGAATGACGTTTACCATCTACAGAAAGATAAATACTTGCCCAAATCTTGTCGCTATTTATAACCAGATCAACTAAACCTAACATTTTGCCATTTTCTATTGGTTTAAATGCATCTATAACTGAGACATTACTTTTACTTAATACTGCTTTTGCCCAAGATTGACGAGCATCCTGCTGGCTGAAACGAACATTATCAAATTGAGCCGATGTTCTCATCAGAGCAAAGTTTTTCCATAAATCTCTATTTGGGTTAACTAGAAAATTAGTTAACCAAATAAAACTATTTTTCTGAGCAATAAGCCGTAATTCACTGCATCGATATTTTTCATATAGCGTGCTTTCTTTAGCCTTAAACTGCTGACTAACACCGACTTCTAAAAGGTCGATATAAAAATCAGCTTGCTTATTAGAAAACTGCGATTCTACATCTCCCCAAGTTAAAGACCAAACGTGATATCTATTACTTTTGGCAATTGCCATACGTTGGAGGAAATCTTCAGCAATGCGGTGTGCATGGTATTGCCAGCCATCGGTAAATACGACTATTGGTTTAATTGCTGTTGTATTTTTAGCAGGATAAAAGACAAAATCGGCTAGACTACGAACTTCAACCCCTTCATTTCTGCCAAGTTCTACCTGTGGTTCAACATTCCAATCTTGATTGCCAATTCTAATAAAATAACCAGCTTTTCCGTTAACTATTTCTTTGCGAACAATGGTCGGTTCGTTATTATGGCGGTAGCGTCGTAATGCTTCAATCAAACGTAGCTCAAGGATGCTGTCAAATAAGGCATTAAGCTTAACTTGAGAAAGCGCTCCTTGAGTTTCAGTTAATTGATGACGATGGCTAACAATAGTATTAAGTAAATCAATTGCTGTCCTGCGGCTGGTTTGGTCTTGGTCAAAACTATTACGATAGCCGTATAAGCAGTTATAACAGCCATCATTGCAATCGCAAGCACGTAAAATAATTAGTGCTTTTTCAAACACAGAGAAAAAGTTATTTGGATCTCGTAGTAATTCGCGTAGATATCCGGTACCACCAGGAATGGTGTCATATAAAAATAGAAAGGGTTTGCGTAACAAGCTAGGTGTATTTTCTTGCGGTTCGTGACTAATAAGGGTTCTGAGGTGGTCTACTTTTCCCTTAAAGTATTGTTTTAACCCTAGTTGCAGGGCTGCAATAAATGAATGTAATTTTTTATCAGAAGTTAAAGTATCTACAGGTAGCAATATCCTGATTGCTTCTGATTCAAATTGTCTAAACAAGTATAAAATATCGGTAAAATCGTTTTCATTGCTACTTTCACGACGGGAACAAGTCAAGGCGTGTTCTGGTTTTTCCGGGTCAGTTTGAACTTTACCGCAATGGCGACAAATCCGAAAACCTGGACGGGGACGGTTAACACCAGCGACTTCAAAGTTTTCAGATTGGGAATTACCCTCCCCAAAATTTACTTCTCGGAAGGTGACTCGTGAAATAAATTCAAAACCAAAGGGAAATTCATCATTTTTAATTACAAAGGTTTTTTCCCGTGCTTCTGGTTCAAAATCTACCAGCATTTGTTGAGTGAAAAATGCTGGTTGGCGCTCATCTTTATCATCACCAATACGGCTTTCTCTGGCGTTAGTGGTCGCTATAACTTGGCGCAGACGAATCATTTTGCGCTTGCGTCCTGCATCCAACCACATTCTGTCCCCACAGCGCGGACAAGCGGGTTCTTTGGCTGCATCTAAAATAGTGGCAGCAGCGTAAGAACAGTTTCTACACAACCGCCACTCTTCAATTTTGGAAATGTTTAAGTCGATTTGGTCAATTTTGACGCGGTTCCCCTCAGCGTAAAATACACCAGAAGGAGCAAGTTCTCGCAACGCGATCGCACTAGGACGTTCGTACTCAAAGGTAAAGGTTTCATACTTCCCAGATGCACCATCCCCTTTAATATTTTTTTGTCGCCAAATAATTGACTTCAGGATTACGCCGGGTTCGGGGAAGGCATAATTGGGTAGCAACCCTTCATCAGTAAAAAAGTTGAAGGTGTTTTTATCGCTGATATTTTTGGCTAACTCCATCAACCCCCCTCGTTCGCGGTGGAGTTCGGCTAGTTCTTCTTCATGATTTTCACTCTTGGCAGCTTTTTCTTTATCTTTGATCCGTCGCCGTAAAGTATCACTCTGGTTTTTCAAGCGACGACGTTCTTCCACTACTTCCTGCAAGCGGTTGACAATGTGCCAACGCAGTCCCCCTTCATCGTTCTCGCCTTTCTCAATAAATATTTTTAACTGTTCGGCGCTGCGGGTGGATATTTGATTTTGGAAGAGGTCGAGAAAATCTTGCAGCAGTTCTAACTGTTGGCTTTCAATAAAACTCAGCCACGTATAAGGAAAGCGAGTTAGATCACGTTGCTGCACGCTATCTAAAACAGTCCCAAATCGTTCGGGGAGTTGCTCTGGAGTAACACCTTGGGACACCCAACGGTCGAGACAGTAAGCAGTGAGTTGGCGTTGTAAAATTGCTGAAGCATCGAGGTAAGAACCGGGAGTATCCACCCCGCCTGCAATCATTAACATTGGATCAGCCCAAAAATACAAGTCATGGGGAGTACCATTGGCGATCGCGGCGATAAAAGCATTCCCATCTCGACGACCCGCACGACCAATACGCTGCTGGTAGTTTGCTTGGGCGGGAGGAACGGAACATAATAAAACAGAGGAAAGCGTACCAATATCAATCCCCATTTCCAGTGTTGAAGTAGCAGAAAGAAGATTTGGGTCGTAGCGGTGGCGACCTGTGATAAAGCGATTTTCTAATTCTTCGCGGACATCTCTTTCTAGTAGCCCGGTGTGTTCTCTAGCAAAAATGCGCCACACTCGACCTTTAGAATATAAATTACGGTAAAAATCGCGGGTTTTTCGTTCAGATGGTTGATATTTCCCGGTACACTTGGGACGCATACAGGGTGTATCCGTCCATAGCCTTAATTCTTCAGGGGAAGCCGTAATACTGTGGCCGCATTTGTCACATTCGAGGTGATGGGCTGTAGTATCTAAGTATAATGCTGTTTGTTCAATACCCCAGACCTTTGCGTTATTACGTGTTTCCCTCACTCCAAAAATATGACCAGCCACCAATTGATTTAAAACTAGGTTGTAGAGGTTTTCTACCTGGGCGACAATCAATGGCGTGTAGCTAGAAAACAGCTTAAAAGCCCAATTTTCACACCAAGTTACTTTTCCTGATGGTCGGACTAAGGTTTCAAAGCGGGGAACACTACCATTTTGGACAAAATAAACGGGTGCAAGTGAGGAAGGGCCAAAACCAGGCATAAATAATGGTTGCTGCAATCGGAAGGTTTGACCGCCACTTTCAATATAGTTTTCTGCCATCGAATGCAAAATACCGCCTTGTAGCCGTAGATGGGAAATTAAACCCAAAAGGAAACGGTGTAAGGTGTCTTGGTCAAGGTTTTCCAGCCCGCCGATTTCGTTACGAAGTTGTTCGAGTAGGCTTAAGCAAGCAGGGTTAAGCAAATTACTATCGAGAAAAACTGCACAAGTATCTGTGCGTTCTAGCGAAGCTCCCAAATTTGTCCGCAAACCAATTTCTGCAACTACTTCCCAATCCAGTCGTCTATTAATTAAGTCAACAAGGCTGGGTTTTGCTGTTCCTGCTTGTTGTAATTCTTCCCATTCCCGCAGCCATTGCAAATCTGAGGGCATAAAGGTGGCAATATAATCACCATCGTTACCAATTTGATTCCGCCAATATTGATAAAAATCAGCCCGAATATCCGCTAAATTCCATGCTGTTGCTTTATGATCAAGGTGCTGGCGTAGGGCCGTTCTCAAGGTAGTGCGGAAAGTGCGAGTTTCAAAAAAGCCTGCACGGTGTGCTGCGTCTTGTACAGAGTCGGAAAAAGTAATTAGTTTGCGATCGTCGTTGTAAGCTGATGAAAATAAAGTACCAATTGCAGCACTAGCTAAACTTGCAGCACGAGAACCAAGAATTGCTAAACCATTTTTACTACCACAGAAGGGGCAATCATGGTTAGAAATGCGCCGGGAATTCCCGTTTTTGGTTTTTATCGTGCGAACAATCGTATCTTGGTCTGGTTCGATAACTGGAATAAATTCCTGGCTAGCGCACCTATAACAACTGTGGACATCTGTGCGGTTAAGGGTTAGACATTCGGTACAAAGTTGCCAAGATAACCAACCTCTATCGTTATTTTTATCTAGGTTGGGAAAAACATACGTAATTAATGGGTCGTTTGAGAAGTAAGCTTTATAAAAGTCCCGCAGGTCACAAGCTATTTTATGGTTTGTTGCTTGCTGCCTTAATCCTCCCCATCCTGTACTACCACAGTCTCGACAGTGTATCACTGGCAGGACACGCCCTTTTTCTTCTGATGCTTGGTCGTCAGCAAAGACTAATTGGGGTTCTTGCTCTATAGTCCCCACCATGCGGCGCAGTTCTCGCAGCCAAAATTGCAAACGAATATTAACCCAAGGGGCAAGGGCAGTGTGCAATTGACGGCGGGCAGTGGCGCATAAAGCGATTAAACTATCAAATAAGGACGCTTGATAAATCGGGTCATCGCTATCTGGCAAGCGCATTTTCCGGCTGAGTTTTTGCCAGAGTTCGGTTAGAGAAATTGCTCCTTGATCTAAAACTTTGAGTAGATTGTGGACAATAGGTAGAGATTTTAAGCGATCGCCAAGTTCAACCCGCCATTCGTTACTATTAAATAGTTCGCTAATTGCTTCCTCAAACCATAACTGATATTGGGCGCGAATATATTCCTCAATAGTTTGGTAGTTAGCAGCTTTCAGAATTTCTAATTCATCGGGTTCGGGAATGGGGAGGGGGTTGATGTAAGCATCAAAGAGAAATTCCCCGCAAGCAAGTCTATCTTCTTCAACTAGGGCATTTTCGTCAAAGGGTTCGTCAAAAACCGTAGTTGCATAATTCAACATATCCCCTTTGTTACCGCTACCACCCAAGGTTGCTGATGTACCAACACAGCCTAAATGACGTTTGGGAGTTTGCAACCTAGCTTTGAGGCGGCGGATTAAACAAGCTAAATCTGTCCCCTGTGCGCCATCAAAGGTGTGAATTTCGTCAACTATTAAATAACGTAGGGTTTCTGGTGCATTTCCTACCCATAATGGTTGGTCGCCAGGACGAATCAGCAGATAGTCCAGCATTTTATAGTTAGTTAGCAAAATGTCGGGGGGACATTGGCGCAGGATATTTTTGTCGGTGATGATATGATCTTCACCCATCATCGCCTTTGGATCTCGTTCCGACTCGCCCACAAATAACCCAGCAGTTACCTTACCTTTTAGTTTTGGGTTGTGCCAAATGAGACTTGCTAACCGCTTTGCTTGGTCGGTAGCGAGGGCGTTCATGGGGTAAATTAGCAGTGCTTTAATACCCGGTTCGCTTTCATGCTGATAGCAGTGGTTGAGGATGGGTAACATAAAACACTCTGTTTTACCCGAACCGGTTCCCGTAGCGACGAGGGTTGATTGGTAGTAGGGTGATTTTAATCGGGCGAAGGCTTGTTCCTGGTGGCGGTGTGGGGGAAATGCCATTGGCACGTCGGGGAAATAGTCTGCACCTGTAGAACCGGGGCGAAATGGTAAACCAACAGAGAGGTAAGGGCCTTTAAATACAGCTTCCGGTGTTGCTAAGAAGCGTTGCATCAGCCCTTCAAACCCTGGGGAGGCAGGGCGAAATTCGGTTTTGAGGAAATCTTCAATACTGGCGCGAACTTCTGAGGCGACTACTGACGGGATCATGATTTAACCTCCCGTTCGGCAAAGCTTTTTTCAAAGGCTTCCCAGGCGATGTGGTAGTCCTCCTCCCTGTCGCAACGGTCGAAGGGGGCTTGGTAGATGATGGTGCGTTCGATGGGGCCACCTGGCATGGTGTCGTCGATGATTGTGCGTTCGATTGTACCTGTTTTCATATCTTTGATGTCTTCCCATCCCAGTTCGCCTTTTTTACCTTTGCGAGGGAAGCCAACACCTACAAGTCCTTTGCTGATGGTAAATACAATGCGCCCGTTTTGGTCGTACCAAGTATCTTTTTCGTATTGGCGCATAACAGGGAATTGAACGCGATAAATGGTTATAAGTTCGTCTAGGGTTAGCCCTAGTGCCATTGCTGCAAGTACATCAATTTCTACTAGGGCTTGACGGCGTTCGTAGTCCGTGCGGAGAGCAATATTGCGCTGCCAGTGAGGGGTAAGGTTTTTGAAAAAGTTATTGTTGAGGCGAGGGTCAGTTTTTGTCCAGGTGTCTTGGTTGAATTTTTGTTGATAACAGGTTTCCCAAAGTTCAGCATAGTGGGTAGTCAAACACGTTAGCGATAAAGCCCTTATATTTAACTTTTGTGCATTCTTATAATTAGAATCAAAAATGGGCAATTGTTTAGCTAAATCATTTCTAAAATCACCTTTTCCTGTTGTTTTAATGAAAAAATCGTAAGGAATAGAACAGCAATAAGACATCAAATTAAGCATCAGCATAACTTTTCTTGTAGTTATGCTAAAAACTGTATCAATATGTGCAACTTCTTTTGGTATAAGTGTAGGTATTAATGTTCTTTCTCCAGTCTGACTTAATTGTCTTCTGAAGAATAATCTATAGAAATCTGTAATTTTTCTAGGTTCTATTTCTTCATTTTCAATCCAATCAACTCTAGGAATACGGTTTTGATATTGTTCAAATTCACAGGCAGGCACATAATTAGTACGAGGTAGATAGTTATCAGAAATATTCGTTAAATCAATAACATCGTAATGGCTATTTGATTTACAAGTTTCTCTAGGAGTTTTATTAAAAGGATTCGCTACGAAAAAATGTGGCCCAGATAAAACCCATCTTGAAGATGAATCTAGAAAAGAAGTATTAGGTTCAATTGTTTTACTTCTTTGGGCACCTGTTTCATTCCACATTTGATGAGGATAGTAATCTCTTTGTAAATCTTCTAATCTTTGCGATTGCCCAGCAAACTTTTCTAATACAGTTAGCAATTGTTGAGAATGCAAAGTAGGTAGTCTAGCTTGTGATGCTGGTGTAGACTCAGCATCATATAATTTAGCAAAAAGGTTCAAAGTTTTTAAATTTATATGAATAATTCTTAAAGGATGTCCCCTAACTTCCCATTGATTTTGTTCATTCTTAATACTAGGAATAGTATCGTTTATACAAGAATCAAAACAATCATATATAGTTTTTACAGAAAATAAATTCGCAATTGTTAAAAATTGATATTGTGAACTGATATCTTGATTTTTTTTCCTATATATATTGATGCTAAAGGGCTTTCTATTATCTGTACCACTAAAAAATCTTCTAATTTCATCGAATTGAAAATGAACTTCTAAATATTTATATAATGTTTCTCTTAATAAACCACCATTGGGGTCATTATAAACACCCTCTGGATGTACAAAAGCTTGTATTCCATCATATTTAGAAAACAACCAACTTTGAGGAATAAAGCATTTAAATAAATTAGTTTGAACTCCTTTGAGAATTGAATAATTTTGATAACCATTTATAAAATTTTGACAACCATCAAAATCTTCATAAAATCTAAGGTAATCGGACTTTAAATGAGAATGTTTTGAAAAAGTTTTCTCTCGCAAATTACTTAATTGGTTTGCTGAAAAATTCCGTAAGTCCAGCAATGGTTCTGCATCACCTAAAATATTACCTTCTTGCCACTCCACCTTAATCCAAGGCGGATTCCCTAAAAATAAATCAAAACCACCATTATCAGCAAAAATATCTGCAAATTCTAACTCCCAATGAAAAAAACGCTTCTCCTCTGCAATCTTCGCAACTAACCCCAACCTGGGAAACCGTTCCGCTAACTTAGCAACATTTACAAACTTATAATCATCAACAAATTTTTGAACTTCATTTTGGAGTGCAGTTTCAGGAAATAATGGTAACTCTGGTTCAGGTTCAAACGTCATTTCTGTTTCACCCAAAATTACCGCCAACTCCATAAAATACTCATACCTTGACGGCAATAAATCAGCTGTTTCGATTTGCCAAAACCACAAAGCACACCAATAGTCCATGACAAATTTCAACCGTCGGTAAGAGCTAGAATTACCTACACCTTCAGATAATTTCTCTTGCGCTAAAATCTTATCTTTTATTTCCAAACTACTGCTTTGATGTGCATCTTCTTCACAACCAAAAATACGCAACGGATCAGTAGTGCGTTGTCGCATCATCCGCAATTCATCAGTGTGACGTTGCCAAAGTTCATCTATGCGTTGAGATAATGTTACTAAACGGTCAACATCAAAATCATCATAAGTGGCTTTACAAAAGTCCTTACGCCAATTATTAATAGTTTCAATTTCGTTTGGTGCTAGAGACTTGATAACTTTATCCGTATAATTGGCCATTCCTGGGTCGGGTAACAAAAAGTGAAATACCACCCCATCATGTAACTTATCCCCTACCATCACCCGTTTGGGTTCGTGGTCAAACCAATATGGTTGTTTTTTCTCACGCGGAATTAACGTAGTGCTGTACACCTGACGACGCGCACCAATTAGCGAATTACCGCAGTGCAGTTGTATTCCAAACCAAGGTACAAAAGCCTTTCTATTTTCGGGTTTGTAAATACAATTCAACCACAAGGACACTTCTGCTAACTCCACAGCAACCGGGTTTAAGTCAATTCCGAACACGTTACGGTCAGCCAAAAACATCTTAACTTTCTGCTTTTCCTGCAAATACTCGTCGTGGGGAATACGTTTCTCTAACTCGTCCTGCTTTAACTCCAAATATTTCTCTGCTAATTGATTAACAGCTTCATTCAAAAACGCTGCACTTCCCATTGCCGGTTCGCAAATCTTCAGCTTGAGAATATCATCTGCTGTTTTATCCTTGAGCAATTCCTTCAACGCATACTTAACCAAACAGCGCGTTAACGATTCCGGCGTATAATAAGAAGCAGAATTTTGGCGATCTCTTCCTGCTAACCGATAGATAAACTCACCCTTGCGGCACATTTTCGCCGTACCGTCATCATTAAATACCCGCTCCGCCGTCGTATAATTTTCTAAATCTTCCAACTTGACGAAGTAAGCAACATCCAATTCGTCATAGTTGTTTTTTCCACGTTTGGGGGTTTCCTCTTCTACTTCCTCCTCGTCATCTTCCCCAGTTGATCCTTTACTATTTTTCGCTGCACGCTGCACCTCGTACAAATCAGTCTCAGCAAAAAAGCCCCGGAAGCACAGTAAAGATTCATACACAGCACCCAACTGGATAATTCCCAATTGTGCATAAGAAATACGTCCCCGACGCTTACCTTTACCCTCCCGTGACAGGGACATTAATTCAATCACGTCTCGCAGTACACTATTGCGGAACTTGACACGATTCAGTAGCTTAGTGCGTTCTGGGTCAAATAAATGACTTTTTAATGGTGCAAGTTCAAAAGTGTTGTCATAAATTTTCTCTTCAGGTAAATATAGAGTTCCCACATTACTTGGTGCATACCCTTGCCAAATTATTTCAAATAGTTTGGTAAGAGAAGCATTAATAAAATAACCATTTTTATCTTCTTCTGTCCGCAATTCTACTTGTTCTAGTTCCCGCAGCGATTCTAAACTGTAACCTTCCCGATAAATATCAGCATTCATCGGCGCATAACCTAAATCCCGTCGTGCTTCGATGTAAAAAAGAAACAGCAAGCGGTACATATAACGCAGACATTCAATTGATAATTGTCCTGCATCTAATTGTCCAGAAAATACCCCTGTTTTCAGCTTATTTCGTATATACCAAACTGCTTCATTACCCAAAATTTCAATTGACTTTCTGAGGGCATATTTCAAATCATCGGAAACAGAAAAAGCATGACGATGAGAATTTTCATCTAATTCATCTAGTAAGGCTGTACCCTCGCTAGGACAGGTATTTTCTTTATGCAGTAATGTCGCCGTTGCAAGGATTGTATCCGATTCCTTGCGCGATAAAATTTCTGATAAATCAAACCGCAATAACCGTGATGCATTCCACTTAAAACGGTCAATGAGAATAATTTGATGAATGCTAGCAAGTAATAACCACCGGGGTGGCTCATCTTGAGCGAAAATATAATCAGAGACAATATCTTCTATAGTAAAGTCAGACGAAACTAATTCTGCACTTATATTATTTTGATTATTTTCTTTTTCAGTAATTTGTGCTGTATTTAAATTTAAATCTAAAATATCAATAACTTCATCGCCTTCTGGTAAAGCTTCTATAATCCAAAGCAACGGCACTCCATTACTTTTTTTGACTTCACACAGTATTGGGAGTAATTGCCCTTCATCAAGAATGCGCTGAGTAGGTTCAACCTGATAACCTAAAGCGCCAAAAATTTCCGAAAACCATTGCTGTTGAAAAGTTAGACGTTCCGCAATCTCCTTTTCTTTGCTAAAATTATTTATGAATCTAAAATAAGATGCAGCTAAACTTCCTAATAATTCGGGGGGAGATTTTGTTTCATTTTCAGCCGCAGCTTCTCGCCAGCGTTGAGCAATTCCTTTAATATCATCTTTGAGAATAGCATCAATATAGTGATTGGAATAAAACTCATTTTCGTTAGTAATTCCTATTAATTTGCTCATACAGTACCCCCCTGTAACACAGCAATAATTTTGATATATGGAGCAGGTTCGGTAGTCATGCTATCCTCCACCCAATGCCAATAGTCATTAAAAATTTGCTCAATCCTGCGTTCTTCTTTTGATTTTTTCTGTTCAACTAAAGGAGTACCATCTGCAAAGCGCAATATTAATTGTTGATAGTGTTGACTCTTGAGTTTTTCCAAACGGTCATATTGTTCCTGTAATTGAATGTTAATTGCATTCTCAAATTTCTTCAGTTCCTCCAGCATTTTCTTTTCTGCTTCGGTGACTGCCAACCCGCGCAAATTCAAAAGTTTTTCATCTACAGGCAACATTTTATTGGGAATCGACTCCCGATCAAATTCGGTACGGCGCAGCGTTTCCTCAAAGTCTTCTATATGCTTAACTTTTTGATTTTGAAACACTACACTTACCCACTTGTTGACTAGAGGTTGCCCACGACGGTTAGGAATTATACCTAACATAACAAATACAACCTCATTTGCCAGTAGTTGGGGTAAAACAATAACGGGGGCTTGATGCCTGCCGAAAAGCGTTATACCACGGTCATTTAACCAATCAACTATCGGATGCAGTTCCCAAAGATACTGAATAGAGGGCCAGCGTTCCTCAGATTTTCGTGATTCCTCTAGTTCGCGCATCACTTTGTTGCGATCGCCAGACAAACGCAATGCCTGATTCGATGCAGGTTGAATTTCTCTTGGTAAACGCTCAAAACGCGATCGCAGTTCGTTGGGCATTGTTAATTCGATTAACAACTCTTCCTCAAAACTACGTAATTGCAAAGGATTTTCCTCATTAACTGCCTTCAATGCATCTAACGTGTAATGATAATCATCGGAAAATAAACTTGGCATTTTCTGCATAGCAGCTTGTGCTTGGGGTTCCTCACTCACTTCTGGCTCATCCCCAAAGACATTGGCAAACCAGTTATCATCATCCTCTGTCTTCTTATCCGGTTGCAGCCGTGCATCAAAACTTTCTGCGGTTTCCCCCTGCTCAATTGCTTCTATGGCGGCTGATGTCACTTCCACCTCTTTATCGACATCAAACACCCCCATAAAAACAGAAGGGTCGCCAATATTTTTAATTGCTTGCTCGTCTTTCCTAACTAAAACGCTAACAATACGCTCTGCTTCATCCACTTTTTTGTTATTTGAGCGAGTCAAAAGATAACGAATTTGCGGTTGTTGCTCTTGTCCGTAACGGTCAACCCGTCCATTACGCTGCTGCAAAGCCATTAATGACCAAGGGATATCAAAATGTATGAGACGGTGCGAAAAATAATGTAAATTAATCCCTTCCGATGCGACATCCGTAGCAACCACCAACCGCAACGGAGATTTTTCATTACCAAATTCTTCGATAACATCCATCAACTCAACATCTGGCATTCCCCCATCAAGAGTAGCGATCGCTTCCTCTTTCAGCTTTAAGTCGCGCTTTAAACTCTCCCTAAGAAAGCGCATCGTCTCTAAACGTTCGGTAAAGATTACAATTCGGTCTTTTGGGTCTGTACCCTTCCAACCAAACCCCCCAGCTTCGGTTGTACTGATTAGTTGTAATAACTTTTGATACTTTGAAAAATTTCTATCATTAATAGTTTCCAAAGCTGATTCTAAAGCCCTTAACTCGGCAACATCAGTATTTAAATGCTGATCATCAGTGTTTTTTACTCGCTTGATGCGATTACGTACTGTCTCCAAACAAGCCATTGGGCTGGACAGCATCGCTTTTAACAAAGTAGTTTTAAACAACTTACCTGTGGAAGCTTTCGCATCAATCCCAGCCAGCTTTAAGTTATTAAGAATTTCAAATGCTTCCTCTTCTTCTACAGAAGCATTTGTTTCCAGTGCTAAAACCTGACGTTCAGGGAATTTTTTGAGAAGTTGCCCAACAACATCTTTCTTAAACCGCCGGACGTACAAATCTCGAATATCTTCCTTAGTGTAGTTCGACTCGTTAGCGATCGCTGTTGGGTCGAGCATATTCATCAAGCTAGCAAAGCTTTCCGCACGCCCATCATGGGGTGTGGCTGATAGCATAATTAAACTATCGGAACGGCTTGCTAAACGATCAGCCAACTTAGAACGCAACGAAGCACTGCTACCACGCCCCCGACGAGCAACGTTGTGTGCCTCATCAATGACTATTACATCCCATTCAGCTTGCTCGATGTAAGTACGATACTCCCGGTCTTGTTTGAGGGTATCAACCGAGACAATGGCTTTATCGTAGTAGTGGAAAGGGTTATGGTTTGTGGGGATACGAGAGCGAATGCGTTGGATACCGACAGAATCAAGGCGTACCAGAGGTATAGTAAAACGCACCCAAAATTCTTTCTGGAACTGAGTCAGCATACTTTTAGTTGTTACAACCAAAATGCGTTTTGCTCGTCCCCGACGCATCAACTCAGCAACCAAAATTCCTGCTTCCAAAGTTTTACCCAAGCCAACAGCATCTGCAATTAACAAACGTTGTCGCGGCATCGAAAGGGCTTTGAGCGTTGGGTCTAATTGGTAAGGCAGCACATCCATTGCTGCTTCATGACCAATGTAAAGATTAGTATCAGTGGGGGCAGTCTGCCGGAGATGAGCTTCGAGAAAAAGCAGCGAATTCCTATAGCCAGAAGTATTATCTGGTACTAAATTAGTGTTTTCCGGGTCTAAAACCTCTAGGTCTTGTTCTAATTCTTTGACAAACCGTGCAGTGCGACCTTTAATAAAATCACTTACACCTACAACTTCGATTACCACAGAACCATTAGGTGTTCTTGAAGTGGATTTTACAAGCCACTCTGCATCTCTAGCAACAATCCGCGCACCAGGGGCAAGCGTTTCCATATCAGCCTAGTCTTTTTAACCTAAACGTGGAAGTGATTGTACATCACAGTCTAATGCTTCTTGCTCTGCTTGCTATCCTGAATAAGAAATTTGCCCTTCTGGAAATTTCTTTGGTGCATGAGATAGAGAGAAGTATTGATTAAGTAATATTATAGGCATAAATGTTAAAGATATTACAAAAATTGTACGCAATACTTTATAACTAGAAAATCTGTAATTTTTCGTAGCAGAAGATTTGCAGAACTAGGAGAGCGATTTTTTTCGGGGGAGATGGCACTGGGAATATGGATGCTCATTTACCCCCATTAGCTACTCAAGTGCTAGAGCATATTAAATGTTTAATTCAGCAAGGTACTCTCATGCAATATTAAACCAATTTCAGCTTTGGACTTAACCACTGTTATTATGATGTATCAAAATGCAATTGAGCAATCCTGCTACACCGCATTGGCTCACGAAGGAATTACAAATATACAAGTGCAGCGATCGGATCGCTTGGGTAAAATTCACAATCAACCTTCCTGGGAAGCTTCAGCTTGTTCCTTAGCCACAGCCTCAGCAATAACCCGCCGCAACCACTCGGAACGGTTAGATTTGTTACGCACATAAGTATCTAAATCTTGTGGAAGCATCACGGAAATAGGTTTTGTATCATGCTTTACTCCTACTCCTTTCGGTTGGAAGCGAGTTTCATAATCTTTTCTCATATTTTTAAACTCATTCGTCTAACACTAATTTATCATACCCGCATATATGCGGCAATATATTAGTTATTTTTATCGACCAATACTCGTAAAAAGCTTGCTAAATACGCATATATGCGGGATAATACTAACATAAGGAAATAGGAAAAGGAGCGCCAAAAAGACTCCCGGTAACGGAATCGAACCGAAGCGTGAAGTTTAAGATGTAGCGCCAATAACCTAAAACCTTAGAAAACAAAAAGAGCGCTGCTGACTACCAATCTTAAGCGCTCTTTTTAAGTTCAAATACTATGAGGATTGTAACACATGAATTTGTTTTCTAACACCCTAATCTTCAAATCAGAACTAGAAGCTCAATTAGTTGCAGAACAGCTTTACAACTGCCACCTTGAAGGTAATGTTTTAACCTTTCCCAGACATGAACAACAAGCAGTAGATTTAGCAATCAGTCTAGCTGGTGTTGACTTCCCACTAGTAGAAGGCGCTAGCTGCTTGCTACCATTCCCCAAACGTGAGCGCGAATGTCTTGATGATGATGCACCACAGATTTATGTGGCTTGTCTATCTGCATACAACAATGGCTTTTTACACGGTATGTGGATAGATTGCACACAAGAAGCAGACGAAATTCAAGAAGACATTGAATGGATGTTATCTTGGTCGCCTTGTCGCAACTATGAAGCTTGTGAAGAATGGGCAATTCACGATTTTCAGAATTGGCATGGTATTCATCTTGATGAATGCGAAAGCATAGAAAAACTCGCGGAACTTGCTCAAATATTATCAGAGCATGGTGAAGCTTACGCCGCTTATTATGAATATGACAGTACTGATGCTAATGTAGAAAATTTTCAAGAGCATTACTGGGGAGAGTACAAAAGCGAAGAGGATTTTGTTTATGACCAACTGGAAAAACAGGGATTCATTGAAAAGTTAGAAGAGATGGGTGTTTCTAGCATATACATCAACTGGGAAGCAATAGCCCGTGATTGGTTTATTGATTCTTACTATTCAGTAGAAGAAAGTTACAACAAAGTCTACGTTTTTAGCCGTCACTAATTAATGAAAAAGAGGGGGAGTTTCACAACTTCCTCTCTTTTAAAAATGGCTAAACTATCAAGGATAACCAAAATAAACTTTTGCATCACTAGCGATTACGTTTTTTAGAGCGTTCGTACTCTTTCAAAACCTGCTCAACTTGGTGAGGAAGAACCACACTAGATTTATTTAAACGCAGTTGATAGCAAATACCTGTGTCATTTTTACAGGCGATAATATTAGGCAAATTAATACCTAATGCTAGACTAGCAACAGCAGCCATCGCCGCAGTGGTTAAATAAACAAAGACCCCAGAAAGCCCTGAACCTAGCCACTGACCAAACCAAAACACATTAGATTTAAATTGTTCAGAGCGTTGTTCAAGTAGCTGTTTTCGTGTCTTTTGAGCTTCGTTCCATGCTTGCAGTTTTTCCAGCTTTTGATAAGCTAATTTCACAGCCTTAGCATCAGAAGTCTTTTCTACTTGGATGTCGAGGGTGCGTTTTTTGGCGGCGATTTCCTGTTCTAATCGGTATTCGTTCCATTCTCGGATACGTTGGGCGATAGCATCAGCTTCTCTGAAGAAGGTTGCAAGGGTTTCGTCTCCCATGTCATGCCAGATAATTCTTGTCTCTGTTGCTTTTTTTCCTCAATTCGAGCCATAATTCGTTCTTCTAGTTGAGCAAACAGATTATTTTCAGAACCACTTTGTTGCAACTTCAACGCTACATTTTTTAAATAAAGTGATTGCACCAACTCTGGAACATCTTGAGCTTGAACAGCAGTAATTTTGTCAACCAGACTAGATAAATCAACTCTTGCTGCTACAGCTTTTTCGCTCACACTCTCAATGACTGCTTCTAATTCGAGTTGTTCAGAGCTTTCATTTGTTTGTTGAACAGTTAAGTCAGCTATAACTTCTTCAAAAGATTTGTCTTGCTGTTTAATTGATTTACAAGTTTCCAGAAAGCGATCGCACTCATCTGAGCTATACTCATCTTGCTCAGATAGCCCACAGGCTTGGAGAATTATTAAAGCTTGAGAAAGTGCAAGTTTAAAGCCTTGGTCACGAACAATAACTAGTAATTCAGTAACATCTATGGGAAATTGGATTTTCTTGCGTGATTTTTTTCTGCCATTCTTGGGTTCGGTTCCTGATTGTGAATTCGATTCTGTACTAGATTCTGAAGAACTATTTTCTAAACTTTGTTGAAACAGCGTTGTCGCCTGCTGGTAATCAGAGGCTTGTCCACTGGTGAACAACTGGCGCACCACATCAAACCCAGACTCAATCTCTGCATCAGAATATTCCTGTGTGTCATGAGAAAGTCCACAAGCTGTCAATGTTGCTAAGATATCCTCTAATGACAGAGAATACATATTCTGTAAAGCTTCTTTGGTGTAAGGCATACTTAATTAATCCTTCTAATCAAACATTTCTTCAAAAGTGTTGTCATCTTGATGATGGACAAACTCTAGGGAATTGAGTCTTTCTGCTTGACTCGAATTTTCATTGTTCACCCTAGATTCAGGCGAGATTGATACTGTCTGTTGTACTTTCTTTTTCGAGTTAGTATTTGTGGGATGAATGAGAGAAAAATCTTCCAAAGCAAATGCTTCACACAGAAATGCTATGTGTAACTTCAACTTATAGATAGCAGTTTTAGCATAGTACTTTAATTCCGAATCAGAGTAGTTACCATCTGCTTTTAAAGCGAAAGGCAACCAGTAAGCAGACAGAGCAGATATTACCTTGTCTTTTTCACTTAGATTTACTTTTTGTTTGAGAAAGTTAATCAAAGCCACATTAATTAACTCTTGTTCTAAAGCAATGCGACAACGATACTCAACGCGATTAGCCATGTGTTGCACCTACAGTTTGACTTTTGTTTTGTCTCAGTCCACTACCACAGAGAAAGAAAAATAACCCATAAACATCAGTCAAGCGATAATTGAGAGATTTAGAATCAACTTGCGAGAAATTGTTATTGATTTGTGCTTCCAAAGTTTCACACCAGTTGACATGAGAAAACGAAAACAATTTATTTAACTGGGAACGGAAGTAGTGAGCAGTACCCCCACTGAGAATTACTTCGTTCACATCACGGGGAACTTGCAACTTCAGCCAATTGGACAACATCATCCAATACTCCTGCCTACTATTGGTAATAGCCTTGCGAATTGTGGTGATTTCATGCTCTCTGTAATCTGGCTCTAAAGATGAAGCTAATTCTTCTAAAGCTTTTTGAGAAACGTTTTTACCGGCTTTACAGATGGCAGTAGTCAGGCGTTCCAAATTTAAGCCGGATGTTTGGTTTTTCACGGATTCAACCATTTTTGAGAATCCCAAAGGTTCTGTTTTACCTCTACTCATTTCTCCCCGCTCAATCAGCAGGATAGAAGTATCTCGATAACCCAGCATAACCACACCAATGGTTTGTTCTTTGAGGGTAGAGCCAGGAGCGCGTCCCCTAGTTAAAACTCCCCCACCTTCAGGAAGACAAACAAACAGATCCAAAGAAAACGATTTTTCACGCCCTTTGAATGTGTAATTAGCAAGAGCAGGCGTGATCAACTGTTGAAATAAAGCCCGGTCTTGATATTCTCCCCAAGGCAGTAAAATTCCCAAATGAATAGACGAGCCATTGGGTAAATCGTGTTTGTCGGCGATGGCTCCTACCATCGCCAAAACTTTAGGTAGTGCTAACTCAAACTTGCGGCGTTGCAGTTGTAAATCAGCGTTGAAGCGTTTTCTAGCCAAGAAGCCCACCGCCTGACACTTACCTTGATATTCAATCCAAGCACTATTCTCAGGATTAGATTGACCTATCTTGCTCTGTTCGTAAGCTGCCAAACTTTCTAATGGAACTGTTGCTACTTCCGGCTCCATTAAAATCAATTCTGGTTTAAACGAATCTAAAGTGTAAAATCCCTTGAGAAAAGAACCACCAGGGTCTACACCTAATCTCAGTAAACTCATGAAACTTGCCTCGAAAAATCATTTTCAGTATGAGTAATTTTCGGTAATAAATTACATCAGTACAGCTTTGCAACTATTGTGTGATTTATTGGTTAATTCTAAGGCTAAATAACAAAAATATGTGATAAATTTGTGTAAATTAGAAGTAGTTCTAAGCAGTTCCTAGAATGATTCTGTGATATTTATGTGGTGAATTAATGAAAGATTTGTGATAATTTTGTGGCTAATTTATGGTATTCCCAAAATTCGTTGACTACGCACAGTACGCAAAAAAGTTTTGACAGAAAAAACCACTAAAATTAGAATAAAAATATGCAGAAAGAACTTGTGTAAAGAAATATTAAAATGTGAAGCACTCAACACTACAAGCGGTAACACTTTCGCTATTACAGACAGAAGCGCGTCAAATGATGGCGATGTGCTTCTGGAAAAATAGTCATCACTGGAGTAGTCAACCATTACCCACAACAAAAGATTCTGCCCATGTAGTGATTCGAGTAGTTTATTTTCAAACGGTTAATTGGGTGGGGTTTAATTTTTGTAAATACCACGCCCAGGGAATCAGGATATTTCAACAACTGCCCAAAAATGAAAGATTCTTTTATGAGGTTCAGCCCAATTGTTATACAAAATTCCCAGTGTGGTGTATTGATAGCCAGCATTTTGCAAATGTCATTGATGAACTCAATCATTGTGCAGGCATTGACTTGAAATTTATCGTTAGTAGCCCTAATCAAATACCTAAAATTTTTCAACCGCTTAATCTAACATTCTCTGAAAAAGAACAGAGGAAGCGGAGGAGCAGAGAAACAGTCAGTGTTAACAGGTAAAAACTCTCTACCACAGCAAGCAGTACATTATTTTCTGGAGGGTTATTACCAGGAAGGAACTTCACGCTGGTCTGGGAAAGGTGCAGAAAAGTTAGGACTATCAGGAGCAGTTGATAACCAAGAAGTCTTTTCAAATATTGTTAATGGACTATCGCCAGATGGCAGTCAACATCTATGCGCTAGAAAATTAAACTCATCAAAACGCAGGGCAGCGACGGATTTTACTTTCTCTGCACCGAAAAGCGTTAGCTTACAAGCGTTAGTGGGTGGGGATGAGCGTTTAATTCAAGCCCATCAGTTAGCGGTACAAAAAACCTTAGAACTGATAGAACAACGCTACAGCTACACCAGAGCAACTACTGAAGCCGGGCAACAACTTATGAAAACCAATAATTTGGTAGTTGCAGAGTTTGACCATGTTGAAACCAGGAAACTAGACCCACATCTACATACTCACGCCCTAGTCATGAATATGACCCGGCTAGAGAACGGGCAATGGTACAGTCTCCTCAATGATGAAATCTTCAAAAACAAGAAATTTCTCGGCATGGTGTATCAAAACTACCTCGCAGTAGAAGTACAAAAACTGGGGTACGAGGTCGAAGCCAGGAATCATGGACAGTTTGAGATTAAAGGATTTCAACCAGAAGATTTACAAGAATTTTCCAAACGCAGACAACAAATATTAGAAGCAGTAGGTGAAAACGCAACTTGGGCAGAACGAGAAAAAGCGTGGACTACCACCAGGAGCATCAAACAGAAAATTGACCCAGAGGAATTAAAAGCCAAGTGGAGAGAAGAAGCCGCAGCGCTGGGGATTAAATTTGTTCAGCCTGGGGAGGCGCAACCGGAACTACAGCCGAGGCGGGTAAGCTATGACCTATTAGAAGATGCCATCGCTCACTGTTCAGAAAGAAATGTCGCTTTCACCCAAGAAGAATTAGAGAAATTCATCCTCAATCAAGGATTAGCCACAGATGTCAGCCAGATAGAACCATTAATTAAAGCCAATCCCGAATTACTGAGCCTATCCCCACAAACCCGTGACTATACAACCCTGGCAGCAGTTAACCGCGAACTGGCAACCATTAAACTCATGCAAGATGGGCAGTCCAAGGTTAGCCCACTCACCCACCCAGAAGTAATTACCAGCCATCTAGAGCAAACCACCTTAAACTTAGGACAACGCCGCGCAGTAGAAACAGCAGCCACCACAACAGACCAGATTATTGCATGGCAAGGGGTAGCTGGTGCTGGTAAAACTTTCGCCCTCAAGGAATTAAAGAAAATCGCCACCGATGCTGGGTATACCATCAAAGGCTTTGCTCCCAGTTCGATGGCCGCCAAAGTCCTGAGTCAAGAGTTGGATATTCAAGCCGAGACTGTTGCTAGACTATTGGTTTCTGAACCATCCCAAGAGATTGAACCTCAGCAAATCTGGATTGTAGATGAAGCCGGGTTACTCAGTGCCAAAGATGCGATCGCTCTGTTAGAACGAGCTACTCAAGAACAAGCCAGAGTGTTGTTAGTAGGAGACACAAAGCAGTTATCAGCCGTAGAAGCAGGCAACCCATTTAAATCACTGCAACAGGCAGGAATCAAAACTAGCTATCTGAATGAATCTTTAAGGCAACGCGCCCCAGAGCTAAAACTAGCAGTAGATTTAATTGCTGAAGGGAGAATTCAGGACGGATTTACACGGTTAGATGAAAACGGTTGTATTCATAGCGTTTCATCTGAACTGAAGATTGAGGCAATTGCCCGTGATTACATAACAGCTACACCAGAACAACGAGGCAGAACCTTGGTACTGGCAGGAACCAATATTGAAAGACTGGATATCACCCAAGCCATTCGGGAAAAACTGAAAGCTGAGGGAAGTTTAGGTACTGGGATTAACATTACTCAGTTAAAAGCCAAAGATTTGACAAGAGTACAAAGGCGCTACACCCATAATTTTGAATTGGGGGATGTAGTCATGCCCACCCGCAGTTATAAGCTTCGGGGATTGGAGAAGGGCAAACTGTATGAAGTGGTGGGTAAGGATAATGACCGTTTAACCCTGAAAGCTGAGGATGGCAGAGAATTTCTCTTAGATACGGGATTTGAGCAAGCAGTTTACCAAAGACAAAGCATTGAAATAGCCGTGGGCGATCGCCTACGCTGGACGAAGAATGACCGACAATTAGGACGGCGCAACGGTCAGGAATTTGTAGTTACAGCCATTGCTGGGTCTAACGCACAAATTGAGTATTTGGATAGCGGTCAAACTGAATTTATCAATCTACAACAAGCGCAACACTTGGATTATGCCATTGTCAGCACTACATATAGTAGTCAGGGTAAGACAGCTGACCGAGTGTTGATTGCTGCTGATAACACGATTGGACAAGAAAGCTTTTATGTAGCAGTTAGCCGTGCTAGGTATGAATTGAAGCTGTACACGGAGGACAAAGATAATTTACTAGCCCAGGCGCAGTCTAGTAAAGCTAAGGAAAATGCTCTGGCTCTACTGCGGCAGCAGGAATTAGCGAAGCAGCGAAGTAAAAAAGCGGAGGAGCGGGGAAGCAGGGGAGCCGAGGAGCAATTTTACAATGTGTCCTCGTCCTCTGTTCTGCCAACTTCTGCACCCCTAGCAAATTCTTCCCCTCCGCCCCTCTGCACCTCTGCCCCTCTGCCAAATTCTTCCCCCAGCCCCTCTGTCCCTCTGCCTTCTATTGCTATTCCTAAACCAGTTATCAAAAAACCAATTCCCAAAACTCCACAGCCAAAGGTTGCTTTTTGGACTCCTGGTGATATTAGTGAAGCACCGGAAAGGCTTGACGAAAAGCACTGGCAAGAATTAGTCAGAGACAGCGCCATTCACCCGGAAATTGCCAGTCGTAACTTCAAAAGTCTGCATCAAACCAGGGAATGGGAGCATGAGGCTTGGGAATACCTGATGTACAGTGACAAATTGCCCCGCACCAATACAGGCAGGCTTTCATCAGGATTTATGAGTAAGTATGCTCATATTGAATCAGGTGGCTGGTGGTGTGATGCTGGTGTTAATCCAAAATCCTTTGCTGACCTTCAACCAGGTGTTGAACCTGACAGAAAACTGTGGGGATGCTACAAACCCAATAATCCACGAGAAAAAGTGGATAAACCCGGTAAGTTCATTAAATATGAGCATCCACCTAAAACTGAATTAAGTATTTTCTTGTTAGATGTACCTGATGAAATTGCCGAGCGTATCTATGACAAAGCCGGTGTAAAGCCTACTGAAAGCGATAAGAAGAGTGGTTTTTGGTATTGTGTTTGTCAGCACAACCTCCCAGTGACAATCACTGAGGGAGCAAAGAAAGCCGCTAGTTTGTTAAGCCAAGGTCATGCAGCAATTGGACTGCCAGGGATATATGCTGGTTATCGCAGTAAAGATGAGTTTGGCGAACGGGTGAAAGCCAGGCTGATGGATGAGTTAGCTGTTTTCGCCACGCCAGGACGAGAGATGACATTTTGCTTTGACTATGAGACGCGACCAGAAACAAAGCGAAATATAGATATTGCCATCTCGCGCACCGGTGGACTACTGGAGGAGCGAGGAGCTTTGGTCAATGTAGTGACATTACCAGGGCCAGATAAAGGTGTTGATGATTTAATTGTGGCTCAGGGGGCTTTGGCATACCATTCGGTGTATGGTGAAGCATTAACCTTGAAGGAGTGGCGGAATCACAACAATAAACAACGACATTCGCCACCCGCACCACCTAAAAAGTTGAGTTCTGAAGAACGCCAACAACGACTAAAGTTGCAAATCAGGGAGATGATATTTGGTTTAAACCAGGATGAATTAGCAGATTTAGTCTTAGAAGTGTCAGACTACTTTGAACAGCCACAGCAAAAGAATGACCCCCAGTTATCTAAGATGAAAATCGTTCGTCAAGTACTTAGAGAGAATAAGCCTCAACTGATAGAAAAGCTCAATAGCACTAGTGAGTCTTCGCTAGAAACAGAAATTCAGGAGTTGACAACAGAAATTGAGTTATTGGAAGAAATTGCATTGTTAGAGTCACATGTAGAAAATCAATCAATCCGCTTTAGACGCTAACGAGACATTTCGCTTAACGATACCTGGGTATCCGCCCTACTCGTTAGGTGTAATTTGCCAAATTATATATTTGGGGTCAAATGAGTAAGTGCGACCTGAACTGGTCGATTAGAACGCGGAACCTACGCCGCTAAGGGATTCACACCCCTTACCCTCACGGAAACGACTCTAAGAAAGAGTTTGGTCACGCCCAAGTAAGTAATGACAAATACTTTTAGATCCCCCTAAATCCCCCTTGAAAAGGGGAGGCAGCGCGTTGGACGGGTTTCCCGGCTTGAAGCGACTGCCGTGGACTTTGATTCATTTCCCCCCTTTTTCTACGCCGAAGGCGCATCCCCGAAGGGGTTTAGGGGGACAGGGGGGATCTGCGAGTGTTTAAAATGACAGCCAATCACTTTTCAAACACGCTCTAACACCATGTTAAGGTAATTGCATATCTAATGGTCTGTAAAGTATAAAGTTAATGAAAGTACTTCCAGAAGAAGAGTTTTTAAGTGAGTCAGTTTTTACTAGTTCTAGTCAGCATAGTTGTAGGGCTTTTACTCGGAACCCTTTCTAATTGGTTCTACGATTTACTTAAACAAAGGGGGGTATTTCCAGACAAACCAAATACAAAAAAACTTGTAATTACGGTAGTTGCCTTTCTGCCACTGATTATCTTAGTAGCCTTCTTGCAAATAGCATCACCTCAAGGAGAAGCCGAACAGTCTCGAAAGTTGATGTCTGCTGACGAACTAAAGGTTGCCGGTGCATCTATTCAGATACTAGAGATAAATCCATCTCCTGAAGAGAAGAGCTTTAAAGAAAATGAAGAGCAATTGGTTGTTGCAGTGGTTCAATACTACTTACCAGGGAATTCAACGTCTCCATCACTCGATTTTCAATACTTAAACTCAACACAATTGCGACCTAATGATTATCCTTTACTCAATTCAAAAGTCATACAAAGGTTGCCAGCAGAAATAGGAAGTCATCGTGTTCAAATGGCTGGTAAATTACAAGCACCTAAACTAGCAGATTTGAACAATATACCTTTTCAGATTGAGGTATATCTTAGTGTTATTGACAAAGGAGTAGGCAGAGTAGAAACAGTTGTTTCTGATAAACTTCTATACAAGTTGGAGAAGATTTAGCGATGTCGTAACAACAAGAGCCATTTTTTGGGAGGTGTTTTTATCTGCGCCACTTTTTGCTTTAAAAACGCTCACTTTATCCTTTAAGTAACGCTCTTTCTCAGATTATGCTTCAGAATTTTTCTCAAATTATGATTCCAAGTGCATTAATACCCATTGAGACATCAACGGCTCAAACCTCTAGATAAATTTTCTTCCTCCTCAATACTTTCAGGATCACTTAAATATTGTTCTTCAGCTTTTAAGTATTCAGACTCAGCATCAGCATATTCTAAATCGGCTAGAGCGCTCAAATACTCATCAACTACAGGTTGAACTTTTTCAAGTTGGGTAATTTGTTCTGGTGTAACCTCATGGGTAAGAACTCCATTTTTAATGACTTCAGTGCCATTATTAGCCTTAACACTTACAGTATCACCTTGTTGTTGAAAACTGAAGTTTGTACTTTTGAAACTTATCGAACCATCAGGTTGTTTCTCTCCTAGATAATTGAGCAGAGTTTTGACACTATCCTCAATAGCTTTTTGTTTAATTTGGGAAACAGTTTGAGCAATTTCTTGACGAGTATCTTGAATTACTCCTTGAACAGTTGCTATTTTATTATCAACATTTTCCCGAACATCATTAATGCTAGTTTTGACTTGAGCTTTAACACCATCTACTTGCGTTTGTAGCTCATTTCTGAGAGTAGAAACTTGCTGGTCTATCTGGGATTTAATTTCAGATATTTGTTTGTCAACAGAATTACGTAATTTTACAACTTCAGGTGTCAAAGCATCTTTAACTCGCTCAAGCAAACTTTTTGATGTCTGTTTAACTTTATTCTCAATTGAACCCACCCAGTTTTGCAGCTTAGTATTTTGAATGACAGGTAAAGAACGTTCACTAAAAGCTGCTAATGATTGCTGTGTTTTCTCAATTGCTTTTTGCTGTTTCTCCAGTGAATTAGACATTTCTTCTACTTGAGCAAACAGCTTTTTGATTGATTCTTCTGACTGAGGCTGTGTTTTAAGTTCATCTACAAGCTTCTGTTGTTCTTGCATCTGTTTATGCAAAACATCAACTTGCTTCTGTAACGCTTCAACGCTATAGATACGTTCAGGTTTAACATTCTTTTGAGTTTGGCTTATGACATTTGATAAACCTAATTTATCTATTTTTGTTTCACCCTTATCTACACGAAAGACTTCTTCCTTACCAATCTTGATTGATACTACATTATTAAGTTCTTCAGGATGATTGAAAGCTTTTTCTAACTTATTAACTAAATCCTGGGAAATAAAAGGATTAATATTTTTGAGATTTTCATCAGCTAGACCTTTATAAATTCTTTCATTACCAACCTTGATTAATATTTCTCTATCAGGGTTAAACTCTTTTTCTTTAGCTTTTTGAAAAATAGTTTTTAGTAATGTTTCTAAAGTATCAAGATAATCATTTTTAATTTCTTTGGCATCTGATGGTTCAATCATGTTACGTCTCCATTTATGAGTATAAATTAAACCTCTATCTTTCTAGATATAGAGTATTCAAGATTCAATATTTAGGATTCAGAATACTGACTCTTGTTAGTTAAACTACTTAACAGCAGGGAAGGATTGGTAATTATTTTTGGTAAGATAGCCCCACCGATTTTATTGAGAATTTCTTTCCCTTCAACTTCGATATAGACAAAATTACTGTCAATAATTAATGTTACAGAAGGGCTATTTTTCTCTACATTTGGTAAGGTATATTCTTCCAAAACACCATCAATTATATGGATATGAGGACTATGTGATGTCCTATAGTAAATTTCAAATGAATGTGGAATATAACCATCAGGCAATGGCTCATCATTCCAAGAATCGATAGTATTTACAAATTCATTAAAATACTGGATAAAATACTTATTAGCAAAAGTTGCTATATCAGATGGAAGTTTAGCACACTCATCTTGATAGTGCTGTAAATATGCTTTTTGTTTATCATTCATAATTTTTTCCTAAAGGTCGTGAGCTTTTTTAACTGCTTGAACTGTTGCAGATTTAGCTTGTGTTTGTCGAGCTTTTACTTGTGATTTTCTAGACTCTAGTTCTGCTTTTTTAGCTAATAACTGAGCTTCTTTTTCTGAAGATTTAGCTGTATTTTCTGTTAATGGTAACAGTTTTTCAGCTTCCATGCGTCGGAGATTCATTTCTTCAGAAGCAGGTATATGAAGAGATGATTTAGAAGCTAAGTCTTTTTGAAATTCGTACCAAGCTTTTACACTGAAACCTTCAGATTTTATTTCATGCTTAGGAATACGAATTTGTTGTAATACAGGTATACTTATTTGCCCACGAGCGCGAAACCCTGGGTTAATAATTACTGCCTTTCCCTCCGGTAAAGTATTAAATTGATTGATATCGAATAATTTCCGTGTACTGTTTTGGTCTGAATTAGAAATACTTGCCCCGCCCTTGCCTCCAGAACTACGAGAACGCTGTTTATATTTGATTTCTTCCTCACCCAGAAAATTACTAAATCGCTCGGCAGCAATATCATCTTGGGGATTAAAAAAGGCTTTCGTAGCACAGCCCCCAAATATGGCATTAGTTGTGTTTTCGCCGTAAGCCTCCTCAAGCATTGAAAGGTTTTGCAATCCTAAAATTGATACCAAGCCATCCTCTCTATTTTGGTTGAGCCAATCTACCAAAGCAGGCAAATATAAAGTAGGTAATTCATCTAAAGCAAGTACCAGAGGACAAGAGCGTTTTGTTGCTACATTTCTACTAACTAAAAGATGCAAAATTGAAACTAATAAAGGCGCAATAACATCACGCTTTTCTTTATTCATCCCGAAAATCACCATCTGCCGTCCCTTTAAGTCCAGTGGAATATTAGTTTGACCACAAAAAGCGGCGAGGGCAGAGGGAACCATAAATCTGCTAAACAAACCACTGGCTGTTCCCACTATCGAAGCAGCTGTTTCGGGACTACCAGCAACAGAAACAAATTGCGCGAAAGCTTCTCTGACCATAAAATTTAGGTTTTCCGCTTCTTCAATTCGCTTGACTAATTTAGGCAGTCCCAAAATAGCTTGGCACATCATGATGTCGGGGTATTTAGTCCCTTTTACAAACATAAAGACTGCTTGCACTAGCTGATCCCCAGCGTTAGAGAAAAAACTGTTACCTCCTTCATCTGAACCTAGCTTAAAGTTGCGGTTAAGGGTGATGGCAAGTTGTCTAGCCATCTCAGAGTCTTCATTATTACGAAGAAAGTCTATCGGGTTAGCGATCGCTGATTCTTTAAATCCTGGTGCAAGAACAGTGACATCATAACCTCGTTCCAAAGCGTACCCGGCGAGGATTGGGGCTTGTCCTTTAGCTGAAGCTGTGGCTGATTCTTGTTCGCTATATTTGAAGTCATACAAAATCACCGGCAGCCCCTGGTTAATCGCAGACCGTACCAAGGGATTCAACATTGAGAATGACTTACCACAACCAGGGCCACCGCAAACTAAAATCCCCCGTTGTGCGTCTGGTAAATAAAGCGTGGAAGTATCTTCAGGAATTTGGGTAATTCTTTTGTTATTGACGATCAGAGCTTTAGTATTTTTGGGAGTGCCAATAAATAAAGATACTCGGTTATGCTTGCGTTGCTGAATTTGCTTGCAAGCTAATTTTCGAGCCGCTTTTTTTTCAGCGCTACCACCCCATCTAGCTGTAGCTAGTTTAGCTTTTCCCCCTTGACTATCAATATATTTGGCGATGACAATTACTACCCCACAGGCAAGCAATCCTAGTCCGGCGGGAGACAAAAATGAGGATTGCATCTCCGGTGGAATAAATTGGTCAATACTAACTTCTTGAGATGTTGTCATCCTCCCGCCCCCAGTATCACAAGGTTATTCTCACTAACAGGTATCCAAGGAATGGGTCCGATAAAATAGGGGGTGCAAGTTCGGGGGCCCAAAGGCGGTCGAACACAAATCCTAAAAAACAAGCCAAAGTCAGCCGTACCCTTTGATTCGTTTACCCCAGTCAAAGCCACCTTGAACCCAGGTCCATAAACAAGTCTGCCTGTAGGCTCCTTTCCACCATTGACAACACTTAAAAAGCCGAACCCTCCTTTTACCTGTTGGGATAAACCGGATGCCCAACGCTTACCATAAAGTGATCCCCCTTGCCCTACTAAATCACCTAATTCCATGTAGGCGCATTCCTTACCAGCTTCACAGGCTACGGGAATAGTTGCACTGCGACTGTTAACACTGCCAGAAACAAAGTAGTTAGCGCCTACTTTTGCGTCCCCGCGTTCCGCCTTCCCCAGTACAACCGAGGCCACGCCAACTACCCCAGTCCCAGATTGAATTGGCAGTGGCATTTTATCAAAGGGTACTTGATCCAGGTTGGGAACTTGATTAATAAAACTACGTTGCCAACCTGAGAATTTATTAATTTGAGTTATATTCAAGCGGGGAATTGAGTTCAGAGAATACTTACTTAAATCAAGGTTACCTAAAGTCAGATTGGCAGCTTTGGGATTGTAATTAATAATTTGACCAATTTTACCACCACCAGAAACACCCGCTTTAATAAATAAATCCCGGATGGGTTGAACCTGATTGACATTGAGGTTTCCCAAACTCGGTATGGCTTTCACTAAAGATTTAGGGGTTTGCCATTCCATCAACCCAAAGTCTTTAAGTGTCAGTTTCGCACTGTTGGCTGGAGTAATTGCAGATATCTGGTTGAGGGTAAATGAATCAAGCCTGAAAGCATCTTCCACATCTCCCAGCATGACTATAGAATCTACTTGTTGTCCTGCTGACCATGAACGAGAGGGGTCATAGCCAAACTGGGGAATTAAATTTTTAGGGATGCTGAGATAACCAGATTCTGGGACTGGTGGCAGGGTTCCCCAAGTTATCTTTGCCCAGTCAGGCGCTTGGACTTGATATTTACCTACAGAATAGGTAATTGTTGGCGGTTGAGCTAGAGATGGTTGTGGTTGTAAAGCTACCGAAATTAAAGCAGTGGTAGCTAACAAATATTTTTTAAATTTCATTTGATTCGGAATAAAAACATTGCTGGGTTTTGAAATTTTCCAGATGAATTGCATTAATTAAAGTTTTCCCAACTCAATTAATTGATTAAAAATTTCAGCATCAATACCAGAGAGAGCGATAGCTTCTTCTCTGCTCTTACCTCGTCTGAGCAATCTAATAGTATCCTGGAGTTTCTTCCATATAGGAGAGCCTTGTTTAATTTCCCCATTACGTCCAGCAATTGCTAACCCGTAAGCTATAGCATTAGCATCATTTCGTTGAATCGTTCTACCTGGAATCAAAGTTATAGTAGAAAGATTAGAAGATGTAATTTGAACATTACTATTCTGATGGTTAGGAGATGTAATCTGAGGGTTAGTATTTTGATTATTCCTAGCAGCAACTGTTTCTTTAGCGGATACTGGCTCAGTTATTACTGGTGGTGTTTCCTCAGCCACTAATAAGGGTTTGGGTCTTTCTGAATCAGGTTTGATGATTAAACTTGTGTATGATGGCTGTCCTGTGGACGGTGTTAATTTAAATTGATATTGTTTTTGTCCTTCAGCACCACTAGTGAGAATTGTAAGTTGTGTACTCCCATCACTACTAGATGTGAGATGTGGAAATTTAATTGGTTGAATATGCCGCAGAAATAAAACTGTCGCTCCAGCATTTGTACATTCTTGATTTGATTCCATCTTTTGGCATAACCCACCATTAGAAGTGAAGGAAATACGAGTTGGGTCACCAATCCACACTTGTTTAATGATTTCACCAGACGGAATAAAATTGATAGTTAATCCGTACCCACTCCAAACTTTTAAATCAATTCCCGAAGCGGTTATACCTTGAGCATCTTGTGAATATACTACTCTAGTTGAACTAGCTAAGGCTTTAGCAGAATTAAAAACTACTAAATTGAGCAGGCAAAAGGCAGAGATAAGTACTATTTTGGGTTTATGCCCTTGTTGAATAAATCGTTTCATAATAAGATAGTTTGATTAACAAACAACTGAACAAACGTTCCTGATTCCAGAACAAATACTGTGGTTTCTGACTGCATTTGTTGTAATCGCTGTTGATTTGCGGTTTGCATTCTTCGTACCATCTCATTTATGCTGCCCTCAGCAAATCCTGCTACTAAATTTTTATCATCATTACTAGTAGTAACAGTTGAAACACCTATTGAGTTAATAGTTGATTGACTAGTAGGACGATTTTGAATTTCCGCCGCCTTTGCTACTCCAGATAATACTGATGCCATCAAAGAACCACCTAATTCACTACCCTTTTGGGATTTGGCTTTCAGAAGATTGCCATTTTTACCAAGTATCAAAACCGAGTTCTCTGGAATACTTTTTTCTTCTGTTTTACCATCTGTGTTAATTAAGGCAGAAACAGCGTGCATTTGCACATATCCTGATTCATTAGAACTATTGAGCCGAGCCACAATATAAGAACCTACTGGTAATACTTCTGTGCTGTCAAATGCTTGTAACGGTTTAGTTAATCGAATTAAATAATTTTGATTTTCTTGTTGTGGAGTATTTCGACTCCAGGCAATGGGAGTTTCTAAGCTACCTTCTACACGGCTTCCTACCAAAACTCGTTTCCCATTGTGGTCAGGATTTAAATTAAGGTTCTGATTTGAAACTTGTTGATCAACCAATTGATTACCTGAACCACCTTGAATACCTTCAAGATTTTCCAATTCATCAGATGCCAAAGATGTAAAATCTGTTGGCTCTGAAGTTCCATAATGACCAATATTAGAAACTGCTAACCACTGCTGCATGGGATCTACAGGCGGAGCTTTTGCTTGTGTTGCCGTGCTAGAAACTGGCGGTACTGTAGGAGTAGGAACAGGCGCGGGGGGCGGTGTGGTATATCTGTGCGGCGGTGGTACTGGTTGAGTAGAAACAGTCCTAGTAGCTTGAACTGGCGGTGGAGATGGGGGTGGTGGTGGCGCGACAGCCACAGGTGTAGGCGTGGCCGTGGGCGTAGCTTCTACTTGAGCCTTCTGGTCACGAATCTTTTTAAATTCTAAGTTTTGACTAGTTAGAGCTAAAGCTGTCTTGGTTTCGCCTGTCTCGTCCTTAATTTCTGGTTCTTCTAACACTTCTTGAGAGTTCTTTGCAGGTTCAATTTCTTTAGTGGTAGTCAAATTCAATGCATTCATGGAACCATTGATTACACCACCAATGAGCATGATAAAAAGCAGTATTCCTCCACCAATAACACCCATTTTTAAAATGGGGTTTTGTGAGACTGTACGAGTAGTGACAATTTCTTCAGGTTGAGGTATTTCTGGGGATTTACTTTCTTTTATTTGAGCTTTTACCCCATTCATGGCGGCAAAGTTATTTTTATCTTGTATCTCTTCTGGCGTTGGTAGTGTATCGGGTATTTCGCCTGGCTTTTGTACTATATCCTGTACTTCTATTTGTGGAGATTCTTGTATTTGCGTCATGTTAATTACTTAGCTCTAAATCTTGAATTTTATAAATTTCTAGCCCAGCTTTCCGAACACGATAAGCAGTTTGCTGAAAATCAGATGAAATATTCGGTAAAGCGGGTGTGTCTATTGCTCTTACAAAAATAGTTTTGTTAAATGCTATTGGTGTTCCTATCATATTGCTAGCCTGAAACACAATAACTTCCGCAATCATATTTATAGACCATTCACCTTTTCTGAGTTTTTTAGGTTCACTAAGCCAACTGATTTTTAAAATAGACTGAGTGGAACCATTAAAAACATTGGGAGGAGTCAGATTACCTATTTCTTTAAGAAAAGGAGCGCGGAAATCTTCAGATAGAGCAAATCCTGTAGCCCATACTGTCGTAGTAATTTTATTGTCGCCTGCTTGCACACCAGAATCTAATTTCAGGTTTTTAGTGGGTTCTACATTGTAATCATTACTTATTTGAGGTACTGTATTCCAGCTAAGTAAACCCATCATTGTTTGACCTACAAAATGCGTAATGGCTTGTGGGGAGCGCTCATCATTACTTATGGAAGATACTCTAATAGATTCACCGTCATTTAATTCTACTAATGTAGGTATTTTTGAGGTAGCAACTTTTCCTATCCGGGAAAAATTTATGATCTCTATCAACAGTAAAAGAGTAAGTAAGACTGCGTTACCCATGAGAAATATTGGGGTAAGATTTAGTTCTTTTCTTTCAAGTAATCGCATTATCTTCTTAACCCTACAGAAAATTTAACACCACTAGAAAAAGCTGTAAATACAGCCATTCCAGCACCAGTACCTATTGCTACAGCAAGCAAAGGTGAAAAAATAGCTTGTATTAATTGCGTTAACAAAGGATTATTAGCAGGTGCATTAACAATTGAACTGGCAGCTATTCCAACAATGATTGAATATGAAATTAGCACTAATGTTAATGCTAGCCATCCTGATATCCAAGCATAAATAGGTTTTGCACCTACTGGCAGTAAACTAAGCACGAGAAATATTGGAGCGACATATGCTGTTAGCAAGAATGATAACTGGACTATGTATTGAAACCCTGCTGATAACCCACTAAAAATGAGAAAAGCAAACCCTTGTACCAAGTTATTAATTAATTCTCCACCAACATCCAAAGGATTCCAGCTTCCAGTCCCTGAACCTAAGCCTTTTTTTTGTCTAATTTTTTGAGATTCTGTTTTAGCTTGCTGAATTGTATTATCAATACATTGATTACGTGGTTTGATTTCATTTCCTTGAGTATCGATTTTTGATTCTTCCAATTTTTCACACTTAGCAAGAGCAGCTTGTGTAGCGATTACAAAACCTTGGTCTAGATTCGTAATACGAATTGCATCCTTTAAGGTAACTCCATTTCTAGTAATAGATAAAAGTTGGCTGTTTAAGTTAACAGTCACATTTCTAAGAGCCAATGTTGAGCCAGCTAACATTGTGCCATTATTAGACAGCATCAAAATTACTAAAAGCGGAAACACCATCTCATTTACAACACCAGAGGAGAAACCTTCCTCACTAAATTGAGAGTACCAACCCAAAGACCAAAAACTTACTAGAACAACAGCGATCAGCATTGAAATTGATACAATGGCAATATAAACAGGACTTTGCCCAGTCGCAAAATCTTGCCAGTCTTGTTCAAAAGATTTGACAATCATATCTGAGCCATTCATGGCAGCTTCTATGATTTCACCAGAAATTGTTACTCCTGTATTTTGACCAGGTTGTTGACCGCTAGATTGAGCCAAAATAAGAGGTATAAACATTTTGCTAAGTCACTTGGTTAAAAAATAAAAGTTTTTAGTGACGTAACTTAATACAAATAAATTAAGTTACTGAACTTAATCAAATTATTGATTTTCCCAGAATGCATCTAAAGCAGCAGCCGATTTCAATATCTCTCTAGCTGTTGTCATCGCTTCAGCCTCCTCTTTTCTTGACTGCTCATCCATACGACTGGACATATCAGTTAAATTGATGTTTGCAGCAGCCAAAGCACGAGATTGTTTTTGTGCTTCAGCGTGTATAGATTTTGTAATTATTGAGCCTTGTAAATTTTGAATGGCAATTTTTTTGAGGATATCTTGAGTCACAATATCCTCTTGAGCCGCTTCAGCATTATTTGAAGAAGTCGCTACAGCTTCGTTAGATATTTGCGCTTCTTGGGCTTGTACTTTTTGTCCTTCAACGCCTAAAGTCGATTGGGATTGACCACGGGTATACTTTTGATTCCAATCTCTTACAGCATTTTCGGCTTGAGTCCGGGGATCTATTTCTAATAAATCGCCTGACTGCTTTGCAAAAACTTCTTCAATCTTTTTACCAGCATTTAAAGGGTCTGGTATTCCCAAATTTCCTACAGTGGATTGAATTGCTTTGTTTATTTCATTATTTAACTCACCCCAACCTTGACTAAATTCATCTCTATAGCTATTTATGTACACCTGCAAACTGTTATACATTTGCTCAAATTGGGTTAAAAAAGATTTAGATGGTTCGTTAGTTTGAGCATTAGCAGGTAAAGTAACTAAAGCTATATAAAATGCCAAGCTAGAAACTAATATCGATTGTTTGAAAAGTTTCATACAAATTTTCCAATGGTATTACAAAAGGTTTAGATGAGCAGTAAGAAGATACTAAAGCCTGTTTGTTTTGGAGGTCTATAGATACACCTCTTACTATTAATGGTGGTGGCGGATAATCATAAGAAGTAGCTAGAGTTCTAAAAAAGAGACTATCGTAATTAGATGTATTTGCAGGAATTATAGAACCAGATTTAGTGTTAATAAGTACGTAAGATTCACCCGCTTTAAATTCAGAATTAATTCCTGGCTGTTCTAGTTCTGAATTTTTTATGTCATTGTATTTTAAATTTCTCAGATTACGACTTTGTTTTACAGTAATTTCCCCTGTTTCTAAATCGAATTTACATTCTTTTTCTTTTCCAGCTATAAATTCTTCATGTTTTTGCTGGTTGTATTGCCATACTTGAAAGCTGCCTATTGAAACAACTCCTGCCAATATTGCTAACAGGATTTTGTTTTGAATTACTAAGGGTAATAAATTCTTCATAGTGGTTTACCTTGCCTAATGCACTCAACATAATGCTTAGAAAATTCTGCCACCCATGTAAATTTATCGCTGTAAATTTTTTTAAACTTATCTCGTGTGGCTTGTTCTTCTCGGCTGTTGGCGACCAGGGCAAGGAGGGGATAAGACGGGTAATAGCGACACCTAATGTATTTGTTGTTATAGTCCAGCAGCCACAATGTATATAGCTGTTGGATGTTTGGGGTGAAAGTCTCGTTTTTGTCAATAATTTCCCTGGGAATGCCGAGTAATTCAGAAAAGCTTTTCGCAGCCCCTGGGACAATGCGACCAATCAACCGTAAAGGCATATTCTGTAATATTTGCTCTCCTGCCTCCGACTTGGCGATAGAGATAACATCTTGAGCCGCTAGAATAATGCGGCATCCTGACTTACGGGCAGTAGCGCATTTACGACCTACTAGCCGAGATAAAGCAGGAAAGCGTAACAAAACACTTGCCTCATCCATAAAGAACACACTATTAGGCGAGGATAATGATTGCCGTGATGCTGCAATATAAGCAGACATCCCGAATACCTCAGCATCTTTACCCGATTGCAAGTTAGTTAATGCAAATGTGATTAGTTGACTGTCTGTTTCAAAGGTAGAAGGTTTGCAAATGGCATCACCTATGGAGCTAGATTTCCAATACTGGAGTCGCAAGCGAATATAATTCAATGCTCTATCAACATTTTCATCTTCATAACCCAAATCAATGCAGTCTGCGGCAAAAAACTGCTCCATATCAACTAAAGTAGGAGTGTTTGCCCAAGCAGCAGACCCCAGCCCCTGTTTTTTAGCCGACTCAAATCGTCGTTGAATATCGGGATTTTCGTAGAAAGTTTTTGTCCCCAAGGGAATCAATGACTCGATTGTTTGAGCGAGGAAGCCATCAAACTGCTGTGAACCCAAAACCAACTGTAAGACTATCAGGTTGACATCGTTGCGATGCGCTTTTACCCTATCTTCTCTTTGCTCTAACGGGATTTTTGACAAGTCTAAAGGTTGTACAAGGTTGTTCGATTGCTTGGAAATATCAAAGTAAAATCCTTTGTAGTACGGTGTGAAATCTCCAAACGTACCTGAACCATCATCGTTAGGCAAGTCAATCATTAGTATTGACATACCCACAGCCAAACACTCAGCAATAATAGATGAGACTAAAACTGATTTCCCACTTCCAGTAGTACCAATGACCATCATATTTTTGGTTTTGGTCAAGTCAATTTTGACTGGTGAGTGTCCCTCATCAGCAATCAATTCAAACCCCTGCGTGTCGGCCTTAGCATTCTGTACAGCAGCAGTTAAGCCGATTACTTCACTAGCAAAAAATGTTACTCGTCGGTTGTAAGGGCTGGTTAGTTGTGGTTTTTGTTTTAGTAACAACGTTTCTAGCCAAATTAACCAAGCGTATTGAGTTTCACGGGTTAGTTCTGCTGGTTGGTTGACGTAGCCAGAAATCAGCCTGCAAGCATCGTCAATTTTTTCTGGTGTGTCGCGGTAAATTAAGACAATCAGAGCTAAATTTTCCGGTACATCACCCGTATAGAGTTGCTTTTGGGCATTTACAGACCATTCAGTGTTAATCTGCGATGCTACGTCAATGGTTTTTTTGCTAGCATTGATCTCAGCATTGCGCGATCGCCTGGTAATCATTTGCTGAGTTAGCCTAGTCAGCTTTTGATCCGCAGGGCTAATCTCTGTAATTATCTCGATATCGTGAATGGTATCACGGGCGAATATATTCCACAAAAAACGCACTTGATTTGCTGTGTCAGCAAATGCTTCTGGCTTTTGGGTTAGCGTCATTACCCCTACATACTTTTTACCATTGTTTGGAGTCGGCAGACATACCCACTGCCGATCTGCGTAGGGTATACCATTGTTCAAAAGTACAGAGGTTGCATGAGCCTGATCAATATGTTGTGAGTCTTCTGGTTCAGTTTCGTTAAATTCCTCTCTCAAACCAGATTCATCAAAAACCAGGGTGTGAGGGAGTTTTACTAATTTGCCTCCCACATTGTAAGTTAAATCTCTCCAAAGTTGCTTTTCGGATTTAGGAGAGGGAAATAAACCCATTTCCGACAATATTTGTTGATGTCTGAGTGAAACCTTTATGGCTTTTTCCAGAATTTGAATAATCGCTTTTCTTGTTAACTCAGTTGCGCCCGTGGGTGTAAATCTACGCTGTAAGAAATTGGATAGCTTAACTATGGCTCTATCAACTGAATCGCCTGCTTCTGTTCCTCCTGGTTTAATGGTAAAAGTAGTATAAATATTGAGAGTGATATTTTTCCGTTGTTTTTCTCTGGTTAACTCTTGAATTCGGGCTAGTTGACCCCAGTCTAAAAACTCGCTTTCATCATTGACAGGATTGTTTAAACGATGGCGAAAACGTTCAACAGCTTCCTCTTCATCACACAATGAACTCCACCGGAATGTGAATTTTTCACCGGGTGGTATTTCTTTGCACCCATTCTCAAAAGCATGGGAAATCGCTTCTACTTGTTCGTCTGAATTAAATAAAGGATTAAAGCCTGTACAAGCATAGCCGAAAACCAATTGCAAAGTATTATTAGTATCGCCTACTTGCTTTTTACTCAGTAAATAAGCACCAATAGTATATCCTCCCTTCCTTAGCCTTACAAGCGTTGTCAAGTCTAATACATCCTCGAAAGGGCTGAGTTTTTTAGTTTTGTTCTTAGATGTTGTTTTCACCATGATTTAGGAAGTTTTTTCAAGCCGGCTTTTTTCTTCTCTTGAGGGGAAGAATATCGGACATAACCACGCGTCCACATGGGAACCCCTGGGAAAATTTTTGACCAAAACAAATAAGGTTTTTTTCCAGACAAAGTTATTGTCGTCGCACTAAACCAAAGACCAATTAATATGCTCCATATCATCCCTAAGCGAAAGAAAAAAGCAATGAAAAAACCTACTCCAAATGACACAAGAGAAACAGCAAATTGAAATCCTGTAAAGATGCCAATTGATGCACTTTTACCCAGAGATTGATTGACTGGTTTGATTGATTGTTTATCTTTCATAAGCATCACCGGGAAACCACATCCCTTTGTGGATGGGAATTGACAAGATAGTCAAGGATTAATGTTATGAACATTAATCCTTGGATGGGAATAACTTAACAAGCCGCAGTAATACCAGCAAACAGAATATTTTGGGCAATGAATAACACAAGAGTTATAAAGAAAATTCCTACTGGTTGCTGCACCATCTGTGTAACTTCTTGCCCATCACCTAGAGCATTTGCAACTTTTACGCCAGATGCTACGAAATAAATAAATAGCATGACCGTTATTGCAGCATTTATGACTCCAGGTAATGCATTGATAGCAGCATTACCCAAAGCACCAGTAGTACCGAACATACATGTCAATGCTTGTTGGGTTGGGTCGAACAAGCCAAATGCTTGTGCTGGCATTATTTGGCTAACAATAATCAAAGTTGTACCCACAGCATAAATATGATGCTGATATTTACGTCCATACTTGCCTATAACTTTGGCAACTTTCTGGCTATTAGATTTGGGTTTTCGTGGTAAGCGTTCGTTAATCAAAACAATAGCTCCTTTTTTCATTTTTTTTGAAGGCATTTTTCTTTCAAGCCCCTAGTACCGCTGCGCGGAAGTCAAAAGTTTACCCTGAGCTTAGTCGAAGGGTCAAAAATCAAAAAGCTTATCAAACAGGCTGTTTGACGATTTCAAATGGTATGCCTATTTACGCCGTGCTGTACTAGTTTATGTTTGGGGTTTATACCAATTCAAAATTCAAAATTCGCTCATGAAGACAGTCTGATTTGACAAGGGTTTTTAGGTTGGGATCTGTTACAGAATTTTGATGAATTGGTATTACTCCGAATGGCACTAAGAAAAGGGAAAATCGTTGAAGGAGCAGGGGAGAAAGAAGAAGTTTTAGACATACGAAGAACGAATATTTAGAAATTCCCCTCTGCCCCTCTGCAATCCTTACGCTATCTACCTTTCAGCTAAACGAGCGTGCCATTCGTATTACTCCCCCAGCACTTTCCTCTCCCCCGGCTCCCCCTGTTATCTTCGATGACGCTCTTTGTTGAAATACACTCTCTATATCTGCTAGGGTATGTTCCCTCGCTAGGGAGCGAATTTCTTGAAGTACTGGAACATGACACTCGTATAGTTTGGCCATTCCTTTTAAACGTCCTGTATTGGGATCGTTAAATTTGTTAAATTCTGGTACATACTTACGAGCAATATTCAAGTATTCCTGGAGTTGCCTTGCTGAAACCTTTGGCTTCATCATTGCTGCAACTTCTGGTCTGGTTAATTCTCTGACTTGTAGTGCCTCCATCTCATGCTCAGAACTTCTAATTTTTCTTGACTAGACTTTCTCATCTAGAAATTGGTAAATTAACCAAACAACTGATTGAGAATTTGCACGCGTTTTTCTGCTGATAGCCAGCAAAAAGCGTATTTGTCCCCTTTTGAAAAGGGAAAGTGGGAAAACATGATAATATGTGTCTGAAAGCCCAAACATTTATTTGAGAAACGACCACAGGTAGAGGGTTTCCCTGCTTTAGGTGGTTATCTCAAATTTATAATTACTCTCCAAACAGTTAGTGAATGCTTTGTAGCATGACTCTAAACTAAATCTGCAAAAGAAAGCAATACCAATTAAATAGAACTTGATATTTCTACGTATAAATTTACGTTAATGACTTTACTTTCAGTAGTTGATTATTTAAAACTTTTATGCCTAATCAAAATTTTTGCTGATTTTCTCTACCTTTAGCCGTAGTTTACGGTGGTAAACGGCGGTAAACCACGGTAAACCCTGGTTTTAATAAGCTTTCTCTATATCTAATCAAGATTAAGAGGAATATTATCTATAATTTAATCGTTGTATACGGCGGTTTTTTGTTGCATACTGCTTTCATCGCGTTGGTAATTTCCCATGAGAGGCGAAGACGGAAAATTTGCTAGTCAACCAGATAGTTTAGACCCTAAACCTGTTTGCGTTAAGCTCCCGACAGAAGTTCGTAAATGGCTCAGAGATAAAGGCACTGATTTTCATCGAGAATTATTAATCCACGCTTGGGAGGAGGAGTCACAGTCTTCCCCAAAATTGGTAGCCTGAGAACAGAAGCATCGGTTCCCCAACTTTCCCAACCTTCCCCGATCGCACAACAAACTCAGGCTCAAATTGAAATCGATGCTCTCTCTTCTATCAATTGCCCTAAGTGTACTTGCAATAAACTGAAGCTTTTTAGGAATAATGAACTACAAAAGCTTCAGTTGCAGTGTACCTTTTGCAATCACGTTTTCTTTGCTTAAGCTACCTATTTTCTCGCTCATAAGCTAGTTAAATGCTACAACTAACCAATCACAAGCAAGCAATTTACAACCATTGGCAAAATGAATGGGGATCATCCACTGACCTTTTTTGAATTTTTAATTGAAGCGTTACTCCCCTTAAATAACCGTTTGGGGGATTGTTGGTGTCGTGTCACTTAGTTGAGTGATCATTTCTTTATTACTAGTAGGTGACACCAAATGGGAACATTGCTCCCCTTAAATAACCGTTTGGGGGGTTGTTGGTGTCGTGTCACTTAGTTGAGTGATCATTTCTTTATTACTAGTGGGTGACACCAAATAAGAATTTGCTTCTTTTTGCTCACTCAACTTATGAGCTGATTCATCTCGCTCTAGCCATTGGTGGAAAATTAAATCGCGCTGATCATCGGGGGAAATAAACTCGTAAACTTGCTCACGATTTTTTCTAGAACCTAACCGACCGACATAGGTTAAACTTAGCCCCATACAGCCTAATAATTTTTGGGCGATCGCAATGGGGGTCTGTTTATCAGAAATCGTAATCCTCAAGTAATTTTGGATAGTATACCGATGCTGGACTGCTATTGCTTTCAATGCCAGTAATTCAGGATGAGAACCCCGAAGTTTCACCCCTGGGGTAAGAAGTTCAAGGATTTTGAGTTCTTCTATGAGCATCACCGCAGGCATCAGCTGTTGCTGATTAAAATCGGGCTTCCAAATTGCACCATTACCCGCCTCTGCTTGTGCCTTAGCTCTTTTGGCATCACGCTTTGTGAGAAATTCTCGCCCCAGTGTCAGATAATATTGCATCCGCAGTTGGGGATACCAGCCGTCATCATCTTTCTGGATTAAGTCAGCTGTGACTTCAATACCGTAACGATGGGCTAAATCTGCTTTGCGTTCTTGCTGGCGTTCGGTACGAGTTTTCGCACGTTTTTCTTTAATTTTCTTGAGTTCAGTATCTGTGGGAATTTCCACAGCAGCAGTTTCTTCACACTCGTTTGTGTACACACTAAGGGATACTGCCTTGACCGATTCTAGAATTTTTTTACCTTCATCGTCATCTATATCGGCGGCATCTAAAATCTTGTAGCCATCAGCTAGCAAACCTTTCAGCACAGCATCACGATAACATTTCATGTCGGCATTAATGACACAAGCACGTTTTCCCCAAGTCTGTAACGACTCTGGTTGAAAATTCTGGTCAATGTAGCTGTAATCCTCATTATCAGCTGCGGACAAGAGGGCAATATTAGCGCGAGTTGCTGAGTGTTGGCTTCGCAATAACGCCCCGATTGCAGTCATCCCGTTACCAATTCTGCCGAAACCGCGTTTTCTCACCCAAATGTGACGGTCGGCAGTTTCTCGTAATCTGGCTAACATTTGGCGCACCGAGTTAGTTGGCTGCACTCCCTGAAAAATGCCCCATACGGTAGAAAAGTAGCCAACGATATCGATAGAAACCCCGGTTTCTAAACTAGGCGAGGCAATCACTAAATCATATTGTGTCAAAATTTCATTCAGATGCCCAATGCAGCCGTAAGCTGGATGTGTCGGGTCGGCTACTGACTCGCTATCAATTCGCAAAATTCGCAAGTTTGGGAATTTCCGGCGAAACCGTTCTTCTAATGTCTTAGTCCCCCATCGTGATTTGGCTTTTTGAGCAGAGCAACAAAGTATGTGATGGCCTCCCGTGGCCAAGGCTTTATCCATCGCCGCGACTAATTTTCGGGGATCGTTGCCACTGTAGTTGTAACATTTGCCGGAATCAGGACGATAGTTATTGACAATTACAAAGGGGTTAACGCGGTATTCACCAGCCAGAGACAGTATATATTTAACGTCTGTATCTGAGACATCTGCCGAAGACAGGTAAATTTTACCATGCTGGCTACTGAGAACATTTTGAACTAATTGCTTGAGGTTATTGAGTACCGCTACCCGGCGTTTAGCTATCTCGGTTTTAGAGTTGAGCAGATGCCAGAACACCTGGTCGCATTCATCGATGATAATCACATCATTAGACCAGTCATTGGGGTTAAATTTAGCTTGGCTTTCAGAATGCAGTGAATCAATACACACGCCATAGCCGAGTAAATCACCTGTTTCTGAGCCATAAATTTCAGTAACATAGTTGACACCAAAACGATTACATAACGCTTCTCCTAGTTGGATGCGATGAGTGACAATTAGCACTCTCCGTCCTTGATCGTGTGCTTTCGCCACCTCACCAGCTAGCCATTCGGTTTTTCCTGTGCCTTTGGGAGCCTTCAAAACAATCAGCTTTTCGCCTTCTGGTACAAGAATTTGACCTAGAAAACGCTGGTTGAGTGCGATCGCCGGCGGGTAAGTGAGGATGGTAAACAGCTTGATTTCCCACATCTGCAAGACTTCGGCGGTATTGTAAAGAGCGTGAAACGCCTCTCGACCTTCAGCCACGATAAAATCATCAACGCCCTTCTCCCCTCCCGGCGGCAATTCAATGACTTTGACTTCGCAACCCTCTGCCATGAGTAAACGCCCCATGCGATTGATAGCGGTTTTTACTCGTTGCACTGTTTCTGGCTTGGAATCTTGGTCAAAGCAAATGTTCATCTGCCTATCCACAGTGGCGAAATGTTTCAGGTCAGGGATGAGGAAAGGTTTGCCAATAGCGATGCTGTATTCATCTTGGGGAGTCCGATAACCAGCGTTCACCCCAGGTAGCGCAATCGCCGCATAACCAGCTGACAGTAATGCAGCTGCTTTCTTGACCCCCTCAACAATCGTCACAGGGACATTATGTAGCCAAACCCAATGCCAGAAACCGCCAGGATGCTGCAAATCTTCTTTTGTAATGGGAATGCTGCATCGGTCTGAGATTTTCGCCCAATGCTGTTTTGTAATTTGCAGGAAGAATGCTCGTGTCTGTTCTTTGGGGGGATGCTCGTACTTGAGAAATTTATGAATTTTTTTCTGGTCACGCCTGGGTTGGTTGGGTTTGAAGCAACCCCAAATCATTAACTTGTAATCGTTCAGGGGATCAATGCCATTGCACCACCACCCCCCATACTCCAAGTGGCTATATCTTCTTAAGTCGCCATCCCTGAGTCGTCCATCGTTACGGCGTGAGATATTCGGGCTGTAAATGAGAAATTCATAAGGTACTGTGCCGGAAAGTGATTTGGCATTGAGAGCGAAGATTTCTTGATCTATTCCGCTATTCAGCCATTCTTGAAGGTGTTGAGCTTCAAAGATAGACCCTTGAATGTCAATTGTATTGATTTGTAACACTTTTGTAGCCCCCGATAATAATTGCGTCTATCGGAGCTACCCACAGTTAAGGTGAAACTAGTAGTGCTGAAACCAGTTCTCTATCACAGCTAAAAATTATTAACTGAATGTATGAAGTGTTTTTTCTGAAATGCTCATAATGTCTTGCTTTCAAACAATTCATCCTACTTGGTCTCAACTAAACTAGTTTCACCATAATGGTGCAGACATTGTTAAAGTAAAATTACGTTTTTTCCGGTTGGTTGCTTGGCAGCAGCAGTCAGTCTGTGAGTGAGCAGCTACAAAATGTTTGTAGAATGCCAATACAATGTCTGTTCTGTGGGTAGCTAGCCGATTTCCTATTTTTGGTACATTCTTAAGAAAAATCGGTCATCAGCTGGTGTCTTTTTACTGGTGGCGGATTTGCTGCGTTGTCAGAGATTTCGGCTTGAAGTCTGACACACCATGCTGGAAACTCTCTGGACTTTAGTTGCAGTAGTTCTGATGCGCTTTTTAGCTCATTGATGAGGCCAGTAGCTTGTAGATAGCTTTGCCAGCAGAATTTAGTAATTGAAGAAGGCAGAAGGCAGGAGGCAGAGGGCAGAAGGAACAAGTCAGAAGGTAATTCAACTCCTCCTGATTTAGATCCACTAAACTCTTGTACCCTGCGGTCAGATGACGCAACAGTGGAGGTCTTAAACCCTTGCTCCTTGTGGTTGCAGCACAGAATAGAGGAGACAATGCGGTTTTGTGGTTTCTCCAGGTGGAGCAATTTTTGTGACAGTGTTCCTTCTGCCTCCTGCCTTCTGCCCTCTGCCTTTCTTGATAAAAATTTATTAACTTGAAAAATGGAAGTAATCACGAAGTTCTCCTCATTTATGAGGTATCTAGTCGTGAAATTCCTCCTTTAGATAGTTGTAATTGTGAAACTCGACCTCAGCCTACGTTTCTGTCTATTTAGGGTCGGGAGAAATTGTAGCGCTAGATACCTTCCAGAATTTTTCTGAAAAAAAAGGCATACCATACCCGCCCTTGTGTGCTAATATTGCCACAAGGGTTGAGTCGTGAGTCTCGGTTAGCTTAGTAAGATTAGGTGTTTTGACCTTCCCCAAGATCTGGGACACCAATCTGTCGTCTAACGGCTCACCTTTGATATTTCTATTTTCTTAATATACTGCTTTGTGGCTTTTCCTCCTGTAGATGCAAGGGTGGTTTGAGCTTGATTGACAATAGCTGTAGTTAGAATAACATTCCTCATTCCTCTCTCAAAGATAAATTTTAATAACTTCCGGCCTCATCATGGCTAAGTTAGTGGTTTCCCTGCCTGAAAAGTTTGCTCGGCGGTTAAATTTAGTTCGGGGAAAGTTGGTGATTGGATGCGATCGCTATCCCTGAACTGTTTAACTTGATATTCGCCTTCCACTAAGTAGTAGATGGAAATAGTTGGTTTTTTGGGGTTGCCAATAAACTTACGTCCACCGAGGGCAAGATAATCGACAATCCAATATTCGCGGATTCCCACCTCTTCATATTTACCCAGTTTCGTGAAATAGTCGTCTCTCCAGTTCGTACTGACTACTTCAATAACCAACGGAATTGACCCTGCAAGGCTGACAGTGGATTCTTGTTTCCACAGAGGTTCATTGGCTAAATTAGGGCTATTTAAGAGCAGAATATCTGGTGAATAAGCTGATTCGCTTTCACCCGGCTTAATGAATGCTGTTTTGGGTATAAAATAAGGCAGCTTTAAACGTTTATATTCTGTAACTATTTCTCCCACTAAAAATCCAATGATTTCTTCATGGTCGCCTGTTGGGGGTGGCATTTCAATGATTACTCTGTCGTGTAGCTCATAGCGTCTCTGTGGGTGTTCTGGATACCAAAGAATAAATTCATTGAATGATACTGGTTTACGTAAGGCTTGAGTCATAAGCGGTTGCCTCCGTTGCCATTGCTTCCTTTGCCTGTTTGTATGGTACGAATTATGTCAAGCTCGTCCCCCAAATCGTCTAATTTCTGCTCAACGGACTCTAGTCGGGCCGTAAGCTCATCGGGCTGTCCGTTAGTCATCTTTATCCTCTTTTAATTTGTCGCTCTTTTGATCACCACCTCTTGTCTCTCCTAGTGGCTCGATTTCGTTGTTGATAATCTCTTCGTTCTTAAGTATTTCAAATAAAAAGTTTTCAAGTAACCTATTAGCACTTGAATTTTTACGTTTAGCAAGCTCGTTTAATCCATTTATTACAATTTCATCTAATCTAAATGTTCGAGTTTTTCTAACCCTGTCCATATCTAACTCAAATACTGCAATCATTCATTATCCCTCCTTTAACACATTTGGTGTGCATTTGACTTATAGCATACCTCTATAGTGTTGCAATTGATATGCTCTTGTATATAAATTGCAAATCAATAGTAACACTTTAGATAGCCAATCCTTATATCTATAGTGTTGCTTTTGATTTACTTTCGATGTACGCTTATAACTGTGAGGCAGTAAGTAAACACGTCCTCTCCCCCTGACAGTCATAAGAGTAAGTATTAAACCAATGGTAAATCAACAGCTAGAATCACAAGCGCCGAAAGCAGAGATAGGCGATTCACTTCTTGATGAGTCCTACAAAGTCTCATTGTTTCAGCCTCAAACTGTAATTAGTTAAATAATTGTTGTGAGGAAGAAGCAATGACTCAAATTTTAACTACAGAGCAAATTCAGAGCATTCTTAAAGGCATAGAAGAAACATTGAGAATGCTGCAAGCCAAATCAGAATACAGAGAAATAGAAGCTACTGAAGAATTTACTAGAGCGAATGATTTTAATTTACTTGATGTAATTCATGCGTTAGGTGAAGTTCAAGAAGGCATTGAAAATTTTCAATATACTCAGGCAGAAAATAACGGTATTTGATGCCGTCATTCAACATAATTGCCCTTGACATTTGAGGAGAATAATGAATCTTTCACTAGTCAATGATGCCACGCTACTGACTCAATCAAAAGTGTACCAAATTGACCTAACTCTGTATCGATACAGGCATAAAAACGGCACAATTAACGCACCTAAATACACTTTTAGACCAATGGCTGGACAGCGAAAAAAGAAAGACTTGACCATCAACAGAAACAGCTTATTGACTCGTTGTTACGAAGTGCAAGGTATGTCTACTAATGCTTCTGTACTCAGTCAATCATCATTGCAACTGTCGATTTTTTGAGGTAAATTATGCCAAATCAACCACTACCAGAATTGATTAATCAAGCCCAAGAGCTACTTGCACAAATCCGCAAGCATCCAGATTTCAAAACATTAAAATATCACCCCGATGTGACTCTAGGGGATGCGGAACAGGCTTTAATCGAACTTCAGTCACAAACTCTACTATCTTCTGAAGCAATCAGAATATTCGCCCTCGAAGGTTTTACAGCCTGAAAAATAGCGATTGCACCAGTCGCCAAAAGGGTAAAGTAAAATTCCATCCCTTCTCCCTACAAGAAGTCTATTAAGGCGGTAAAAGCTGTTTTCCATTTCTTCTAAAAGCGTACTTCCTCTACTTAGCAAGCATTACAACCATCGATACGTAGATACATGCAATGTTACCAATTTTGTCCAAAGTCCAAATTAGAGAAGCGACAACAAAATAAGTGGATTAGATATCAACCTGATGATCTTGAGTTTCCATTAATTCCACTTCTCAGTAGAGAAGCGACAACTTTTTTCTAACTGACAACACATCTGTTGAATTGTTTCCATTAATTCCACTTCTCAGTAGAGAAGCGACCCCCGTGATGCAGTTCCTTGACAACTTCCACTTCTTCCCCATGTTTCCATTAATTCCACTTCTCAGTAGAGAAGCGACTTCTTAAAAATGAGGTATTCTGAAAACTTAAACTTGTTTCCATTAATTCCACTTCTCAGTAGAGAAGCGACAAGTGACAAAAACCCATATTTCAGCATGGTTAATAGGGTTTCCATTAATTCCACTTCTCAGTAGAGAAGCGACTAAATAAACCTTTAGTAATTGATTTAGGTTATAGTGTTTCCATTAATTCCACTTCTCAGTAGAGAAGCGACCCTTCCTATTTAAACCCTGATTGCGCTTAATGTCCAGATGCCATTTGCGACGGGGTAGATAGTTACAGCGATATTCAGATGAATCATTAAGGTAAAAAACGCTAAAACCCTTACAGAGAAAGACATCGGCTGGGTCAACGAAGAAATAGGCATTAGCAATTTTTGCTGACCCGGCCGCAAAAAATAACAGAATCTCATAAATTTGTTATTCGCATGAAACCACTATCATCAACTCCAATCAAAAATTACTCTGCTTATATTATATTTTGCACCAGTTGTTTTATTACAAATTTTTTAAGGTAGACAATACTGAAAATACACTCAAGCTCCTATTTTTATATCGTTGGTATTGCCCCTCCTATGATTATTGATCATCGTACAAAATATCAGGATTAAAACAGTGAATTAGATATATTAGTCAATTTTTTTTGCAATCTATTTTCAATTGTAGATTCTTTCCATAATCCAAATAGATTTAAAGCCTTGATAAAATATTTTTTTACCTGTTCCTGATAAGCTTGGTCAACTACATTTTCAATTTCTTTATTTTGTTTGACAAAGTTAATCAACTTATCATCATATCCTACTAAATATTTAAGTACATCGTCTTGAGTAACTCCTAATAAATTATGTAATAACTGATTGCGTAAATCATCAGACCTTTCTCTTTCATACTTACATGACCAATTCAAAAGATTCCAACACTTAAATTCTGGTCTAAGTGCCATTAGCCATTCTAACTGTTGATTATTTTTTTGCAGCTTAAAATATCTGTTGTTATTTTTTTTATAACTTTCCCAGTAATTAAAATCAGATTCAGAAGATTCTGGGTAAGGGAATTTGATTTTCTTTAACATATCTATTGGCTGAAGTGAATTAAACTTTTTCTGTAAATCTTGTTGTGATTTTATTTTTAATCCTTCTTCATCCCAACTCAAACAATCGGATAATTTTATAGTCAAATCATCAATTTTTTTGACTTGCGATAGTAAAGCTATTTTTAAAAAAGTTTCCTGTGTGGCATTTAAAATGGCTATTCCTTGAATATAATTCTCTTGTTGAAAGAAAATTTCTATTAAATCAAGAGCAGTAATTATCCTATCAACTCCTGATTGCATATCAAACTTTCTACCTTGAAATAAAGAATTATTAATATTGAACAAATCGGTAATTTCGTTGATGTCTTTAATAGTCTTCTCATCAGCTATGTCTGCTAAAATTTCTTTAGCAGCAGCAGGTAAGCCTTTTTTTAGTAACTGTTGTGCTTTTTGAATTTGCATCCCTCGTTGATAACGAGAACTTTCTATAGCATCATACTCAGATTTTAGTTGATAGTTTTCATCAATATATTCATTACTGACCAAAAACTCAACGTGCTGGAACTTACTTACAGTTATAAACTGTACCGCAGATGATATTGCTGGTGTTCCAGCTTGATGACTAACATAAACTTGCTTGTCTACATCAATTTGTAAGTGACGTAATTTTTCGTCCACAAGTGATAGAGTAGCATCCCAATGATCAATACCTTTACCTAATTCATGGGGAACTAAATATGCAAATTCTGGTTGACAAGTAAATTGTTTATCTTGAAAGTACCACGTCAATAGAGGTTTAAGTGTACAAGTATCTTTCCAATAGGGAGATTTTTGGTAAAGTCTTTGTTCCTCACTGATAAATATCTGAGATTGGTCTGTCAACAGAATAATTATTCTGTCTAGTTCAATATTTTTATTTGTAAAATATTCTAGATATGTATCAAGTAGTGGAAAATGTAAATCATCTTTATAATATTCTTCTGGTTGATTCTCGTAAACTAAACCTAAAACTCTAGGTGGTACTGTATATCCAGCTTCTTTATCTTCGGGGTTGACTCTGGAAGCAGAACGAAAATCTGAGCATTCTAGATGATCACTTACTTCATCATATAATCTTCCCCAACTGAGATCATGCTTTAGAATCACATCACTATTACCAGTTGTAATAATCCAAATACTCATGTTTAATTACCCCAAAGTTTGCTAAAGTCACTGTCTGGTAAAAATTTCAAAAAGTTCTGCGTTCTCTCATCAGTTTTATCAGGGAAAATAGTTAGTAATTCTATATATTCCCTGCTTTTACGGTGTATTTCTCCATTGCTGGGTTTCATGTGACGAGGGTACATACGATGCCAAATTCTACCAATTTTCCCCATTTTTCCCGTGAGGCTTGAACCTTTAATTGACTGAGTACCTTGATAATTATCATGAAACCAAATTACAGCCTGACTATCATCTTCATCTTCGGCAATACGTCCCCAAACCTGCACTTTTTGGGGATGAAATGACTCACGCCAAGAACTAGGCTGATTACTTGGTCTTTTACCTTTGAGTACCAGCCAATTATTAACAGTTCTTTGTACACTATCAATGATGTTAGTTATATGGTCAATCTTATTGACTGGGAAATAATAACTATTTGATGGCTTGAGAAATTCCCAATGGGAACCTATCATTGGTTTATCCCCATTTTCTAAATATTCGGGGAAAAATATGCGATGATCAATACGTCGCCATGATTTACCAAAACCACCCAAAAGTAGCGAAAACTTTAGAATTTGTCTGGCTAAATTTTTCAATTCGTTTTTATATTCATCTGTAAAATCTTGCATACAGAGAATATTTAAAGTTCCTGCTTCTAAGTCATAAACAGGCATAATGACGTTTCTGTTATACCGAAATTCATCTAATTCTAAATTGATAGGATTAAATGCAATGCCTAATTGACCAACTACTGCACCATTAGCGCCAGCAAATCCTCCCCAAAGTTCTTTGGTTAATGCTTCGGCTGTGTTTTCGTCGGTAATACCACTAAATAACCGCAGTGTATGACCTCGTAACGCAGCTTTAAACATATTGGGGCGAAATTCACCACTTTTGTCAATTAATTGTGATGCTAGTCCTTGTCCTTTCAACTTAGCGGTAATTAATTTAGTTTCTGGGTGGCTAATAGGCTGTCCATAACCAGCACTGACTCTAGAACCAATACCCCTTTCTATGGCTTTATCCCAAATCTGCCAAATAGTTTCCCATTCACTTGCTTCTAGTTCAACAATGCTAGAAATACCAAAGACTAATGTCGGTTGATAGAGGGATATTTGCAAAAAAGCAGCATGAGAAGCACTATTTTTAAGTTGCCAATTTTCTTGGGGGTGAACTACATCAATTAATGGTTGTTCACACCAAGTATGATCTTGAGGATATGCACCATGAAAGCGGAGTATTCCCGGCTGGGTTTCATTACTAGAAGTTTGACTACCGCAGTATCTTTGTCTCTGCTGGGGAGTACAAGCACGTAAAAAAGCACCTTTCATGCTTGCACCAGGATAATAAGGAAACCCATTAGCAGCGATAACAGGTCGAATTATATCCTCATCTTGTCCACTATTAGAGACAAAACGCCAAGTAATTTTATATTCTTTGGTTTTAACATGACTGTTAAATTGCGGTGCTTTGGTTGCAGCAGCTTCTACCCATTCATCAACCCATCTTTCTGATTGTTCTGGTTCTTGGATATATTGAATTTGTCCTCGTCCGGTGACTGGTGCTTGAAACATTAACGGAACTTCATTACTATTCACTATCAATATCTCCTGTGGTTTTATAACGCTGAGTCCACCAAACTAAGCTGTCACAAAATTGTGTCAGCACTGCTAAACATATTCTTTGGTCTTCAATGGGGAAATCCCATAATTTAGCAGCAAAATTTTGGATTTCTGTGGTATTACTGCCACTCACATCTTCTTTAGGAAGTTTAATTCCTGCATCATTCATAATTTTGATAAAAGTCTTCCAAGTATCTCGCCAATATTCGCCTTTGGCTCGTTCTTTTGAATCATTTTTACCTAATAATCGTAATTGTTCTCCCCAAAAACGCTCTAAACCATAAGCTACAGTAGTTCGCATTTTGTGAGATTGACCAATTACGCCTTTTTTATCTCGATGTTTGAGAACTAGTTTTTGTGCTTCTTGGTCTAAGTTGTAAGATTTCCAAGTCATATATTTAGATTCCATTTAAAGTTAATTCACAATGACCCAAGCCGATAGATTCTAAGCCACCAAGATAAATATCTGTGCTTTGACTACCGTTAAAAGGCTGCCAATTTTTAGCAGATTGCTTATTGTTTTTGATGGCAATTGGAAATACTAAAATTGTGCCTTCTGGTAAAGCTTCAGTGTTAAAGAACCCACCACCATCTACTACTTTTTGTTCTAGTTTTAACCGCACGCGACTTTGGCGATATAAGGCCATATCATGAATCATGCCAATATCACTATCGTCTACAATTACTGCTGGCTGTTCTTTTTTTGAGGGGAACCAAGCAGATAAGTCTGTGGTTTTTTTGATTGTTAAAAATCCCAAGTTAAAGAATATGGTTTTTGTACCACCTGGTAATTGTTTTGCTTTGACATTAGTTGACCCTGTATATGGTTCAGGAATATCTATATCTTTGAGAAATTTATCGTTAATTTTAACTATATCCCCAACAATTCTTTGATAACGTTGCAGTAAACGAGGACTAGTTACCCAAACTATTGGTTGACCAGGACAAAAAACGGGAATCCACAGAATGGAAGCATACTCAAATTTAACGATGGACTCGTTATTAGTATCTGATTGTTCTGAAGCGGCTTCATTACCATACCAATATTTTGCTTCTGCTTCTCCATTTTCCATCAGGCGCATTTCTGCACGCATCCGACCACGAATGGAACTACCAGGAATGATACCTGTTTGAGTAAATTGGTCACGGAATATCAGGTTTAAATTACCGCTTTCTTCTCCCGCAGTTGCACCTACATGTAGTGGTGCTAAAGTTTCAATGATGCCGTAAGCTTTTTTATACATTTTATGCAACTCCTTTAATTTCTACTGGTAAACACAAACCACAACCCACTTTTTTCAGGCTGTAACCTTCTTTGGGAAACCAGACTTCATCCCATTCCCACCAAGGTTTATTTAGAGGTTCTTTGAGAACATAAACACTTCCAGGTGGAACAGCGTAACGTCCTCTTCCTAATGTTCCTTGGGAACGATAACGATAAGGAACTGGTTTATCGGTTAACATTTGCATAGTTTCGGGAAATTTTTCATGTTGAGGACAGCGATGAGATATGCGATTAGAACCCCAAATTCCTGGTGTAATTAAGGCGAAAGTTTGATTAATTGGTTGATTTAAAATATCTAATGTTTTTTGATTAATTTTGTCACAAGATATTTCTACAATGTGATTTTCACCCCCAAAGCGATACCAACCGTTATCTATAGGATAGGTTGATAAATAAACTAAACAGATATCATCTGGAATTTGTACAGAATTTTCTAAAAATAGTCCGTCAGATTTTTCTACACAACGTTCTGAGTTTTGAATTTTAGGATGTAGAAAAGAAACGAATTTCCAAGGATTATCTGCAATTGATTTATTGCTACTTCTGAGTGATTTAGGTGAATCTTTCCAAGATGTAAGAGTTTGCCAGCGATAATCTGCTTCTGGTTTTTCTATGTCTTTTTCTAACTGCCATTCACCATTTTCTATTTTCCATTCTCCTATACCTTTTTTGGCAATTATTTTATGCCAAGGAATAGGGACATAGAAATTCTGCTTATTATCGGACTTTGCCCAGAAAGGCCCTGTAACATAGAGATTTTCTCTCAATTCAGCTTGAGAAAAGTTTTTGGTCATTTTGCTAATGCTAAATATTAATCCTGATAGTGTAGAAGCTTCAGGAGGAAATTTAGCACCAGAACGTCCTACTAAATTTTCAGGTGATAGAAATGCGCCAGCACTTCCATACATAAATCCTAAAGGATTAATAGTAATTAGGTATTTGAACATAAATGCCAGCCTACTTTAATTAAATCAGTAATCCAATCTATTGTGGCTCTTGCCCTGTCTATTGCATCGTCATTTTCGCTAAATCCTACTAAATGACGAGTTAATTTATTGTCTTTGTCATCTAGTAATTTTTTGCCTTGTCCGGGAAAGTAAATATCAAAAAATTCTAGGGCTGATTTTTGGACTGTATAAGCTTCGTTTGTATTTTCAATCTTAAATGTACGCCGAGATTCTAAATGTGATAAGTCTTGATATATATGGCTCCAATTAGATTGTTTTTCTCTATCTTGATATTCATTTAATATATACAAATACTCCCAAGGACAAGTCCATTGCACATACTGACCACTATTAAACACTACTCGAATAGTGACTCTATTTCGTCCTAATGATTTGGCAACTTTCTCTGCTTCTCGACAGTGTTGCAATACGTCTCGTTGCGGGACACTACCAGCTACCCAAACAAAACCCACACTCACAGTTATACCTTGTTGATGTGCTTGCCATTGCTTGTTTAATGTCATCAACCAATCAAAAGCTTGTAATGGCTTAATCGGTTTAGCAGGATTTTTACTGTAAATGATGCCTAAAAAATCGTCACCACCTGCATAAACGACTCTACCTATGTCTTCCGGGAAAGTTTTCTCAAAATTTTCCCCCCAATTTCGCATTGCATAACTAAATTTTTCCAGTTCTAGATCACTATTATTTTTATTGGCTAAATCTTTCAGATGTTTACCTACTTCGTCACCGTCACCCATAAACCAACCTGTACATTGTCCGGGTGTATTTTCAGTTGGTTTACGTTGAATTTCTGTAAATGTCTGTGGTAGTTTAGTTAATGGTTCATTATTAGGTCTTGCCTGACTGATTAAATTAGCTATTTCAGGTAAGGTAATTAAACGTTTTACTAATTCGGGAATACTCAATTTTTCGTTAGGTGCAATATATTTACCTTCCGGTTCTTGGTCAGCAGGACAATTATCTAGTTTTCTGGCAAGTTCTTGATAAAATTCTTTAACTTGATCATTTTCTAAACCATAGTTCATATTTTTAGGATTGCGAGTTTCTGCACCCAATCCGGGAAATGCGATCGCATCCGTACCAGTTAAGCTAGAACTCTCTCCAATCCAATTAACTCCACTCCAATCACGGCACAATTTACGGGTTTCTAAATCATCCATCGCTGCTTGGATACTTACACCGCTTCCTTGAAATATTTCCCAAGTATGACTACCCCAAAGTGTCCATTCTCTTTCCCAATGGTATTTATCTGGTATTTTCTCTTCTATCCAATGGCGACAAACTTTTAAAATGTCTTTCCAAGCAGAGATTAAAATTGCTTTGGCTTGCTCCTTGCTAACATCCCCTTTAATGAGAATGCGATTAGGCATCCCTTTCTGTAAATTATGACTGGCTGGAGAAATTACTTCTAGTTCTGGTGGTTTATGAAACTCCTTTACTAGCTGTTGGCTCAAATAAGAAAGTATCAAAGATGCCCCATATAAGTCTCGGAGTTTTCGTGATTTTTCGATAAATCCTTGAACTGGTGCAAAGGTGATAGCAGTATATTTACTCATGTACTTTGCATCTCCCGATTGCGCTTAGACTCTAACATACACGCTGTAATTGCAATTTCCTTTAATAAAACACTTTGTAATAATTAGTGATGTAACTAAACTTTTTTATGTAAAATCACTAAAATCTATCTAGAAAAATCCCGATTTTATGGACGTATAGTGCGATATAACAACAAATTTTTTATATATTTGCACTATGTGAACTTTGGCGGTTTGATGTTGTGTATTTATCTTAGCTATAACTAGAGCAATGTCAATAACCGCTCATGCGAATGAGGAAATTTTCTGTAGAGGTGTGATTATAAATTTGTGGTTCGCTTGAAAACACTAGACTTGCAGCCTAGTAGCAGGAAGAAGATACAAGAGAAGTCTGCTTGAGTATAAAAGAAAATGTCTATTCCTCCCATCTGCCATTTCCTCATCGGTATTCCTGGTAGCGGAAAATCCACCTTCGCCGCCGAATTAGCAAAGTTGGGGAATTATCGCATTGTTTCTACTGACACCATTCGTCACCAACTTTACGGTGATACAAGTATCCAAGGAGAGTGGCTAGAGATAGAAGAAAAAGTTATTTCCGAAACTGTGACAGCTATTCATCAAGGTAATGCTGTCATTTATGATGCTACTAATGCCAGACGTGCATGGCGGATGGAGTTGCTGCAAAAGTTAGATTTGGCTATTAATTCCCCGATGTTATGGATGGGGTGGTACTTACAAACACCCTTAACAATTTGTCAGAAGTGGAATCAACAACGTACCCGTCAAGTTCCAGCAGCAGTCATTGACAACATGCAAACATGGCTGCAAGACTTTCCACCCATTTCCGCTGAAGGATTTGCAGCAGTCAAAGAAATTGATGTTACTTCTCCAAACTTCAAGATTCAAAAAATTCCGCAACAAATTCAACAGCTTTCCCGTATCCTCATCAATCGTACTAACCGTAATAGTCAGATGACTTTTCATGCTTACAGTCAACTACTGGACTTTGAACGGTTGATGTATCTTATTTCTTTGATTATTCGCTATCCGGGAATTGGTAATTTACAGTTCACTCATCCCAGTTTATTAGCAAGCATTTTTGGTCAAGTTCCTCAGTTTGCCAGTTCTTTAGAGGAAATCACTGCTTGCATGAGCCAATTATGTGGCAAAATCTATGCCAATGAGTCAGCGCTTGCTACTGATTTACTTTGGTTGCAACAAAACTCTTTCGTGGGTATCAATACTATTTCCGCACCTTTCGACTATCCAATATTCCCAGGTGTTTGTTCTGAAACTTTTTCAGATGATTTAGTAACTCATTCTTACTCTGATTCACAAACGTTTCAACGATTGTTGCAAACTATTCGCTTGATTTTGCATTATCCATTTTTACCCAATACCGGACAAGGCAGTTTAAAAACCCTGGTATCTGCATTACAAGAACTGGGAATTAACCAAGGAAATGTTTTAGATTCTGTACGTAAAGATATAGAAAAAGTCCTAAAACCATATAAAATTTTACCAAATTTTTCTATGCGAGATGGTTATTTTGCAGGAACGGCGATTTTATCAGCACATGAGTTAACTAAGGTTTTTGATATTCTCCAGTCTCAAGCGCAAAGTCTTGATGACCCCATAGCTTTGGAAGTATATGAAACATTTGCTACTCGTATGGCAAAAAGTAAGTTAGGTGTGAGTCGGGTGTATCCGGTACGAGTGATCGCTAACCGGAGTATGATTGATTCCAAGTATTTACCAACAGAATCTTTAGCGAAAAATGTACAGCGTGTTGAAGAAGCAATTGTTAACGGACAACTGTTAGAATTAAACCGCTTTCCTGGTGGTGGTAAGTTTGTTTTAGATGAAGAAGGGTTTTTTTTAGCCTTTCCCTTACAAATTGTGTTTTTTAACTCGGCTTGGTATTTGGGTTATGAGTGTGTATCAGGTAAATACAATGGTTTGTTTCGTTTTGAACGTTTAGATAGATTATTTATTGGTCAACCACAATTTCAAGTACGTTCTCGACAAGAACAGGAAGAAGCTTTAAAAAAATTACAAAAATTATCCCAAGCTAGTGCAGGTATTCACTTAGGTTATGTTACCCAAGAGCAGCAACAATTTTTAAGGGGTAACAAACTACAGCGCGCTCAGGTTTGCGTAACTGTAGAATTATGGTTTAATGACATAATATTTCGGTTTGTTGCTGAAGGAACTAAACGTTTTCCTGCACAACAAATGAAAATGTCTTTGCCAACAGCAAGTAAAAGATTAAATTTACCTAAATCTATTTTCTCTCTTGCAGGAACAGGTGATAAACATTTTCCGCATCGCTTCCAGGTGACATTACCTCAATGGTGCTTAAATGATGTGGATTTCTTACGCTGGATTATTGGTTTTGATGGTAATGTCAAGGTCATAAAACCTCAAGCTTTGATAGAGAAAATCAAGGCTAAAGGTGAAGCAATTGTTAATCTTTATAAAAACTAACGTTTCCATTAATTCCACTTCATTGAATAGAAGTGACTCTCTAAAAAAAATTGGGCTAAATCTAAGCTAATATCTTTGGTTTCCATTAATTCCACTTCATTGAATAGAAGTGACTAATTACAATCCCTGATAACAATACCGTGTTAGAAAGTTTCCATTAATTCCACTTCATTGAATAGAAGTGACTAACTTACCTTGTTCGCTGGGTATGTCACGTAGAATAGTAGTTTCCATTAATTCCACTTCATTGAATAGAAGTGACTAGACTCACTAGGTTTTGATCCTTTCGTCAGCAGTACTTTAGGTTTCCATTAATTCCACTTCATTGAATAGAAGTGACACTCTAAATATTTCCTAAACAATCTACATTTTTCTAGTTTCCATTAATTCCACTTCATTGAATAGAAGTGACTTGTTGAACTAGATACGATAAGAGGTAACGCGTTATATAGGTTTCCATTAATTCCACTTCATTGAATAGAAGTGACACAATCTCCTCACTATTGGAATCCTAACTTAACTTTAGAGGTTTCCATTAATTCCACTTCATTGAATAGAAGTGACTATATTCCAAGTACTGGCAGTCCTGTTTCGGTATACTCATTACGAGTTTCCATTAATTCCACTTCATTGAATAGAAGTGACCTGTTGTTTGTTGTAGAAATAATTCATCTCCTAGTTTATTTCAAAGTTTCCATTAATTCCACTTCATTGAATAGAAGTGACTAGAATTCTTAGGAAAGCAATCTGAAGATTGGAGGTTTCCATTAATTCCACTTCATTGAATAGAAGTGACCAGGTTATAATAGAGTATTTAATTATATATCTATTACTCGTTTCCATTAATTCCACTTCATTGAATAGAAGTGACTCGCAACACTTGCCAGCGCGCTGTTTTAGGGTCGAGTTCGATGTTTCCATTAATTCCACTTCATTGAATAGAAGGAGAGCGATTTTTTTCGGGGGAGATGGGCAAGAATTAAGCAAGAGGTTTAAACATTAATCATCCCAAAGACCTTGAAACTTGGTAGATGCAAGTTCGGTGTAACGAACTGTGTGCTGAATATTGTTATGCCCCAAGTAACTCTGAATTGTTCGGGTATCAATCCCTCGATTAGCCAGATAATAACCTGTTCCATGCCGCAGCATATGAGCATGAATAGGGAAAGGCAAACCTGCTAATTTACCAGCCCGCTCAACAATGCCGGCAATCGTATCATATGCCAACGGGCCAAGTCGAGAAGACTGGAAAATATAGGGACTAGCAGGATAATCTCGTTGCAACTGACGGAGAGAGCGAATCTCTAAACCGGAAAGGGGTTGAACCGAAGGTGTACCTTTTTTGACTCGCTTCACGTAAATTGTGCCACCATTCCAATCTATTTGCTCCCACCGCAAAGATGCCACCTCTGCCACTCGCAATCCGTGACGGTAGCAAAGCAAAATTATGGTTGAATCTCGGTGAGCGTGACGACCCTTAGATTTTTTGATAGCTGACCGCATCAATTCAACTTCTTCTGGTAGCAAATGTTCCCTAGTCCTGACCTCGGAGTACTTGCGAGAGTTAGGCGATTGACGTTCTGGTTTTTCGGTTTTACCAACTTTCGGTGGTTGGAGGGTTTGTGTTGTCATGACTCAACCCCCTATAAACATTGGGGTGTATGAGCCGATTTTACCAACTTACACTCCTTAGTTGGTAAGCACATAGACATAAAAACAGACCAGCATTTTACGGAAAATTGTCACTTAAAAGTAATTTAAATTACTTCACATACTAAGCATTCAAGCGACATAAGGTACTTCTTGGGAAGGCTGGCTATCTACTCTAAAACCAGGATACCATTGCTGGAATTTGCTTTCTAACTCTTCATTGAGAACCAACATTCTCACCTGAAGCAGAAGATGAACACCTTTAGGAGTCCACCGCATTTGCTGTTTTTTGACAAATCGTTTGCTAATAACTTGATTAACCGTTGATTCTACGAACCCAGTGGCAATAGCTTCACCATTTCGCCAACGTTCTCCATAGTTTGGGATATAAGCCCCATTGTTGGCAATGTAGGTTTCAAACTCCCGCACCATTTTAAACAGTTTTTTTAGCTCTATTCGGCTATTACCATCAAAAATGACGATTTCTAGGTCGTCCACAAGGTCTTTTATCAGTTGCAAGGCTCTGAACAAATTTCCATGCCACAGATACCACTTAATTCGTTCCAACTCTTTTGGTATGTCTGTATCTAGTTCGGTATCTTGTTTGCTAAGTCCTTTTGCAGTCTGACTCATTACTGTCAGCCTCATGGTGATATGAAACCAATCCAGGAGATATTCTGCGTTGGGATTGAGATAAAGCTGTAGTTCCCGTATCTTCTCATCACCGTCTGAGAGGAAAGTTACTTGTTGATTCATCTGCATACCTTGAGATTTCAAGACCTCAAAGATCCGACGCTGGGGTTTGGTATCGTAAGAATAAACTCCCCCAAATCGCTTGGATGTACCGTCTGCTTTTATACTCTTTCCAACGATAACTTCAAAATTACCTTTGGAGAGCGATTTTTTGTCGTAGGAACGAACATATCCGCCATCCATTCCCAATACCAACGGTAAATCAGGTCGGGGCAATTCATCCCAATCCCTTGGACAGCCTTCAATGTATCCTCCTTTTTCTTCCCCCAACTCGTCTTCTAAGCGTTGACCAATTGTGTGTAAGTTATTCCGTATTGCTGTAGTGTTTATTTCACCTTCTATTGGTAATACTTCCTGTAATAGTTTCACAGATAATCCGTAAGACATCAAAGACCCATACTTGGACTCCAGATACAATAGTTCTCTGGAAGTACGTTCTGGTAGTAAGTTTGCTACTGGGTTAAAGCTGCGAGTTGGTTGTTCCTGGCATGGGCAGTGAAATAGTCGAGGGCATTGGAGATGCAACTTGCCGAACAATGTGCGGTATACAATTGTACGTTTGTCTTTATGCAACAGTTTCTTGCTACAGTGCAAACATGATTCCTGTTGAAAAGAATACTCTGCTATCTGTTGTTCGGCTAGGGTGCGTTGGAGGCTTTGTAGTAATGTTTTGGCTTCTGCTAGTTTTAGTCCCAAGTTTTCTGGCTGTAAGGAATCACGCGAAATCTCCATGATTTCTTGGGTAACTTGGGCATCTCCATTATCTGACTCCACAACAATTTGGATTTTGATTTTCACACTATCCTCTGTTCAAATAACCTTTCTTTATCCCCAGCCGCATATTGCTGTAAACGTTGGTTTATTTCTTGGCGGTCAAAATGTTCAACCATTAACCATTGACGTAGTTCGTATATTTCTTCAATATTGCCAGGCATATCACCTTCTTCCACAATTTCACTTAACCGAGAAGCTATATATCTTACTGAGTATTCCTGCTTTTGTGCCATGAACTCCCACGGGCCACCACAGTCTTCTGGAGGGCAAGCGCGTTTACCATCAATGCACACTGGATAAAAGCAATTTGATTCTGGAGCGAGAATTGTTTCGACCCGAATTTGATGCTGCCAGTTATCACCGAAATCATATTCGTATAAAAAACGCTCTCTACTTCGCCAGCCAAAATCTGATAGTTTGACAACTTTAGGATCGTCAGAAAACCACATTCCCCCAATTTGAGCAATTCCGTAATGCTTACCGTGGATTATGAAACGATGTAAGTGGGAATCCGTCCATCCCATTACTATCTGGATCATGTAGTGCAAATCGGCGATTGTACTGTCGCTGCGGATTTTGACCCTACGCCAAATCATTGGACTGATGCCCAGGATGAAAATATGAAGCTGGTAGATGACAAGTTGCTCAGAATCTGACATTGGGTCATCTTACCGCATTGCCAGTCCTATCTCCCCCGAAAAAAATCGCTCTCCGTTAAGAATTGCTGCTCAAATCTCCATGACAACAGCACGAGGAGAAGGACAGTTCAATTTGTATGAGGGCAGGGTCATTATTGATGACACCGAGTTTACTGTTCCCGTTCACGTTGGGGATGATGTTCCCGATACTCTCATGGGTTCCGCATGGTTGGACATCATGCAATTGGTCGTCAATAAATCTCAAGGGATCTTAACCTTAGAAATAGTACAGGCAAACTAAAACCAGGTTTGGCTGTTCAACTTCATACAGAAGGGTTTGTCCTAGATTGGCATACCGTGATTTTGTTGCTTAACCAATTGGAATAATCATACCAATTCAAAATAGCAGCCCAAGGCACGCTACGCGGTAAGCGCAGCCATGCCCGCTAGGGCTTTACAAAATTCAAAATTAAGAAAGCCATATATAACAAGGCTTTGGTGATGGGTATCTGTCACATTCTTTTTTAAAAGTGGTATCAGTATTATTTCTTTTTGGATATTGCAGCTAGTTCGACATGGCTAGCTTTATACAATACAACTTTTACAAGAGAATATTTACCGTAAACTGTACTATGTATTTTTGAGCCAAGCTATGCCAATCATTGCAGTTATTAATCAAAAAGGAGGAGCCGGCAAGTCAACAGTTGCCGTGCATCTAGCACGTTGGTTGCAAAAACAAGGTAAATCTGTGTTGGTTGTAGACGCTGACGCTCAATGCTCATCTTCCAAATGGCTAGCGCGATTAGAAAATGATGTTCCTTGCCAGATTCTTCAAGCACCTGATGTACTTTTGGATGAGTTACCTAAATTGATAGATGAATACAATTGGGTGATTGCTGATGGGCCAGCCGCACTATCTGAAACAAGTAGAGCATTGATTTTAACTGCTGATTTAGTGATTGTTCCTTGCCAACCTACCGGCGTTGATCTGGAGAGTGCTTCGGATACTGTACGACTGATTCAGCAAGCTCAAAGGATTCGCCGTGGAGAGCCGAAAGCAATGATGTTTGTAAATCGAGCAGTCAAAGGAACTAAATTAAAGGATGAAGCCATCGAAGTCCTGCGACTGATGCCAAATGTTATGGTTCTGGATAATGTGCTTCATCAGCGCCAAATTATTGCTGACTGCTACGGCCAAAATTCTACAGTTTTTGATTTATCTGGCTCCACAGCCGGAATTGCTAGACGTGAAATTGAACAAATATTTAAAAAAGCTTTGGAGGTTTTAAATGCCTAAAGCTAGGCAGCCACTCAGTCAAGGACTTGCTGCTTCTATTGCCCAAAAATTTATTGCCGACCCGGCAAGTGTTCAATTTTCTCAAACCATACCAATTGAACAAATTCAACTTCCTGCCCAACAACCCCGTCGTTACTTTGACCCCAATAAGCAAGCTCAGTTAGTCAAATCAATTCAAGAACATGGGATTTTGGAACCTTTGCTGGTTCGCCCATTGGCAAATGGGAATTATGAGCTAGTTGCAGGGGAAAGACGCTATCGAGCAGCACAAGAATTGAAATTACCTGATGTTCCCATAGTCAGTAAGGAGCTTGACGAACAACAAGCTCTCCAAGTCGCTCTAATTGAAAACCTGCAACGCGAGGACTTAAACCCAGTTGAAGAAACTGAGGCTATTCTTGAGCTACTTTCCATTACCCTCAACATCAGTAATGATGAGGTGGCTTCTATCTTGCATCGTGCCAACCATGCTAAAAATCGTGGTCAAGAATTGGAGGAAAACGTTTTCCTCCAACTTCAAACTATTGAATCAGTTATGGCTGGTATTGGTCGGTTTTCTGGGGAATCCTTTCGTACCAGTCGTTTACCGTTGCTGAATCTGCCTGCTGAAATTTTGAGCGCACTACGATTCGGTCAGATTGAGTTTACTAAAGCTAGAGCGATCGCGCGTGTAAAAAATGAGCAACAGCGAAAAACTTTACTGAAGCTAGCAGTATCCAAAAATTTGAGTTTGAGCGAAATTAAACAAAAAATCCAAGAACTAAATAATGCTGAAACAGAACAACCTAGTACCAGCTATGTTCAGAGGTATTCCCAGATTGGTCAACAATTAAAGAAAGCAGATATTTGGCATGACCCAGATAAACGAGCAAAGTTAGATTCTTTGCTGTCTCAAATAGAAGATTTAGTTAAAAAGACTGATGGGTAAGGTATTGAGCCTTTGACAAAAACAAATTTTAAATTAGAACAGAAAACTGATTAGTACATGCCATCTGCATAATAAGTTACTGCCCCAACCACTAGATTTAGCTGACGGGGAAATGCAAAGGACCTCCTGGCAATAGCGATATACAATCGCAACCCAAAGATATTGCCCACAAGGATCAACAGAATAATAAAATATGCACTCACATATATAAAACAGATTGCATTGCCCGAATTTCTGATCAAACAGAGAGATAAATTTTCTGTTGCATCACGCCCGTCAACCATGCCTAACATCGTGGTCAAGAATTGGAGGAAAACGTTTTCCTCCAACTTGAAACTATTGAATCAGTTATGGCTGGTATTGGTCGATTTTCTGTGGAATCATTTCATACCAATTGTTTACCCTTGCTGAATCTGCCTGCTGAAATTTTGAGCGGAGAAGGTCAAATTGAGTTGACTAAAGCTATAGCGATTGCGTGTAGACTCAGAGCGGCTTCTGAAAGTAGCGCAGTGCCAGAGGCAATCGCCCAAAGAAAAATTAGCAGCATTAAACACAGAGAGAAAATTTTCTGCTGCATCACGCCCGTCAACCATGCCTAAAATCGTGGTCAAGAATTGGAGGAAAACGTTTTCCTCCAACTTCAAACTATTGAATCAGTTATGGCTGGCATTGGTCGGTTTTCTGCGGAATCCTTTCATACTAATTGTTTACCTCTGCTGAATCTGCCTGCTGAAATTTTGAGCGGAGAAGGTCAAATTGAGTTGACTAAAGCTATAGTGATTGCGCGTAGACTCGGAGCGGCTTCTGAAAGTAGCGCAGTGCCAGATCGGGAGGCTGGGGGAGAAAGAATCTGATTATCGTCTTCGCTCTCAAAGTTGGATAATTTAATTTCTGGAAGTCCCTAACCCTCTTCCGTCGGGAGCAACGCGTTCATAGTGAGATCGTCGTGAAATGAGCAGGGGGAGCGGAAGTAGCTCTTGGAGAAAAGAAAATATTTTTAATTGGCAGCTAAATGCCTCAACCCTTCGACTGCGCTCAGGGTTGACGGTGAGCGCAGTCGAACCGTCAAATCATTGTTGTATAAGAAATACACGCCTTTTTATTTGGCGTTTCTTGTATTTGCTTTCCCAGTCCCCCAGCCAAGCCACCTCACTTTGGAGCGTTGCTTCCCTTCCGTCACTCTGGGGTGAAACCTTAATTTGGTCATGAATTAAAATTTTACAAATTCCCCGTGGGGTATATATGGGGGTTATATATACCCTAAAACACTTTGAGAAATTTGATGACTATTTAGCCCCTATGTAGGGTACACATAGGTGTTGCTTAGGGTATTTTTTCCAATTTACATCTTTGTACCCCTCTTGACCCCCATGTCAAACATTCACGCCTTGCAAAAAATTTTCCCGCTGGCTTTGATAACGGTTATGGCAGCCTCAACTTTTAGTTGATGGTTTTGAGGTTGTTCGTGTCCCCAGCTAAGAACAAACAAGACCAGCAGACTTTTCATCTATATCCGAAACCCCGGAAGAGTCTGACAATCAAACATTTACCCTTGACTTTGATTTGTAGTATTTCTCACTACTGGCTTGAGGGGACAAAATTTTTCGCAGAATTTCTCAATAGCCAGATATCCTGGCTATTGTAAAAATCACCACGTTGCTCCAATCGAAACCCACCC
>JAKOMP010000185.1 GCA_022241785.1 Cyanocohniella sp. LLY | reverse complement strand
AGAAGCTCTGTTAAAATTTTAATATCTTTTCTGCTAGCCATAATTGTAAATTTATATAAAAATAATCAGTTTGTATTTACAGCTAACAATAAATACTCTTTAAATGTCAATATTTATAAGAGCTTTAGATAAAAAAAGATACGCTTTTAATATTTCTCTGGAGGCTATAACTAATAGTTTGGCATAACAGCTACTGAAGAACCAAAATTTTCACAACACGTATTAAATGTTCCACAGATATACGCTTACTAGATAGAACTTTATTTTGCTCTTTTCTAGTTTGAGTTTTTCTTCTTCATGATATTGTTTATCACAATTTACCAGGTCGATAAATTGCTCATAACTAATTCCTAACAGTTGTTTGGTGCGCGTGGTATATTTTTGTATATAATCGAAAATACTAATCATTTAATTACGTAGTGGTAGATGGCCAATCTTACTTTTTTTGTACTGAAATCATATTCCGGACGCGTCTAACGGTCCCAATTGAATTAGAGTGGCAGCACCTAAAAAAAGATGAACTAAACTAAACCTCATCCGTCACAAAAAGTGGAGTTTTGGTCATTGCAACGCCAGGAAGCAATCTCATAATCTTGACGACAAACTACAGTTTTCAAAGTAGACAAGGTTTATATGGGCAAATATTTGATGATGAGTTAGACCTTGCTTACGCCGTAATTGATGGCGTTAAAGCTAGGGGAGAAAAAGTCAACTAAGTACAGAATGTATTGAATTTCACTCTAATAGCTCTGGTTAAACTTTCGTTACATAGTTGTACATTTTCCCACCCACCTACTTATTACTGATTAGCCCTTTTTTATCAATCTGGAGAGAGAAAAATAAATGTAGTTTGGGGAGCCATTTGCATGAGCGGGTTTCCCGACTTGAGCAAAGTGGCGTTAGAACGTAGTGAAACCCAACAATACCAAGGCCTTTGGCTATTGGGTGGCGCTGTGCTTTACCCAACCTACGCCTAAATGGATAAAAGCCTTGAAAAATCAGGGGTTCATATTTTTCTAAGCGCGATGGTGATTAAAGCGGGTTAGTAACTATTTAGTCAAACATTTTGACAAGACGATATCCTTTAGTATACAGAGGAACTGGAGCTTTGATATTTTGTCTTGCCTTAGCTTGTTCCATCGTTTCATCAAATACAATTAGGGTCTCTTGACCTACCTTGAGCCAATTTTCGTAGGGTACACTCATGTCTTCCTCTATGCCACCCATACTAGGTGGAACCATTGCTCGGTAAGCTTCATTGAATTTTCTGCGAAACCGGAAATCTACAGATATTCTCAAACCTTCGGCTTTCCGTCTTACTGTTTGATGTAACCCACGGGCATCATTAAAGTACATTGTACCATGTTGTAGTTGTGCGTCTGTATATGACACAACCATAGGCACATCTCGACCTTCGTCAAAGTCTGACATCACCCGCATTGTCTGTAATTCCATTTCTCTAGGCATTTCACCCGCTTCAATGGTGATATTATCGATGTCACCGAATAATGGCAAAACTACTACAGTCGCATCAGCTGCAACACCTGCCCATACATCGCTATGGCACTTGGAACTAGCAAAGGGTAAACTCATTTTTTCGGTGGTAGTCTGGCCATAAACCATGCGGAGATTGACTGGTAAATCAACTGCATCAATTAGGTCATTTGCACCTAGTTGGGAGAAAGCCTCAGCCACAATTTTTTGAAACAGGTTAAATGCGAGAGCGTGTTCTCGTTTGGGCATTAAAAGACCAGTACCAGTGTAGTTGGGCAGAATATTTCTGGCTTCTAGTAGTCGCTCCATCATTTCTGCTTCTGAGAGAATAATGGGACTATTGAGGCAAGCACAGATATAACCAGCCGCAGCAACTCGGATGTGCTGGAATAATTCTGGTCTTAAAGTGTGTTCAAATAGCAACCTGTATTGCCGTCTTGTAGCCATTCTATCAGCAAGTTCATCAAAGAGGCGATCGCCTAGTTGAGAAAATGCGATCGCTTGTTCATCCTCTAACTGAGCGCCTTGTGGTAATTCTGCTAATAGTTCCTGCATCATTGTCTTCTCTGAATGTTTTATAAAGTAGGCACATCACCCAATAAATGTGAATTAGTTTGTTGAGTAACATGAAAGCGGTTATTAAAAATTAGCAATTTTCCAACCATTTCTACTTCGTAAAAAACACTGTTTTTAAATTTTATATATCTTATCGAAAAGTTCTTTAAATTGTATTTTTGATAAAATGCAGATAAATTTAAAAATAAAATAAAGTAAGTATCTATATTTTAAAATCAAAACTTTGTAAACTTAAGTCCTATTTATTGTCTTTTTCTTGAAGTGAATAACAAGCTAACATTAATCAGGTGGCTACAATTGAGTCAAACTGTATATCTTGAAGCTGCAATAATGCAGAAATTCAAAATCGGTAAAATCAACAATTGAAACACACATAAGCGGGTGTTAAAAAGTAAATAAGTAAAGGTTGCTTTTTTAGCAAACTTATTTCGTTTTATCCACACCAACAAAATATAAATAATTTGTTAAGAAAATGTCAATAGTAAATGAGCAAGTTTCAACGGAAAATCTATACAATCGCACAGCGTCAGAATGGATTAGGGAAGAACCAATTTCTCTTTCAGACTTTACCGCACGACCTTTTGTATTAAACCTGTGTGAACCTGTTACCGGGTTAAAAGTACTCGACTTGGGTTGTGGTGAAGGCTACTGTAGTCGAGAATTAAGCAAACGGGGGGCTGCACAGGTAAATGGATTAGACCTATCTCAAGGCATGATAGCAGCCGCGCGATCGCAAGAAATAGCAGAGCCTTTAAATATTAATTATGAAGTGGGATGTGCTACCAATCTTCAACAATTTAATTCTGGTGAATTTGATTTAGTTGTGGCGGTTTTTTTGTTTAATTATTTGACAATTTCTCAGACCCAGGAATGTATGGCAGAAGTGGCACGTGTGCTGCGTTCTGGTGGTCGATTTGTATTCAGTATTCCTCACCCATCCTTTCCATATATGCGGGAAGCTGCATATCCATTTTATTTTCAAGTTGAAAATAAAGGCTATTTTAGCCAGCGAGATCAACAGTTTCCTGGTCGTATTTGGAAAAGAGATGGTTCTTCACTGAATGTGCAATTAATTCACAAAACTCTTGAGGATTATTTTCAGGTGATGAAGGGTGCTGGCTTCAATACTATGCCTGTTCTACAGGAATTACGTGTTACTCCAGAACATATTGCCCTAGATGAATCATTTTTTAGTCCATTACTTGATCTACCTCTCCATTTAGGCATACAAGTAACACGATGACACAGACGACTTCTTTAATAAAAAATTCTTTCCAGGAAATCGCCGCTAATCATCCTTTGTGGAACCACGACTTTCTACATCGTTGTCAGACTGGAGATTTACTTCTACCAGATATACAGATTCTCGCTGTGCAGATGTACAAATTCTCTAAAGAATTTAATCGTATCTTGGCTGGCATTTTGTCCTGCTGTACTGATGAAACTGCTCAGTTAGTAATTTTGGAGAATCTCTTTGATGAAATGGGACAGGGAAATATTCGTCAGTCCCATCCAGAGTTGTTTCGTCGATTTACCCGCGCTCTGGGTATTGACGACGATACTTTGGCAGCTTTACCCACTGCGCCAGAAACTCGGGCTTTAATTGAGACTTATTTGAAGATACCCCGTCAATATGGGTACATACCTGCATTAGCTGCTGTCTGTTATGCCTCCGAAGGGATTGTTAGCTCACTGTACACCCAACTATATCAAGGGATTGTGGGTGCTGCTCCTTTGCCCAAAGAATCCCTAATCTTTTTTGAATTACATATTGATGTGGATGATAGTCATGCGGCAAAGTTAGCAGCAGTGATTGAACCCCGCATTAACCTGATGGACGAATTCGAGCAGATACAGTTAGCTATTACTGAAGCAATGGATGCCAGGACGGAATTTTTTAACGGTATTCAGCGTCAAATCTTTAATTATGGCTTTTCTCAGGACTCATGGCTCCTGTTTAAGTAAGTCTACAGGAGACTGAATCTAGATTTTGTGGTTGAAAATTTCCAACTAGGGCAGAAAGGGTTGATAGTTTGCCTCGTGCAGCTATTGCCCTGACTACACACTTTTCATAATTGATGCTGACATACTCAAAGCATAGTTTTAAATAAATCTGGATAGTATAAACACGGATGCCATTCTCTTGTTTTTGAGAATTAAAATACTAGTAGTTATTCTGATGGGTTTTTATTTTTTTCAGGTGTAGATGTCAGAAAAATTCAGGTTTGACTTGAGAACCCTTGGCTCTGACAACAATTGTTGGACAGCATGAATAAATTGAAAACTAACTTTTCATAGCACACTTGGGTATAGTTCGAGGAGGCTTTTATGTATGGATTAGTCAACAAAGCGATTCACGATATGATATGCAGTCGCTTTGGTGTAGAGATTTGGCAAGAAATTAAGCAGAAAGCTGAGGTAGATGCGGACGTTTTCCTCAGTATGGAAGGCTATCCTGATGATATTACCCACAGACTGGTAAAAGCTGCTAGTGTTGTGTTGAATTTATCCCCTTCAGCAATTATGCAAGCCTTTGGAGAATTTTGGGTGCAATACACATCCGAGGAAGGCTATGGCGAAATGATGGATATGAGTGGGGATACATTACCAGAGTTCCTCGAACATCTAGATAATCTTCATGCTCGTGTAGGAGTAAGTTTTCCCCAACTTCAACCCCCATCATTTGAGTGTAGTGACGTAGAAGAAGATACTCTCAGCTTACACTATCGCTCTGATAGAGAGGGACTGGCTCCAATGGTGCTTGGTTTAGTGAAGGGATTAGGAACGAGATTTGATACAGAGGTGGAAATTACCCACACCCAGAGTCGAGATGATGGTGCTGAACACGATGAATTTTTAGTGAAATATAAACCAAACTGAGTGCTAAGAGGATGTTTTAAAAGTCCTCTTATTAGTAGCAAAACGTTTTTGACCCCCCTAAATCCCCCTTAAAATGGGGGATATGCGAGTGCTTAAAATCACAGCTAACCACTTTTCAAACACCCTGTAAGTCCATGATTTCTCCTCACCTTTGTCTTTCGCCAGACTTATTTGCGAAGGCCTTTCCGTTTCACTTTGTATTTAACCGAAATCAAGAAATTTTGCAAGCAGGTCATGTTTTAGAGCGAATTAGTTCTACATCCTTAGTCTGTAGCCAAATAGCTGGTTGACTGACAAAACTCAAGTAGAATAGCAATATGACTTGACCCGAAACTCTCTTTCGTACTGCCTTTGAGCCTGTTTTTTAGAAGCAATAGCAGGTTCTGGATCAGGAGTACCAAAAAGCTGCAAAGAATGGAATGATTCCCATCCCTGATGCAAGCAACCCTTAACCCACTGCCAACCAATCCTCAAATAGCTATTGCCACGCTGCCAA
>JAKOMP010000007.1 GCA_022241785.1 Cyanocohniella sp. LLY | reverse complement strand
GTAGGAGAAACTTCTGGTTGGGTGCATCCCAGTTTTTATTTAGCACCTAGAGAATAAATGTCATTGCGAGGAGGAACGACGTTCGCGTAGCGTGTCGCTTTGCGACTCAGCAATCGCAAAGTCTCGCACTAAGAATAAAACCATGCGATTGCTAGAGCCTCCGGCACGCTACGCGAACACTCCACTTCGTTGCGTTCGCAATGACATTCAAAAAAGTGGGATGCTCCCCTTCTGGTTCTAGGTGTTCGGCTACTTCTAGTGATAAAGCTAAATCAAAAGATTTATTGGTGAAAAGGTGAGCGATCGCAGTAGGATCGTTGAGGTTTAAAGAATGGAATTCTACTGATAATTTGCCAAAATCTGGTTGAGAATAACCGTCAACTGCTGTAACTTGTACCCCTAGTTTAGCCAGTTCTCGACTGAGGTGACCGGGGCCGCAACCAAACTCGACGACTGTTTTTGGTTGATAAATTTCCACAATAATCGCAGCTATAGTTTGATAATCTGTATCAAAAAACCAACTCTTAAAATAATCGGCAGGATACGATACAGTTTCATTAGTCATAATGCTTTTGCTCTAGGTATGTGCGGTGATGATTACGCGCTAATTTTACCAGGCTCTGCGATAGATATAAAAAAAGCTCTAGAAACTGGGGACTGGAAATAAGACTTAGGCAAAATTCAACTTTACTGTAGCTCCACAAATTTATAAAAAGACAAGCCATTTTGAGAAATATTTGCCCAACACGGCTGATAATATTTGATATTATGTAATAAAATAGCAACATTTAATGATGATTAGTACTAATATATACATCAGTCAAGAAACTCAAGAATTTCTCATCAAAGCAGCAATTTCACAACAAATATCTGTTGAAGAGCTAGCCTCTTCTATCTTGAAAGAAAGTATTGAAAAAAAGTTAGAAAAAATTAACTCTAATTCGGAAAATAAAATCAAATTTACAGCTAATCCTCTTAGAGAAATGCAACCCTATGCTTATTTAGCTGATCCCAGTGAACCTGCTATTTCCCCTGATGATTGGGAAATGAATCAGGATATTGAGGTAAATGATTTGTGATAATTCTTGATACTCACATATGGGTTTGGTGGAATCATAATGACTCTAAGTTAACCCCTGCTCACTATGAGGCAATTAATAAAGAAAGACCACATGGTTTAGGTATTTGCTCAATAAGTTTATTAGAAATTAGTAGATTGGTTGACCAACATAAGCTAATTATTCCCTGTAAGCTTACCGAATGGTTTGATATAGCTTTGGCACAAGAGGGGGTAATTCTTTTGTCAATCACTCCCCAAATAGCTACTGATTGCTACTCACTTCCGGGTATTTTTCATAAAGATCCAGCCGATAGAATTATCGTTTCTACAGCAAGAATATACGATGTACCTGTAGTTACTGTAGACGAAAAAATACTTGCATATTCTAATGTCAAAACTATTTCTCCCTCATGATTGAAGTTTGTTCAATTGATTAGGTCGATTGGTGATCAATGTTCAGATAATTGTGTTTATTTTTCTAACCCCAATCTATCGAGAATAAAAGCATACTCAAAAGCCAATTCACGCAAGCTTTCATAACGTCCAGATGCGCCGCTATGTCCTGCACCCATGTTAGTTTTTAACAACAAAATATGATTATTTGTTTTCAATTCTCGGAGTTTGGCTGTCCATTTGGCGGGTTCCCAATATTTGACACGAGAATCGTTTAACCCGGCGGTAATTAATAAATCTGGGTAGTCTTTAGATTCTACATTATCGTAGGGCGAGTAAGATTTCATGTAGTCATAATAAACTTTGTCGTTGGGATTTCCCCATTCTTCCCATTCCATTGCTGATAAGGGTAGGGAGGTATCTAAAATTGTCGTTACAACATCAACAAAGGGGACATTAGCAACAACGACTTTAAACAAATCAGGACGCATATTGATGACTGCACCCATTAATAAACCGCCTGCACTCCCGCCAGTAATTGCCAGGCGATCGCTTGCTGTCCAACCTTGATTAATTAAATACTCTCCACAGGCGATAAAATCTGTAAAGGTATTCTTTTTCTGCAAGAATTTGCCGTCTTCATACCACTTGCGCCCCATTTCTTCACCGCCGCGAATATGGGCAATAGCACATACTACCCCCCGGTCTAATAATGTTAATCTTGTTGATGAAAATGATGCCGGGTAAGAAGAACCATAAGCACCATATCCTGTCAGTAGCAAGGGATTTTTGCCGTCTTTTTGCATTCCTTGTTTGTAAACAATAGATATGGGAATATTTGTCCCATCTGGGGCGGTAGCCATTAACCATTCACTCTGATATTGAGTTTTATCGTAGCCACCCAAAACTTCTGTTTGCTTTTTTAACTCTCTTTCATTGGTTTCCATATTGTAATCGAAAACAGATGCTGGCGTAATGAAAGAGGTGTAATGAAAACGGAGGATTTTAGTATTAAATTCTGGGTTATTGTCTTCGTAAAATTCATAAGTTGGTTCAGGAAAAATAATATTGTTTTCCTCACCTGTGGATAAATTTTGTACCCTAGCAGTTGGTAATCCGCCTTTTCTTTCATAAATTACCAAGTGGTTGGCAAACAGGCTCACATCTAACAGCAATACATCTTCTCGATGGGGTATTATGGTTTGCCCATTTTCCAGGGATGGTGCATTTACAGGCGTTTTCACCAATTTAAAATTAGTGGCTGCATCGTTGGTAACAATATAGAAGTTATCATTATGATGTTCAACACTGTATTCTATTCCCGTCGTGCGTGGGCGAATAATTTGCAACTCACTCTGGGGATTGTTGGCATCTAAATAATGTACTTCTGTGGTAATGCTACTTTGCAAATGCATCATTATATATGCTTGACTCCGGGTTTTCCCTACATATAAATGATAAATATCATCTGTTTCTTCATAAAGCAGTACATCTTGATTTGCCGCAGTTCCTAAAGTGTGCCTAAACAGTTGATAAGGACGATTAGCATCATCAATTTTGGTGTAAAATCCTGTTTTGTTATCATTACCCCAAGCAAAAGAAAAATAAGTATCAGGAATTGTTTCTGGATACAATTGATATGTATTTAAATCCAGAAAATACAGTGTGTACTGTTCTGAGCCACTAGTATCAAATGAATAAGCTAATATTTGATGATTAGGACTAATGGCGAACACACCTAATTCAAAAAACTCATGTTCTTGGGCTAATTCATTTTCATCGATTAATACTTCTTCAGTAGCTTCTAAACTACCTTTTTTTCGGCAATGAATGGGATATGCTTTACCTTCTTCGGTGCGTGAATAATAATAATATTCATCTTTACGGTATGGCACTGATAAATCCGTTTCTTTAATCCGTGCCAGCATTTCATTGTACAGCTGGGTTTGCAGAGCTTCTGTATGCTGCATCATCGCTGCTGTATGGGCGTTTTCTGCCTCTAGATAGGCGATGACTTGGGGATTTTCCAGATCGCGCATCCAAAAGTATTTATCTATGCGGCGATCGCCATGTAACTCTAAAACATACGGTTGCTGCTCGGCAACTGGCGGGTTGGTGACGATATTTTGTAAAACGTTATCTTTATTCATAATTTTTAACCTGTAGCAATTATCCAGCAACTAGCTATTGGTAACTGAGGATGAACTAGAACTTTTTGTTGGGCGATGAAAGTTTCTTTTCAAGGTACACAAGCCAATTGCTGGTATAACTCCGAGAATAACAGCCGTAAATCCTTGTTCACTCCAATACAATATCGGAGTACGATTCATTTCTGGAATCAAATCCTGCACTTGAGACAGCGACCAAACAAAAATACTAATCAAAAAAAAGGCACCAGAAGGCAGAAAATTCCATAACCACGCTTGTTTTGTATAACGTCGCAACACAAGCCATTGAAACATTCCCAGCCAAATCCCGGAAAGAATGTAAGAGACTGTTGACAAAATGCCGAGAATGATGGTGACTTGTGGAGATACTGTTTCATTTAAAGAAGCGGCAATAGATGAAATATAGTTTACCCAGGCGATCGCCACATTGTTGGCAATTAACCAACCAGCACTAGTAGCCAGCATCCATAGCCCACCGGAGAGATAGCGCCGCAAAACCAGGGCTTGATCAGCGGCAAAAATAATCGCAAACACAATGCTACCAAGTAATCTGACCCAGTGAAAAGAATCAGATGGTGGTAGGCTGCCTAAAATTGTTTTCTCTAGACCTATACTGGCAATGCCACCCACAACCCATCCTAAGACAGTCATCAAAGTAAACAAAAGGCAAAATTGCCGTCTATGGGAACGGGGAATCAATAATTTGCCTGGGTGGGAGGTAGATGCAGCACGAGAAGGACTATTAGAGTCAGTTTGCATATTGAGATTGAGGGAGTCGGGAATAGGGAGTCGGGAGTAGGGAAGAATATTTAATTACGAATTACGAATTGGTAATCAGCAGTTTCCAAAGCGTAATCCCAGAATGATAAGCTAAACAGTGGCATAAAAAAATGACTTAGGATGAAGTGTTAAATGGGTGTTTCGTTAACGGCTCCTCATCTGCTCCGGGCTGCTCGTGGTGAAGTAGTAGATCGTCCCCCTGTCTGGATGATGCGTCAAGCGGGACGATATATGAAAGCATATCGAGATTTACGGGAAAAATATCCTTCTTTCCGCGATCGCTCAGAAATTCCCGAAGTAGCAATTGAAGTTTCCCTGCAACCTTGGAGAGCGTTCCAGCCAGACGGAGTGATTTTATTTTCCGACATTGTTACCCCATTGCCTGGGTTGGGCATTGACATGGACATTGCCGAAGGTAAAGGCCCCATCATCCACTCGCCTCTCCGCACCCAAGAACAAATTGATCGCCTGCGTCCTTTGGAACCAGAAGCAGAACTACCGTTTATCAAAACTATTTTGCAGGCATTACGCCAGGAAGTAGGCAATCAATCCACCGTGTTAGGCTTCGTGGGTGCGCCGTGGACATTAGCGGCTTATGCAGTTGAGGGTAAAGGTTCCAAAACCTACTCTGTGATCAAAAACATGGCGTTTTCCGACCCGACCATGTTACATCAGCTATTAGCAAAATTAGCTGATGCGATCGCCGTCTATACACGCTACCAAATTGACTGCGGCGCTCAAGTTGTGCAAATGTTCGATTCTTGGGCCGGTCAACTTAGCCCCCAAGATTATGACACTTTTGCTTTGCCTTATCAGCAAAGAGTTTTCCAGCAAGTTAAGCAAACCCATCCTGATACACCGTTGATTTTGTTGGTTAGCGGTAGTGCAGGTGTGTTGGAAAGAATGCCCAAATCAGGTGCAGATATTGTCACCGTCGATTGGGCTGTAGATATGGCAGAAGCCAGAGCTAGATTAGGCAAACACGTGAAAGTCCAGGGAAATCTTGACCCAGGTGTGTTATTTGGTTCCCAAGACTTTATCCGCGAGCGAATTTTAGATACTGTTCGCAAAGCTGGTAATTGGGGTCATATTCTCAATCTCGGTCATGGTGTACTACCAGAAACTCCCGAAGAAAATGTTGCTTTCTTCTTTGAAACAGCCAAGCAACTCAAGGCTGTGGAGATTTAATTGTATTTCCAGAATCTCCTGTGGGGTGGGCATACTTCTCTACGAGACGCTACGCGGTAAGCGCAGCTATGCCGTAGGCTTTACGGCAAGTGTTACAGTGAGCTTGCCGAACTGCTCAGTACAAGTCTTGCCCGCCCTTACGAAAAAAGCTTTAATTTAATCGGTGTTAGGTTGTTATTCAATGACAAAACTTTGGTTTAGGTTTAAAAATAAAAAATAGCTTATCTAACCACAGAGACGCAGAAGACACAGAGTTAAGAGGGGAACTTTTAATTTTATTTTTAATTCTTCATTTTTAATTACTAAGTTTTATTTAAAATTTCATAATGAGTCAAAAGAGAATTTTAGTCACTGGTGCTAGCGGTTGTATAGGTCACTATATAACAGAAACTTTAATTCAAAATACTAATCACGAACTGTTTTTATTAGTTAGAAATCCTGGTAAGTTACAAGTTGATACGACGGTGCGCCCTGATATTAATGTTGTGCAGGGTGATATGCAAAGAATCAATTTGTTGGCTGATTTATTACCCACAATTGATATAGCAGTTCTCACAGCTACGGCTTGGGGTGGCTATGAAACGTTTGATATTAATGTTGTCAAAACTCTAGATTTGATGAAAATGTTAGATCCCCAACGCTGTGAACAAGTAATTTATTTCTCTACAGCCAGTGTTTTGGATAGAAACAATCAACCCCTCAAAGAAGCTGGGGAAATTGGTACAGATTATATTCGTTCCAAATATGACTGTTTACACAAAACTGCGGAATTAGAAATAGCTCCCAAAATTACTAAAGTTTTCCCGACTTTAGTTTTAGGTGGCGATGATCATAAACCTTATTCTCATCTCACATCGGGAATTACTGAAGTTGTCAAATATATTAATTTAATTCGCTTGTTGCAAGTAGATGGTAGTTTCCATTTTATCCACGGGCGAGATATTGCTACTACGGTGCAATATTTAATTGATCATCCACCCCAAGCAAACGAACCACGCCAATTAGTGTTGGGACAAACAGCTTTAACAGCAAATCAAGCAGTAGAAGAAGTTTGTGATTATCTGGGTAAAAAAATTCGTTTTCGTATTCCTCTATCTATAGCATTAGCTAATTTGATTATTGCTGTATTCCGCATTCAAATGGCTGCGTGGGATCGATTTTGCATGAACTATCGCCATTTTAATTACGAAACTGTGGTCAATCCTGCTAGTTTTGGTTTACCAAATTACTGTGCAACTATGAGTGATGTTTTACAAATTAGCGGTGTGAAAGGTGCTAAGTAAAAAGCGGTTAATTAATTTAGCTAATTCTCAATTTTCTACAGGATCACGTCACATCCTAGTCAATAAAAGTGTACTGTTATTTACCTGAATAGGGAACAATTGCTGAAAACCTTGACATTCGTAAAATGTGAGATTGCGCGGGTTTGAAGAAACAAGGTAACATTAACTCTTTGCAAATTTCTTCTCCTCGTGATCCGGTTTACTTATCTGTTTTAAAACTCAGTAAGAAGATTCAATCGTCGAGGAAGAATATTATACAACATAAAATCAAGTTGCAATTAAGACCATTAAAGCGGTAGCGCAAATTGGAAAATTTGACAATCTTTAATCCTCAATCTAGTTAGCGTATAGTCATAATCTATTAGCAAGCAACAAGACTGGATTTATGGTTCGAGAGTTAGAAAGAAAACGTCAGAGTGCAGAGTTTCCTGAAACAGCCCCGGCTGCTAATCCGGTATTTTTCAGAACCTACAGCCGTAGGACAAAAGCAGGATTAAGGGAAACATGGGATGAAGTATGCGATCGCACCCTCCAAGGCATTATAGAATTGGGCAAGCTCACCCCAGCCGAAATTGCCATCCTAGAGGACATGCAACGTAACCTCAAAGCTTTACCTAGTGGACGCTGGTTATGGGTAGGCGGTACAGACTGGATAGCTAAACAAAAGAATTTTTCAGGGGCTTATAATTGCACCTCCACCAACCTGCAAGACTGGAGTGCATTTGGATTGATGATGGATTTGGCCATGATGGGCTGTGGTACTGGAGCCATCATTGAACCCCAATATATTAATCAGTTGCCTCCCATCCGCAATTACCTAAATGTGACAGTAGAGGGACAAATTGGTAGCACGCCGAAAGAACAACGTCGTGAATATACGGAAACCCATGTAGAAGGTAACAGTGTCGCTATTCACGTGGGAGATAGCCGAGAAGGTTGGGTAGAATCTTATAAAAGCTTGTTAGAACTCTCCACAGATGAAAGATTTTCTGGGGAAGTACAAGTAGTAGTTAATATCAGTGATGTCCGGACAGCCGGAGAAACTCTCAATGGCTTTGGCGGAGTTGCCAATCCTGTCAAGTTACCCGCACTGTATCAAAATTGTGCGTCAATTCTTAATAAAGCAGTAGGACGACAATTAAATTCTGTCGAATGCTGTTTGTTAATTGATCAAGCTGCTGTAACAATTGTTGCCGGTAATATTAGAAGAAGCGCGGGGATACGTCAGTTTATTTCCGACGATGAACTAGGAGCTACAGCCAAAGATAATCTATGGCAACAAGACGAAAATGGCAACTGGCGCATTGACCCAGAGCGTGATGCTTTACGGATGGCCAATCATACCAGAGTATTTCACCGCAAGCCCACATTAGAAGAATCTATTGCAGCTGTTCGTAAACAATATTACAGTGGCGAAGGTGCGATTCAATGGGCTGGTGAAGCAGTAGCTCGATCCAACTGTGATTTGCTAAATACACCTGAACTGAAAACAGAGTTTCTGCAAGCATATCACCAAGGAAAAGCCAAAGAATGGATACAAGAACGTTACCCAAATATTGATGCTCCAGAATTACAACATCGTTTGGGTCGTTATGGTCTGAATCCTTGCGGAGAAATTATTGGTAGCAATTTTCACTGTAATTTATCGGAAATTCACTTAAATCAAATTGATCCACATAACTATAAAGAACAAGAGTCAGCTTTCACAGCTGGGGCGCTATCGGTAGCAGCACTTTTAAATCATCAATTTTTAGAACCCCGCTACCAACAAAGCCGGGAATTAGATCCCATTGTCGGAGTTTCATTTACCGGGTTATTTGATTTCTTTGTTCATGCTTTTGGTGTTGACTGGCTGCATTGGTGGGAAGAAGGTAGACCCGAAAACCCCCAAGGATTAGCCTTTAAGCGCGAAGAAGCAAAATATCTCAGCTTCTGGAAAGATACAGTACATCGAGTTGTGTGGGAATATTGCGATCGCCACCAAATTAAAAGACCTAATCGCTGTACTACAGTCCAACCCAGTGGTACTAAATCTTTATTAACTGGTGCTAGTTCTGGATGGCATCCCCCCAAAGCCCAGAGATTTATTCGCCGTATTACCTTCGGGAAAAATGACCCAGTAGCCTTAGCTTGTATAGACTACGGTTACAACGTCATTCCCTCCCAATCTGACAAAGACGAACAGGGTAATTTATTAAATGATCCCTTCGATCCCCGCGTCAGTGAATGGCTGGTAGAAATCCCCGTTGCTGTACCTTGGGCTGATGTACCAGGCGCTGATCAAATTGATGTTTCTCAGTTCTCTGTGTTAGCTCAATTCGATTTTGTCTTGCAAGTTCAACGCTGGTATGTAACACATAACACATCAGCTACCTTAGAATTGCGTTCAGAGGAAGTTGAAGCCTTGGGACAGAAAATTTACGAAACCATCCAAAATGACGAGGGATATATCTCCGCAGCACTTTTAGCCCGTTTTGACGACCTGCAATCATTCCCCCGTTTACCCTTTGAGCCAATAGACAAAGCCACTTATGAGCTTTTAAGTGAAGAAGTGAAAGCACGACGGCAAACAGACGACTTCTGTGCAGTCCTCAGCCGCTATGATTCCGGTGAGTTGACAGAAGCCGGCCCTAGTGGCTGTGATTCTGATAAATGTATGTTTCCCGACCAACAGCCGACTAATTAGGGAGTAGGGAGTAGGGGAAGTTTTGGGAAATAAGAAAGTATTACCTCCTTGTCCCCTTGTCCCCTTGTCCCCTTGTCCCCTTCCAGTCCCCACTCCCAACCTAAGTTACGATCAATTAAGAACTGATAATTTTTTATGACAATACCAGGAGATTCTTAAAATATGTTCATTGATGAATTATCACCAATATTTCAACAGATGACCAAGCACCCGATTTCATTTATGGGTGGGTTTTTTTCCGGTGTATTACGGCTCAACCTCAAGGATGATCCTGTTAAAAGCTGGCTGGATAAACAAATCTACTCCACTGGTTACACTTCCTCAACGGTTGAAATGCATAACGGTAAAGCTACTGGGCCTCAGCAAATTTCAATTGATTGAAATGTTGACTAATTTTTCACAAAATTGGAGTCTCAGTTAAGATAGCTTTGCCTTACTTCACCTGCAACTACTATTTTCTCTGTTCATCAGGTATTGCAGGTGAATTTTTATGCTAAAAGAGCCAAAATTTTTAGCTTGGGTTAAGCGCAGCGGTGTTAGGCTTTATTTTGTACATAAATATCTCTGATAGGAAAGGGAATTTCAATTCCTTCTTCCTGATAGCGCTTATGCAATTTCTTAATAAATAAATGTTTAGCAATTCGCTGGTCAAAATATTCATTGACTCGCATATACAGTCTAAAATCTATACTAAAATCATTAAAAGTATGAAATCTAATATTAGGTTCCATCTCGATTAATTGGGGTGCAACTTCTTGCATGACACCTTTGGCTACTTCTACAGTCACTTTTTCTACATGTTCTAAATCTGAATCATAACTAACACCTACATCTAGTGTTAAAGTAATTGCCTTGACTGGTAGATGATAATTAGTAAAAATTGCCGAAGACAACCGCGAATTGGGGACAATAATTACATTATTAGAAAATTCTTTGATAGTTGTATTTCGCCAATTAATATCTGTGACGTAACCTTCATACCCACCATCTAATTTTAGGTAATCTCCAGTTCTGACTTGCTTAGAAATAATTAGATAAAAACCAGAAAATAAATTTGCCAGTGTATCTTGCAGTGCCAAACCAACGGCTAAACCACCAACTCCTAAAGTAGTGACTATTGGTGTAATTTCTACACCTACAGTTTGTAAAAGTATAAGTGTGCCTAAAGTTAAAACAGCAATTTTGGCTAAATTAGAAATTAGTGATGCGGGTACTCCTTCTTTTCTGCGAATAAATATATTCACAAAACCAGCAGCCAGTCTTGCTAAGACTAAGGTGACTGAATATAGAAAAATAATGGTGATGATTTTTTGCAGCAGGATTTTAAAATCATTGCTGATGTTAACAGAAGAATACACAATTGCCCCAAAGAAACCAGCCAGCACAAACCACAGAAATGTCATGCGGTTTAAGGCGGGAAATATTACTTCACTCCCTGGTATCTGTTTTTCTGTAACAAATTTTCTCAGTTTTTTAAAGATAACTTTTTCCCCAATTAACCCAGCTAGCAAGCCAACTAGAATAAATACGATTGGTACAATCCACTGCTGCATCATCAATTTGGAATTTTAGATTTTGAAGGAAAAATTTGGGACATCTGCCATAGCAACGCGATGATTGCTAGATTTTACCTTGTTTAGTTGCCTCCCTGCTCCCTAATCTCAACTCTTTAATCAGACTATGGTTCAAAATAAGAATCATGGAACTGCCAATTATTTACCATCCAGATTATATTGCGCCTCTGCCGACAGGGCATCGCTTCCCCATGTCCAAGTTTCGACAACTATATGATTTGCTGTTGGCTGACGGTGTGGCGCAAACATCACAATTTCACATCCCTAAACGCCCGCCCCTGGAGTTGATAGAGTTAGTTCATACCCCAGATTACGTTCAAGCTTACTGTGAAGGAACACTAGAACCCAAAGCACAGCGTCGTATTGGTTTGCCTTGGAGTCCAGCCCTAGCTAATCGTACCTGTGTAGCGGTTGGTGGTACAATACTCACTGGCCAGCTAGCACTTAATCAAGGTTTAGCTTGTAATACCGCTGGTGGTACACATCATGCGTTTCCTAGTTATGGTTCTGGTTTTTGTATTTTCAATGATTTAGCGATCGCCTGTCGCGTTTTACAAAAATTGGGGTTGGTGCAAAAAGTTTTAATTGTAGATTTAGATGTGCATCAAGGGGATGGTACGGCTTTTATATTTCAAGAGGATGAGACTGTTTTCACCTTCTCCATGCACTGTGAAGTGAATTTTCCTGGTACGAAACAAACCAGTGATGTGGATGTACCCCTAGCGGTGGGTATGGAAGACGATACTTATTTGCAAACCTTGGCCCATTATTTACCAGATTTATTATCTCAGGTGCAGCCAGATTTAGTATTATACGACGCAGGTGTTGATATTCATGTAGGCGATCGCTTGGGTAAATTAGCCGTGACTGATACTGGCATTTTTCGGCGGGAAATGCAGGTTTTAAGCACTTGTGTAGGTGCAGGTTATCCCGTCGCTTGTGTCATTGGTGGCGGTTACGCCGATGATATGCAGTCCCTCGTCTGGCGACATTCCCTAGTGCATCGTGCTGCTAGTCAGGTTTATCAGCAGTATCGGCTGTGAGTTAAAGATTAAAGTTAGGGGTTTTTCATGGCAGCAAGGTAATTTTATTCCCAAATTTGGGATAATCTAAATTATGTATCTATTAGCGTTCATTTCTATTTTTATATTTTTTATTCCCAATTATTACATTATTTTGGATTAATCATTTAACCCAACATGAGGAGATTCAAGATTATCAATGCCGACTTTTCCAAATAAAATTAATTTAGAAAAATGGGGTTATAAATGTGTCGGATCGGCGGCTAATGATGAAATGCTTGATATGTTGGGTGATCAACCTTGTATTTTTTATGTACGTCGTCAAGGCCCAGGTAAACATCCGGCGGAAGAAATTTGGGAATTGACAATAGCAACAGATAGAGATGATTTTACCTTACCCACTAAACTAGAAAAACAAGGCAAAACTTTAGGACTCAAAGCCGCTGTTCAACAAGATGGATATGGTGGTTTAAAAATATTATCTACTCGGTTATTACACCTACAACGGGGACGCGCCGATGGTTATGCTGTACCCTGTCGCTTGCGTCTACTACCTCAACGTATTGGCATTCCATCAGCAACATGGGCATATATCACAGATATGCCAGTATGTGGAGATCATGTCCCTACAGAAGATCAGCTACAAGCTTGGAAGGCATTTTTACAAGTTGAGGAAAACATTGCTAAAGCCCGACAATTTTGTGTGGCGTTTGTCGGTTATGATTATGGTTCAAATCCTAGACAAATTACCTTAGAAATTGAGATTAAATCAGCCACTCTCGATGGTTCTGAAGAAAATTATTTGCAGGTAAATAACTTTTGGGAACGGGTAAAAAAATCAACTAACGAAGATGTAAAACTTTGTGAAACTGTACCTCTAGGAAACAATACTTTTAAAATTCCTAAACTTGGTTCAATTGATAGATTTGACGCTAAACGTTGCTTAATTAAAGTAAAGCTAGAACGAGAAGTAGCTGAATATATCGCTACCAAACGTTATCAAATACCAGCGAAGGGATTCTTATTTTTTGATGCAGCCGGAGATATTCAACAGGTTCGCCGCAAAAAAGAAGCATTAGAACAATTAAGGCAAGGATACACACAAAATCCCTACTTGGGTAACTTCTTATTTGACGCTTCCCAAGCCAGGCGCAATCACAAAACCGTTACATTAAAAGCCGAGGATTTATTATTATCTTCTGCCAATGCTGGACAAAAAGCAGCCGTAGAAAAAGTATTAGCATCAGAAGATTTAATTCTCATCCAAGGGCCACCTGGTACGGGGAAAACCACCGTAATTGCTGAGATTTGTTATCAAATCGCCCTGCGGGGTGGACGCACTCTCATAGCCTCTCAAGCCAATTTAGCTGTTGATAATGCCCTTAGTCGCTTAGTTCACAACCCAGTCATCCGGGCTGTACGTAAGGGACGCGCTGAAAGAGTCGGGGAGGAAGGACAGCCTTTTTTAGAAGACCAAGTTATTGGAAGATGGTTAGAAAATACTGCGGCTGACTGCGAAAATAGTTTGGTGAAACGCCAAGAAAATGTGCAAATTATCCGCGAATTGTTGACATCATTACCAAGATTTACAGCTTATTTGCAACTCGAAGAAGACTTGCATCAGCAACAAAGTGAATTTAATAAAAATAAAGAAGTAATAGCAGGAAATTTAAAATATCAAGAAACAATTTATCAGGAAACTTTAGCTAAAAAAGACGAAATTGCCTCTTTGCTTTCTGGTTTAGATAATTTACTCAAGTCTGCACCCCATGTTAATTGGGAATCTCCAGAAGTTGCCGAGGTATTACCACAACTCCAGCCATATACACAAAATAATAGTTTCATTCAAACTTTTTTAACCAATGTTCGCCAAGCTATTAAGTATACAGATGAACTAGGCTTAGTTCGTCCGGCTTATGGTGCATTTGGTTTAGCAGTTTGGTTGCGTGATACAGTAGCCACGGAAGTTTCTGAATATAGTACAGCATTTGGTTATGCCCAAAATGCAATTATCGCTATGTCAGAACTTACGGTTGCGCTAGAGGTTATTCAACAAAGTTCGACTAAATTAAAGCAAACACAAATAGATGACCAACAATTACTAGCCCAACAACACAGCCTACAACAAACAATTCAGGGTTGGCAAAACCGCAAACGAGAAATAGATTATCTGATTGAAGCAGTTAAAGAATGGAAATCTACAGCACCTTTGGAATTATATCAAATAATCAAAGACTGCCAGCAATCCGGGACACCTTTAACAGAAGAAACAGTACAATTACCACTGGGCTTGTTGCTGTTTGCTAATCAGTTAAAATTATCGCTAGTTCCTAAAAAATATAATATTAATTTACCAGATTGGGAATCTTTAAAAAAAGCTTTAACTTATGAAGCCGATGGAGGTTTTGTTGATAGAAAAGGTAAACAGCATAATTTTAGTTACTTTTTAGAGCAAAGTTTTAGTCAAATACCGATGGTGTTATCAGCGAGCGATCGCACCCAATGGCGTAAGCTATATGAAGAGTTCAATAATTATCAGCTACTTAACCCCAATCAACGAAAGCTGCTAGTAGAAAATACCCAATTGTTTTTGCTGAGAATGCAAAAAATTTATGGTAAAGCCTGGGAACTAGATAACATTGACTCTACCCTAAAACAGATTACTCAAGAATTACTAGAAACAATCCTCACAAATGCCCGCCAATGCGTTGCTAGAATTAAAAGTCAAACTGAACACCAGCTTCAGTATCTACAACAGCAATTAAATGAAGTTCAAAGTCAGATAATTAACCAACAACAAACATCCGCCAATCAAGCTCAAATTGCAGCAGCCAATTTAAAACTTGAGCGAGTGATTGAGATTTTGCAATTACTTAACCAACAACAAAATGTCCCGGAAAAATTACGTGCTTTAGTTGCGGAATATCTGACAACACAATCAAACATTTGGCAACATACGCAAGAATTTATCACAAAAGTAAATATTTGGCAAAGTGCTAGCAGTAATTTAGAAAATTTAATTTTATCGCTAGAGCCTTTTACTATATTAAAGATCATCAAAAAATCGCTAGATGAACACCTAAGTAATCTAATAGAAGAAAATGCACTTGCTAAAAAGCAACTTAAAAAAATTCAAACCCAACTAACTAAATTAGAAAAACAAAACCAGATACAGGCATCAGATGATTTAATTTTAGCCAGGAATTGGTTCCAGTCTTTTTGGCAAGCCATACCTGAAAGGTTTCAGCCAGAAAATAGAGATACAGACTTGTTGAATCTGGACTTTATCCGCAGCATTCAAACACAGTTTAATTCTTGGCAAAACCAACTTACTCAAGAAGAAACTTATCTCCAGAGATATGAAAATTTTACCGAAGATTGGATCAAAAAAGTCAAAAACCCATCAGAGCGCGATCGCAATGATTTAAGACGCATTTATCTAGATAATGCTAACGTCGTGGGTATCACTTGTGTACAAGCTGCAAATTACAATTTCTCCCAAGAATTTACAGCCTTTGATGTGGTGATTATTGATGAAGTTAGTAAGTGTACTCCACCAGAGTTACTCATCCCAGCTTTAAAAGGTAAAAAATTAGTCATGGTAGGTGATCATCGACAACTACCACCCATGCTTGATACTAGCACCGTAGAAGAAGTTGCCCAATCCCTTGGCAGTACAAAATCCCAATTGCAATTTTTAGAAGAATCATTATTTAAAATTCAGTTTGAAGCTGCTGATAATAGCATCAAACAAATGCTAACTACCCAATATAGAATGCATCCGTTTATTATGGGGGCAATTAATCAATTTTATGATGGTAAACTCAAATGTGGATTATTAGAGCCAGATACCAAACGCGCCCATAATTTGGTAGATGAGATAATTCAACCAGAACATCATCTAATTTGGGTAAAAATGCCCTTAGAAAATCAATTTCAAGAACAGCGTGAAGGTACTTCCTTCGTTAACATACAAGAAATTGATGTCATAGAACGTTTGTGTCAGCACTTTGAAAAAACTTGGAGTGCTAAAGTTGCCAATGGGGAAGAAAAAAAACAAATCGCAGTAATTACATTTTATGGTGCCCAACTGCGAAAAATTGATGAACGTTTACAATCCGAATTTTTTCCTTCATTGGAAATTCGTACTGGTACAGTTGATAGATTTCAGGGTATGGAACGCCCAGTTGTAATTGTCAGTATGGTACGTAATAATAATCAAGGAGATGTGGGATTTGCCAAAAAACCAGAACGGGTAAACGTGGCATTTTCTCGCGCCCAAGAACTACTAGTAATTGTCGGTTGTCACGATTTATTCACCCGTCAAGGTGGTAAAGTCGGCACCATGTATTCAGAAGTTGCCAATACTGTTAGTCGTCATGGAGGTTTCGTTGATATTTCACGCCTTTTCAGCTAAACCTATTGACGATAAACTTAAAAATGTAGTAGAAGAAATTGAAGTAAAAAAGCCGAATTTATTAGTTTTATCAGCACGTCAATTTCGCTATAGTTTACATCAAACAACTGTCGAAATATCCATTAAAGAACCGCGTGAATTTAACGTACTTGAAGAATTTATCATCCGCGCTGGTTTGGAATTTGAGCCTCCATTAACAGAAGACGAATTAGCATCTATATTGGCACTTGATCCTATATTTGTCCGCAGTACCGCGGCAAATCTGAAAAAGTTACAAACTCTATCATCAACATCACCAATTATAGTCACAGATGAAGGGCGTTCCTTCTACGAAAAAGGATCTGTACCCCAGCCGCCACAATCTGTACAAATTTATGCTATTGCCGATTCTTTAGGCGGAAACCTCAGCTTTCAATCAGAACCATTAAGCGATGTACTGGTAAAGTTACCTGATTTAGCAGAATTTATTAAAATCTCTCAAAAAATTCCCGACATAGCTTCCTTTTCTCTTACAGAAATCCAACAAAGTATGCAATCTTCAGGTTTAGATTTTCATACACCAGAAGCAGGGAAAATTGTCACCGACTGTAAAGTAGTATCTCCCACAAAAACAATTTGGAAAAAAATATCTCTCTTTGTAATTTTCGACGCATTGGCAGATAAAATCAGTATCCAAATTAGAGGTGGAAAGCAAATTCAGTCTGCTGCCAAATGGCTAGATTCATTGCAAGCCAAAAATAAAATCTCTTTGTCGGCGTTATGTAAATCATCAAATGAAACTATCGATTTTGAACGCGAATCAGCTTTAAAAAATAAAAATGTGGAAATAGCAGCTAGACTCGCCAAAATTCATCAAAATGCTGTACAGTTACGCGATGGACAAATTGCTACCACCTGCTTAGAAATTTTAAATGCAGCCACAAATCAAATTCTCATTTATTTGCCTTGGTTGAATCAGACTGTAGTTGAGCCAGAATTTTTGAATTTGCTACAAAAATCAGCAAATCGTGGCGTTGAGATTATCATTGGCTATGGAATTTCGCCAGAACAGGAATTAATATCATCGGAAATAGCAGCAAAACTTCGTAATATCAAAACTACTGATAATTTACCATGTGTACAGCTTTTATACTTGGGAGATTCTCATATTAAAGAAATCATAGTTGATAAAAAAACTTATCTTTGGGGATTTCATAAGTACCTTGATTATCGTGGTGAACTTCTACCAACAGGTGAGTCAGTTTATCAAATGACAATTCCCCAGCAAGTAGAGGAAGCATATCAATTTCTGGTTCATCGCTTGCGAAGCCAAGCAGAAAAACTCTGGAACCATGCTGTAGAAAACCGTGATTCTCAACTAGCTATAGAACCTCTGTGCGTATGGGGTGCGCTGGGAATGGAAGATACAGCATTAAAGTATATAGAAAGCCACAGCTGGCTAGAACTTCCCCCGGAGTGGCGAAACATGATACTCCGCAACTTAAAATCGCCAAAATTACCAACTGATTTAAAGTGAGTTCCACAGATTAGCTGAAAAGTAGAATAAAATTATCCTTCACTTAACCCCATCATGGCTATTCAAGAAATCGAACAACAACTTCTTCAGCTTTCGCCCAACGATAAACTATATATTATTCAACTCCTTGCCCAAAGTCTCACCGCACAGAATACTACCACCCACCCAGCCCAACCAAGCAAACTCTCAGAAATTCTCAGTCAATCCCCCTTAGCTGAATTTACTAAAAAATTAGACATTAGCCAGGGCTATGCACTGCTAAAAACCCTGATTGAGTCACTACAAGCAGAAACCCAAACCGAAACCTCAGAATATCCTCTTCCTCAATTTTATGGATGTATCCAAGATGAAACATTCTTTCGCCATTCCCAAGGACAACAACAAGAACGCGAACCAATTCTGTGAAATTCCTGCTAGATACTAATACGTGCATTATCTATATGCAGGGTAAAAATTCCATCTTAAAGCAAAAGCTAGAATCCACTGCAACCAAAGATATTGCCGTTTGCTCAATCGTCAAAGCTGAACTATTTTATGGCGCCATGAAAAGTGCCAACGCAGAACGTAATCTTACTTTATAGCAAGAATTTTTAGCTCAATTTATATCACTAACTTTTGACGATATAGCAGCAATGACATTTGGAATTATTCGCTCTCAATTAGAAGCATTAGGTACTCCAATTGGAGCATATGATTTACAAATTGCCGCCATCGCAATGATAAATAACTTGACCCTTGTCACCCATAACACCAGAAAGTTCAAGCGCGTTAATTAAGTTGCTGATTGAAGATTGGGAGATAGATAGATCGCCCTAATTGACTCTGACAGCAACCCCGACATCTTCAAGCAGAACCACATGGGACAACAATCCCTGTAACCCGGATTTAGATGATTCTTAACTTTAAGTTAAGTCAAACGCGGATGCGAAAATTCGTCTAATTAGATACAATTTTTAAATTAGGAGAGGCGAGGAAAACGAAAGTGGTGCTATTAAAAGGCTTTGAGATTGAGATGTATACTGGCACGCCTCAAGGCGAAATCGTGGGTCTCTCTGACAAAATTGTCGCATCTTTGGATGGATTTGTGCGGGAACCAGATAGCCGCAACGTAGAATACATCACCCCGCCATTGAGTAATTACGAAAATATATTGTGTGCCTTGCTGCGTCCCCGGCGGACATTGCGAAAATATCTCCAGACTTTAGGCAACTACACCCTCATCCCCGGCAGTACCCTATCTTTAGGTGGGAGCGATCGCTTCTTTCGTTCCAACCCCGATAACCCATATCATGACTATATAGAAAACACGTACGGCACCAAAGTCGTTACCGCCAGCGTTCATATCAACATCGGCATCAGTGACCCAGAAATACTCATGCGGGCTTGTCGATTGATTCGCTTAGAAGCACCTTTATTCCTTGCCCTCAGCGCCTCATCTCCCTTTATAGATAGCAAAGCTACTGGCTATCACTCTACCCGTTGGGGTGTGTTTCCCCAAACACCCACTCGTGTGCCCTTATTTGCTAGCCACGCCCATCATATTCAATGGGTGGAAGAACAGATAGCGGCGGGAACCATGCAAAACGTGCGGCATTTATGGACTTCCGTACGACCCAATGGCGATAACCGTCCTCATGACCTGAATCGCCTAGAATTGCGAATTTGTGACTTAGTTACCGATCCCATTGCTTTACTAGCAATTACAGCCCTCCTAGAAGCGCGCATATTGCAATTAATCGATAACCCTGACCTTGATCCTTTAACTCAAAGTACCTTCTCCCCCGAAGAACTCATTTCTCTCACCGCCAAGAACGAAGCCGCCGCCGCTACTGCTAGTCTTGATGCCCAACTCACCCATTGGCAAGACGGCAGAAATATCCTAGCCAGAGACTGGATTGCTGAACTGTATGCGGAAGTTTGGGCGATCGCTAAACAACATGGTTTTAACTGCTTCCTTTCTCCCCTGCATAAAATCCTCCGCGAAGGTAACGAAGCCCAGCAGTGGTTACAACTGCACTCAGTCGGTGTTGACTGTCAGCGCGTGATTACTCAGGCGATCGTTGCTACTCAAGAATGCGAAGTCGAATTAGAAAACAAATTGTGTTCTACCCTGACTACTTAGGGACAGGCAAGTAAATCCATCACCAATTGCTGAGTTAACAGCAACAGTAGAGAAAAAATATGTGTGTTTCCGAAAAAGTACATCCAAAGATAGATGTTTCGGGAGATGCCTAAAATTATTTTCTCTACACACAAATATTATTGACTAGTTTTTAGCCAATAGTATTTCGAAATCAAGTTATTAGAGTGTTTATATTCCGTTTTAAAAATCTAATCTATGGGTGTAGTTTGATAATTATTAACAAAACCTATAGATTGTCTCTATCTTTTGGTAGACTATTTATGTTTAAAGTATAAAATATTACATTCTATCGATATACGGACAATGCCTCAGGTCGTTTTAGTTTATCCGCAAATCCCTCCAAATACAGGTAATATTGCGCGTACCTGTGCGGCGACAGGTACAGAATTACATTTAGTGGCTCCCTTGGGGTTTGAAATTAGCGATCGCTACCTCAAACGAGCTGGTTTAGATTACTGGCCCTACGTTAAACTGCACTATCACGAATCCCTAGAAGCCTTTAAAGCTATATATCAAGAGCGTGGAGGTAGAAGGTTAGGTTTCACGGTCAGGGGCAATTTTAATTACGCCAGTTTTCAATTTCAAGCCGATGATTGGTTACTTTTTGGCAGTGAAACTACTGGCTTACCATCCACAATTCTTTCAACTTGTGATGCTACTGTCTATATTCCTATGGCCGAACCTCAGGTTCGCAGCTTGAATCTTTCGGTAAGTGTGGCAGTAAGTTTGTTTGAAGCTCGTCGCCAACTAGGTTACTTGCTGTAATTAAAGCACAGAGTAAATTAAGTATGTTTATTTAATTTATTTTGTGCTATCAACCTAATAATAGTATTTATGCAAGATGAGGACTTTATTTATCTAATAAAATACAGTGTTTTTTTATACTAAAAAATTGAAAAATACGTCTTTTTTGCCTTCAATACTCACCATAACTCGTGAGTTCATATAAGAAATTTCTATAACTAATCTGCGAGGATACCGAATTTAAATGATAGATTTTGGTGAATTTGGTGTGACCCTAAATAGAGTAAAAAACAGGTGAAACCTTTTCTTCTCAAGGATTTGCGCTATTTTGCCTGAATAGGTATTTTCCAGGAGGACAAAAGTGCTTGGAAGTTTGTACGGTTGTCTTTTAGGGAATAATCAACGTAAAGTCTCCTTTTGAGAAGACGGATCAGGTAGAAAAACCTTGAAGATATCTACAGCAAAGGGCATAGCTTTTCCAGAGTTCACAGCCGAGATATTCCTGAACAGCAACATGGGACTTGGTAAATATATAATTATTCTCCAGTCCCAGCTAGTACAGCAAAATCGGCGAAGATAACTGAACAAGAGCAAACGTTCTAGGGTGTGTAGGAGTTGAGTGGACAAGTAAGCACAGCAATTTTAAGTTTTGCGTTCCATGTGTGAACTTGTCTAAATCAGAGAAGCAAGTTAATCTTGCGTAAGTATCTCTGGTGAATGTGATCTTGATCTATCGTTCGATGTGATCTAAATCATTGACTAGTATCCGACTGAAAAAATCGAGATCAGTTAAGCGCTAGTGATCATAGGAGGTCGTCTTTGAAACGAGCATTGAAAAAAAGAGAAAAGGCTGTGCTGAAAAATACCCCCAGCGGTGATGATGCCCCAGTGGAACACCTAAACCTAAATGTAGTTAATCCCAAGGTCAACCGCCGTGTGGGGACTCAAGCCGCCATGATTGGCTTGGCAATCTCAATGGGAGCAACCAGCCTTTTGGTGACTCGACAAAGCGATCAAGCCCAAGCAGCAGCGCCTGTAGGCAGCCAAAAGGCAGCCTCAACTACTCCAGCTGCTCCTGATAGTGAGGTGAAATTTGCTTCCACAAAGCTGGAGACTCCCATAGTCTCATTAGCCAGCGTGCCAGAAAATTCTGTCATCGTGGAACCTACAGCAATTTCACAGTTGCCAGGGCTTGAAGCTAAATGGCAAGTTGCCGCGGGTGGAATGTCTGTGCCAGTTCGCACTTTAGATAATTTTTCTACTAAAACAGCAGCGAACAAAACTTCCTGGCAACAATCACCAGTGTTGCAGGAATTGCCAACAGGAAACAAGCTAGAGGAGACAGAAAAAGAACTGTCTAGTGACAATAGCATCACTGATGGCCAAACTCCATACCTAAACGCCCAACCAGAAACACAGGCACAAGAAAGCCCAGTTGCCAATGGTGAAGTTGATGCTCAACTAAAGGCGCAACAAGAGTTTGCACTAAATCGCTTACAACAAAAATCGAACCGTTTAAGAAAAAGTCTGGCGGAGTTGCGGTCTGAGGAGACCCAAAATTTATCACAAACTGAGATAGCGTTGGCGCAGCCGCAAACCATAGAAAACACGCTACAACCTAGCGTTATCAATACGGCAGCAGAAGAGTCGTCAACCCTGACCAACGACAGTACAGATCTCATATCGAGGTTAAAGCAAACACCACAAACAATAGCCCCTCAGTCACAAGCAGTCACAATCCCTGTGCCAGCTACACCACAAATTGTGGCATCATCGGTGACTACAGCCTACGAAGTTAAACCTGGAGATACACTAGCCGCCATCGCTGGTAGATACAACACTTCAGTTTCAGAACTAGTCAGGGCAAATAATCTTAGCAATCCGGATCAATTAAAAATCAGCCAAAGACTGATTATTCCTGCTACTGGGGCTAATCGTCCCAGTGTGGCTCAGATACCAGTAGTTGTTAACTCCCCTAGCGTAAATTCTGGCAGTACGCCGATGGTAGTTAACTACTCTAGTAACAACCTGAATCCCAATCCGCCGATTGCTGCATCACAGCTACCCTTGCCAGTCTTTGCCAATAACAGCAGTGTCAATATCCCTACACCAGTCACTGCCAATAACCAGATACAGGTAAATACTGCGATCGCACCAACAGTAGAATCTACCAGTACTGGTATTAATGGCATCGGTGGTGATACCCCAGTACCGACAGTTTTTGCCGAAATTCAGCAGTCTAGACAAGCAGCTGAGCAAGCGGCAAACACTCAAGATAACGAAGGTATTCGCAGCTTACATGCGGACATTGAAAAATTACGGGAAAAATACCGTACCCAACAATCTGGCAATGCAGTGGCATCAGCATCGGCTGCCAACGATAATGTTTCTATACCCATTCCCGTTACTCCACCAAGCAGCCTACAAGTAAATATTCAGCCATCACCTCAGAAACAGCCTAGCCAGCAATCTGAGAATGTAGCTGCACCAGCACCTATAAACAGCCTACAAGCAGAACTCCAGAGATTACAGGAAAAATACCGCACCCAACAATCTGGCAATGCAGTAGCGCCAGCCGCAACTGTCAACGAGAATGTTGCTATACCCATTCCTGTGGCGACATCGAATAATTTTGCAGCATCTCAACCTGTTTCATCACAGAATAGTGCAGCAATATCAATTCCTGTGCCCAGCCCGATGTTACCTGGTGTTGGTAATCAACCTGTAAATTCTCAGTTGCGTGCGACTCGCGCTAACGAGCCAGTCAATCCAGAGTTCGTGCGTAACCAAAGAACTGCTCAACCCTCCAATACATCACCTACCAGAATTGCAACACCTCCCACTAGTGCTGCTAACTCTGACAATCTAGGAAACTTACGGGGAACCACAGTTTCTCCACAAATGCGTCAACAGCTACCACCTTTGGCAGCAGTAGACCAATATTTACCTAGACCAATTGATGCAACTACAGCACCCCCTTCAACCGCTTCTACAGATTTCATGTGGCCTGCCAAGGGTGTATTAACTTCCGGCTATGGACAGCGCTGGGGCAGAATGCACAGAGGTATTGATATTGCTAACGCCACTGGTACACCAATTTACGCAGCCGCTGATGGTGTAGTAGAAACATCTGGTTGGAACCGAGGTGGTTACGGCATCCTTGTCGATGTTCGCCATGCTGATGGCAGTATGACTCGTTATGCCCACAATAACCGTACCTTAGTACGTGTAGGTCAAGAGGTGACCCAAGGGCAACAAATTGCCGAAATGGGTAGCACTGGTTTCAGCACAGGGCCACACACCCACTTTGAAATCCATGCATCAGGCAAGGGAGCAGTTAACCCCATTGCCTTATTACCAGCAGAACGCCTGTAATTCTTTATTAGTCAACTAAATAATTGTCTTTTTAATTGAGGGAGCTAGACTCCCTCTTTTGCTTTCTATCTCTTGCAAGAAGCACTACCTGAAATTTAATCAAGCCAAAGACTAGCCATCACCAAATTCGTATGCTATACTAGGAAACGATTCAAAAGCATGGCTCAGTAGCTCAGTTGGTTAGAGCACGGGACTCATAAGCCTGGGGTCGTTGGTTCAAATCCGACCTGAGCCATTTACAAAAGTAAGCTATATAAGGGTTTCACATCCTAGTCATCAATAGTTATAGGGAGCTGAATATTCATTTAAAGCTCTTTTGACTATGAAATGACTATGGTATCTAACAAAATAAGCGATTGCGCGGAGCGCAGCGCCGTAGGTGATCGCCTGGTTCAAATACATTCGTCAACATCTGATTCCACAAGCTCAAACTGCACCTTGTTATATAAATCTTGTAGAGAAATATCAAAGGGTACAGTTGCCAGTGCGATCGCTTCATCTTCATCATCATACTCACGCAACGACCATTGTTTTTTCCCAGTCTTAGAAAATTGTTCTACATGAATCCGGGTTTGGTCAATTAACAGATATTCTTGGAACGTAGAAATTGTGCGGTAAGACTCAAATTTATTCTCGCGGTCATAACCTGTGGTCGATTTTGATAAAACCTCAACAATCACCTGCGGGTTAAGAATTATATCTTGACGGTTGTTGAAAAATTCCGGTTCATCCGCCAGAATCATCACATCTGGATAAGTATAAATACTTTTTTGTGGTATCCATAGACGCAAATCACTTGTGAAAACTTCGTAATCCTGCTGTCTAAACGTAAAATTTAATGCTGCGTAAAGATTACCTGCGATCCGATTATGATTAATTGTGCCGCCTGCCATTGGTATGATTTGCCCATCAATATATTCGCTTTTGTATTCAGCAGCTTCCTCTAACGCCAAATATTCCTCTGGGGTATAGTATCGCTGTTGCGTTACTTGCATAGTTCTTTCCAGTAGCGATGTCTACACATAGTTTAACGTGGTCATTGGATCAGGCGGGCGATCGCTTAAGTAACCTTGATTTTTAATTCTTGACTTATTCCCATAATCTTCTTCCACATTTCCCATTTAATCTTTCATGAGTATCTGCCAACAAAGCAGGAATATCTAACTTTTCAGGACACCGAGGTAAACATTCACCGCATTCGGTACAACGGTTGGCTTTCATTCCCGGAAACCAGTGACCGGCATTTTCAAACATACCGTAACGATATTTGCCATAGTCGGTCATATCATAAGCTACAGCGAGATTTCTTAATCGCAATACTTCGGGAATATTAATATTTTCTGGGCAAGGTAAGCAAGCAAAACATTGACTACACTTATCAGTTTTTAATGTGGATTTTTGATGATTTTCTAATGTTTGAAAAACTAAACTTTCTTCTATTGTTAACTCACCATCACTATCAGCAACTTGTAAAGGTTCTATTAATTCATCTGGGATGGCTGGCCCGACACTCAGGGTAGTAATGCGATGATCACTCAGTAAAAATCGATAATTTAATTCTAAGGGTGAATATGGCTGGCATAGGTCTTTCAAAGTTTGGGGTGGGGTATAGAGTCGTCCTCCCTTATCAGCCGGGGAAATTATAAAAACGCCCATATCTTTTTCAGCTGCTAGCTGAATTGCTGGTGCGTTCCGTTGCCAAAAATAGTAATAATGCAGATTGACAAATTCAAAAAAATCTGTGTTTATTGCCGCCAGAATTATATCTAATGACCCGTGGGTAGAAAAACCAACGTGCCGCACGCGACCGTCATCAACGGCTTCCTGGACAGCCTTCATGCAGCCAGCGTTGGCTTGCACCCACTTGAGATGTTCCCAAGTATTTAAGCCATGAATACCCAGGCAATCTAAATAATCCACATGTAATCGTTCTAGAGATTCATTGATGCACCGACGCATACTATCAGCATCAGCTGTAGGCGGAATTTTGGTGGTGATGTGAACCTGGGAACGAGGTATTGACAATCCACCTTTGATAACTGCACCAAGATACTCCTCACTTTTACCGTAGCCTCTGGCTGTTTCTAGATGATTAATTCCTAGCGCTAAAGCTTGGGCAATTGTCTGCTGGGCATTGTCAGCATCAGCTAAATAGCGCATTGTTCCCAACGAAAAAACCGAAAGGCGTAGGTTTGTTTTTCCAAAGCGTCGGTATTGCATCACTAAGTTAAGGTTAATGGGGAATAGGTAATGAGGACTGGGTATTAGGTACTGGGTAATGAAAACCAGAAAAATTGTTTCTCTCTCCCAGATCCCCCTGCTTCTCCCCCACTCCCGACTCCCAACTCCCAACTCCCCAATTTTCTAGCTGTCGCCATTACCGAAACGCTTAATTAAATCTTCAGGACGAAGATTCGAGATAAATTCCCGGAAGGCTTGCTGTTCTGCTTCATCGGCATCGCGATCAACAGGAATTGACGCTTCAGCAACGACTTCTTCCATTACCCAGATGGGCGCATTAGTACGGAGGGCGACGGCGATCGCATCACTAGGACGGGCATCGATTTCTTTTTTGATTTCGCCTTGCTGGACAATTAATGCTGCATAAAAAGTATCCTTCTGTAAGGAATGAATAATTACCTTTTCGAGAATCATAGAACATGACTCTAAAAGACTCACAATTAAGTCGTGGGTTAAAGGCCTGGGAGGCTTTTGATTCTCTAGCGCGCCCATAATTGCCCTAGCTTGTTCCTGTCCAATATAAATTGGCAAAGCGCGTCGATCTAAGGCATCTTTCAAAAGTACTATCGGGCTGCGGGTTATGGCATCTAATGCTATGCCAGCGACTTTCATTTCAATCATTGCCTAAGCCTCTACAATCCTGTGAGCGATTGGTCGCTGTGTAACAAATAATACCCTTTCTTGGGGTAACCTGGGGGTGGGAATAAACATAAGCATTGTTCTCTATAATTGCTTCTATTAAACTCCGAACTTGTGGTGAACACCAGAGTAAGTCAAAGTGGTCTATCTAGACAATAACCTTCTTAACCAAGTATGCCTTGTGAGAGATGCGAATGTGTTAAGAACCTTATAATAAAAACAGTCAGAAATTATACCTAAATGATTCTGCATTATTGTGAGAATTACAGTGGATTTCCGGCGAAATTAGGCAATAAATAGAGTAAGTTTTAGAAAAAAGCCGTGTTTACAGGATTAATCCAAGCCTTAGGAACGTTGAAACCCTTAGGGGGTGATTCTTGGCAAATTACTTGTACGAATCAGTCTTCTGATGTCATTATGCAGGATTTAGCTTATGGTGACAGCGTAGCTGTAGATGGTGTTTGTTTGACAGTAGAAGAAATTTTAAACAATGGGTTTATGGCCACCGCTTCACCGGAGACCTTACGCCGCACCACCCTAAAAGATGAGCAAACACAACAAAGATACGTCAACTTAGAAGCTTCATTGCGGGTAGGTGGCAAAGTCGGCGGTCATTTTGTCATGGGTCATGTAGACGGTATTGGTCAATTGGTAGCTGCTGCACAAACGGCTAGTTCTTGGGAAATCACTTTTACTGCACCCGAAGCGATCGCGCGGTATATTGTCCCCAAAGGTAGCATTGCGGTGAATGGTATCAGCCTCACAGTAGCCGCATATGAGCCAGAATTATCTCAGTTCACAGTGGCGGTAATTCCCCTCACCTATGCCGAAACCAATCTCAGTTCTCTCGTCTCTGGCAGTTGGGTGAATTTAGAAGGAGACATTCTCGGCAAATACGTGGAAAAATTTCTCAATCCTGGTAAGCAAAATCTGGCAAAAGATATGATTACACCTGGGTTTTTAGCAGAACACGGATATTTGTAGAAAGTAGGGAGTGGGGAGAAGAAGCAGGGCAGGGGGCAGGGAGCAGGGAGCAGGGGGGAAAGACTTCTAGCTATGACCAACATTTTCCCTATTGCCTTGTCTCCTTGTCTCCTTGTCTCCTTGTCCCCTTGCACCGCACTGAGCTTGTCGTAAAGCCCTGAAGGGCATAGCTGCGCTTACCGCGCAGCGTCTCGAAGAGAAGTGTCCCCTTGTCCTAGCTATCTGGTTGTTGAGTAACTCTAGCTGTTTGCATAGCTTCTAACAACTGACTGAGGGCAACCTGTAATTGCACGCCTGAGTCAACAGCAACCCAACCTTCTGGTTTGAGGTGGCGGACTTCAAAGTGCAGGTGAGGCCCTGTGGAGTTACCAGTGTTGCCCACTCGCCCAATGACGGTTCCTTTTTCTACCACCTGACCGGGTTGAACAAATAGTTCTGCCATGTGAGCATAAAGGGTTTGTTGCGCGGAATCATGGTTCACTATTACGGTTAAACCATAACCACCTAACCAACCGGCTGTGTTTACTTGACCTCTAGCAGCCGCTACTATTGGTGTACCCATAGGCGCAGCTAAGTCTGTACCGGCGTGGAAACGGCGATCGCCTGTGATGGGATGAGTCCGCCAACCAAATACGGAACTAATGCGGGCAGGTATGGAAAGCGGAAACATCATTCCCCCATCACCACGATAGGCGAGTGTCCCGGTGAAGGGAATTTGGGGCAGTACTGATGCTAGCGGAAAATCATAAGCTACTGTGCTGACACGAGGTGCAACATTACCTGCTGCCATTGGTGGAGGTAGAGTTTCACCACTTTGTGCGATGGGCGATGCATTCGCGGTTGTGGTGGCAAAATCGCTAGGGTTCGGGATAAACCGACTAGGGCGGGATGCCGTTTTGGTGGCGCTACTAGCAGCAGTTTGCTGAGGACGCCATGTGTTGTTGTTACTGGTGGTGTTGTTTCTAGGAGTATTGTTGCCAGTAGTGGCTACCTGACGAACTTGTGAAACGTTTGCCACCTGAGCATTCTGACTAGACTGGAGCCAATTGGGTGCTGCTTGGTTACCAGAATTAGCTACTCGCTGATTAGGTGACTTTGGTGCTTGAGCACAATTATTGCCTGAGACACTCTGCCCAGATGCTAAAACGGTTTGACAACCACTGGAGCGTTCTGTCAATACTACGGAGCTAGGTGCTTGATAGGTGGCGGCAGTATTGCTGTTGTAACGGGTAGGGTCAATATAAGCGTTATTATAATCCCTGGTTTTCCCTGCCGTTGTGCTGTTTGAGTTGTTGGCTGGTTGGGCAACTTCTGGCAGGTTTTCTGGCAAGGTGCGAGGTGCAGTAGGTTTCGCTATTTCAGTTTTAGGTTGTTCCTGACTAGCACTGGGATTGCTTCTAGGCTGCGAAATTTCTACTTGGGGTTTCGCCTGACTAGCACTGGGATTGCTTCTAGGCTGCGAAATTTCTACTTGGGGTTTCGCCTGGCTAGCACTGGGATTGCTTCTAGGCTGCGAAACCTCTACTTGGGGTTTCGCCTGACTAGCACTAGGATTGGGTTTGGGTTGTGAAACCTCTACTTGGGGTTTCGCCTGACTAGCTGGCTGTTGTGTTTGGGAAGCCGCTGGTTTGCGTAGTTTTTGTATGAGTTCAGCTTGGCTGTTATTAACCTGGGGTTGTGATAGTCGAGATGGTGCTGAAGAAACGGTATCTTTTTTTACCGGATTTGGTATAACGACTGCTGGTTGGGAACTTTCAACAGTAGGAACAATATTATCTATTGATGTTTCTGCATGAACAATTGCTAAATTGCCAAAGAAGCTGATGCTACTTAGCACAAAAAAACTCTGTGCTGGTAGTGTAGATGCATAGATATGCAGTAGCTTCCCGTAAATATTGTGTTTTGAGGAGTTGTGTAAGTTGTGATGGGCAGATTTATGGCGCTGCGTCATTGTTTCTCTCAGTTGTTTTAAATTAGCCTAAAGAGATGATGTCAGTGGTTTGTCTTGCCCAAAGAGCGAAATTTTAACAAACCTAATATGAAATAGAAGATTCACGGTAACCCAAACTGATTGTACCGGGTTCAACATAAAGTTCTGGTGTTTTTATGTCATCTGGATCATGAGTTTCCAAAGATACATGTAGATTTCCCTGAGAAGTTACGCCCACCACAGTGCCTAAAAGATTATGGATGTATACCTTATCACCCATATTTGTCAATAAATCTAAATATCGAGACAAGAGTACACTTACTCCTTCTTGGCAAAGACACTCTATCCCGGATTGTATTCCCAGTAAAACTGTGGAAGTGAGCATTTCCAGACAAGAGATGAGCTTAGTAGGCTGGGAAGCTTGCCAGGTTTCTAAATTGATGCCAGTATCCGGTACTGGGTTAGCCCAGTTAATACCAACACCAATCACTGCTTGTATGATCTGTCCATTATGAACTTTTGTTTCCGTCAAAATGCCGCCTAACTTGCGACCATGCAACACTAAGTCATTGGGCCATTTAATGCCCACACTAATGCCGCACTGACGCAATTGAGCTGCTATTCCCCAAGCACTAGCTAAGGTGAGCTGATAACTATCCATAGCTTCTAGTTTAGGAAAAATACCCATCGAAAAGTATAGTCCTCCAGTGGGAGAAATCCACTGACGACCCCATTGTCCTCTGCCGGCAGTTTGCTGAGTCGCAATAACTACAGGATTTACATCAGTTCCTTGTTTCAGCAAGTCCCAAAGAATCTGATTAGTAGAGGAAACACTTTCAAAAATATGTAAGGAAAATGGTAAAGAGGTATACCTAAGCCCCGCTTTTAGGGCAGTTTCCAAGAGTTGTCGATCAAATCCCACAGCAGTTAACCGAAATCCCGTTGTTCAAGTTAGCATTATTTGATTGATTTTGATTTCTGTTTAGGTTTGGTTCAAGATGCACACTTGGCACTGGCACGATTGGCAAGGACTACCCTATCTTAGTTGTAGTCTGCTAAAAGATTGGCATCACGGCTTCTTTACTCAGCAGTTTTGGCCGCGATCGCCTGAAGATTTGACAAATGTGCTGCACCCAGAGGCATCAGCTTATCGCTTGAAACAGGTACATGGCAATATAGTTCTGACTCCACAAGAAATCCACAGCCAGACTAGTGAAGACGATTCTGACTTAGCTGCGGGAGATGGTTTAATTAGTGAACAGCCTCTACAAGCGGTGTGGGTAGCTAGTGCAGACTGTACACCTGTACTAATTGGTGATGCGAAAACTGGAAGAGTCGCCGCTCTGCACGCGGGTTGGCGGGGTACAGCCGCAAAGATTGTTCCTGGTGCGATCGCTCGACTGCGAGAACAAGGGAGTAAATTAGCTGATTTACGAATTGTGATGGGCCCCGCGATCGCAGGTGAGGTGTATCAAGTTTCTGTAGAGGTAGCGGCAGAAATTGGTGCTAGCATTACACCCCATGAAGAGGAACAAAACATTGTGGATGCTTTGCATGAGTTACCAAATTCACCTTTATTAAAAGACCCCGATCCAGGTAAAGTTCGCTTGGATGTGCGGCGGGTGAATATTTTACAACTGGAAAGTTTAGGTATCAGTGACGAACAAATAGCGATCGCTCCTTACTGTACCTACCAAACTCCAGAACATTTCTTTTCTTATCGTCGGGAGAAACAGAAAAAAGTTCAATGGTCAGGAATTGTTAGCTTGTCTTAAGCTACAAGTTATAACCCCTCAGACTTAAAGTCTGGGGTGATACGAATGAATAGGCAATGAGGTAGCATCTACCGCCAGGAGAAGTTAGTTTCTAATCCGTACTGCGGACAAAAATCTTTGTCTCACAGGTTACGTTAAAATTCTAACACCACTTAACGGCAGTTGCTAAAAATTGGCATAGCCGGACACCAGTGTCGGTGGCCTGCTTTTTTATTGCCTATTTATTGCCTTTCATCATTATGCAAAATTCCCGACCATCTATGCTGCGGGTTAGTTTATGCAGGAATGATTTGAGCAACTAGTGAACGTTTATCCAATGATTGGACTTTACCTACTTGGCTGAGGGCAGTTGCAATCCGCTCTAACAATTCTCCAGCCTGTTCTCGATATTGATTTTCTCGCCCTCGTAACCGAATGGCAAACTTAACTGAATCGCCTTTACTCAACCACCCAATAGCTTGCTCGATACGTAAGTTGTAATCAGCCACACCAATGTTGGGACGTAGCCGGACTTCTTTGACCGTCGGTCTAGCACTCTGCCCTTGACGCTTTTTCTTTTGATACTGAAGCTTACCATAGTTGATAATCTTTGCTATTGGAGCGTCTTTGCCTTCGGATACTACAACTAAGTCAAGCTCCAGGTTCTCGGCTAACTGTAAAGCCTCATGGGTATCGATCAAACCACGATTATTATTTTCATGGTCAATCAAGAAGACTTGGGGTGACTTGATTTGCGAGTTAATTAGTTGCTTTTGGATTACGATAATGGTTTCCTCCCAATTGTTCAACACTTTGTGTGTGTAATTATTATATCGTAACCTAATCTGTCGTCCAACTCTATTCGCAAAACCCGCCCATTCAAAGTCTGCTGCTGCATTTGGAACCATTTGCAGCTAATCGTCGTTTTTAATTAACTAGGCAAAGTAATATACCCTCACTTCTCAATAATGGGATGAAGGTATATTACTGAATTTTATGTAAAAATATAAGGCACAGTGCTATTGCTTATTTAAGGTATCTCCTCTAGCAACGCCAGTACCAACCCAAATAGGTTTATTTAAAACGTCGGTTGCGTCTAGCTGATACCGCCTTACGTTTGCGCTTTTCCAACGGTGTTTCAAAGTGTCGATGGTACTTCACGTCAGCCAAAATACCAGCTTTAGAAACCTGGCGTTTAAAGCGACGCAAAGCTGAATCTATACCTTCATTTTCGCCTAGAAGCACTTGGGTCATTCTTCCTGTTTCCTCAAAATCAATAGTTTCCATTGTAATAGTAGCCTCACAGTTAGCAAAACACCTCCAGGATGAAACCAGAATAAGAGGCGATTCATTGCTTTAAGGCAGTTTATTTGTACTTCTCTTGAGCGCACTTAACACTTAGCTGTCAATTTATGCTGGTGTCTGAATGCACTCTCAGCGCAGTACGGAGGATGGAGCAATTATATCTTAACTTTTATTGCCTGTATTACAGTCTCAAGTGGCTTCAGTCAACTGTAGTTGCCACCAAAGAATGTCTAACCTGATCCGTGTATTATGGAATATAGCTGATAAAAATGTACGTTTTTATACGATATTTGCAAAAATCTATTGTCATATTGTCTATATTAAAAGTTGATTCTGCCCTCATTTAATAATTTATATCCAGATATTAATGCGGCAAAACCAAGCAATAAATTCCACAAGCTAGTTGAGCAGAAAATTACGCCCCCGCTTAAGAAAACTAGAGCTATACCTATCACTAATAAAATCCATCCGAGATTACTTGTTTCTTTACGGAAAAATAATAGCCTAAATACTCCTGCCATAATTGCTAAAACTGAAATGGGAGCAGGTAATCTGCGGGAAAAAAGTGAGTAGTAACCGCTAACGAATATGATGTTTTGAGTAAAAAAGTAGATGCCTGCAAAAAGTAAGATTACACCTAGAAGTTTGATGAATAGCCTGCCATAATTTTTTAGCTTTTACTGGCTGAAGCGAATTTAAAAAATATTATACTTAATTTTTGTAAAATGTACGGTACTTGTATAAAATTTATCTTAAAAATAGCACTTATTTTAATTTTGTAATTATACATATGGTGGGCTTTTCACGGAATATCAAGGTTTTGGTGGACAAGGACTAACCTACATTACCGGATTTTTTTACGTATCATTGAGACTTAAGATCTTAACTTAAATCAAGTATATACACTGAGCAATAGTTTCTTGAGATGACTGATATTACTCAGGACTTAAGACTAGAGAAAGAGCTAGTTGATAGAGTTGACGCCGGGGAACAGAGGTGATTTTTGCTAATTGACGGCTAGCTTGCGATCGCGATATTCCTTGACTCATGAGTTGTAGTAATTCGGCTTTCAGTTGTGCCTCCGAAAGTTGGAGTTGGCTGGCTGGAGTTCCGGCCACAACTAGGGTATATTCGCCTTGGGGTTCACGTTGATTGTAATGAGCGATCGCCTCAGCAATGGTTCCCCGCCAAAATTCTTCGTACAATTTAGTTAACTCCCGTGCCATGACAATTTGGCGATCGCTTCCCCAAACTGTTAATAAGTCTTGTAAAGTATCTCGCAAGCGGTGCGGTGATTCGTAGAAAATTAAGGTGCGAGATTCTGTCTCCAGCGATTCTAAGTATTCTCGCCGTTTTTGTCCTTTGGCTGGGAGAAAGCCTTCAAATACAAACTTGTCTGTGGGTAAGCCTGCTGCACTTAAGGCTGTGACTGCGGCACTCGCACCAGGAATGGGAACTACTGTGATTCCTGCTGCAATACAAGCTATCACCAGTTCATAACCAGGATCAGAAATTCCCGGCATTCCCGCATCACTCACCAAAGCGATCGCCTGACCGTTCCCCATATGTTCTAATAATTCTGGGATGCGGCTAGTGCGATTGTGTTCGTGATAACTTATCTGGGGTGTTTTAATTTGAAAATGTTGCAACAGTTTACCTGTGTGGCGGGTATCTTCTGCTGCAATGAGATTTACCGTTTGCAAAATTCGCACCGCCCGAAAGGTCATATCTTCCAGGTTGCCAATGGGCGTACCGACAACGTAAAGTGTTCCTGGTTGAGGATCAGTCTGCATGAGTGAGAAAATCAGCGCTCGTAACGGGTTAATAATGATCATACCTTCGCCAAAAAGCCCTCACTCTAGAAGAGTAGGCCTGTACAAACAAAGGCTTACTTCGCAGCTTGAAAGAGGTGGGCTTTGCTTGTGTAGCCCCAGACTTCCAGGGGCTTTTGAGAAATTAGCGGAGGTATTGTCATGACTAATCTCAAATCCCCACGTGGGTTGTTTGTGGGTTTAGTCACCTTAGATTTGATTTACCTGGCTGATTCTGCCCCTAGGAATAATCAGAAAATTGTCGCTGCTGACTATACTTTAGCAGCAGGCGGGCCTGCAACAAATGCGGCTGTAACTTTTAGTCATTTAGGTAATCAAGCTGAAGTTTTAGGTGTGCTGGGTTGTCACCCAATGACGCAACTAATTCGGGGAGATTTGGCAAATTACCAAGTTGCCATCGCTGATTTGGCTCCTAATATAATTACAGCACCGCCTGTTTCTTCGATTATTATCACCCAAGCTACGGGCGAACGGGCTATAGTGTCGATGAATGCTGTCAAAACTCAAGCTAATAGTACATCTATCCCGGCGGATATTTTAGAAAATACCGATATCCTCTTGATTGATGGGCATCAAATGGCAGTTAGCCACAGTTTAGCCGCAACCGCCAAAGCCCAAAATATCCTCATTGTGATTGATGGTGGCAGTTGGAAACCAGGTTTTGCAGAAATTTTGCCGTTTGTCGATTATGCTATTTGTTCGGCTAATTTTTATCCCCCCAATTGCCATACCCAAGCAGATGTGTTTGCTTACTTAAGTGCATTTGACATTCCCCACATTGCCATTACCCACGGAGAAAAACCCATTGAATATTTAAGTTCCACAAAAACTGGCAGTGTAAATGTACCGGAGATTACGGCAGTTGATACACTGGGTGCTGGTGATATTTTTCACGGTGCTTTCTGCCATTACATTTTACAGGGAAGTTTTACAGATGCTCTGGCACAAGCAGCCAATATTGCTGCTGAGTCATGTCGATGTTTTGGTACACGTCGCTGGATAGAAGGGTGAATAGATGAAAGACTTACAAGAAATATTAGCGATCGCCCGTGAAGTGGGTTGGGGTGCATCAGATATACTGCGATCATACTACCACGGCACGGCAATAGACCCTGATTTAGCGGTGCAATATAAGCAGAATGAACCTGTAACTGTTGCAGATATAGCTGTTAGCCAATACATTTTAGAAAAGTTACAAGCCGCTTTAGGGCATGAAGAGTTTGCCTATATCAGTGAAGAAACCTATCAATCGCAACTCAGTAGAGAAACTGGCAAGTGGGTGTGGATTATTGACCCTTTAGATGGTACGCGAGATTTTATCGAAAAAACTGGGGAATATGCCATTCATATCGCTTTAGTCAAAGAAACACGTCCAGTTTTAGCCGTAGTAGTAGTGCCAGAGGCAGAAAAGTTATACTTTGCCACTATAGGCGGGGGTACCTTTGTGGAAACCTATGATGGATGTGTCCCCATACAACTCTCTTCAACTAAACGCATTGAAGATTTAATCGTCGTTGCTAGTCGTTCTCACCGCAATGAATCTTTAAATTACTTGTTAGAAAACTTACCTTGTCGAAATTACAAATCTGTTGGCAGTATAGGTTGCAAAATTGCCGCTATTGTTGAGCAACAAGCAGATATCTACGTTTCTTTTTCTGGTAAGTCGGCCCCTAAAGACTGGGATCTAGCAGCCCCAGAATTAATTCTCACAGAGGCTGGTGGTAAGTTTACTCACTTTGATGGCAGTTTGTTACAGTACAATACCGGAGATATCAATCAATGGGGTGGCTTACTTGCCAGTAATGGTCAGCATCACCAGAGCCTCTGTGAGTCAGCAACAAGGTTATTAGCCGAGTTTGCTGGTTAAAAATAAGGACAGTTTTAGCTGATATTTCTGCACCAACTAAATGTGTTAATTGGTACGTTATTTTAGTATTTATATTAAGTAGCGATCGCTTGTTAATGCTCATTATATGTTCATACATTTGATAAATGAGAATACATATAAGCCTTGCTATTAAAAGCTGAAAAAACATACGTAAAAGTTTACTTTATTACCTGATTAGGTAGGAAGAAATATTTAAATGGTATGTTATATTTGTGGATATAAAGATTACGTTCGATTGAGTAACTCATTTTGGTTTCTAAAAGGCGTTTCTCCGAATTTAATCTCTACACTTCTCTAAATTCGGAGACATTTTATGTCAATTTATGTCGGTAATTTATCCTATCAGGTCACTGAAGAAGACCTGAAAAAGGCGTTTGCAGAATATGGAACAGTTAATCGTGTTCAGTTACCAACCGACCGGGAGACAGGGCGTCCTCGTGGCTTTGCTTTCGTAGAGATGGAAACAGACGTACAAGAAACAGCCGCCATCGAAGGGCTTGATGGTGCTGAGTGGATGGGCCGTGACTTAAAAGTGAACAAGGCCAAACCACGTGAAGAAAGAAGTTCGCCTCGTGGTGGTGGTAGCTGGGGCGGTAATGACCGCCGTGGTGGTGGCGGTGGACGTTACTAAAAGCCTGGATTAAAATGATTTAACTAATTTGTTGACATGCCCTCACTGGATACAAAATTTACAGTGGGGGTAACTAATTGAGACACATATAATATATAATTTATTGTCTTTGCGGAACTAAAAGCAATAAAGATGTATCTTCCTGTATACTCACAAGGTGTTGTGGATACCATTAGTCTCCAATTTCGGGCTCTGGATTATCAGGAAAATGTTGCGAGTTTATCATCTTTTTATCGGTGCTATTTTATTAGTTTTTATGCCAGTGGGAGCAAAGTTTGTTCTCCCCCATTTTTCTAATGCGGTTGTAGAAAAACCATCATCTGTGACAACGCCGACTCAAAATACTCCGCCTCAAAGCAATTCTGCACTTGGCGCCAACGCGACAACAGGAAATATTTGGCAGAAAATTTTGGGTAGCACTCCTACCCCAGAGGGTTGGCTAGTTGCTCCTTGTGAGGGAACAGCCCCTCTGCTGTGTGTTTCCTCTCAGGGAAAACTTTTGGGTACAGTAGAAATTGGCGTTTATCCGGTCAAAAATCATCCAGATTTCCAGGAAAATTTAAATTCTGCGGGTATTCCACTCGATACAAATGTGAATTACCAAAGTCCTGAGTATCAAAAGCAACTATTAACAGCGCTTAAAACTTGGGTTGCAGACTTCGAGACAGCTTTAGCTAAAGACCGTCAAGTTACCTATAAAAATGACATTGTTTTCTCAGCACACCCACCACAACAGGCATCAGTTGGTAAGCTGACAGGAGTACGCTACGGCTTTGTCGGTATCAAGAAAGATGGTGCAGTACAAGAGCAAAACATCGGTCATGTTGCCTTTGATGGTACTAATCTTTATGTAATTACTACAGCCTTTGACCCCAGTGCTGTCACAGGTAAGTTTGAGCGATTAGAAAATTTAGCAATTTTTCAACCTTACTTGGCGGCGATCGCAGATGATTTGCAGTTGGCTGTCAAGTGATTATAGCAGTGGACTAACACGACTAAGTTGGTAATAAAAAATTATTGTGAGGTGGGTATCCTCGCCCTCCCAGAACAGGCAAGATGCCTGTTCCACACCTTAATTGAGCTAAATTTCCGCTACAGCACGTTCAATTAAGCGACGTGCTAAAGTTTGCGTACCTGTGTGTTCGTAATAATTTGTGGACATATCCAAGAACGCCGCTAGGTAGTCTAACTTATCATCAGCTAGTTGGACGAAACTTTGTAAATTGCCCACTACTTTTTGTGGCGTTAAGTTGTTGGTAGTGACTAACCCATTCATCCAACCTTTAACGGAGTCAAAGCTTTCGCCAATAAAGTTTAATTTACTACCAGCATTGTTACCAGGTATAGCATCTTTGATACCTTTAAAAGTTGAATTTTGTTCCAACTCTTGGGGATTCATCTGATTGATTCCAGATAATGCTTTGTCGATGAAGTTGGGACCTAAGGGTATTAAACCATCAACACAAACTAAAGCCACCATGCGAATCAGCGACTCACCACTGTATTCTCTCAAAGAAGCCACAAAATCGCCGATGCTATCTCCAGGGATGCCATTAATTTGGCAGAAAGCCACCAATTCTGTGACTAATTTCAAAGATAAATCAATAGTTTGAGCTTTGTCGGCTTTGGGAGTCAAGTTATTTAAAAAACCCAATAAAGGAATTTTTTCACCGACTTTGTTAGCCAAGGCTGCTGCACCCAAAGCTTTATCTGTTCTGTCAACATTTTGATAAAGCCACATAGCTCGTTGGTATCCTTGGGAACGGTCATTGTAGAGATAAATCGCTCGTTCGCCAATCTGTTGAATTAAATCTTCGTCAGTTTCACCAGTAACAGTCTTAATAGTATTGACGAAGCCGACCGTATTTTGCCATTGACCAGGAGCGACAAAATCGAGTGAGTTTAACATTGAAACAGTTAAACCGCTGGTTGGCAATTCATCAACCAACTCAAAAATTGGTTTATTCACAAAAATCTCCTAATTGAGTTGTTTTAATTCAATTTAGACAGACCATCAAGATTAAATCTCTCGATCCAGGCGGCGCGATCGCTTGCAGTAAATGACGGATCACGGGACAATACTTTAACTTGGTAGCGGTTATTCACCAGGACTGCGGTTTGTGTATTGCCAATTTCTCGCGCTGGATAACCAGCAATTGTTTTGGTGCTATTGGAGTAGCCAGCTGCTGTTGTGGGTGTGCTAGTGGTATCAGAAATAGCTAGCATGGCTAAATCTTGACCGTCTCTTTTTAACTTGGCTTCAGCAAAACCTTTTTTCTCTTGGGTAAATACTCGCTCGTAGCCGTCTCCAGTAGTGGGGAAAAATTTATTAAATTCTCCACCTTGAGTAGCAGTGTCAACAACTGCTTGACCTCTTTTTTGTTGGGTACTTTCTTGTTGTACCTGGTCAAAACTTCCAGGTTCTTGAGGAGTACAGGCTGTAGTTAGCAGTAGCACTGACAGCAATAAACTAACTAAAATTCTCCGCCCACGGGGGAAATTCATTGATGGTTTCTCCTTATTTGTTTTGTCATTGGTCGTTAGTCATTAGTACTAATGTATGGTGAATTTGTTTATTTTTGGTAAATTTCACAATTAACCAAAATAACTGGGTTCATTCCCTGGTTTCCATTTAATATTGCAACCAATACTCGGCTTTTGTTCACCTGGGACTGATTTACCTGCTAATACCGCCTCAACTGCTGCGCGTAAATCTGCTCCTGTTAAGGGTTTACCATTGCTTGGACGGCTATCATCCAATTGTCCCCGGTAAGCGAGTTGGCGTTCTGCGTCAAATACAAAAAAGTCAGGTGTGCAAGCGGCTGTGTAAGCTTTGGCTACTTCCTGAGTTTCATCGAAGCACAAGGGAAACTTAAAATCAAGTTCTGTCGCCATTGTTTTTAATGACTCTGGCGCATCATCGGGATATTTTTCGGCATCATTGGCGCTAATGGCCACAATTCCTAAATCACTGGTTGAGTAATCTTTACCTAACTGGGCTAATTCTGATTTGATATGTTTGACAAATGGACAATGCTGACAAATAAACATGATTAACAATGCTTTTTTCTCAGCAAAGGTGGCAAGGGAAATTGTTTTTCCAGATACCACGTCTGGTAGATGAAAATCTGGTGATTGTGTGCCTAATGGCAACATTGTCGAAGCAGTTAAAACCATAGATCACCTAAATATCTCTGGCTATAAGTCACTGTAAAAATAGCACGAAATTATCCATAAAATTAGAGACGAGAAAATTCCCGTCTCTACAATTTCGTTAAAAATTATGTTGTTAAGATTAGTTTTTACAGACTTGTCAAAAGTCCGATGATGCCTTGTCCGGTAAATACTTCTAATGCTATCAGAGAAATAAAACCAATCATTGCTAAACGACCGTTGAGTAATTCTGCATATGGAGTAAACCCCGTGCGATCGCCTTGCTCATCTACGTAAATCTTTGGCTCAATGGCGAAGTTGTTCATTAAACCTTGGTCGTCAACAATGGATGAATTTGTACGCATGTAATTTTTCCTGTTTTCTCTTATGTAAACAACTGTAACAAAGATATTAATATTTGTAAAGTATATGAATCTACCGAACGAGATAAGATGGTGAATCGGGTTCACAAAGATGTAGAACCAACAGCCGCCAAAACCTTATTTTTACGTAGTTTCAGCCAATGCATCGATTCCGAGTAGAGGTTATCGCCAAAACACCAAACCCGCAGCAAGTAATTTACGCTGCGATGCACCAAGACTATACCGATGGCTTCGTGTATGACGAGCGCGATTCATGGCCTACGGAGTCACAATGCGGTGAAATTATTGTGAAGCGACTGTTAGCAGGTGAGAGGGGACATTATGGGCCTCTTGAGCATCCCCAGATTGTTTTTAACTGCGGTTATTTTCCCCACAGTGTGATGCAGCAGGCTCGTACTCATCGTATAAATGTATCATTCGATGTACAATCTTTTAGATATACGGGGAACCAGTTTATTGAAGTAATCGAAGGTAAAAAAGATATTGAGGATGTTTTTTATCTGCGTCCGGTAGGTTACTACTCTGATAGACAGGGTAAAAAATATTACTATTCACCAGAACAAAGAACGGCAGATTTAGAATGGTGTCTCGAAGCAGCGAAGCGATATAAAGCTGATTTTGAGGGGGGGATGTCGGAGGAACACGCTAGAGGTAAAGTACCTTTTGATTATCGCCAGCATTTTGTAGTCAGTTTCAATTTAAGGTCTTTCATGCACTTTTGTGACATGAGAAATAAAAAAGATGCTCAACTAGAAATTCAAAAGTTGTGTGAAATGATGTGGCCTCATTTTGCCGAGTGGACACCGGCGATCGCCCAATGGTATGAAAAGCAGCGTCTAGGTAAGGCGAGGTTAGCACCGTAAAGAATAGACGAGCCTAAAGCAAGATGAAACTAAAGATCAAAAAATTGGCTGAATCAGCTATAGTTCCTAGATACGCACATATAAATGATTCTGGACTAGATTTGTTTTCTATAGAAGAATCAGAAATTCCTTCTGGAGAAAGCAGATTAATACATACTGGTATCTCTATAGAATTACCCGACGGTACTGAAGCTCAAGTTCGCCCCAGAAGTGGTTTAGCTCTTAAACATCAAATTACAGTGTTAAATACTCCGGGTACAATAGATGCAGGCTACCGAGGAGAAATAGCTGTAATTTTAATTAATCATAGTCAACATTCTTTTAATGTGACAAAAGGAATGAAAATTGCTCAAATGGTCATTGCACCAGTCATCTATGTGGAAGTTGAAGAAGTCTCTAGTCTGACTCATACATCTAGAGGAACTGGTGGTTTTGGCTCCACAGGAATGATTTGAGCAACAGGCGATCGCTAAGTGGAAGGGGACAAGGGAACAAGAAAGACCCAATTCTTTAGTTTCTCACCAAAACTTCTTTCCTTTCCATTACTTTAAGAGTTTTGTCGTGAGTAACTAATTCACCGTAGACAGCCAATGTTTCTTCATTGACTCGCGCCACATTGAAGCGTTCTAGGTTTTCTTGGGCGCGATATTTCCATCTATGCAACTGAATGGGATCTGTTAGCAATTGCGCTAAAGCAGTTGCCAAAGTTGAACTATCTTGAGGTGGAACTAAAATACCCGCTTGTCGATTATCTAAAGTTTCGGGAATACCATCTACGTCACTAGCAACAATTGCACAACCTGCTTCTCTGGCCTCTGTTAACACCAAACCAAAGGATTCACAGTGGGAAGCTAAAACGAAGATATCGGTTGCTAACATATAGCGTTGTGGTTCTGGCTGGAAACCTTCAAAATGAATGCGATCGCTATAAGGTGTATTTTGCACCATCGTCTCAAACATCGGGCGATCGGGCCCGTCTCCTACTAGATATAGATGGGCGTTGGGAAATTCTGAAGCAATTTTGTTAAAAGCTGCGATTAACTCAGTAATTCCTTTGCGGGAATACATGCCGGCAACGGTAGTAATTGCTGGATGCTGTAGAGGTAGTGGTTGGTAATCTTGAATCTTACGATGTCGGGGACTACCTAATGTGCCGTTGGCGACTACTCGCAGTTTTTTCTGGGGTATACCACGCCGCACCATTGAATCAGCTACTGCATGACTAACCGCAATTACCCGATCTGCGAATCCCATGACTACTGCGCTACGCTGAAACTCATTATGTACTGTAGAAACTAAGCTATAGTCACAGTTGCCTTTGAAAATTCCTGCTAAGACAACACCTGTCATCATATGTGCATGGACAATATCTGGCTGAAACTCTTGGATAATTTGCCGATAACACCAAGCTGCTTTGAGAATATTCAGGGGTTGCCTGGCCTGATTTAGTTGCCAGTGTTTGATGCCATAAGATACTAATAATGCCTCATATTCTCCTCCAGCAGAGGCGACGGCAACATGATGACCATCTTGAGCTTGCAAACATGCTAAGTCTACTGCTACGTTGACAATTCCATTGCCAATGTTTTGCACATGATTTGTAATGTGTAATATTCGCATATAATTTATCTCCTGATAATTTATACAATTTTGAGTGGGGATTTTACATACACCACATCTCATCTGAATGAGGTATACAAGGGTGGACAGGATGCCCCACCCCACAAAGTTCATCTTTATTTAACGTGAATTCGACGGAACCTAACCCCAACCCCTTCCCTACAAGGTAAGTGGCAAAAAATACCTTACGTGGTACGAAATAATCAGCTTTTTAAGCCTCTGACGCCACTTGCTACAAGTCGGCATAGCCGCCCAACGCAGTGGCTCCTCCTTGCAGGGGAGAGGTTTGGAGAGGGGTCATTTCCAGCTTATCGAACTCACGTTTATTTACTTGCCAGGTGATGTAAAAATGGGTGCATAAAATACCCAATTATTCTTTGAGAATTGCCAATAAATCATCATCAATCTTTTAAATTGATTACCTATTTATGATATTTTAAATATTCATTTTCAGTGTCTACTCAGATTCAACTCTAAAAAATATTTCATAAGCACCTAAAAACCGCTGAATAAAGCCATCAGGTAAGCTGGCAATTTGAGATTTATATGAGGCGATCGCTTGATTTTTTTTCTCTTGAACTGAAGCAATTGAAAAACAATAAGCTGCTGCTATATCCGGCAATTTGAGCATAATAAATAGTGGCGCTCTCCAAAATAACCAGATGGGATACTGGATTAATTCTACTGTAATATTTGTTTGTTTTACCGCTGCTTTTACTAATTTATATGTAGCTTCATGATCTTTATGACAATCTTTTCTATGAGGTACATAAACTTCCTCAGGTTGGTAAGTTTCAAGAAGTGCAGACACCTGTGAAATTGTCTGTTGTTTCTCCTCATTTTCTAAATCTTGCAAACTGCCATCTATTTTGGCTAAAAAGTGAATTGATGCAGATTCTACCCCTAAAATTTTTAATGCCTCTATGGCTTCTTGTTGACGAATTTTGATCATGGCATTTTGGGCATCTGGATCTGTACCGGCTGCACCCTGTCCATTGGTGAGAAACACGACTGTAACTGGTATTCCCTGTTCTCGTTTGTGAGCAATCATGCCACCACAGCCAAATGTTTCATCATCTTGATGTGGAGAAAACACCATTGCTGATTTTTGGCTTAATGTTAATGGTTTACTACCACTTAATAAAATCCATCTACACAGTAAGCTGGAGTGGATATATTGTATTTGCTCTAGCCAGGTATTTGGCATGAGTTTTTGTAGTCTTTGTAAATAGACTTTTGTTTTCATCTTTATTTCTACCTAATCCAGTAAACTATTTAGCATTATTGCTATATTTATATATGCAAATAATGGTTTTTCTCTGTATGTAGAATTATAGTTTAAATGTTTCCGAGAAATAAATAAGTTAATTTATTTTTTATGTAAATCAAAATCAGAAATATTGGTAATATCTAATTTATGAACAACTCAATTTGGCGTTACTGAATTAGCAACGCCATGAATTTTGGTATCAAGATACGATGTTTTTTTTAACGTGAGTTCGACGAATTTTAAAAACCCCGCTTCCATTCCTCTCTCCTTACAGGGGCTACGGCTGTACACCATTGAGAAAGGGGGTAAAGAATCAAAATCCCCCTTAAAAAGGGGGATTTAGGGGGATCAAATAAGTTGTTTGTACACGGTATCCTTACAGGGGAGAGGCTTTAAAAGCTTAATTTTTCGTTGGTAATGTTAGGATATTCAAGCCCCTTTCCGCGTCGGAGAGGGGTTGGGGAGAGGTTCATCAAACTCACGTTTTTTTAACGCAAATTGGCGAAAAGATTCACGAAAAAGTACACAGATTACGAATTATTTTCTGGTCGCCAGCGATATACAATTACCTTAGCTTTCCAATCTTCTTCTACAAACACTAAGTACTCGCCATTGGCACGACGAAAAGCACGAATACCATAAGGTATATCAATCCAACCGCTTTCATTTGCCACTTCTGGGCCGGGTTTAAAATTGAGAACAAAATCTCCTGTCTTGGCATTATAAACATAAACTTCGGCGGTTTTGACTGTCACAGCAAAAACATAGTCTCCCGCTACACTCATGGATGCAGTTAACACTTCGCGCTTGCCTGTGGTGTCGTGGGGGATGACAACTCGCCAACGGGGATTACTATTTCCTTGACTCCAGTTATCAAATCGGGCAATTTCCGATCCCACAACTTTGGTGTCGTCGCCCACAGGAGGATGATCTACGGTAAAGCCTGACAAATACATGGTGTCTGTTTCTGGGATATATTCAACTCGCCGCAAATCAGTAAAAAAGCTAGGAGTTTTTTGCTTTTGCATGGAACTGTAGGTGTAAATGGGATTGCCATGATCATCTAGTCCCTGCAAAGGATAATGTCTAATACCGATACCGTCTTGAGTTCGTAAATTTTTCCAAACATCGCCTTGATTATCTACCCACCAGCCGCCGATGAAAGGATAATCTTCGCTTTGATCGTATTCATTTTTTTCAAATAAACCGTTACCATTGCGATCGCGCCAGATCCATTCTCCTTTTTCTGGTTGATATGGTGGCCATTCTCCTTTGATTGATTGACCGCCACCGCCTCGAGTCCCGACAAACATTCCCGCCGGAATGGCTATTTTGCCATCTTTTTCGGGATTAAAACGATAAATTTGCAGAAAACTTTCATACATATCTGTCAGGAATACAAACGGCTTACCTTGAATGCGCCGTACCCAGGTACCATCTGGGGATGTATGCAAGCGTGGGTCTTGGGGATATTTGAAAGGATTGACGGTGTAGGCTTTGTAAGTCCATTGCTTACCAGCCGGCTTACTGTAATCCATCAAGAATTGTTCTTGCTTGGTAAACAAATCTATGCCGTCAGTTTTGGGGTCAGCATCAGCATTATCGACAAATAGTAATCCCAGTAATTGCCATACTAGTTTTCCTGATGGCGAAAACTTGCGTAAATCTGTGCCTGATGTATTGAAACCATTACTATTTATATAGATATTACCTGCGGCATCTTTACCAACTCCAGTCAAACCGTAAAGTTTCAAATCTTTAACTTCACCGGGAACTCCTCCATAAACTCCCCCCTGACTACCAAAAGTCGCAACTTGTGTGGGTTGGTCTTGGATGTTGTAAGTCAACATTTGCTGACGGGGGCCATTGTCGGCAATTAACAGTCTGCCTTGATGATCTAGTGCGATCGCACTTGGTTCTACAATATCTGTAATTTCTGCGGGTAATTGCTTTCCTGTAGGGGAATAATGGACAATTTTGGCTGGACTATTAGCAACTTTGCTTTGAATTATCCACAAATTGCCTTTTCCATCAACAGTCATCCCCTCTGCTCTAGCAACATTAAAGGTGCGTATTTCCTTCATCGTGTCGGTACTGTAGACGCGCACACGATTATCTGCCGCATCATTCACATATAATTCTTTGTCAGTAGTGGCTAATCCTGTAACTGCATTTTGGTTACTGACAATTAACATACTTTTATCCCAGCCACGTCCGGCGGTAAAAGGCGCAGGTTCGCCAGCCAAGTCATAGCGTCTGACGCAATACCACTTCGTTCCTTCTGAAGGATAATCTTTATCTATTTGGCCCACCGAGCCTTGCTGCATGGCAATGTAAACATATTTACTATTTGCCGTTATAGCTTTACCGCCAGCACGACCCCAACCGTGGGTATCTTTCAAAGCACCAATTACATCACCATCTTGATATATTCCGGCTTCTCTACCAGCTTCATCCCAAATACTATTGGTATAGACTTTGCCATTGGCTGCAACATACATGGCCTCAATATTATTTTGTACCCACTTGTCACCACCACCAAAGGTATTACCAATCCAAGATGTTTTGTATGCGGTTACAGGTGTTTTACTGGTAGCCCAATCGGTTGTAGTCCCAATAGCAGCAAAAATGATGCCGATACCTATAAGAAGGATAAAATTGATAAATTTTAATTTCCGCAATTTTCCAGTGTGAGATAAATTTCTGATGTATTGATGCAATTTTTGGTAAATTTTGCCAAACTGCGGTGTGAGTCTATTTCGCATATTATTTTCAGTCGTTACTATTCATGGCATTGAGTGACTGGTATAAGATGCACTAAAATTGTCTTTTGTTACCCTGGTAATGCTATATACGCAAGCAGCTTTAACTGTTCTAATTACTAATTTTTATTTGGGTAGTACACATACATAGATAACAAATATTTGATATTAAAATTTTCCTGTTTACCAAAAATTCATCAAAAAAATAAAAACTTTTAAATCTAAAATTTATTTAATGTATTAATATTTACTGCTTGCTAAAATACATGGTAAATATTAATACAAAAATCTCATATTAAATTGATTATTAATATATTTAATTACCCCGGCAGTAATCAAATAAAATTGTGAAACCAAGGCTATATTTAACTACCATCACAGGCTGTATACCTGAGAGTAAGTACCTTTAAGTTACTTAAAGTACACTTATTGACACTTCTAAATAAATAGATTATAAATTGGTGTTTTATTTAAACATCCTCTTGATGCTTGAGCAATTATGGTGGATGGAAAATTTGCATAAACTCTCTACATAGTCAGACGTGAAAAGTACTGATTCTGTAGATAATGTCAGGATATAAGTACTAGCAGCATCAATTACTTGACTGCTAATGTGCAAAAGCAGTACTTGAGTTTGGTATCTAAGTGCAAATATCAATGCTCAATACATCATAGGAGCTAAGTAGGTGGAAGGTAAAAAAGAAAATTTTGATTCAACATCTGCATCTATTCTCACACTGGGAATAGGCTGGTTTCCCAAAACACCCGGAGGATTAGAAAGGTATATTTATGAACTAACTCATACATTAGCGGCTAATCACGACCAAGTAGAACTATGTGGCGTAGGTCTACCAGAAACTGAATTAAATTTACCCATCAAGCTGACAAATTTAGCTTATCCAGAAAAAGCAATTTGGCAAAGATTAATGTCTATTCGTCATAACTTTAAGAAAACCAGAATAGGCAAACCAGATGCGATTAATCTGCATTTTGCATTATACAGTTTTCCAATTTTAGATCTTTTACCCCAAGGTGTACCCATAACATTTAACTTTCATGGCCCTTGGGCTGCTGAAAGTCAAGAAGAAAAAGTGAATAATCAATTGAGTGTTTTTCTCAAACGACGGCTGATAGAACAACATACTTATAACCGTTGTGATCGCTTTATCGTTCTCAGCAAAGCATTTGGTAATATTTTACATGATCAATATGAAATACCTTGGAGCAAAATTCATATTATCCCCGGTGGAGTTAACATTAATTCGTTTCAGCCTAACTTATCACCCCAAGCCGCCCGACAGCAATTAGGCTGGCCCGATAATCGCCGGATTTTATTTACATCGCGCCGTTTAGTGCAGCGAGTTGGTATTGATAAATTATTACAAGCAATAGCAATAATTAAACCACAAGTGCCTGATGTTTGGCTAGCGATCGCAGGTAAAGGACACATGCAAGCCACACTACAGCAACAAGCTAAAGAATTGGGATTAACAGACAACGTAAAATTCTTAGGTTTTTTACCTGATGCCCAATTACCCATAGCTTACCAAGCCGCCGAACTAACCGTGATGCCTAGCCAATCTTTTGAAGGGTTTGGATTAGCAATCATCGAATCTTTAGCTTGTGGTACACCAGTTTTGTGTACTCCCGTAGGCGGAATGCCAGAAATTTTATTACCTTTTTCGCCAGATTTAATTACTACTTCTATCGAAGCCAAATCTATTGCCGAAAAATTAACAAATATACTTTCAGGAAACTTATCCCTCCCTTCTAGACAAGACTGTCGCCAATATGCAGTCAGCAATTTTGACTGGCAACACATAGCCCAACAAGTGCGGAAAATCCTCTTATCTTCATGAAAAAACAATATCTTTACCTATTAACCAAAAATGAATTATACCCACAACAGAAGTTAGTAAAAATTACCTTCTTCTCTCTGTGTTCTCTGCGTCTCTGTGGTTAGTAAATTAAAAACCAACTTATATGAAAATTCTATTTTTAGACCAAAGCGGCAAACCAGGAGGAGCCGAACTGTGCTTAATAGATATTGCCAAACCTCATGGCGATCGCGCCTTAGTAGGACTATTCACAGATGGCCCATTTAAAAAGTTATTACAACAACATCAAATCCCCGTAGAAGTATTAGCAACCCAACCAATTACCGTCCGCAAACAAAGCAACTTACTCCAAGCTGCGTCAAGTTTAGGTCAACTAGTACCGCTACTCAAAAAAGTAGTCCAAACAGCCAGAAATTATGATGTTATTTACGCCAACACCCAAAAAGCATTAGTAATTGGCGCACTAGCCAGTTTCATCGCCCGTCGCCCCTTGGTTTATCATTTACACGATATACTTTCACCAGAACATTTCAGCCAAACAAACCTCCGCATAGCTGTAACCTTAGCCAATCGTTTCGCATCATTAGTAATTGCTAATTCCCAAGCCAGTCAAACAGCCTTTGTCGCCGCCGGAGGCCGCCCAGAACTAACAGAAATTGTTTACAACGGCTTTGCACCAGAAAATTATCAACCTGCTGAATCTGAAGTTAAAAAAGTACAGCAGCAATTAGGAATAGAAGGTAAATTTGTCGTAGGACATTTCAGCCGATTAGCACCTTGGAAGGGTCAACATATTTTAATTGAAGCCCTCGCCCAATGTCCGCCAGAAGTCACAGTAATTTTAGTAGGTGATGCCTTATTTGGTGAACAAGATTATGTCCAACAATTGCATCAACAAGTAGCCACAATGGGTTTAGAACACCGCGTCAAATTCTTAGGATTTCGCTCAGATATTCCCCAATTAATGACAGCTTGTGACTTAGTAGCCCATACCTCCACATCCCCAGAACCCTTTGGTAGAGTCATCGTTGAAGCCATGCTATGCGGTACACCCGTAGTTGCAGCCAAAGCCGGCGGTGCAATGGAATTAGTAGAACATGGAAGCAATGGTTTTCTAGTAACCCCAGGAGAACCCCAAGAACTTGTACAAGTAATTCATACCTGCCTACAAGAGACACAAATTACTGCAACTATAGCAAAAAACGCCCAGGCGATCGCTCGTCAGCGTTTTGATGTCACAGCCATTAATCAGCAAATTTCTAGCCTGTTAACTCAGAGATGGGGGGATGGGGTGATTGGGTGATTGGGGGGATAAGAACTTATTTTTCCCTTGTCTCCTTGTCCCCTTGTCTCCTTGTCCCTCTCCATTCCCTAAAGATAACTTTCAATCATCTGGCGATATTCACTCTTTTGCTTCACGCCTTTGACTTCCTTCAATAATTCCTTATCTTTAAAGAATTGAATCGTCGGTGTCCCCGTGACGTTGGCATTTTCAGCAATATCTCGGTCTTGGTCGATGTCAATTTCCACAAAGTGAATATTACCGTCAAACTCGTCTACTACCTTATTTAATATGGGCTTTAGGGTATGACAAGGGCCACAACCAGGGGCGACGTATTTCACCATCACCAGGCGATCGCTTTCATGGAATAATTTTCTTAAGGCGTAACCCCCTGCATGACGTGTCGCCTGTAAGTTAAATCCAGCTTCTTCTTCCGCTTCAGTTTTCTTGGCGGGCCGATGTTCCAATTCATTATCTGGAGTTTCGGGCTGTTGATGAAATTCCTGAATTAAAGCATGAGCCGACAACCAGCGTTCTGCTAACATGGCCGCCATACAGCCAGTACCCGCAGCCGTAATTGCTTGACGAAACTCATGGTCTTGCACATCGCCAGCCGCAAACACACCTTCTACACTGGTTTCTACAGAATTGTTTTTGGTGACAACATAACCCACATCATCCAGTTCTATTTGTCCTTTAAATAACACAGTATTAGGAGTGTGACCAACGGCGTAAAATAAACCTTTGGCATGGAGTTCAGTTTCTACACCAGTTTGATTATTGCGGACTTTCACCCCTGTCATGTGACCATCACCGAAGATATCCACAGCCTCAGTGTTCCAATGCACTTGAATTTTGGGATTACTTAAAACCCGGTCTTGCATGGCTTTAGATGCGCGCATCTTATCAGAACGCACCAGCAGATTGACTTTAGAACCGTATTTAGTTAAGTAAATTGACTCTTCCGCCGCCGAGTCACCAGCACCGATGACAGCTAATTCCGCACCGTGAAAGATTGGTGTTGCACCATCGCAAATTGCACAAGCAGAGATACCCCGACTCCAGAATTGATGTTCGCTAGGTAAACCCAAACGCTTGGCAGTTGCACCAGTAGCTATAACTATACTATGGGTTTTTATTTCTCGTTCTGGCGATCGCACCGTAAAAGGACGCTGACTCAAATCAACTGAGATCACATCTTCAGTATATAACTCAGCCCCCCAGCGTTCAGCTTGCGCCTTCATTTGATCCATCAGTTCCGGCCCCGTAATCCCTTGGGGAAACCCCGGAAAGTTTTCCACTTCCGTCGTTGTCATCAACTGACCACCGGGTAAACCACCCATTTGGAAGCCTTCAAATACCACCGGTTTTAAATTCGCTCTTCCTGCATAGATGGCGGCTGTGTATCCTGCTGGCCCAGAACCAATAATCACTAAGTTTTCTACAGTCGGGTTAGTCATAAACAGTTAAGCAAACTCATAACGACTACGCTTAATATAGCATAATTAATAAGTTTGTAGTGAGGACTTTAGTCCTCTCCATCTCCTGTAGCAAAGAAAAGTTGAGTTATCCTGTGGGAAGCCGCCATTCGCATCTGTTCCATTGCTCCGCAACACTGACGCGAACAAACCAACCTACATGACACATCCTCTAAGACTGTTGTTGTAGATGTTTTCTAATGATTTCAGTATCTAGTTCTAAAAACTCTGCCGTTTCTTGAATGCTCATTCCTCTCTCAACACATTTTGAGGCTAATTTTAATTTTGTTGCTACCTCTGTCCTTTGCAAAATACTTTCGTATAGTCGAGTATTTTTGAATTCATCTAAATCAAGCATGGTTTCAATTTCCTCTAAAGCGAGCGTGGGAAACTTGTAAAATACTATGGCTTGGATAAATGCTAGCACTTTCTTTTGCAGATTTTCATCAGGTAAATTTTGCCTCGCCTGAGTGATTAGCTGTTGGGCTAAGGAAGGAGATTTTTTAGGTGTTTCTACAAACAGTTTGGCGATTCCTAACCCCAAAGAATATTCATCTCTCGTAGAAAGTTCATTTAGGTAAACACAGCGTAAATGCTGTTCTGTTAAAACCCGATAGCGGGGATGTGGTGGGCTTTCGTGAATGCGTTTGTCGTAAATTACAATGGCATACCAATCTGAGTTAGCTGGTTGATATTGACGAAAATAAACAAAAATTTCCCCAAAAAGCCGTTCGTAAAATTCTTCATCTTTGTAGGTTTGCAATTCTACAAAATATAAAGGTTCATTTTCAAATCCCTCTCTTGTGGTGAATACGCCATCTAAGCGAAATGATTGTTGTTTGACTTCAGGCGCAGTAAATGTGTAGATGTTGGGATTTGTATCAGGTTTTTCAATTAGTTCAAAAAATATTTGTGGTAGTTCCTTAATCAGTTCATAAAAAATCACATCTGTTTTCATCGATGCTATTAATGGTAAACTCTACAGCCGTTTTTGTTTGGATACCATACATTGTAGCTTTCGTGGGTTGATCTACTTATGATAGATATAGAAGCGTTATTTGGCGTAATATGTCCCTGAGCATTGCCGACTTAGAGCAACTACAAACCGAGCATCCAGAATGGCGGATGGAATTGGTTGAAGGGAAATCGCATAGGTTGTGGGATTGCGTTGCTTCGTAAGCGCTTCGCGCACGCTACGCGAACGCAATGACAAGTTTTTTACTGGACATGATATGAGTCCTTAACCCGAACTGACGTTATTAAAAGGTTCAGCCTCCCGTCGCCAACAGCAGAATCACTATCTAACTTCCTATATATAGAAATGAAATCTTAGCCAAAAAAATTTTCGCCTAGAGGTGATATGAAAGTGATCAGGTGTGGGTAAGTTATATCTAGAACACGAGACCACTACATAACACCGGGAAAACACTTATGAAAACCGAATTAAAAGCCAAGTTTCTTCAACACATCCTCAACAAAAAGAAAGACGAACAAGGTTTTACACTGATTGAATTACTTGTTGTAATCATCATCATTGGTATTTTATCCGCTATTGCATTACCCTCTTTCTTGAACCAAGCTAACAAAGCCCGCGCCTCAGAAGCAAAAACCTATACTGGTTCTGTCAATCGCGCTCAACAAGCTTATATTTTGGAAAATCCCAACTTCGTTACTGACCAAGCTGAATTTAACAAACTAGGACTGGGCATCAAAACACAAACAGAAAACTATACTTACACACTGGGTGACCTTGGTGGAGATGGTGCCGATATTGTCGCTCTACCAACAACTCCTGCTGCTAACCCTGCTATTTTGAAAGGCTACGTTGGTAACGTTGCTATTGGACAAACAGCAGGTGGAGGTGCTGGGGAAGCTACCACAATCGCTATTTTGTGTGAAACTGACGATCCTGTGAAAGTAGGTAGCACCGTAGATGCTGGAACACCTACTGGAGGTCCCCCCTTTACTGGTATGGACTGTGGTGCAAACCAAAGAGCAGTTAGATAAATAATAATGCAATCAGTCTGCTGACAACAATATTGTTAGCAATCTTTTTCAAAGGTGGGTATACTCTACTCACCTTTTTTAGCATTTATTGAGGAACTAACACTAATATGAAAACTGAAATTATAGAATATAACTGGCAACAGCAAGCGTATGAATACCTGATAACAGAAAAATACGAACAAGCAGCCGATTTATATGAGCAAGCAATAGAATCTGAAGCCAATGTAATTTCACACTATTGGTATTTAGGTTTAATGCTGTTGTTACAAGGAAAAGAGGTAGAAGCACAAATGACTTGGATGCTGCCCTTGGCAGATGTAGAAGCAGAAAATATTGAAGTTTATACACAAGAACTAACTCAAGTCTTACAACTAGAAGCAGAAAGACAGGAAAAACTAGAAGAATTTTCTCTTGCCTGGATGATTCGGCAGCATATAAGAGAAATTAATAATCACAATATTAATAATCTTTTAAAAATAGTTAATATTGCCTTTAAACTGAATAATTATATAGGAATAGAATTTACAGAATTAGGTATTATTGAATTATTAAACGCACAAAAATTTATTGACTTAAATTTAGAATTATTATTACAAGTATTACAGCAAGTCCTAGATACTCCACCTTTAAATGAATCATCTATCGATTTCATCCAATCTTGCTTATCATACTTAATTAACACAGCAGATTTCGCTGATGTATTTCTATCTGCTGTCATGAAAATTGGTCACACATTTGCACAGCCAACAACAGCAGCACAACTTTTAGAATTATATTTAAGTCAGGCTCCCAATAACGTAACAATATTATTGGAGCTATCAAGACACTTGGCGATTTTTTATCAAAATGCTAAAAATTATTCTCAGGGTATAGCAAAAGCTAAGTTATGTCTTTCTTTATCTACAGAAATACCTGATAAAGTTTATGCTACTTATTTAGTGCTACGCGGTTTATTGTCTTCTGGTGGATATTGGCAAGAAATATATTCAACAAGTAAACACTTAGAAAATTTGCGCTTAGAGTTTATCAAAAACCAGTCAATTATTTTAGATGAAGTAAGAACTCTCCGTTTATTAACACCATCTTTTACTATACCTCACCTTAAAGACAGCCCTGAAAATTTTAAAAACATTCACAATCCATTAGCACAAATTTGCCAAAATAATATACAAGCCACATATCATGAAGCTTTCGAGCGTTATTTTCAGAAAAATATTAAACATCAACAAACAGCAACATCTCAGAAAAAGTTAAAAATTGGTTATGTATCTTATGCTTTAAAAAGGCATTCTGTAGGCTGGTTATCACGCTGGTTATTCCAACATCATAACCATGATAATTTTGAAATTTATACTTATCTAATTAACTATAATCCTCTAGATCAGTTTGCACAGGAATGGTTTGTCAACAAAGCAGATAAAGTTCATAAGTTAGGAATCACAGCTTTAGAAATTGCCGAACAAATCCATGCAGATGAAATCGATATTTTAATAGACTTAGATAGCATAACACTAGATATAAGTTGTACAGTCATGGCGCTCAAACCCGCACCAATTCAAGTTACTTGGCTGGGTTGGGATGCTTCCGGTATACCTGCAATTGATTACTTTATTGCCGACCCTTACGTATTACCAGATTCAGCACAGGAATATTATACAGAGAAAATTTGGCGATTACCCCAGACATATATAGCAGTTGATGGCTTTGAAGTAGGTATACCCACACTACGCCGAGATGAATTAAATATTCCTAGCGATGCTGTTATCTATCTCAGCGCCCAACGAGGATATAAACGCCATCCTGAAACTACAAAATGGCAAATGAAAATTATCAAAGAAGTACCCAATAGCTACTTCTTAATTAAAGGTGATGCTGAAGAAGAAACCATTAAACAGTTTTTCTACAAAATAGCCGAAGAAGAGGGTGTAGATACTTCCCGGCTGCGATTTTTACCCCAAGACCCCACCGAAGCTACGCACCGAGCCAATTTAGCCATTGCTGATGTAGTATTAGACACTTACCCCTACAACGGCGCAACTACAACCCTAGAAACCCTCTGGATGGGTATACCCTTAGTAACCAGAGTGGGTGAACAATTTGCAGCGCGAAACAGTTACACCATGATGATGAATGTAGGTGTGACAGAAGGTATAGCTTGGACAGATGCAGAGTATATAGAATGGGGTGTACGCTTGGGTAAAGATGCTGTTTTAAGACAACAAGTTGTTGGGAAATTGCGACAGTCAAGACAAACAGCACCGCTATGGAATGGTAAGCAATTTACCCTAGAGATGGAGAAAGCTTATCAGCAAATGTGGGAAATATATAAGAAATAAGCTCGTAGTGAGGACTTTAGTCCTCATCTTTTCGGAAGCACTGAAGGGCTTACTACGAACGTGATATTTCTCAATTACGGTTCGTAGAGAGGACTTTAGTCCTCATCTTTTCGGAAGAACTGAAGTGATAAATTCTAGTAAAATAAATAAAATAGTAAGTCATCATAAATATAAGCATGGAAGCGCCTACTAAAAAAGAAACTTTGTTAAAAGAAATACATGAACGGCTAGAACAAGCTTATGAAGGAACTTTAGAAGAAGTTTTAGAGTTACTAAATGTTAGTGAACTTGAAGACGAAGAAGATATTAAAGATGCAATTATTGAATTAGAAGATGCACAAATAAATGGTACTGTAACTTGGGAACAATACTAGCAAAAATTAAAATAGTGATATATCAAATAGAATTTACCAAATTATCAGAGGTAGGTAGTCAAGATGATTGCAGAACAAGAATTATTAACCAAGTGGCGTTCCCTTCCACTAGACAAACAAGAGGAAGTTTTAGATTTTATTGAATTTCTTCGTATGAAAACTTCTGTAAATAAAACTCCATTGGGAGAACGTTTACGCCAAATCCGTTCTAGAATTATTGATTCTGGTGAACCGTTATTAAGTCGAGATGAAATAGAAAAAGAAATTGCTAGTCGTCGTGGGGGAGTACAGGAAACTGAGGCATGAAGATAGCTTTTATCGATTCGGGAGTGCTAGTAACTGCGGCGCGTGGTGTGGGAGAAGATTCAGAGAAAGCTTTGGAAGTTTTAGCAGATTTAAACCGTGAATTTGCTTCGAGCGAATTTATCAAAATGGAAGTAATGCCTAAAGCAATTTACAATCGAAAAACGGCAGAAGCTGAATTTTACGAATTATTCTTTAGTGCCGTCACTTACTGGGCTAATGATATAGAAGAAGTAATACAAGATGCTTACAGCACTTCCGGCGGCTATGAGGTACATCCTCAAAGCTGAAAGCTATGATAGGACAGGGGCAACAGGAAAACTGTATTGCATAATAGCCGGAAGCGCTGTATAACATTGCTTGTCAGTATGGTTTAGCTGCTATGGATGCTCTACATATTGCAGCTGCGTTGTCAACTGGTGCAGAGGAATTTTTGACGACTGAGAAAAAAACAAAGCCTATGTTTAGGATATCTAATATTAATGTAATTTCTATTTTTGATTAGTGAAGTATCTTCCTGCCATGCCAAAGGAAGCATAGATATTCTGCCCCCAACAACCAATGCAGAGACTATGATATTAGTATCAATTACAACCCGTTGACAAACCATTCTAAACCCTCAACACAGGTTTTCTCATCAAAGATACGGTCTGACTTTGAATGATTCGTTCTGCAATGGGTGATGTATAGGCTGATTTGGAACTATGCCGATCTAATCTCAGGACATTTATGGTTCTAAATCCCCAAATATATGGTGCTGTTCTTGAAAAAGCCTTAGAGTGTGGGATAAACCTAAATCTTCTGCTAATAAATCAATACCGTCAATAATTTTGGGGATCTGAGCTTTATCAACTTGTAGTCCCACAAAGAATTTTTCTCTGTAATTTGGTCTTGACTGAAAGCGTTGTATTGCTATGAACAAAGGACGCATTACCTCATAGGCTTTCTCGGCTTTATTAATTGATATTGGAGGGATTGGAGATTGTAATCTGAGAACTGCTAGATCAATTAAATCTCTCGCCTCAACGCTGTCATCCATGAAGCGGTCGGAATTTGACAGCAGTTTAGAGGTAAAACAGTCATAGAGACTTAAGCAAGGAACAGGCGACCACTTGGGATATCTTGGCGGGTCAGGTTGGAAACGAGTTTCCGCAATAATTTCTGTTTTGATAGGCACATCATCTACAAAAACTATCATCCTGATTCCATATTGGTTAGTAGTACCACGTCCAATTTTGATTTTACTCAAATCACGAAATAATGCTTCATACCCATCATCAAATACTACTTTACGGAGGTATTTGTAGCCTTCTGAACCAACAGAAGCAATAAAATCAATGTCGTTACTCCATCTGTATTCTTCAAAATCAAGAGCAAGAAGAGTCCCACCACCGAAGTAAGCAGAACCCTCAAGAAGTACTTCAGAGTCTAAACCTTCAAGAATCGTGAGAATTTTATTATGGTGTTCTAGTTTGAATGTCATAAATCAACTTGCAACCAGGATTCATACCTTATAGCAAGGTTCTTGAGGAAARCAAGTTCCTCACCTTCAAGGTTGTTAAACAGTGTACGATATGTCCAACCACGCTCGTAACGACTTAGCATTTCTTCTAGAGTAAACTGATATACATCTGCTGTTTGCCAACAGATTGATTCCAAAAAGGGTAGTCTTTTTGGGACAATAACATCATTAATTATTTGTCTTGCAGTTGTCATAACTCTTTTTATCAACCACTTTTGCTAACTCTAGTTTTAGAATAGCTTTATTCTCAGATGACATTTCATCAAAATCAGCATAAAAATTATTCAAGCTATAGCTTCAATATTACAAATGCGACGGATGAGAGAGATTAATTTGAGCAGTTTTTATGCTTAAATTCTATCGCATTATGTCTGATATAGGATAATTCACGTAGCAGTAGAGAAAATCACCGTAAACAATAATTGCTTAAAAGCTCGTAGTGAGGACTTTAGTCCTCATCTTTGCGGAAGCACTGAAGTGCTTACTACGAACTTTTTTCTACCACCTGTTGATAAAAAGTTTCTAAACCTGCGACACAAACTTTATCATCAAATAGATAATCTTGACGCTGATTTATTGTTTCTGATACGCTATTTCGCCAATCTGGGTCTAGTCCTAATTGGACTGCAATATCAATATATTCTGTTGTATCTTTAGCAATGGTATCTGTTACTCCTAGCATTTTTAGGAAACTGTCAGAGTGACGACCCCGCATAAATTCTCCAGGACAGGTGACGACAGGAAGATGACAGGCGATCGCTTCTAAGGTAGTATTACCACCAGACCAGGTAAATGTATCTAGATAAACATCTGAAAGTAAGTTAATCATTAAATAATCTAGTCGTTCTGGAATGGTGAGAAATACACAGTAATCTTGAAAATCTAAATTTACAGCAGAAAAGGCTCTTTTTAGGCGTTGTTGCAGTAACTTACCACGCAGAAATACAAATTTAGCTTGTGGCACACGGCGAGCAATTTCTGCAAAAACAAAATCGTATTGTGGTAAATATTTAAAAGGTGCTTGACAGCATAAATAAATAACTGCATCATCGGATAACTGATAATCTGCACGGCTTTTAACTATTGGCGGAATATAAGGTTTAGGGTAAGAAACACCAATATTAGGTAAAAGAATTAATTTCTCTGAGTAATGTGATTGAGCATTTTCCGCTTCCATTAACTCGCTAGATAAAAAGTAATCAATTGTCGTTAAGCCTGTTGTTACCGGATGTCCCCAAGCTGTACATTGCACAGGTGCTAGTCGCAGACCTGCCATTTGCATAGTTTGTGGGTTCATACCAATTTCTGGAAAAACTAGAATGTGCAACTTATCGGCAATTATTTGTTGACAAACTGCGGACAAGTTATGGGGAATGTGGTGAAAGACATCACTGTATTCTTGAAATTGCTGAGTTACCGCATCAGGATTGTTTCCTGTGTAGTAACAATAAATTTCAAATTGTTCATGGTTACAGTACCGCAGCCAGCCAGTTAACCATAAGGTTCCACTATAAGAATCTAGGTAATGTGAAGCGTAGCCAATCCGAATTTTTTGATTTGGCTGGAGTTTTGGCATAGATAAAGGAACTACCCATTGGGGAAAGTTAGCTGCCATAATTTCATGCACTAACTGGCCATACTGACGCTGTAATTCAATATCATTTTGTGCTTGATAAGATAAATAAAAGTTAGTCAGCCTACCTATACCTGCTAAAGCATTATTTTTTTCTTCAGGGGTTTTTAGAGATGTCTGTTGAATTAACTCTTGCAGTCCTTGAGTATAGCGTTGGCGATAGAAGTTGATTTCTTCTGGGCTGTCATATATTGATGGAACTGTTAAATACTTAAGAATTTGAAAAGTGTAATCATCAGGTAAACATTGACAGGCATTTTCAGCATAAATAATTGCTTCTTGAATACGCCCACTACGCCGCAAGTCAATAATTAACGAGAAATGCAAACTACCATCTGTAGGGTGAACTTTAATCCCTTGCTGGAGAGTTTGAAAATATTCATCCAGTAAGTTTAAATGTCTATAGCATTCACTTAGTCGCCCATAAATTTCTGCATCACATGATTGGATTTTTAGCAGTTCTTGAAATTGAGCGATCGCTTCTTGCCATTTACCTTGAGAGTAAAGCTTATTGCTTAAGCAAAAAAAAACTGTTCGTCTCTAACTGGAATTAAACTTTCTAACTCATAAGTTGTAATCTTTTCTGCTTTTGCTTGAATTATTCCGTTTTGGTCTTCATGCTCTAAAATAATCCTGCCGTTGATGCGAGGTAGCAAAGCTTCCCATTGAATATCTGCTAAATCTGCCACAAGAGAGATTGTTAATCCTTCGGTAATATCTAAATCTTCTTGCATCAAAATATTCATTGCCACACTCGATAAAAATAGTTCGGCATCTTCTACAGCAATGTTGTTGGTATTAATTAGTAAAGTAGTATTTCCACTATCAGGATGAGTTGCTACTACCTTAAAAACTTGCTCCAACTCTGAACCGAGTGCATCTTCTGGTTGTGACCAATCCGGGAAAATAATCAAATTAATTTCTTTAAGATTTAAAGTCAAAAGTGTAGCTTCCACTAAGACAGAACTGACAGTTTTCGCCATCTTTGACCAGGAAAAATTTTGTACTTGCACTAGACCAGCAACCATGACTGCTTCACGAAAGCTAGGTTTTTGCACTTCACATAGTGCATTTGCTAGTTCATCTACATCGTCATCATTCACATATATTGCTGCTTCTCCTGCAACTTCGGGAATTGAGGAATTAGGACAAGTAATGACAGGACAACCACAAGCCATTGCTTCAATTATCGGCATCCCAAATCCTTCATATTTAGAAGGATAAACTAACGCTACAGCACCAGAATATGCTATTATTAACTCTTCATCACTAAGTTGCAGTGTATGAACTGTACTACCTGATGTATAAACTCTAAATTCAGGTGATAATACACCACCAATTCCGGTCAAGATAATGTCAAATCCAGAACTGCTGGCAAGTTGAGCAAAAGCCTGGAAAAATAACAGACTATTTTTATAACCACCACCAGCACCAACTAATAAGAAATAAGGTTTACTAATACCATACTTAGTTTTAAAATCATTAATATCTTCAGGATTGGCAGGTGAAAAAGTAGCACTAACACCACAATGCGCTACAGTAACACTGTCTGTTGGTATATCGGGGAAACATCTAGTAAGGTCATGCGCCGTATTTTCTGATATTGCTATGTAATTAGATGCTGCTTGGATAGCTTGATGCTTTTCTCTCCACATGGGATTATTCATATCCCATCCCATAACTTCTGGTATCATGTCATACGCCATGAACACAGAAGGTGTAGTTATAGGGGTAGTGTAGTAAGAAGAGATAAATAAATCTGCGCCTTCTTCATCACACACTTGCTGTAGCATTTCTCTATCAGCAGCAGTGTTTTTATAGTCGTAAGGTGCTGTATTACGGTATCTAACACCAGAAATTTTAGGAGCAGTTCCAGCACGATCAAGCACTATCAGATGTTTTGCAAACCCGTTATCTGCCCATTCTTCTAATAAAGATTTCCATACACGGGCAATACCAGTTTGGTAGAGTTGGAAGAAGACACCATCAACTAGTATTGTTGGTACTATTTTATTAAATTTTCCTAATTTTCTAAACCACACACCAGTATAGTCAATCTGTTGAAGGTTGAATCTTTCTCCTATCAAATATTCAAACTCATGTATTGCTTTCTTACAACCTTCCCAATGACCATAGTCATCTACTTGAATAATCCCTTCGGGAACTACACTGTCATAAAGTAGGTTAAATATATCCATTGTAGATTCATACCAATCTCCATCAGCGTGTAATAAAGCAATATCTCCTATCTCTAACTTATATTGAGGCAATGTATGAGCAAATAATCCCTGAACGGGGACAACAATATCTCTAACTTTTAAAGATTGACAAATACTGTCTAGATTTTCAGCAATAGGAGCTTTTAACGTTCCAACCCCAAAACCTGTGAGATTTGCTGCCACACCTTGGTAATGATCGTATTCACTCGGTTCAGGCATCCCTTCAAAAGTATCGCAAGCATATACTAATCGTGGACGTAGACTATACCGTTGAATTACAAACGCTAAAAGTGCTGCTGCTCCTCCTTTATAACTTCCACACTCAACAAAATTCCCAGGAATATCCTCTAAACAGATTTGCTTGGCTAAAGAGTAGAGTGAAAATAGCCTTTCTTCACTAAGCAAAGTATAGGGACGCACGCTACAAACAAGTTGTTGAAATTCACTTTCATTATCTCTTTGCACTTCAGAAAAAGTTTCTTTATGTGTACGCTTTTTGATTAGTTTTGCAGGTACGCCACCCACTACACTAAAAGGCTCAACATTTTTATTAACAACTGCACCAGCAGCAATCACTGAACCACGGCCAATGGTAACTCCATCTAAAACTTTACAACCTGCTCCAATCCAAACATCGTCTTCAATAGTGATTCCTTGGCTAGTATTTCCTTGTAGTCGAATCGGTATGTCTAAAGATGAAAAATTATGATTGCTGGGGATAATTACAGTATGAGCAGCTATTAAAACATTATTACCAATTTTAGTTCTACCGTGACCATAAATAATCGTGAAAGGATTGATGCTGCAATTTTGACCTATATCTATTGAACCTCCATAAGTTAGGAGCATCGCATGATCTAAAATTTCAGTTCCACTTCCTACAGATATGCTCCCTCCATGCCTACATTCAATAACTGCTGTTTCTCTAATAGATACTTGTGATGCTAGGTGAATGTTGCTTTCTTGATTCAATATATGCCTAATACCTAATTGAGAACTTAATGGATAAACTGTTTTTGTTTGTGTTCCACTAACAACATAATGCTGCAAGTGTACTGGCAATTGCCAATGGACTGTCTGATCTGGAATATGTCTTACAGGTTCTACATTCCCACGCCATGCAACACCCATAATTTGCATAGTTTGGTAGATCATTGTGTTCCATCCCTTCTCCTTCAAATAATCTAAGCCTTGGGCAACATCAGGAGAGGATAAATCATGGAATAAAATAATCGCATCTTCTTCAGCATATTTTTCACAGGCGATTGCATCCTTAAGTGGACCTGGTGCTTCATGATCACCGTCAATGAAAATTAATGGCCACTTACCTTTTGACTTTTCAGCTAACTCCTCTACTTTTTGTGGACTGTAACCACCTACTAAGTTAATTGATTCAAGAACGCCGACAGATTGGAGAGAAGTACTTACACTTTCATAAATATCTTCTCTATTTAGTAAAGGGTCAATTACATCTAATTCTAATCCAGCTAAAGCTATATGACAGGCAGACCAACCAAGCCAACAGCCAATTTCTAAAGCCCTTTTTTCCTTAAATTTCAGAGCAGTATTATAAAGAATATGAGCCTCATCTCGACTTAAAAATCCTATAGTTGGTTGACGTTTATCTACATACCAGTTATGAGGAATATCACGACGTAAATAAGTCCATTTACAAGTTTGGGGATTTCCAACAACCATATTGGGAAAAGCTTGATCCGGTTGGATAATCTGAAAGCCAGGTGAAACATAATCTTTATCTGCTAGCAATGCCTGTTGTATAATTTCTGCTGTTTCTTGTATCATTCTTTCTTCCCTAAATATCTCTTCTGCCCTTTCCTTACAAGCTTTTCCAATAGACTGGAGTAATAGAGGTTGCTTCACCCACTCTTTAATGGTTGCTACTAATTCTCTAACTGTGGTATATGGATCAATTTTAGGATCAGTAAGTAATTTTCCAGTTTCACCTAGTTCTTCTGGTATTCCACTAACTCCTGAAGCAATAACAGGTAACCCCTTTGCCATTGCTTCCATAACACATAAAGGCATTCCTTCTAAAAGAGAAGGAAATACAAAGATATCAGCAGCATTTAGCCAATGAGCAACGTCAGAACGTTGTCCTAAAAAAATTACTTTATTGCTGATTCCTAGATATTCAACAGCTTCTTTGAGTTCTTTTTCTAGTTGTGGTTCAAAAATACCAGCACCTGCCCATACAAAGTAAATTTGAGGCCATTCTGGACTATTTATCAGCTGCTTGATTGCTTCTAGTTGGTACTGATAACCTTTTCGAGTTTCTATGCGTGCTGATGTGAAGCAAACTACAGCATCCGAAGGAATATTAAGAGATTGGCGCAAATTTTCCCGCAAAGATAAATCCCGAATAGCAAAATATTCGGGAGGTCTTCCATAATAAATAACTTGTCCCTTATATTTAGGTAATCTAAATTTCTGGTGTAATAGATTTAAGTTTTCAGTAGAAACAGCAATTACTGATTTAGCTTTAATATATTGATGGGATAAATCATTTAAATAACTAGCGTATTGATCTGCTAAATGAGGCTCAACCAGACCCTCAACAATTATATAAGGTATAGATAGCTGTATTGCTATTTGCTTGATTGCTAAATTAGCAAATGGATTGGTATTGCTACAAATAATTAAGTCTGGTTTATTATTTATTTCGCTTAAAATATTTTTTAGGTTTTGAACAATTTCTTTACTTAGCCATATATGTTGAATACCTAATTGTTTTTCATAACTAATTAACTTATCATCAAAAGGTTGTGGCTGTATACAAGTAACACAATAACCCAATTTTCTTAATCCACATAAAAGCGAGTGATTATATTGTGCAACTCCACCAACGCCAGGATCTTCTGTAGACAATAATATATGTTTATTCATGTTTAATAATTTTGAATTTAAAATATCTTAAATTTATGCTTTTAACACGGGTATATTTTTACTAATCGCTCTCTGTTTGTCGTTTTTTAATAGTGTCTAACATCACCTTGTAATCTTGCCGATCAGGGTGCAAACCAATCAACTTTTCTAAGGGTTCCATCGCACCTTTAAAATCTTTCAATTGCACTCTAAGCAAAGATAATTTCTCCAGTGCAACTTGATTTTCTGGTTCTTTTTGTAATACCAACTCATAACCCTGGGCTTGTTGTTGCAATGAAGATTCAACAGATACAGGTTCTGGTTGGGGGCTTTGCATAGCGCGTTGTATCATGGGAACTGCTGCAAACACAGTAGAACCAGCAAATGAAATAATCGATATTATTGCTAAACGCTGCTTTCGGCGCTCGTTTTTCTTCTGACGGGCAATGAAATAATCTTCCCCTGAACCAGCCATGTTTTGTTGCTTCCTGTGGAAAATACTTAGGTAATGTAAGCCTCTAGTAAAGAGAATACCCACAACATCACAGAAACTATCATTTAGGTTACAAATTTTTCACACAATTTAGATGCTGACTAAAAACGAAGGTGATGTGACGCTACATCAGTACATTTATACTGAAAAACTTCAGTTTAGAGTCAAGAATTTCACCGCCAAGGTGCAGAGGAGGCGGAGAAAGAATTTTAGAAATACTTTTTAATTCGCCATAAAAATGTGGCAATAATAACTGCCTTTGATGATCAAGCGATCGCTCGTCTTAATTATAAGATTTAGTTTCTCCCAAACCCTGGTTCATCCGTCTTTTCTAGCGCGCAGTCTAAACAACAGCACTATCTAAGAGAATATAGTCTACAGTCAACCAGACATACCACAGTTAGAGACAGTTTTTAGCTGACTAATTCAACTAAAGCATCAAAATGAAACCTGACTACGCAGGAAACTGAGCAGCCACGGTAATATTCAGTTGTGAATACTGAGAACGTAATATTGCTCTGACCTGGATCTACAATTTGTTTGACTTTGCAGATTTGCATTTTGTTCTTGCAGTAGGCAACGATGCGGTCACCGGCCTTGATATCCAACGCTTTAATTTTCAAGTTCTACTTAGCCTCATCAATGTGAGAAAAAACCTACTGCTACGCTTGATTCGCTTACACAGTTAGTAATATGTATTCAGTATAGCATAAAAATAAGTCTGAAAATTATATCGAAAGAAAAATATTATGTCAAGATTATTTATACTCAGAGTAACTGATAGTTTTCAGTTTTTGCTAGGCAACGATTGAAAGTACTTATCCTCAAGCTAACTTTTCACGGGATCTGGAAAACCTCTCTCTAAATCTCTCTCCTGCGAGGAGGAGCCACTGCGTTGCGCGGGTTCCCCGCGTTGTAGCAAGTGGCGTTAGAGACTTTGACTTCTCCCCATTCCCTCGTAGGGAAGGGGGCTGGGGGGTTAGGTTTTGCGTTACCTTTTCCACATGACGTGAAAAGTCAGATCCTCAAGTTGTGAAAAAGCAATCAACTCTGACAACCGCAAAGATGTAAAATTTTTGTTAAATTCATCAAGCATCTACAGTTTGCCCTCTTTTTATAAGGTATTCAGCATGACCGCAATGACATCAAAGGCATCTTCAGCGCTTCCTAATTTTTGTGAAGGGATTCAATATTTTGGTGAGGCGTTACCCAGTTTTGACACTTATGGTGCAACACCTGCCATAGAGTCGGGCAAAGGAGCGATCGCAGATCCCACAGATCCCGCAGCGGTCTATCAAACTTTGCTTGCTGCCGATGCCCTCCGCTACCTAACGCTACAAGTCACAGCTAGTAAAGCCTCTGGACACCCTGGTGGTTTTGCCAGTCAAACAGAAGCTTATGCAGCGCTGGTCATGCTGGGTCATAAAAATATTATTACCGAAGTCGGACACCACGCCCCTGGATTCTATAGTGCCATGTTTTTGGATCGTTCTTTAGAAGACATGGGAATTTTTACTGTCCAACAATTGCGCGATCGCTTCCGAGAAAAGCATGGTCTGTTAGGACACCTTTCTGGTTATATACCTGGTATTCTGGCACCAGCTGGGCCTTTAGGACAAGGACAACACTTTGCCATGTCCGCTGCACTGCTGCACAAAGACAAACTATTTCCCTTTACCGTGGGTGATGGTGGATTGGGTGAGCCTTATATTGTCAGTGCGATCGCCCACTTCAACACCGCCTATCCCAGTGTCACCAATTTCTTACCTGTGTTGGTATGGAACGGTTACAGCCAAGAACACCATAGTATGGTTTCTTTAAAAACCAACGACCAGATGAAAGCCTATTGGCATGGTAACGGTTTTGCAGAGGTGGTATTAGTCGATGCCAAAGATTTTGATGACCAGAATCAACCAGGAGATTACGTCGATAGTACAGCCTTTTCCTTTGAGCAACGCCTAGCCTTTACCAAAGCTGTACTTTTGGGTATGGATAAAGCAGCTCATTCAGCCTTGAACGGCCAGCTAACCGTATTCATTATTAAACAACTAAAAGGTGCCGGAGTTCACGCACGGGGTTCCAAATCTCACAACCTTTATCCCAAAGATACGCTAGATGCACCCCATATTATCAGTGCATTACAAACCCGTGCTTTACCTATAGAAGCTTGGCAATTAGTCCGCACCAACGCCGAACGTGCAGGCGGAGGCCCAGCCGCCAAAACAGTAGTCACAGAATTTGAATTACCATTACCAGACTTAGGCGATTTACCATTAGAAGAATATGCAGTCGGTGGTGAACCCAAAGTTTCCACAACCGCAATGGGTAAATTAGTGGGAATTGTCGGTAAAAAAGATAGTAACTTTTTAGTCACCAACGCTGACGGTAACGAAGCATCGGGAATTGGTAATATCAACCAAGCACTAAAAGTTATTCACCCCACAACCGATGATTTATATAACCAAGCACCAGACGGACAAGTTTACGAACCTTTGAGTGAAGATGCTTGTGCAGGTTTAGCCGCAGGTTTAGCATTGATGGGTTCTCGCAGCCTTTGGTGTTCTTATGAATCTTTTGCCATCAACGGATTACCAATTTGGCAAACAGTCACCCAATCAATGGCAGAATTACGCCGTCAGACTCCCTCAACTATTACTTTATTTACTGCCGGCGCATTAGAACAAGGGCGCAACGGTTGGACACACCAACGTCCAGAAATTGAAGCTTACTTTGCTTCGTTGATGCGAAATGGTAATGTTTTTCCATTATTTCCCCCCGATGCTAACAGTATCCAAGCTTGTTATGACTGGGCATTAAAAACTAAGAATAAGGGAATTGTGATTACAGCCAGTAAATCACCGTTACCAATTCGCACAACTTTTGCCCAAACTCATCAAGGTTTACGAGATGGTGCAGTATTGTTGCATGAAGTTCCTGGTGATCAACAAGTTGTGTTTGCAGTTATTGGCGATATGACATTAATGCCAGTATTTGAAGCAGCTGCATTTTTAGAAACAGAAGGTATTGGCGTGAAGATAGTTTCTATTATTAATCCTCGCCGTTTATATCGTCCTGATGATACCGCTTGGGAAACTTGTTCAGAAGCCGATGGTGGGTTTATGGATGATGCCAAATTTGCCGAATTGTTTGATGGTAATGCCTTAATTGGTGTAACTGGTGGTGCAGCCGCAATGTTAGAACCAATTATGTTACGCAGTAATTGTAAGCGTGATACTTTCGCCTGGAAGCGTGGGGAAACTACAGCGAGTGCAGGTGAGTTGATGGCGTTTAATGGGTTGACTGCTGAGGCGTTGACAAAGCGGGCGATCGCGTTAGTGCATTAAGTTAGGTTTGTATAAGTAGAATAGGTTAAATATTTAACCGCATTTATGCGTAACTAAACGTAAGTCATTGGCTTTATGTTGCGTATATTTGCGGTTTAAATTTTCATTTATAATAACTTATCTTTTTGAAAAAAGTAGGTTAAATTTTATGCTTAATGAAGCAACTCAAAAGTTGATAGAAGAACTTACAAAAAAATTAGAACTCGGTAAGGAATCTATATCTTCTTCATTTGGTGAAATCTTAGTCTTATTAATAGAAAAATTACAACTATCTCAAGATAAAAAATTTGTTTTTCTCTTAGCAGGTAGAACGGGGGTAGGTAAATCTAGTACAGTTAATTCATTACTCGGTCAGCAAATTGCTACTGTTGGCAAATATGATGCTACAACAATAGAGGTTCAGGAATACGAGCATGAAATAAATGGAGTTAAATGCTCAATAATTGATACACCAGGTCTATGTGACGATATCCCAGAAAAAGGCAATAATGAAAAGTATATAGAATTAATTCAAAATCGAGTGAACCAAATTGATTTACTTTGGTTTGTAACTCGTCTTGATGAAACAAGAGTGACTAATGATGAAAAGCAGGGTATACAAATTATTTCCGAAGCTTTTACACCAAAAGTATGGGAGCATTCTGTAATTGTTTTTACCCGTGCAGATAAAGCTGACGATTATCTAGAAGATTTACAGCAAAGAACAAAGCGTATTAGAGATGAAATTGCAAAATACACAGGTAATGAAATTGCAAATACAATTCCCGCAATTGCCGTAGATAATAAAAATCAAACAACACCAGATGGGAAAAGGTGGTTAGAAGAATTGTATACACAAGTCTTGATAAGAATGTCTGAAAGAGGTGCTATTCCATTCTTAATGGCAACGTCCTCTAGAATAAATAAATCACAACCTAATAAAAATAATAAAGAGCCAAATTGGAGCTTTTATAATAAATATGAATCTCCAGAAAAAGTAGATCATGTTAATGATTTCACTTTCACAGGTATACAAAAAGAACTAATTAAGAAAAAACTTCTAGAAGTTATTCCAGCTTTAGCTCTTGCAGGTGCGGGAGTTGGTGCTACTATTGGTGGACCAGTTGGTGCTGCTATTGGTGGTGTCATAGGTACTGCTATAGGAAGTATTTTGTATTTTTTTTAATTGGGTTAAGGAACAAAACCCAACAATAGTTAGGCACTGTATGAACCAGCATTTATATAGACTAGAAAATTGAAAATTGTATGAAAGATATAGACTTTATACCATTTGGAGTAAGTGCAATTAAATTAGCATTTAACTGTAGCAAATGTGGATATCCAGTTATGAGTGATGAATTGGATGTACCTTACCCTGACTATACTGCTGAGACTGCTCATGATAGCGAAAGTGATAATGGAGGCGAGTATGTCTATTGTAGTGAATGCAGCCAAGAATATGAAATATGTATTTATTCAAGTTATGTTGGGGGCAATATTACTGTAGAAGGTCTAGATCATAATACAAACGTAGAAGTAATAGAAATATCAGATAGTTATGATGAAGAATATGAACTGAATGCAATATTATCTAATACAGATTTTTATGGTAAATTTCGTGAGGATATAAGCAACCTTAGATATTTAAATAATTTAGATATACCTATCGAAGCTATTCTTAAAATTTTAAAAAGGCAAATTTATATAGGTGCAATAACCTGTTTAGAAACATATCTTTTAGATGCTTTTTTTAATACAATTATGACAAATAAAGATTTATATATAAGAAAGTTTGTTGAAACATTTAAAGTTTTCGAGGACAGGAAAATAAGTAAATCTTGTGTATTCGAGTATGTTAATAATAAGGCAGAAACAGAAGTCATAAATGAAATCAAAGAAATAATTTATCATAATCTATCTAAAGTTAGTAATATGTATAAGGAAACTTTTGTAATTAATTTTCCTAATTTTGGTGAAATAGCTAGAGCTATAAATATAAGACATGATTTAGTTCATAGAAATGGGAAAACAAAAGATGATAAATTGCATGATATTGACAAAAAGCATATAAATGATTTGCTTGATAAAATTGAAAAATTTGTGGATAAAATTCAAATAGAACTTAACAATATAGAAGTAGATAATTTTTAAAGTTAGCCTTTATACTCTGTAGGGTGGGTTAGCGATCGCGTAACCCACCAAAGCAATTACTAAGTGTCAATACTGACTGAGGTTGCAAAGGTCAATCATCATGTTTACCAGATTCTCTGGTGCGCCTTACCCACCTTAATATCAGCAGTTATCATGTAAATAAGAAAAGATATAAAAATACAACAATGACTAATATACGTAAAAAGATTTACCTCACTTGAGAAGTATCACCCAAACTAAATATTATAAACGCCTTTCCCACTGTTGCGGATCACGTTTAACATGAAAAGAACCGATAATTGAAATTCTTTCATCTATAATAATATAAAATAATCCATAGGGGAACTTCCGAATTAACTTTCTCCTAACTTTTTCGTAAATAATTGGATAAGCAAAAGGATTGCGCTGAATTGTAGAAAAACTAGCATCAACAACACGAATAAATTCAGAACCTAATCCCATCATTTGCTGTTCATACCAATTATAAGCATCCTCTAAATCGAGTTCTGCTTCTGGTGTAATTAAAATTTTATAAGTCATATATTAACTAACAATTAAATTTTTGTTTGACCTCCTCCCAGGTAGACACTTGATGGGGATTTTGCTCATAAAGTTCTAAACGTCTCTCTAATTCCTTTTTTTGAGCATCACTAATATTTACATCATCAGTATCTACAGTGATACTATCCCAAATATCTTGGACTAATTGAATTCTTTCCGCAATACTTAATTGTAAAATGTTGTGAGGTAGTAAATTTTCCATAACTTTTCTCACTTGAGTAGACAATATTTTTTATTTTAACTCATCATTAGCAAGTAGGTTAGGTTGAGAAGCAAAACCCAAATCACCCTACCATCACCAGTCCAGTAGGGTTAGCGATCGCGTAACCCACCAAACCAATAACCTAAATGTAAATAATAGGTGAGGTTGCAAAGGTCAATCATTCATCATATTTACCAAATTATCCGACGCTCCTCACCCACCTTAACATCAGCAGCTATGATGTAAAATACTGGCTGAGGTTGTAAAGGTCAATCATCATGTTTACCAGATTATCCGATGTGCCTCAGTTATATTAAAATAATATCGAAAATTTTACTCAATTTAAAACTTAAGGTTATTCATAATGCTGCAAATCATCCAAGCAACATGTAGAAACGGCGAACTTGTTTTGAGTGAAAAGCTAAGTTCCGAATTAGAAGGTAAAACTATACAAATTATGATTCTCGAACCAAGGGAATCTACTCAAACAATAGATTCTGAAGAATCAAAAATACAGCAATTTCTAGAGCGAGTTAATAACTACTCCTTCCCACTCCCCCTAGACTACAAATTCAATCGAGAAGAAATCTATGACAGATAAAAGAATACCAGAAGCAAATCAACTCATAGCGAATGAGATAATATTCTCATCTACCCAAAAGCCAAAACCACATCCACTAGACACATTTATAGAAAAATATGGTGCTTGGGAAGATGAACGCACAGCAGAAGAAATAGTCAAAGAAATTTATGACAGCCGGACTATCTCTAACTATGACATTAGCTTATGACTTATTTATTAGATACTAACACTTACATTTACTGGATTAAAAACTAGGAGTTAATGATGGTAATAAACTTTAAAGAAATATATAAAGATATTGATAATTTACCAGAAGAAGCTCAAATATTACTACTGGATTTTATTCAGTTACTCAAAAAGCGTTACCCACAAACAGAATTAGAAAATCATACTTCTATTTCTCCTCACGAAACCTTAGAATATTTATCTGAGCTTGACCCCTCGACACAAAGCCTAATAGGTGTAATTCGCTTAGAATCACCAAATCCAGAAGAAAGTTATGTTAATTACCTAGATGAGAAATATAGTTGAAACGGGTATTAACAGATAAAATCTTTAAATTAATTATTTAAATGTTGCTGAATTATATATATCCTGGTGCTTATAATTTTCAACGAATAACAGAAAATTTAAAATTTAACTTGTGCAGAGTGTAAAAAAATGGATGCAGATAAAAAGTCAGTTATATCAACAATAAACGTACAATCACAAGCAGATGCAGAACTAGAACGCAAGTTGCGAGAACTCAAGTTTAAACAAGAACTACGAAAAGATTGGATTTTATTTATTGTGCGGGATGTAGTAATTTTTCCAGCTGCGATTCCTACGGAGCGCTTCGCTATCGCCTGGATTTTTGCTATTACTGGCTATTCTCTATTTGTGCTGCTCAATAAATAATATTCCCCTCCTCGCTGGCTGGCGAAAAGGGGTTTTATCTTTGCCTAAACAGGCTAAGTTGATGTGTCGGCGTTAATTAAAAGTTGTAACCAATCCCTAATAACAAACCGACATCAGTGCGATCTAGAAAAGCTGCATTTACTCCACCTGTGACGGTAAAGCGATCGCCTAAAGGCACATCTACACCACCTGTTAACAATAAACCAACGTCGGAACCGCCTCCAGTCTCAATTGCTACACCTGCACCCAAGTAAGGCGATATAGCAAATTGTTGTCCACCCAAAGCATCAGTTGTACGTGGAGAAAAATCTAAAGTTACAGGAACCAAAAACAGAGTATCACCACCAAATATTACCGATGGCCGCACCGAGATAGTATTTGTCAGTCCGATTTTGCTGATTATGGCATAGTTACTTTCACTGAGAGTTCCATTACCACTAATACCAATATTACCAGCCGCCCCGATATAACTAGAACCACCACGAGTAGCTGTTCCTGGCGCTACCCCAGGCGTGGGTTGTGCTGCTGGGGGTTGTTGAGTAACACCCAAATTAGGTGGAATCAGGACTTCATTAATTACATGAATGACACCATTGCTGGCTTGGACATTCGGCTGAATGACATTGGCTTCGTTGACAGCAATTTGATTTGTAGCGCTGTCAATTTGAATATTGACAGGTACTTCCTCAAAGGTTTTCAATTCTCCGGGTGAGAGTTGATTAGCAGTTAATTCACCAGGAACCACATGATATCGCAAAATCTTAATCAGTAATTCTCGGTTCTCTGGTAGCTGTAACTCTTCCAAAGTACCAGGGGGTAAAGCGGCAAATGCTTCATCGGTAGGAGCAAAAACTGTATAAGGACCTGGTTGCTGGAGAATACTTGCTAGACCTGCTGTTTGCAATAAGGCAGTTAAGCTGGTAAAAGACTCACTCGCTGCTGCTAAAGAAACAATATCTTGAGCAGTTTGAGTGTCACCAGCACCCCTAACTATATAATTAGCGGCTGGAACATTGGTAGCCAAAGCCTGCATTTGTCCCTGTCTGACTAAAGCTTGATACAAAATTGCTGTTGCTTCAGCGCGAGTCAAAGGTTGTAATGGGTTAAGTTGATTGACATTCGGATAGTTGACGACAATATTGGCTTGTGTAGCAGCGGCAACACTATTTACAGCATAATTGGGGATAGCGGAAGCATCTGTAAAGTAAGTGTTGAGAACACCTGAGGGATTTTCCCCAGCTTGCAAACCCAAACCATTTGTTAAAGCAACTATTGCCTCAACCTTGGGAATTTGCTGATTTGGCAAAAACACATTCCCTGGATAACCTGACATAAAGCCAGTTTCGTAGGCTTCCTGAATTGCTGAAGCTGCCCAAAAACCCGCGGGAACATCTGTAAACCCACCTGGGCTGAGTTGTCGCACTGATTGTCTGTCGAAAGCCCTTTGAATCATGGCAGCAAATTCAGCCCGACTTACAGGTTGATTTGGTCTGAAAGTCCCATCGGGGAAGCCAGAAACCACGTTTCTTTCAGCTAGTGCTTGAATAAATGGACGCGCCCAATAATCTGAGCCGATATCCGATAAATTAACAGTTGCAGCGGGTGCGGGAGTAGTAGGAGTGGGAGTAGTAGGAGTGGGAGTGGGAGTTTGAGCTGAGGCTGTCCCAGAAAATATGATGGGATTTACTGCGGCTAAGGTTACTCCTAAAGCTAGCAAAGTTGTGCTTGCTGATGACCAACGTAAGAAACTAATCATGAAAATATCCTCCAAAAAATGTAAAACACCGTAAAAAAGTTTGGCTAGCCAAGGGTAGACACATAAGTATGTGGTTAATATCTATCTCCAAAGTCTGAAAGTATAAATGTGAAATGTTAACTCTTAAAAATCAAAAATTATGCGAAAACAATCATTGTTCCTTAATCACTGGCAATAAGTAGGAGTAAGGACATTTGATAGCTATCTCGCTGAAATGAACGAAAATAGCTCACATTAACAAACTTACTCAATCAGAACTCTTAAATAATATTAAAAAAATGGGATTTTTCCAAATCTTATGAATAATCTTCTCAGATTTGGCTAAATTGCACAACTAGCTTAAGGTCAAACCTGTGTTTTTTTTATCTTCCTTTAGATAGTTGACTGAATTACAAAAAATATTTTTTAAATACAAACCTTAACTTTGAATATTAGTAAAATCCTAAAAAATCAATATTTCTTATCTTTAAATAAACAGTATTACCAGTATGTTTATCCAAAAATGTTAGTTGCTAAAACAGTTGTGATTGAGACTATAAAATACATGAATGATTTTATCTTTTTTTAGGGAGACTAAAGTTATTGCTGGCATACTTTTCTATCAGGCGTAATTTCTATGAATTATCTAAAACTCTTATGTTTACTTAAAAATATTCAGTAAATAAAAAACAATTATAAATAAGTAAAAACATTCACAAAAAAGCTCAAGTTGAATATATTAATGACTAGATAGATTACTGGCTTCCATAGTAAAGAAATAACTTGAGACAAAACGCAGTTTCCGGTAAGCTGATGACGAAGCTAAGTTTATACCTACTGAACTGCCAGGGGTAGTAGCAAATGCTTACCAGTGTAGAGAGTACAATGACTCAGGTACTCAACAATTCAGTCTTAAGGGCGGTAAAATTGCAAACAAAAGAAAATTTAGATCAATTGTGGATTGTACGCTGTTTTGCCGCAGTGCTACTCTTTGGTCAAGTGTTGCTACATTTGCTCCAAGGAAAAACTTGCTACCGCAAGATTTTGCAACATATGGTGACCACCGGGCCTGGTTCTATCTCGCCAGTTCTGCTTGTAAGTGGGTTTGCAGGTATGATTTTTACCATTCAAACTGCTAGAGAATTAATCAGATTTGGTGCTGTTGGTGCCGTAGGTGGTGCTTTTGCATTAGCTTTTTGTCGAGAATTAGCCCCTCTTTTAACAGCTAGTATTATTGCTGGACAGGTAGGTTCTGCTTTTGCCGCCGAAATAGGGGCGATGCGGGTGACAGAACAAATTGATGCACTTTATATGCTGAAAACAAATCCCATTGATTATTTAGTACTTCCTAGAGTTATTGCTTGCGTTTTGATGATGCCAATTATGATGGTTTTTGCTTTAGTTACAGGCATTAGTGGTGGAGTTTTCGCGGCAGCACAGTTTTACAATATTGATCCAGAGGCTTTTTTAGAGTCAGTGAGGACTTTTTTAGAGCCATCAGATTTACTTATGATTTTAGTCAAAGGGTTTGTTTTTGGAATTATAGTTGCTGTCATTGGCTGTAGTTGGGGTTTAACTACTAAAGGAGGAGCAAAAGAAGTCGGAGAATCAGCCACAAAGGCAGTTGTTACGACTTGGGTATCAATTTTTATGATGGACTTTTTTCTTTCGTTAGCTATGTTTGGTAAGCCTACGCTTTAAACTATTAAAGTATGGTAACTAGTGGCATACGATATATCTGTGAAAAAGTCAGATTCAAAAATCATCAACAAGGGCGTAGTAGTACTAGTTATTTCGGTGTGAGAGTAACTTATTGTACACAAAATTTATCTCTGCATTGTATCAATTAATCTCAATAAAAAAAGTTTTGGATAATATGGTGAATTGACGAGCAATCAATAAATTTGATTGTTATATTGGACTAAATAACTATTTAGGTGAGGATGGGAAAGCTGTGCGTAATGATTTACATGGCTTAGAGATTAGTCAAAGAGAATTACAAAAGTTGACTAATTTACCTGTGAAAGACGAACTCATTATTATTAGCAATCCATTAAAAAATCGGATTAAGAAAATTGTAAATAAACTTAAAGGTTCCGAAGGAGCTACTGTAGTTTTTATTAGCTGCTCTATATTTGTTTTTAGCTATTTAGTTTTTGATATTTTTATTAAGTTGTTTGCTACTTGGGTCACTATTCCTTCGTGGATTGTGTTAATCATGTTATGTTTTTGGGGTGGAGGCATAACACAGATTACTTTGTATTATTTATGGTGGAGAAGATTGCAAATTCTTCATGATAATATGACTAACTCTTTAGAAATACTTTTAAATGATGTTGATAGGTATAATTCAGTTATCAAGGCAATACATATCAACGACCAAATAGAAGAAGCTGGCAATCCAGAAGTAACCATCAAAGAAAGGGAAAAAGTAATTGCCGCACTCAAACTCACCAAGAGTGATTTAATTCGGGCTTTAAAGACAGAAAGAATTTTGCGAGAAAATAAGAATTTTATCCTGAGCAATACAGAGCTATTTGTTAACAATTTAGCAACTTTAACAGCGATGCAAGTTACAGAACGGGCTACTGAGCATGGTAGATTACTCAATGAAGCATTGCAGATTGCATTGGATGTACAACTGGAAATGTCAAGGTTGCAAGCCCAGCGCTAGTATACATTTTTTGATGCGTGTCAGATGACATTCAAGATATAGCAGGGCTGTAATTGTGGCTTTTTCCATCGCCAAGCACCCCACCGCTGCAATCCAAGGTCTAACATAAAGAGGTGTGAATTTAATGATCGCCTGTGGGTATGGACTGGAAAGAAATTCGAGGTAACTGGGTACTCATTCCCCGCAATCCCATTGGGATTATCCATTTCTTGGGAGGTGCCTTTGTGGCGACTGCTCCCCATTTGACTTACCGTTGGTTATTAGAACAGCTAGCCAGCAAGGGATATGTAGTTATTGCCACGCCATTTGTCAATACTTTAGACCATATTGCGATCGCCAAAACTGTACTACTTAATTTTGAGCGCACCATAGAACGTTTACAAGATAGTGGGGCATTACGCAAACTTTACCTCCCTACCTACGGACTAGGGCATAGTATGGGTTGTAAGCTGCACTTACTTATAGGTAGCCTTTTGCCTGTAGAACGTTCAGGCAATATTTTAATCTCCTTTAATAACTATGCTGCTAAAGAGGCGATCCCTTTAGTAGAACAATTTAACTCTACTTTGATGATAGAGTTCACCCCCTCACCACTGGAAACTAACCAATTGGTGCAAGAACGTTATCAAATCCGTCGCAACTTATTGATCAAATTTAGTAACGATACTATCGACCAATCAACAGCTTTAACTAAAATCTTACAAGCCCGTTTTCCGGAGATGGTGACTACACAAACCTTACCGGGAACTCACACCACACCCTTAGGTCAAGATATCAAATGGCAAACAGGAGCATCATTTACGCCCTTGGATGCTTTAGGGCAATGGTTTAGACAAGAAGTTTACCGCGATTTAAATGAGTTAAAACGTGTCATTCTTTTATGGATCAACCCGCTTTCCCCTCCATAATGTTTTTATTTTTAGTGTTTAATAACTTTTAAATAAAATTTTTTAATTAGACTGTTTGATAAAATTATATGTTTCAAATACTAGTAATTGATGATGATATTTCTATACTAACACTCCTGACAAGGATGCTAGAAAAAGAGGGTTATCAAATAATTGCTGCTTGTAATGGAGATGAAGGCATTGCTCAAGCGATCGCTTACAATCCAGCACTGATTATTTGTGATTGGATTATGCCAGGATTGAATGGCTTAGAAGTCTGTAAACGAATTAAAACCGATCCCAATTTATCTACAACATTCTTTATTTTTTTAACATCCTTGGATTCCATCGCTGATCGTGTCCAAGGACTAGATGCGGGTGCTGATGATTTTATCGCCAAACCCATTGAAAAAAATGAACTGCAAGCCAGAGTCAGAGCAGGATTGCGCTTACATCAATTAAGCCGGGACTTGCAAACCCAAAAACTGCTGTTAGAAACCGAATTAACCGAAGCAGCAGAATATGTGCGATCGCTCCTACCTGAGCCAGTCAGTGAACCTTTCAGCATCAATTCCCGATTCATTCCCTCTCGCCAACTCGGTGGCGACTGTTTCGATTACTACTGGCTAGATTCCGACTACCTGGCAATGTACCTCCTAGATACCGCGGGACACGGACTCAAAGCTGCTCTCCCCTCAATTTCCGTGCTGAATCTCTTACGTTCTCGGGCTTTAAAAGGACTAAATTACTATCAACCTAGTCATGTACTCGAGGCTTTAAACGAAGCCTTCCAGATGAATTACCAAAATGATAAATACTTTACTATTTGGTATGGTGTTTATAACCGAGTTACCAGGCAATTAGTTTATGCCAGTGCTGGACATCCACCAGCAATATTAGTATCTGGGACAACTTCTAAAAATACTAAAATACAACTCTTGAGAACTCCAGGTATGCCAGTCGGGATGTTTCCCGAATCCAAATATGTGGATGAGTGTTGCCATATTGAAAAATATAGTAGTCTTTATATTTTTAGTGATGGTGCTTACGAAATTACTAAATTGGATGGCACACTTTGGAGTTTAGATGCTTTTATTCAAATACTTGCGAGCTTACAACACACTATAGACCGACAACTCGACCAAGTATTGAATTATCTTATCGCTTTGAACTCCAAAGAGGCTTTTGATGATGATTTATCAATCCTGCAAATTAACTTTGATTAATTAAGTATGAGAAAGTACAACTTGATTAAACTCATCTTGATTAGGGAATATTTCAAATACTTTATCCATGCCGGTTAATTCAAATAATATTCTAATTTGTTCATTAATAGAGCAAAGAACTAGTCTAGTATCTGCCGCCCTTAAAGTTTTAAAAGCTAAAACTAAAGCTCCCAAGGCCGAACTATCCATAAATGTCACATCTTGACAATCAACTAACACAATTTTGGCACCACTATCTAAAAGATGAGTAATATGTTGCCGTAATTCTTGTGAGTTTGTAGTATTGACAATTCCACTGAGTTTAATGACTTTCACTTGTTCATTCATAATATTTATGCCTGGATTGTGTTAAGAGAATTTAATTATTTTGCTAGACAGTATTATATCCCAAGAGGTCTTTTTTGCAAAAAACTAGCAAAATGGAATATTAGTTATTAATCTCTAGGGGTACATAATAAATCCTTATTTGAAAATAATAAAGTATCAAAGATTTCATTTAGAAAAATTTTTAGCTATTATCTGCGACCCAAAAAATCTAGATAGTAACTAGGAATACATTCTCACATATCCTCTCAGTGTGTGAAATATATAAACATCACTTTTAAGCTCAATTAAAATTAGTATCAGTTGCATCAAAATTCAATTAATGAAGTCATTATTTGATAATTAAGGTGGTACATTGACAATCAAATCTTGGCATTAATTCAGTACAAATACCCATTATTCCAAAAACTGCAACACCTGAATATGTAAGTTTTGAGTGACTTCACTCAACTCATGTATATATCTAACTTTTCACGGTATCTGGAAAACCTCTCTCTAAATCTCTCTCCTGCGAGGAGGAGCCACTGCGTTGCGCGGGTTCCCCGCGTTGTAGCAAGTGGCGTTAGAGACTTTGACTTCTCCCCATTCCCTCGTAGGGAAGGGGGGTGGGGGGTTAGGTTTTGCGTTACCTTTTCCACATGACGTGAAAAATCAGATGTATATATAGGAATCATATTTGATTTCTGAAAAAACTCTGTATACTCAGAAAATCTTCTTTCCTACTCCCTACTCCCTACTCCCCACTCCCAGCCTACGCAAATAATTTTAGGAATCAAGCCGGATTCCTATATATGTTTTCAAAGCATAAACTCCTTGTTTTTCAGCAGTAACTTTACCAACGGTTTGAGTTGTAAAATAGGACTACTGTTATAGTATTCCCCATTTTTGCCATTTCTTAACCATACCTCTAGTACCGTTGCGCGGAAGACAAAAAGCTGATTTTGTATGGTATCCCTATTTCCTTCGCATTGTACTAGTTAAACAGTTGTATAATTGGCAGAATTAAGTTTAGCCTCTGTATATTCTCACAATTTAATTTGGATGGCTATAGCTATAGGGATAGATTTATATTAATACTTAATAGCTATATCTTCCGGTAGAAGGAAAACTTGATACTAATAAATAAATTACTGATAAGACTTTTGATAAGTTAAATCATGAACATTATTGCGTGGATTATTCTGGGTCTGATTGCGGGAGCGATCGCTAAGGCTATTTACCCTGGCCATCAAGGCGGTGGCATCATTGCAACTATGGCTTTAGGTATTATCGGTGCCTTAATTGGAGGTACTATATTTACTCTCTTACAAACAGGAAGATTACAATTAACTACGGCAGCGTTGAGTATTCCTGGTCTAATTGTTGCTATTATTGGTGCAATAATTGCCATTTTCCTATGGGGATTACTAACTGGTCGTAGCAGTCATTAGGTAGTTATAAAGACAAAATTAATGAGGGAATTGAATTTAGTTGCAGGTAAAACTGCTACTGTAAGAAAACAGAAAAAATACTCCACGACTTATGAGAGAGTGGAGTATTTAAAATTTAAAACCAATCAAGTCCTAGATTAAGCAATCAGCTAATCTATAACTTTTTTAATTTCATCTTTGATATTTTCTGTAGTGTGGATAACTTGGGATTCCACTTGCTTTGATTGGCCTTCTGCTTTATCTGCTGGGTTACCAGTTACTTCACCAATTACCTCTTGCACCTTGCCTTCAATATTTTTAGCCGTAGCTTCTACTCTTTTTTCGATACTCATATTTTTTTGATCCTTTAAACGACTAAATTTATAAAAAACTTAGTCAATACACTACCACTATAAGTTAATTTTTCCTGTCTATCGTGAGATAGAAATTATGTTTTAGGGGCACAGCAATCCTGTACCCCTATGGTGTGGTGAATTAAGCAAAAAATTCCTAAACGTTCACCTTAGCTTTTGACCAAACGCCTTTATCATCTTCGTCGTACTTCTGATGTACGGATTCCCAAGCAGCCTGTTCAGATGTGAACTCGTCACTTGTTTCATCTAAAACGGCATTATAGCGCTCAATAAACGTGCGTTGAGCTTCTGGAGAAAGATGAGCGCGGACTTCAGGAGATAAGTCATCTGGACTATTGCAAGGCCCTGGGCAAGGATGACTCAAGGTTTTATCGGTGGTGTGAATTTCTTCTGCACCAGCGCTTTCTAACAGCAATTGAAATTCTCCCACGCGATCGCTTGGTACTTCTGTCATCAATAAAAATTCACCAGCTTGTAAGCGAGTTTGGTAGATAGCAGCTTTCTCTTCTGGCATTCCCCAAGCAGTCAAAGCCGAGACTAAACCAGCACCAGCACTACCTGCGATCGCACCACTAGCAGCACCTAGTAGTAAAGCGCTAATGGGGCCAGCCGCCACAATGGGGCCGACAAAAGGAATTAATAGTACACCTACACCAGTCAGCAAGCTGAGAAAAGAACCAAACAAGGAACCAAAAATTGCCCCGGTTCTCAAACCTCCCAGAATCACATCCTTTTTGGTGATGAAGCCAGAAATTCGCGTTTCTGATTGGAAGTTTCTGCCCATAATCGAAATATGATCTCTCGGCACACCCCGGTCGAGCAAACGTCGAATAAGTTGATCAACCTGTTTCTGTTCTTTTAATACAGCTGATATGGTACGTTCTGCCTGATATACTTCTGGCATTTAAATACTCCTTAAATTTTGTTTGTTTTTGTGAGGTAAACGCATGAGCTACATGCAAAAAAAATTAAAATTTTTCCTTCAACTCACGCGTTATTTAGGTTTTAACTTTTCACGGTATCTGGAAAACCTCTCTCTAAATCTCTCTCCTGCGAGGCGAGAGACTTTGAATTGCTGATTTGGAAGTTAAATTTTCCGTGGACTTTTCCACATGACGTGAAAAGTCAGATTTAGGTTAGATATATTTGCTAATAGCTACACACCTATTGGGGCCTTAGTTTCGCCCGCTGGTTGTGTGCCATTTGGTTGTAAAGACTGCCCTTCAATAAATGAACGCAGCATCCAAGCCATTTCTTCGTGGTCTTCCATAAGTCCAGTCAGAAAATCAGAAGTTCCTTCATCATGAAACTGCTCACTACACTGATCCACATGATCTCTCAAGTTGCGAATCACTTGTTCGTGATCTTCTACTAGACGGGCTACCATCTCTGTAGCTAAGGGGATATGTTCACCATATTCTTTGAGAGTGGCAATCTTCAAAAAGCTTTCCATAGTACCCACTGGGTAACCACCCAAAGCCCGCACTCGCTCTGCTAAAGCATCAATATTTAGAGTCAGCTTCTCGTATTGCTCTTCCCAAATTTGGTGTAAGCTACGGAATTGGGGGCCGACAACATCCCAATGGTATTTTTTGGTTTTTACTATCAAAACGTATGAATCTGCTAAATCCCGATTCAAAAGTTCCATTACACCTTGACGCTGTTCTTCTGTTAAACCAATATTGATTGCACGCATAATTTTCCATCCATAAGCGAACCTCTTTATTAAGTTTCTAAAAGATAGACTTTATAAACATCAGCCATAGGAAAGATTATTACTAATCAATAATTTACAACCTAAGGTGAGTTTTATTTGTATCTATTAATAGATAAAACTAGCTCTATATTAATAATTAATTATTAAAAATATGATATTTTTTGACATTCTTCAACCTAAATCAAGAATTGATATTTATGTTGAATAAATAGGGTGAAATCAAGGCACTATTAACCATAAAATATTTCAATTACAGTAACGAAGATTTAAATACAGGACTTACGCAAAATCATGAGAGAACAAACCGCAAAGGACACATAGACGTGTTAGCGGCTTCTTGTAGGCTAGGACACAAAGAAATAAGAGTTTTAGAGAGTTCTTGCGTAAGTCCTAAAATACTTTTATTCGTTAATTTAACCTTTTCCTAGCTGTTTCTTAATCTATTTGGGGTACGTTTAACGGCATTATATCCGAATTAATACTGACTCAATTAAGTATGTAACCGTTCCTGGGTACATACTCAGATTCATTATGCGCCCCGGTTGTTAAGTACATCTTTGCATGTGAAATTATTGTAATTTCCAGAACCATGACATTTACACTCCAAATTCTTCACGCCTCGGACTTTGAAGCTGGCATTGATGCTGCGGGAACTACCCCTCAGACTGCTGATGCTGTGGGTTTTTCTGCGGTTCTTAATCGCCTGCGAACTAATACAGACACAGATACCTTTGGGGTGCCAAATACTGTCTTAGCAAATACTTTAACTTTGTCTTCTGGGGATAATTTTATTCCCGGAGTATTTTTAAATGCTTCTAGCGATATCAGTCTCAATGGCGTGGGAGGTTTGGGTAGTTCTTCCGCCCCAGTCATTGGACGAGGTGATATTGGTATTCTCAATGCTTTGGGTATCCAGGCTTCGGTTTTGGGTAACCATGAATTTGATTTGGGTGTGAGGCAAGTCCGGGATATTCTGCGTGAAGGTAGCGGAAATCCCGGAACCGATTTTCCTTACCTAAGTGCCAACATAGATTTTGCCCCGGAAGTAGCTAGTTCCACAAATCCCGATGGGGCATTGGGAGCTATAGATTTAGCAGAAAATCAAGATACTGCCGAAGCCAGCACTATTCCCAGAAAAATCGCTAAAAGTACAGTGATTACTTTGCCTGGGAATGATGGGGTTGCCAATACTGAAGATGACCAAGTAATTGGCATTGTGGGTGCTACCACACCTTTGTTACCAGTAATTTCTAGTCCTGGGCGGTTGGGGATTTTGCCGGAAAATCCGATTGATTATACGGCTTTAGCAGAAATTGTCCAAAGTCAAGTTGATATCTTAACAGCACAAGGCATTAATAAAATTGTCCTGCTGACACACTTGCAGCAGTTAGATATTGATGTTGATCAACTTGCACCGCGTTTACAAGATGTAGATGTGATTGTTGCTGGTGGTTCCCATGCTATCTTGGCTGATGATAATGATATATTGCGCGCTGGTGATACTGCCGCAGATATTTACCCCATAGTCAGAACCGCCGCTGATGGTGAACCAATATTAGTAGTTAACACAGAAGCTAATTATCAGTATGTGGGGCGTTTGGTTGCAACCTTTGATGAAAATGGCATCATTCAACTTGATTCGCTCGATCCCTTAATTAATGGGGCTTACGCTACTGACCAAGGAGGTGTGGATCGGGTATATGGTGTGACAGACTTCGACCAAGCCAGCGATATTACTGCTTTCACAAATGCTGATGCTAATACCGAACATCAAAAAGTTGTAGAGATTACTACTGGTATTCGCAACGTCATCGCCAGTAAAGATAACTTGATTGTTGGTAAAGCCAGTGTCTTTTTAAATGGTACGCGTAACGATGTTCGCACCAGAGAAACTAATTTTGGCAACTTAACAGCAGATGCCAACTTATGGCAAGCACAGCAGATAGATTCAACCGTAATTATTTCTTTAAAAAATGGCGGCGGCATTCGGGATAATATTGGGTCAATTGATGGATCAGGTGGTGCGGTTGATGCTTCTGGTGCAGCTAGATTACCCACCCAACCTAGTCCTCTGGCACCGAATAAAGAAACTGGAGACGTTTCCCAATTAGATGTGGAAAACTCTTTGCGGTTTAACAATGGCTTGAGTCTAATTACTGTCACAGCCCAACAACTCAAATGGTTGTTAGAACATGGAGTAGCATCCACAGCCCCCGGACGCACACCAGGTCAGTTTCCCCAAGTCAGCGGCGTTAACTTTAGTTTTGATCCTACACAAGCGGCGATCGCCTTTGATAATAATGGCGATATTACCCAACAAGGAGAACGCATCCGCAGTTTAACTGTGGTTAACGAAGATAGTTCACCCATAGATACAGTAGTCCGCGATGGTCAATTCATTGGCGACCCTAATCGCACCTTTCGCATGGTGACATTGAACTTCCTCGCTGGGACAAGTATTTCATCAACAGCACCCGGTTTAGGTGGTGATGGCTATCCCTTCCCCCGATTTGTGCAAAATAACGCTGCTTTAGCCAATCGCATAGACTTTCGGGGTGAAACGGCTGATGTCAATGGTAATGGTCAAATAGACGCGCCTCTGGAACTACCACCAGGGGCTTTTGATTTTGCTCCCTCTGGTTCAGAACAAGATGCCTTTGCTGAGTATATGCAAGCTATCTTTGGTGAAACTCGGTTCAGTATTGCTGATGAAGGTTTCCGACCAGATAGTCCCAGAACCATTAACCTAGCCAATGCCAATACTAGTCTTAATTCTGACAACAGCTTTACAGTTGACACTAACGCCAATCTCCGAATTACTCTAGATACCGTCAATAGCGATCGCGTGAATGAAATCGGTGTATTTGTAGTTGATGATGACCAAAACCGTATAGGTGGCATAGCCCCAGGAGAATCAGGATATCTGCAAGCCGCACTGAGTCGCGGGCGAGTTGTGTTTTCGGCCATTGCCAATAATCCCAATGGTTACAATCCCAGCCAACTGTCTCGCACACTGACAGGCTTGAGTAATAATTCTCGCCTAATCTTTTACTTGGTAGAAAATAGCACCACCGATGCAGTACTAGCTGGTGAAAATACTAATGTATTTTTTGGGACAACTGCCGCCCAAGTGAATAATTTGGGTAACGACACCTTCCAAATAGCTTGGAAAGACCAACAAAATAACCCAGCTTTCAATAACTTAGTCGTCACCGTCGCCAACACCAATCAAATTAAAACCCTCGGTACCAGACTCCAAGGACAGCAAGAAAGAGAACTTATAGACCTGCGGGGATTAACAGGTATACAAGTCCAAGCAGAATTTAGCGTTAATCGTGAAGCCGCTTTTAACAACACTATCGGATTTTATCGAGTTGTCAATCCTGAAGGCGGCATTGATATTAACGGCGATGGTAATGCAGACATTCTCCCCGGACAACAAGGTTATATTCAAGCCGCCGTTCAAGGAAGGGTTCCTGGTATTGATTTGCGAGTAGCTAACCAAGGAACTGCCAACTTTTCCGGACAGTTCACAGGAGGAAATATATTTGCACCATTCATCATTAGCAACGGCACCGTAGACCAAGTTCTCAACGGACAAACCAGCCAAGTTTACTTCCCTTACCTCGGTGCAAATCCTGGTGGGGTTGATCATATCCGCTTACTAGGTGACAACACCTTTGGCTTTGAAGACTTACCAGGTGGTGGTGACTTAGATTACAACGACGTGATTGTCCGCGTTAATTTGAGCATTCCTGGACTTTAGTTTATACCCCCCTCATTTCCTCTCAATACAACTGGTAAAGAATTTATGGCTTTGACACAAGGTAATATTGCGATCGCAGGTTATAACACTACTAATCCTGATAGCATTCGTCTAGTAGTACTGGTAGATATTACTGCTGGAACAACCTTTAACATCACAGATAATGGTTGGCAATCCAGTGGTAGCTTCAGAACTGGTGAGGGAATCCTGACTTACACTGCACCTGTAGATATCTCTGCGGGTACAGTTCTCACTTGGACTAATGGCAGTAGTGATAATTCACCAGGGTTTAACTCTAATAATCCTAGTAGTTTTGCTCTCAATGCCAGTGGTGATTCACTAATTATTTATACCGGCACATTAGCTAGCCCGACTTTAATTTATGCACTAAGTTCTGGTAGCTGGACTAATGCAACTAGTGCGGCTACATCTGCTGAACCCACTGCCGCCAATAATGGCACATTAGTCACAGGTGAAACTACAGTAGCTCTAACTACTACTGGAACCAATGGCTATTATAGCGGTTCTACTTCCGGAACTCAGGCACAATTGCTAGCAGCCATCTCCAATTCCGCCAACTGGACGACTAGTTCCACTATCACTGACATTGCCAATTGGCCATCATCATTTACCCTGGCTGCGGCTTTACCAAATATCCAAATCACCGAGTATATGTACCAAGGTGCTAATGGTGAATTTATGGAGTTTACCAACCTTGGCACTACAGCAGTAGACTTCACTGGCTGGAGTTACGATGATAGTGGCCGTACACCTGGTACCGTTGATGTGAGCGCTTTCGGGATTGTTCAGCCTGGAGAGTCAGTGATTCTCACAGAAGCTACTGAAGCAGATTTTCGTGCAGCCTGGGGATTGTCTGCTTCAGTGAAGGTAATTGGCGGATTGACACGAAATCTGGGACGGGCTGATGAAATTAACCTGTATGATAACAACGGTGAACTGATAGACCGCCTCACCTATGGAGATCAAACATTTCCAGGGACAATTCGCACCCAGGCTATCAGCGGCTGGACTGACCCAGGAAATCTAGATGCTGTTAATATTAATCCTGATTGGATATTTTCTACTGTCGGTGATGCCCAAAATTCCGTTGCTTCTACTGGTGGTGATATTGGCAACCCGGGTTTCTATAACGTCAATATCACACCCATACCTGGTATAACTATTATTCAATCCGGCGATAGCACCGATGTAACTGAAGGTGGAGCTACAGATAGCTATACCATAGTTTTGAAGACTCAGCCCACAGCCGATGTCACCATTAACATTACCGTTGATGATCAAGTGACGACCAGTTCGCCAACGTTGATTTTCACTGCCGATAACTGGAATATAGCCCAAACTGTCACAGTAATTGCCGTAGATGACAATGTAGTTGAGGGTACACACACAGGGGCGATCGCTCACAATGTCAGCAGTGGTGATGCTAATTATAATGGGGTGGCTATCGCTAACATCACGGTAAATATTACCGACAACGATGCACCGCCCAACACCAACGTCAACATCCAAATCACCGAGTATATGTATGCTGGTGCTAATGGGGAATTTGTCGAATTTACCAATCTCGGCGATACAGCAGTAGACTTTACTGGTTGGAGTTTTGATGATAATACTCGCATTCCCGGAACATTTTCTCTGAGTGCATTTGGTATTGTCCAACCGGGAGAGTCAGTTATCTTAACAGAAGCCTCAGCAGAAGCATTCCGCACAGCTTGGGAGTTATCTGATTCAGTGAAAATCATCGGTAACTCCAACCAAGGTTTAGGACGCGCAGATGAAATTAACCTGTACGATAATAACGGATTACTGATTGATCGCCTCACCTATGATGATCAAGGATTTGCAGGTACTATTCGCACCCAAAATGCCAGTGGCTGGACGGATGCAGCAAATCTCGATTCTTTGGTGATTACTCCTAGTTGGGTGCTTTCCAGCGTCAATGATGCCCAAAATTCTCGCGTTTCTCTAGGTAGTGATATAGGCAACCCAGGGACTTACATTCCCAACCCCACATCAACTGTTGGCGCACCGAGAATTGAAATTAATCCCATCACTACCGATTTCCTCGATGGGCAAAACTTACCATTTCCTTTACCCAGGACTGGTGCTGGTGCAATTAGTGGTGTAATTAATGATCCTACCGACCCTGCTAAGTTACTGGGTATTGATTTTACCCTGAGTGACTCCGATACACCAATTGGTGACCTCACAGTCACAGTCATCAGCAGTAATCAGGCTGTGGTTCCTAACGCCAACCTGACTTTAACGGGTGCAGGTGCAGAACGTAATTTGAAGATTAATCCTACTGGTGTGGGTCTAGCAAATATTACAGTTACCGTGAGTGACGGTACACTCAGTAGTTCCTACATCATTAACTACGCAGCTTCCGCCGGATCTATCAATCCTACCACCCGATTCCTTACAGGGACAAGTGACGCTTCGAGTGCGATCGCTATTGATGGCAATTATATGTTCGTTGCCGACGACGAAGACCAAACAATTCGGTTATATGATCGCAATAACTCTGGTTTACCTTTAGCTAGCTTTGACTTCACCTCGTTGCTGGGATTATCCGGTTCTAGTGAAGTAGATATTGAGGCCTCTACCCGTATTGGTGACACCATTTACTGGACAGGTTCCCACAGTAACAACAGTAGTGGTAACGACGCGCCTAACCGCGAACGGATTTTCGCCACCCAGATTTCTGGTACAGGAGAAAATACAACTTTGACATTCCAGGGATATTACCGATTCCTCGAAGATGACCTGATTGCTTGGGATAATAGCAACGGTCATGGTTTGGGTGCTGGTTATTTGGGTTTAGCTGCGAGTGCAGCCAATGGTGTTTCTCCCGAAGTTCCTAACGGCTTTAATATTGAAGGCTTGACAGTCGCCCCTGATGGGAATACTGGCTACATAGCCTTTCGTGCGCCCAATCAACCCACCACTAACCGGACTCAGGCGCTGATTATTCCTGTCACCAACTTTACTAGCATTCTCAATACTACAGGTGGAACAACTGGGTCAGCAAACTTTGCTGCACCTATCTTTTTAGACTTGGGTGGTCGTGGTATCCGCAGTATTGAACGTAACACTAATAACCAATACCTGATTATTGCTGGCCCCGCAGGTGGCGCTACAGGAAACCCACCCAACGATTTCCGCTTGTACACATGGACTGGTAATGCTACTGATGCACCTGTGTTGCGGGTTGCAGATTTGACAGCATTAAATACTAACGGCAGCTTCGAGTCAATTGTGGAAGTGCCAGATTCCCTAACCAACACTAGCCAAATTCAATTACTGGTAGATAACGGTGATACCGTATGGTACAACAACGGCACAATTTCCAAAGACTTAGCTCAAGATAACTTCCAAAAATTCCGTAGCGAAGTAATTACCCTGGATTCTCCTGCTGTCACCCTACCAGGAGGTACGATTTCCCTGAATACTCCATACTTCCAAAGTTTCGATAGCCTTAGTACAACAAACACAGCTTGGACAGATAATCAAACCCTCCCAGGTTGGTACTCTAGCCGTACAGTCATTAATGCTGGTACTGGTTCTAGTAACACTGGTAGTCTTTACAGTTTTGGGACAAACTCAGACCGCGCTTTAGGGTCAGTTGCTTCTGGTGGGACTGGAACCATTTTTTATAGTGCGCGCTTCTTTAACGACACTGGTGCTACCCTGACATCTCTTTCTATTAGCTATGTTGGTGAACAATGGCGCAATGGTGGTAATACCACACAACAGAAATTAGACTTTGCTTACCAAATTGGGGCAACTAGCGTCAATTTGGGAACTTGGACTGATGTAGATTCCCTAGACTTTATTGGCCCCGTTGCTACCGCTTCAACAGGTGCTTTGAATGGTAACGACAGCAACAACCGTGTGAGTCTCTCAGGTAATATTACCGGGTTCTCCCTTGCTCCTGGTGAAGAAATTTGGTTACGCTGGAGTGATGTCGATGATGCTGGTGCTGATCACGGATTAGGAATTGATAATTTACAGGTTTCCACCGCACCACTACCAGGTATTACCTTAATTGAATCTGATGGTAGCACCAATGTTACTGAAGGTGGGGCTACAGATACTTACACCATTGTCCTTAATACTCAGCCGATAGCAGATGTCATCGTTACCATTACCCCTGACTCCCAAACTACAACCAGCGCTACTGCCCTCACCTTCACCTCTACCAACTGGAATACACCCCAAACGGTGACAGTCACGGCCGTTGATGATGATTTAGTAGAAGGTACTCATGCTAGTGTAATTACTCATACTGTAACTAGTAATGATACAAACTATAACGGCATTAACATTGGTTCAGTCGCCGCTACCATTACCGACAACGACGTTCCCCTCACCGTTACCAAAATTCACCAAATTCAAGGTAGTGGTACAGCATTTGAAGCGGCGTTTGGTGGCATTCGTACTATTGAAGGCATTGTGGTGGCAGCATTCCCCGGTGGTTCTGGATTGAGTGGCTTCTTTGTGCAAGAAGAAGATGCAGAAACCGATGATGACCCCACAACATCTGAAGGTATCTTTGTTTTTGACCCCACAGGACTGTTCTCTGGTAGCGTGGGCGATAAAGTCCGGGTAACGGGAAATGTGAGCGAATTTAGCAGCAGTAGTGGTGGTAACACTAGTAGCCTTACCCAACTATCCCAAGTCAGTAATTTAATTAACTTGGGTGCAGATATTATACCCACAGCTACTACTATTCAGTTCCCTGTAACCAGCGTTGCCGACTTAGAACGTTACGAAGGAATGCTAGTCAACATCAGCGCTACTAGTGGAGATTTAACTGTCACCGAACATTTCCAACTCGGTCGTTTTGGTCAAGCGGTACTTTCAGCAACTGGCCCTAGTAACCAACCAGGTACAGATGCAAGGCTGGAACAATACACCCAATTCAATGACCCCAGCGTTGCTGGTTACAATGCTTACTTACAGGATATTGCCACACGCAGAATTATCTTAGATGACGGTCGCGCGACACAAAACCCCGAACCAATTATTTTTGGTCGTGGTGGTCAACCTTTAAGTGCAACTAATACTCTGCGTGGTGGTGATACTGTTGCTAGTATCACTGGGGTTTTAGACCATCGGTTTGAAGGTTATCGTGTGCAAACCTCTACTGGAGTAGACTTTACACCAGCTAATCCCCGTCCAGAAACTACACCAAATGTCGGTGGGACGTTAACAGTTGCTAGCTTCAATGTCCTCAATTACTTTAACGGTAACGGCATGGGTAGCGGCTTCACCAGTCCTGAACAACGGGGTGCAGAAAACCTAACTGAGTTTAACCGTCAACGTGATAAGACAATTGCATCAATTTTGGGGTTAAATGCTGATGTTGTCGGTCTGATTGAAATCGAGAATGATGGTTACGGTGCAAACAGCGCCATTCAAGATTTAGTCAATGGACTCAATGCAGCTGCTGGTGCTGGTACTTATGCCTTGATCGATCCAGGATTACCACAATTGGGTACGGATGCGATCGCAGTGGGTTTTATTTACAAACCTGGTAGCATTACCCCTGTAGGTGCAGCCGCCACAGTTCCTGATGGTTTTGGTCAAGGTTCATTTGATAACAATAACCGTAAACCTCTAGCGCAGACCTTCCTGCAAAACTCCATCGGTGAAGAATTTACCGCAGTTGTCAATCACTTTAAATCCAAGGGTTCTAGTTCTGGAAATCCGGGTGATGCTGATGTAGGCGACGGTCAAGGTTTATCTAATGGGACACGGACTCGTGCATCCCAAGATTTAGCAACATGGTTAGCGACAAATCCCACAGGTACTAATGACCCAGACTACATGATTATGGGTGACATCAATGCCTATGCCAAAGAAGACCCCATTAAGGCTTTGGAAAATGCCGGATATACCAATCTGGTTCCCCATACCTCCTACTCTTATGTCTTCGATGGTCAGTGGGGTTCCTTAGATCATGCATTAGCTAATGATTCTCTCACAGCCCAAGTATCTGGTGCTGCCAAATGGCATATTAATGCTGATGAACCCAACGTTATCGACTACAACACCAACTTCAAGTCACCATCACAAATCAACAGCTTATATAATCCTGATCCCTTCCGTTCTTCAGACCATGACCCGGTAGTTGTGGGACTGAACTTAAACACGGCCCCTGTAGCCATCGACGATATCGCCATTACCGATGAAAACACTGCCGTTAACATTAACGTCCTCGCTAATGACAGCGATTTCAATAATGATCCGCTGCAAATCACATTAGTATCTACACCAGTTAATGGTATTGCCGTAATCAATGACAATGCTACACCGAACAACTTTGCTGATGACTTAATTCTTTACACCCCAGATGGTGGCTATGTGGGTAGCGATAATTTCACTTACACTATTAGCGATGGTAAAGGCGGTACAGCCACAGCATCGGTGAACGTGGCAATTAAAGCTGTCGGTGGCGGAATTATTGGCACTCCAGGTGATGATAACCTCGTTGGCACCAATGGCAATGATATTATCCGGGGTTTAGCTGGTAATGATACCTTGAGGGGTGGTAACGGTAATGACACCCTCTATGGCGGCGATGGCAATGATTTAATTGAAGGTGGAAATGGTAACGATATCCTCTACGGTGACAGGGGTAATGATACCTTACTAGGTGGTAACGGCAATGACATCATGTATGGTGGTGACGGCAACGACTACTTAGATGGTGGTAACGGCGATGACACCCTTTATGGCGGCGATGGTAATGATACTTTAATCGGTGGTAATGGCGATGACCTGCTAGTTGGTGGTAAAGGATATGACTTATTAACTGGCGGTAACGGACGCGATCGCTTCTATCTCAGTGACACTCGCACAGGAGAATTTGACACTATTACCGACTTCAAAGTGGGACAAGATACCATCTTGATTTCCCAATCAGAATTTGGACTTAACCAAGCCTTGGGTACACTTGACCCTGGTTTATTCCGTCTAGGTAGCAGTGCTGTCACCGCAAGCGATCGCCTGATATACGACCAAACCACAGGTAACCTCTACTTTGATGAAGATGGGGTTGGTAGTACAGCAAAAGTTCAAATAGTCCAGTTATCTAATCAAGCAGCCCTGACTAGTAGCAGTCTGACTGTGATTGCATAGCTTACTAAGTATTATTCCTGACAATCCTACGGAGACAGAAGTTAACCGTGGGATTGTTACACAATTTTGGATTTTTGGTTTTAACCATTTGCTAGCTGTTTCTTAATATTACCGAGATAGCTTGTGTATATCTGCATAAGTAAATTTACCAAAAGATAAGGTTTAAAGCCGAGTGGAATTGTGGGCGATAGCTCCCTTGCTCTCTTGGTTGTACTCCTACGGAGAAGCAAGCTACGCGCAGCGTCTCGTAGAGAAACCCCACTCCTTTCCTTGTGGGTGGTTTTTCTCCCCTGCTCCCCTGTCCCTCTGCTCCCCTGCTTTTTCACTGTAGGCATTCTCATCTACCACAATTAACCAATGGTAACTACCAGTACAATTCGCTTTTCCCAATTCAATGCTTCCCTCAATCGCAACACCGATGGCCAGTTAGTCAGCGATTTATCTACCCCTGACAATCCTCAAGCCCAAGCTGTTGCAGAAATCATTCAGCGCAATCACCCAGATGTCCTACTCATCAATGAGTTTGACTATTTCACCGAAAATCCCACCCAAGCTGTTCAATTATTCCTAGAAAACTACCTAGCTGTGAGTCAAAACGGTGTCACTCCCGTAGAATATCCCTACTTCTACATTGCACCCTCCAATACAGGTATTCCCTCTGGGTTTGACTTAGATAACAATGGCGTTGTCGTTACCACCCCAGGCGCACCAGGATACGGTAATGATGCCTTCGGATTTGGCGATTACCCTGGTCAGTATGGGATGTTATTACTATCCAAATATCCCATTGACACAGAGAATGTCCGTACCTTCCAAAACTTTCTTTGGCAGGATATGCCAGATTCTTTATTATCTGCGATCGCCTTACCTGATTCTGACACTCCTTGGTATTCACCTGAAGAACAAGAAATATTACGTCTGTCTTCTAAAAGTCATTGGGATATACCCATTCAAGTCAACGGCGAAATCATTCACGTCTTAGCCAGTCATCCCACACCCCCGGTATTTGATGGGCCAGAAGACCGCAACGGCAAACGTAACCATGACGAAATCCGCTTTTGGGTAGACTACATTACACCAGAACAAGGCGATTATATCTATGATGATCTAGATCAACTCGGTGGTTTAACTCCTGGTTCCCGCTTTGTGATCATGGGTGACCAGAACGCCGATCCTTTTGATGGTGACAGTTTTGATAATGCCATTCTTCAGTTACTACAGAATCCCGACGTTAATACTAATTTCATCCCCAGCAGTGCTGGTGGTGTGCAACAATCGGCTTTACAAGGAGGTATTAACCTTCTCCATCAAGGCAACCCGGCTTTTGATACTGCGGATTTTGCTGATACTCAGCCTGGTAATTTGCGGGCTGACTATGTGCTACCTAATGCTGATTTGCAAATTAGCAACTCAGGCGTTTTCTGGCCTGTAAACACTGACCCCAATTTCTCCTTAGTCGGGACTTTTCCCTTCCCTAGTTCTGACCATCGTTTAGTATGGGTTGATGTGCAGGCTGGCCCAACGGAAGGCGGTAAAACTCTCCGGGATGTCAGATTTGCAGGACAAACTACTTTTACCACAGGCTTTATTCCCCCTGGTGCAGCAGGAACGGTAAACGGTGTAGCCACACCAATGGGGGGATTGTCTGGTGTAACTTATGATGCGGCGAATAATCTTTACTACTCTATCTCAGACGATCGCTCGCAAAATGGCCCAGCCCGTTTCTATACTTTTACTCTTGACCCTGAAACATCTGGGGTGACGTTTACCAATGCTACTCCCCTGCAAGACGCTGACGGTAACTTCTTTGCGGCTTTAACTATCGACCCCGAAGGTATTGCTTTAACTCAAGATGGGACAATTTTTGTTTCGTCGGAAGGTGAAGTCAATATTAATGCAGGTCGAATCAGTGACCCCTTCATTAAAGAGTTCTCTTTAACAGGCGAAAAAATCCGTTCTTTACCTGTACCAGATAAATTTTTACCAGTTATTGAAGACACCAACGGTAACGGCATTATCGATGCTGGCGATACCCACATCTCTGGGGTGCGGAATAATTTAGCTTTTGAAAGTCTGACTATCACACCAAACCAAAAAACTCTATACACTGCTACCGAAAACGCCTTGATTCAGGATGGCGATCGCGCTTCGGTGACTAGCAGTAGCCCTTCTCGGATTTTACAATACAACTTGTTGTCCAGTCAGCCAGAAAAAGAATATCTCTACATTACAGACCCGGTGGCTGTACCACCAATACCGGAAACGGGCTTTAGTGACAATGGTTTAGTAGACTTACTCGCCATCGATAACCGCGGCACTTTATTAGCATTAGAACGCTCTTTTGCTGTGGGTGTGGGTAACACTATCAAAATCTACGAAGTTAGTTTGCAAGGTGCAACTGATATTAGCTTCTACGATTCCCTGAATGATTTAAGTGAGGAACAATTAGCCGCTATTCAACCCGCCCAAAAACGTTTGCTGTTGAATCTCGATGATTTAAATCTAGAGACTGGATTAGATAACATCGAAGGTTTAGCTTTTGGCCCCACACTAGAAGATGGTCGTCAGTCCATTGTGTTGGTCAGTGATAACAACTTTAGTCAGACACAATTCACCCAAATTTTGACTTTAAGTGCAGACCTCATTCCCACAGCTGCACCCACAGTCGAAACTCGTCCTGATTTATTGGATGACCCCAGATTACCTGTAGACCAAAGTCCTGATGCTGATGATCCCGCCATCTATGTTAATCCTGATAACGCTGCTGATAGTTTAATCCTCACAGCCGTAAAACATGGGGGACTACGAGTTTACGACTTAGGCGGGAATTTATTGCAGGAAGTCAACCCTGGCGGTATCCGCTACAACAACGTTGACTTACAGTATGGCTTTCAGTTAGGTGGCGAATCTGTTGATATTGCTGTCGCAAGCGATCGCCAAAACGATACACTGGTATTTTTTAGAATTAACCCTAATCCCAATACACCAGGAGAATACTTAGAAGATATCACCGATGTTAATCTGGGGACACTCTTTCAATCTGAACCCTTCAGCCCCCCTTATGCTGTCTCATCTCGCAGCGCTTACGGTATTGCTTTTTACCGTAGTCCCCTCACCAATGATTACTATGTCTTTGCTAATCGTCGGCAAACAGGGGATGTCGCCCAGTACAAATTGATTGATACAGGTAGCGGCAATGTAGGTATTGAAAGAGTACGAGAGTTTACTTTACCCACCGTAGAAGGACTCACTCCCCAAACTGAGGGAATGGTAGCAGACCAAGAAAAAGGCTACCTCTACATCGGCCAAGAAGATGTTGGCATCTGGAAGTTTTTCGCAGAACCAGATGGTGATACTAGCGGTGAATTAATTGATATTGTCAAAGCCTTGGGTGGTCAATATCTCACCGACGATGTAGAAGGATTGACGATTTATTACGGTGCTAACGGTACAGGTTACTTATTAGTTTCCAGCCAAGGTGACGATACCTTTGTAGCCTACACCCGTGAAGGCAAGAACGAATATGTCGGCAGTTTCGCTGTGGGTAATAATGGCGGAATTGATGGTGTACAAAGTTCCGATGGTGCAGATGTCATTAACGTACCTCTTGGCCCCAACTTCCCCTATGGTTTATTTGTCACCCAAGATGGTAATAATGAACCCGCCACCATTGTTGATGATGAAAATATCAGTACTAATTTCAAGTTAGTACCTTGGGAAAACATTGCAAGTATCTTTCCTGTACCCCTCACCATTGATACCACAAGTTATAATCCCCGCAATCCCAACACTTTAGCCGATTTAGAGTTAAGCAAAACCGTAGATAATCCCCATCCCCAAATAGGAGATGAGGTGACATTAACTCTTACCCTCAACAACCAAGGGCCAGGTTTTGCTAGCGGTGTACAAGTAACTAATTTGTTACCCCCAGAAGTAAGTTTTATCTCTGCAACAGCTGAACAAGGAAGCTATGACAACGCAACAGGTATCTGGGATGTCGGAATAATCTCGGCCAATCTCAGTCGCACGCTGGAAATCACAGTCCAAGCAAATACAACAGGTGTAATTATGAGTACCGCACAAGTATCCTCAGCATTTCCTAATGATCCCAATCCTGAAAATAATCAAGTTTCAGTGAATTTAAATGCAGCCCCCCAAGTCACCCTCAAAGGTTTTGCTTCCCTCCCGGCTGATACCTTTGCTGAAGGCCCGCCATCTGGTACAGCCATCACAGGTACGACCAATGGCCGAAATATCCCCTTTGCTAAACAGCCAATTCAAGGATTTAGCGCTGTTCAGGTAGCTGATGACAGTTCCTTCTGGTTGTTGTCTGACAACGGATATGGCAATAAAGCTAATAGTCCCGATTACTTACTGCGGATTTATCGTGCTGATCCCAACTTCCGCAGTGCTGAGGGTGGTGATGCTACTGTCAATGTGTTGGATTTTGTGCAACTATCTGACCCAGACAAGAAAATTCCTTTTGAGATTATCAACGAAAATACCACTGAGCGTTTATTAACTGGTTCAGACTTTGACCCAGAATCTTTGGTAGTCGCAGCCGATGGTACTTTCTGGATTGGTGAGGAGTTTGGCCCTTACTTGTTACACTTTGATGCTACAGGTAAGTTGTTAGAAGCCCCCATCGATACACCAAATTATGTAACTTTAAATACCCTAGATGGACAACCACCCATTGTCATTGGACACCGGGGAGCCAGTGGGGAACTACCAGAACATACATTAGGTGCGTATAAACTGGCAATTGAACGAGGTGCTGATTTTATCGAGCCTGACTTGGTGGCTACGAAAGATGGCGTATTAATTGCCCGTCACGAACCTAATTTAATTGCTACCACCGATGTCGCCTCACGTCCAGAATTTAGCGATCGCTTCACGACAAAAATCATTGATGGTGTCGCCGAAGAAGGTTTCTTTGCTTCTGACTTTACCCTAGCGGAAATCAAGACTCTGCGGGCGATTATGCCCCAAGACTTCCGGACGCAGGTGTTTAACGGGGTTTACGAAATTGCCACCTTTGAGGAAATCATTCAATTAGTTCAAGACATCGAGGCCCACACAGGCAAAAAAATCGGCATTTACCCAGAAACAAAACACCCCACTTTCCACGATGAACTAGGTTTGTCACTGGAAGAACCACTACTAGAAACTTTAGAAAAAACTGGATTCACTGACCCATCCCGGATTTATATCCAATCCTTTGAAGTTGCCAATCTCCAGAAACTCAGCGAACTCACAGACATTCCTTTAGTTCAGTTATTGGATGCTGGCGGTATCAATCTCGATGGTTCCCTGATTGAAACTCAACCTTATGATTTTGTCGTCAGTGGCGATACCCGCACCTATGCTGACCTGCGAACACCAGAAGGGTTACAAGAAATTGCCAGTTACGCATCTGGTATTGGCCCCTGGAAGCGGATGATTGTTTCCGTTGAGGGTGTAGATTTAAATGGTGACGGTCAAGCCGATGATGTCAATGGTGATGGCGTTGTTAACGATGCCGATAAAACCCTGACTGCACCCACAACTTTAGTCCAAGATGCCCACGCCTCAGGCTTAGTGGTACATCCTTATACCTTCCGCAACGAAGAACGTTTTCTAGCCGCCGACTACAACAACAATCCAGCCTTAGAATACATACAATTCATCAATTTAGGTATTGATGGCTACTTCACAGACTTCCCCGGTACAGGAAATCAAGTCCGGGATCAATTGACTGGTGAGTTGGTCATTTCCCCTGACAGCCCGGCTTTACTACCACCTGAATTTGCCACCTTGGATGGTTCTGCACCTTTAGTAATTGGACATCGTGGGGCTAGTGGTTCCCGTCCCGAACACACCTTAGAAGCATACAAGCTGGCGATCGCCGATGGTGCAGATTTCATTGAACCAGACTTAGTACCCACCAAAGATGGACATTTAATCGCCCGTCACGAAAATGCCTTGGCAATTCTCAATGAAGATGGTTCGGTAAACAGAACTGACACCAGCACTGATGTTAACGAACGTCCAGAATTTGCTGACCGTTTTACTACCAAAGTTATCGATGGTCGCACTATCAGAGGTTGGTTTAGCGAAGACTTCACCTTAGAAGAAATCAAAACCCTCAACTCTATTGAACGTCTACCAGAACTACGGGGAACCAACTTTGACGGTGATGGGTTGAAAGTTCCTACTCTGGAAGAAATCATCGATTTGGTCAAGCAAGTCGAAGCTGAAACCGGGCGGATAATTGGCATTTATCCCGAAACCAAACACCCCACCTTCTTCGCCAGTGAAGGCACACTTTTAGATGGTTCACCCATCAACATGAATTTAGGTCAGATGATTGTTGATACTCTGGTAACCAATGACTTCACAGACCCCAACCGGACATTTATTCAGTCCTTCGAGGTGGGTAATCTCCAGGAATTGAAATTTTCCATCATGCCAGATGCTGATGTTAATATTCCTCTAGTTCAGTTACTTGGTGGTGCTAACGGCAGACCTTATGACTTTACAGTTAGTGGTGACCCGCGTACTTATGGCGACCTTACCAAACCCACAGAACTAGCTGCGATCGCCACCTATGCCGCAGGTATTGGCCCCAATAAGCGCTTAATTGTTCCGGCTGGTGCAGGTGGAGTACTCCAAGAACCGACAACCTTGGTAGAAGATGCCCATGCAGCTGGCTTACTCTTACATCCTTACACCTTCCGTGATGAAGATGTCTTCCTCGCACCCAACTATGAAGGCGACCCCAAAGCAGAATATGAACAGTTCCTGGAGTTAGGCGTTGATGGTTTCTTCAGCGATTTCCCTGGTACAAATAGCCTAGTTCTGCAACAATTCATCGGTGACCCAGTATTCTCCAACTTGGCCCGTTCTCGCGGATTTGAAGGCATGGCCATTAGCTTGGATAAGAAAACCATCTATCCCATGCTGGAAGGAACTGTTTTAGGTGACCCGCCAAATTCCTTACGCATCTACGAATTTGATGCCGAATCCAAAGAATATAAAGGTATAGCCGGATACTATCGTATGGAAGAATCTAACCATGCGATCGGTGCGTTAACGGTAGTCAACGAAAATGAATATCTGGTAATTGAACGTGATGGACGTCAAGGCCCCGAAGCCCAATTCAAGAAGGTATTCAAAATTGACTTATCCCAAAAAGATGCCAATGGGTTTGTCCCCAAAGAAGAAATCGTTGATTTACTGAATATCAGTGACCCCAATGATTTAAACCAAGATGGCGACACTAAATTTACCTTCCCCTTCGTCACTATCGAAGCTGTAGTAGTCATCGATGAAAATACACTGCTACTAACTAACGATAATAACTATCCCTTCTCAGTCGGCAGACCGCCTTTGATCGACAACAACGAAATCATTCTTTTAGGTTTAGATAAGCCACTGAATTTAGCTACCCCTGTAGTGAGTATTGCGGCTAAGGTTCCCGACGCAGCAGAAGCAGGTAATGAACCAGGAGTTTTCCGCATTTCTCGCGTAGGTAATACCAGCCAATCTTTGACGGTGAACTACACCATTGAAGGTACTGCTACTAATGGCGTTGATTACAACAACTTGACTGGTATTGCTACTATCTTGGCTGGTCAAACTTTTGCAGATGTCGAGGTTATTCCAGTAGACGATGATTTGGTAGAAGGTGAGGAAACCGTCATCCTTAAACTTGTAGATGAACCGAATTACGACTTGGGTTTATCGAATATGGCCACCGTCACCATTGCCGACAACGATGTACCTTTGGTAAGTAACCCTGAAAACAACACCTTTACAATTCGCGGTACAAGTGACACCACACAACTGCAAGTCAGCCTCACCAGTACTAGACCAAATCAGGTGAATGAACTGGGTGTGTTTACAGTAGATGACGCCGCAGGTACTATCAATGGTATTGCCCCAGGAGCAGCCGGATATGCTGAAGCTGCTTTAGAACGCGCCCAAGCAATTTTCTCAGCGGTTCATAGATTACCTAGTGGCTTTAGCAGAGATAACATCACCCGCTTACTAGAGTTTAACTCTGGTGATAATTTGAGATTCTACGTAGTACCCAATGGTACAACTGATGAAGTCCAGGCGGGAGTTGTCTCCATTGACGATGTGCTATTTGCCGATGCTGCGACTCAAAGAGTTACTGATTTAGGCAACGATGAATTTTCTTTAGCTTGGCAAGTGCGATCGCAAAGAAATTCAACCTTCCAAGACTTAGAGGTAAAAATTCAAGCAACCGAGCAATCTTTACCTGTAGGTACAAATTTGCAAGGTGGGTCACAATCTGAACTAATCGACTTACGCAATATCACACAATCAGTGCAAGCCGAGTTTGTAGTTAATCGAGATGCAGCCTTTAACAACTACGTCAGTTTCTATCGAGTCACTGATGAAAATGGCGGCATAGATATCAACGGCGACGGCAACGCAGATATCCTTCCTGGTGAGAATGGTTATACCCAAGCTGCGGTGAATGGGCGTGTTGCTGGTGTTGATTTAACAACCAATAACCGCCGCACATCCACTTACACCGCTACCTTAGAACCTGGTTCGTTGTTTGCACCATTCATCATTGCCAACGGTACTCCAGCCACAATTAATGATAACCCTGTTTACTTCCCCTTCTTGGGAGCTAATTCTACCCAGGCAGACCACATTACTTTGTTAGGCAATAATGTCTTTGGCTTTGAAGATTTCCAAAATAACAGCGACAAAGATTACAACGACATGATTGTCCGAGTTAATTTGACTGTTGCCTAATCTACAGTTGACCGCATAAATAGTAATCAGAGTCAATACCTATGATGGTGTGGCTCTGATTTTTTTATTGGCGGGTGGCAGATCCGAAGGAGCATGATCTAACGGGGTCTGCACATACTAATCGAGAAGAAAAGATATGAATTATCAGCGCTCGAAAAGCTACCAGACAAGAAAAAAGGGCGGTTTTACGGAAAAATTCTGTATAATCACCACACGGAGATTTAAAAAAGAAATTTTCCGTATGTCCAGAAATGAGGTAGCTATAATGCTGGATATATTAAAATTTAGAAAAAGATTATACCGATATTCTACGCATAATGGATAGTTAGCTATCTTCTTGCTTTGGAGGCTACGATCAAGACATTTTAGGTTGGTAATAAAATTATGTGAGTAGGGCTACTGAACTGGAGGATTTATGGCAAGAGCAAGAGTACCTAAAGGACAAGTTTTTGTCAAAAAGGAAGAGAAGATTGTAAAGACACTGAATAATTTAAAGCTAACTCATTCAGATGAGGATTTTATTCTGAAGTTTCAAGATTTGTACCCCAACGACTGGCAGAAAATAGTTACGCGCTATGAAGCACATGAGAAGCTAACTCCCAAAGGGAAAAGCCATCCAATGCCAAAACCAGAAAAGTAGAGGATTTAAGAGCAGCCATAACTTATCTCAAGTCACAACCAGATGTACTTTTAGATCTGGTTGGAGTGATGGGGTTCTGTCTAGGTGGGGGTTTGGCTTTTCTCACTGCTTGCAAGTTATCAGATGAAATTGCCGCAGCATCTCCATTTTATGGCATGGTTCTAGATGAGTGGATTGATGCAGTCAAAGATATTCAAGTCCCTGTATACTTATTTCACGGTGGTGTTGATCCATTTATTCCCCTTGAACGTATTAAACAAGTCGAGTCTCGATTCCAAGAATTGGGTAAAGAGTACAATCTAAAGGTCTATCCTGATGCTGATCATGGTTTTTTCTGCCATGAACGTTCTTCTTACAATCGTTTGGCAGATGAAGATGCTTGGCGCGAGTTGACAAAGTTTTTCCATTCCCATCTCAAGGAAGCGGTCTAACTTCCGTATAAGTAAAACGACTTGAAAAAACCAAGCTATGTAAAGTAATGTAAATTTACTGAAAATCAGTTTGTAGTCAGGACTTTAGTCCTGATTTGAGAACTTTAGTTCTCACTACAAACCTTTAATTATTTACCCGGTTCTACTTATCTAAACAAATCAATAGCTTCTGGGCGATTTTATGGGACAGATTATTACTCAAGTTGATGCTTTTACTGATAAACCTTTTGCGGGTAATCCGGCGGCTGTCTGTGTTTTGTCTGAATCTATAGATGATGGCTGGATGCAGAATGTAGCCCAGGAGATGAATTTATCGGAAACTGCTTTTTTGGTCAGACAGGATGATGGTTTTAATCTGCGTTGGTTTACGCCATCTGTGGAAGTCCCGCTTTGTGGTCATGCTACCTTAGCTAGCGCCCATGTACTTTGGTCGCAAGGGCATTTGTTACCTGATGAAGTTGCGCGGTTCCATACCAAAAGCGGTGTTTTGCTTGCCAAGCACTTGGGTGAGTGGATTGAGTTAGATTTTCCCGTGAATCACTCTCAGGTAACAGTTGCGTCTCCACAACTGAGCGAGGCTTTGGGTGTATCTTGTAAATCTGTGCTGCAAAATTCTTTGGGGTATTTAGTCGAGGTGGAGTCTGAAGAGTTGGTACGACAAATTCAGCCTAATTTTCAACAATTGAAAACATTGCCTATTACGAAGGTGATTGTTACTAGCCAAACTCAACCTGATTCTGAATACGATTTCGTTTCGCGCTTTTTTGCTCCGGGAGTAGGTATAGATGAAGACCCAGTAACTGGATCTGCCCATTGTTGCTTGGCGGCTTTCTGGCGCGATCGCCTGGGTAAAGATGAATTTTTGGCTTATCAAGCATCTCGTCGCGGTGGAGTAGTCAAGGTAAGGTATTCAGGAGGCGATCGCGTGTTTCTTTCTGGACAAGCAGTAACCGTAATGAGCGGTGAATTAATTACAAATTTGGTATATTCCCAAACCTAAATTTAGTAAGTATTTAAAGCTAGACAAATCAAGAGTATTCTGTGTTATTGACTCGTTGTTTCTGGGCAAAATTAACTTAAGTATTGCAGTTTAAAAGTTATATTTTAGCCGACTAATATGGTATTGAGTAATAACACTATGACAATTTCTGGTTACTCCATCACAGAACGACTTTACGCAGGTATACGCACTTTAGTATACCGATGCAACCGTGAAAGTGACCAAAAATCAGTAGTAATCAAACTGATGCGGAATGAATATCCCACCTTTGGCGAAATTGTTCAATTCCGTAATCAGTACACCATCACCAAAAACTTAGACATACCAGGCATCATTAAACCCATCAGCTTAGAACCCTACCGCAATGGTTATGCCTTAGTCATGGAGGATTTTGGTGGTATTTCCCTCAAAGAATGGAGAATGGGAAATGAAAAATTCTCCATGAGTGATTTTCTCAATATTGCCATTGCCATAACTACAACCCTCGAAGCACTACACCAGCACCAAGTTATTCATAAAGATATTAAACCCGCAAATATCCTGATTCATCCGGAAACCAAACAAATTAAATTAATTGACTTTAGTATTGCTTCTTTACTACCAAGAGAAACCCCACAACTACAAAATACTAATGTCTTAGAAGGCACGTTGAGTTATATTTCTCCCGAACAAACTGGCAGAATGAATCGGGGTATAGATTATCGCACAGATTTTTATAGTTTAGGCATTACTTTCTACGAAATATTCACAGAGAAATTACCATTTTCATCTAATGATCCGATGGAATTGGTACATGCTCATCTTGCCAAAATCCCCCCATCAGTTCATAATATCAATCCAAATATACCGCCAATCATCTCCGAAATAATTGCCAAATTAATGGCAAAAAATGCCGAAGATAGATATCAAAGTGCAGCTGGATTAAAGCATGATTTAGAAATTTGTCTCTCAGAATTACAAATCACAGATACAATTACAGATTTTACATTAGCAAGTCGAGATATCACTGACCGATTTTTAATTCCCGAAAAACTCTATGGTCGAGAACAAGAAGTAGAAACATTATTACAAGCCTTTGAAAGAGTAGCTGATGGTAACAGCGAAATTATGCTAGTGTCCGGGTTTTCAGGTATTGGTAAAACTGTGGTTGTCAATGAAGTACATAAACCAATTGTGGGGCAACGCGGATATTTTATTAAAGGGAAATTTGACCAATTTCAAAAAAGTATTCCTTTCTCAGCATTTGTGCAGGCATTTCGAGGCTTGATGTGGCAGTTATTAGGCGAAAGTGATAGTCAAATCCAGCAATGGAAAACTAAGATATTAAATACTGTTGGCGAGAATGGACAGGCAATTATTGAAGTGATTCCCGAATTAGCTAAAATTATTGGGGAGCAACCACCAGTAGCAGAACTTTTAGGAACAGCCGCCCAAAATCGCTTTAATTTATTATTTTGGAAGTTTGTGCAAGTTTTCACCACGAAAGAGCATCCATTAGTTATTTTCTTGGATGATTTACAGTGGGCAGATTCGGCTTCTTTAAAGTTGATTCAACTACTGATGAGTGAAGCTAATTCTGCTTATATGTTAATTATTGGTGCTTATCGAGACAATGAAGTCTTTCCGGCACATCCTTTGATGTTGACATTAGAGGAAATTAGCAAAATTGGTGCAACAGTTAATACCATTACTTTGCAACCACTCAGTGAATGTAAATTAAATCAGTTAGTGGCTGACACACTAGGATGCTCAGAAACTGTGAGTTGTCCCCTTGCTCAATTTGTCTATCAAAAAACCGCAGGAAATCCCTTTTTTGCTACCCAGTTTCTCAAAGCTTTATATCAAAAAAATCTAATTAATTTCAATTTTGCAGCAAGTTGCTGGGAATGCGATATTTCACAAATTAATCAGCTAACAATTACAGATGATGTTGTCATATTTATGACATTTCAACTCCAAAATTTGCCTCGTTCATCTCAAGATGTATTGCAATTAGCTGCTTGTATTGGCAATCAATTCGATTTATCTACTTTGGCAGTTATTTCAGAGCAATCGGAAATAGAAACAGCATCTTGTTTATGGAAAGCGTTGCAAGAAGGTTTAATTTTACCGACTAATGAAGTTTATAAATTTTTTATTCAAGATACAGATGATGATCAGCTAGTTTCAAACAAGCATCAATCATTAATTAACAATGTTACCTATAAATTTTTACATGACCGTGTGCAGCAAGCTGCATATTCTTTAATTCCCGATGAGCAGAAACAAGCTACTCACTTAAAAATTGGTAAACTCCTGCTGGAAAATACGGCAAATGATGCATGGGAAGAAAAAATTTTTGATATTGTCAATCAGTTAAATATCGGACGTAATTTAATTATCCAATCAGGGGAGCGAGATAAACTAGTTGAGTTGAATTTGCAGTCCGCTAGCAAAGCTAAGGCAGCAACGGCTTATGGAGCAGCAATTGATTATTTAACTATTGGCATTAACTTATTACCAAAAGATAGCTGGAATTCTCAGTATGAACTAACTCATATGTTGTATGAAGAAGCCGCAGAAGTTGCTTATTTGAATACGAATTATCAGCAAATGGAGGAATTCGCCGGGGTAATTCTCCAAAGAACTCACAGCTTAATTGAAAAGATCAGGATTTATGAAATCAAGATGCTGGCTGCTAAAGCTAAAAATCAATTACTGACAGCCATACAAATTGGTTTACAAGTGCTACAGCTATTGGGGGTAGAGTTTCCAGAACAGCCAACGCCTGGGGATATTGGACAAGCACTAGAGCAAACTTTACTGGCATGGAAAGATGTTTCTATTCCCAGTTTGGTGGACTTAGAAATCATAACTGATCCCATTAAACTGGCAACCATGAGAATTTTAACCCAAATGGTTCCATCGGCTTATCAAGTGGCTCCCATGCTGTTGCCATTACTAATTTTTCAGCAAATAAATATATCTATTACTTATGGTAATTGTGCCGTTTCTGCATTTGCTTACGCTGATTATGGGCTGGTGCTGTGCGGGGTAGTGGGTAATTTGGACGCTGGATATCAGTTTGGGCGACTAGCTCTGAATATTCTGGAACATTTTCAAATTCTCAGATGTAAATGTCGGACTTATTTCGTAGTATATGGTTACATTAGTCATTGGCAAGAACCACTGAAAAATGTATTACCATTTTTCCAAGAAGGTTATCAAGTTGGTTTAGAAACGGGAGATTTAGAAAGCAGTGCGTTAAACGCGCACATTTATTGCTGCTATGCTTATTTTGCAGGTGACGAATTGACTGCTTTAGCATCGGAAATGGAAATTTATAGACAGGGGATTTTGCAAATTAAACAAACACCTGCTCTCAATTTTCATTTAATCTATCAGCAAACAGTTTTGAATTTGCTAGGACGTGCGGATGATCTAAGTCAATTAGTAGGAGAGGTGTATAATGAAACCCAGTCTTTACCTCAACTGCAAGTAACCAATAATTACAGTTGTCTTTACTATTTGTACTACAACAAAATGGTTCTCTGCTATTTATTTGGGCAGTATGAACAAGCTTCAGCATATGCTGCGTTAGTAGAAGAATCCTATGCCGATAGTATGCTAGGGATGTTTGTGATTACACTATTTAACTTTTATAGTTCTTTGGTATATTTGGCACTATGTTCATCCGCTACGGAGTTGGCGCAAACTGAATATTTAGAAAAAGTAGCAGCTAATCAAGAAAAGCTAAAGAAATGGTCTGACTATGCACCTATTAACCATTTGCATAAATTTTATTTGGTCAAGGCAGAATACAATCGCATCTTAGGTAACAAATCTGAAGCCATTGAAGATTACGATCGCGCGATTTTTCTCGCTCAAGAACATAAATATATTCAAGAAGAAGCCCTAGCTCATGAACTAGCGGCGAAATTCTACCTTGCATGGGGTAAAGAAGCGATCGCCCAATCTTACATGACCAATGCTTATTATGTCTATACGCGTTGGGGTAGCTCCGCCAAAGTCAACGATTTAGAGCAACGTTATCCTCAATTACTGGCATCTATTTTGCAACAGCAGCAACAGTCTTTGACTTTGACAGAAACCATCTTCGCGGCTTCTTCTCAGACTAGTAAAGGTTCGTCATCAGGTAGTAGTAGCATCTCCGAGGCTCTAGATTTAGCAACCATCTTTAAAGCATCTCAAACCCTCTCCAGTGAAATCGAACTCGAAAAGTTACTCTCAGCCTTACTACGGGTAGTGCAGGAAAGTGCTGGAGCCGATAAGTGTGTATTGTTAATGCCCAAAGATGATCAGTGGGTAATTGAGGCTCTGTCTCAAATCGGACAACCGGACATGATCTTGTGTTCCCTTCCCATAGAAAATAGCCAGAGTGTCCCCGTTTCTCTGATTCAGATGGTAAGAAATACCCTCAAACCTTCAGTGATTGGCAATGCGGGAGTTCACCTATATCTGGCTGTTGACCCCTACATATTGCACCACAGCCCTAAAAGTGTTTTGTGTACCCCTATTCTTCACCAGGGTAAGCTAATTGGTATTTTATACTTAGAAAATAATCTCACAGTCGGGGCATTTACCAGCGATCGCCTGGAAATTCTCCATCTTTTGTGTACTCAAGCCGCAATTTCTTTAGAAAATGCCCGCATATATCAGCAAACACAGATTTATGCCCAAGATTTGCAAGAATCTTTAGAAGCATTGCGTGTTAGCGAAGCGCGCTTTAAAAAGTTTGCTGACAATATTCCTGGAGTAATTTACCAACTCCGAACCACGGCTGATGGTCATGCATCTACGCCTTATGTCAGTTCTGGCTGCAACCATCTTTATGGAGTCAAAGTTCAGGAACTGATATCAGGTAATAAAAGTCTGCGTGATTTTGAACATCCTGATGATAATTTAGAAATTAATCAAGCTATGTTCTCCGCAGCCCAAAATCTGATGCCATTTCGCCATGAATGGCGGATTATTACAGCCAGTGGTCAGGAGAAATGGGTTCAAGTTGCTGCCCAACCAGAACTACAAGAAAATGGTGATCTGCTGTGGGATGGTGTCGTTTTAGATATTAGCGATCGCAAACGGGCCGAAGCCGAGCGGCAAAAAAAAGCAGAGGAACTCAAATTTACTTTACAAGAACTCCAACAAACTCAAATCCAGTTAGTTCAAAATGAAAAAATGTCAGCTTTGGGTAATTTAGTGGCCGGTGTAGCCCATGAAATGAATAATCCCCTCGGCTTTATTGCGGCGAGTCTCAAGCAAACTAAACCCACCCTTGATGATGTGATCACACATTTGAAATTATATCAAGAAACCTTTAATAATCCGGGTGATGAGATTCTCGACCATGCTGAAGAAATTGACTTGGATTATACTTTAGAAGACTTGCCCAAAGTAATTGACACAATGGAAATAGCGTGCGATCGCCTCAAAAATATTAGCACTAGTTTACGCACTTTCTCTCGTGCCGACAAAGATTATAAAGTATTATTTCAAATCCATAAAGGCATCGATAGTACAATTTTAATTCTCAAACATCGCCTGAAAGCCAACGAACATCGTCCAGAAATTGAAGTGATTACTAAATATGGCGATTTACCTGAAATTGAATGTTTTCCTGGTCAATTAAATCAGGTGTTCATGAATATTTTAGCCAATGCCATTGATGTTTTAGAAGAATCTAATATAGGTTTAAGTTTTGCCGAAATTAAAGCCAATCCTAACCAAATTACTATCACAACTTCACTAGAAAATAATCACATTAAAATTATCATTGCCGATAATGGTCAGGGGATGACAGAAGAAGTTAGAAAACAAGTATTCGAGCATTTATTTACTACTAAAACCGTAGGTAAGGGCACAGGTTTAGGACTAGCGATCGCTCGTCAAATTGTCGTAGAAAAACATGGTGGAAATATTGAAGTAGTTTCGGAACTAGGAAAAGGAGCAGAATTTATCATCTGTATTCCCTGGACCGCAGGAAATTAAATATCTAGCAAAAATTCTGATTCCCTACTCCTTACTTACCTGGTAAACTAAATTTTGTGTACAAAAGTAAACATTGCAGATACAGAGGGTTAAACAGTGAATCCAGAAGTAGCCCCACAAGAAATTGTGATGCAGATGCTCGTAGGTGCGTGGGTTTCGCAGACAATTTCCACAATTACTCGTCTTGATATACCCGATTTAATCAAGTGTCATGGTCCTCAATCAGCAATGCAATTGACCCAAGTTCATGGTGTCAAAGCTGACACTGAGTTTTTGTCCAGAGTTTTACGTGCCTGTGCCAGTGTAGGTGTTTTCACAGAAGATGCGGATGGCAAATTTGGCGCCACCCCATTATCAGATGTCCTAACATTAGACTCGTCTGTATCCGTCAAAAAACTAGCAGAAATTTTTGGTGGTACTTGGTGGCAAATATGGGCAGGTTTTCCTGATGCACTAACTACAGGTCAGCCACAGACAAAAAATCAATTAGGAATGGAGTATTGGGATTATTGCCAAGCTAACCCCAAAGAGATGGCAGATTTTGGCGCAGCGATGCAATCAAATAGCCTCAATTCTCTGCGAGGTGTGCTGAAGCATTGTGATTTATCGGAGAGTAAAAAAGTTGCTGATATCGGCGGTGGTTTTGGTCATCTCGCCCTGGAATTGGTAAGAAAATATCCACATCTGCATGGCATTGTCCTAGACATCCCAGACTTAATCCCCATCGCTAAAAGCAAAATAGTCAACGAACCAGAAGATATTATTGACCGCATCCAGTTTATTGGTGGAGATATGTTCGAGGATGTACCAGCTGCAGATGTTTACATTATGAAACTCGTCATTCATGACTGGGATGATGCCAAATGTATTCAACTGCTCAAGAATTGTCACGCCAGAATGGAAGGTAATGGTCGCATAATTTGCGTAGATGCAGTTTTGCCACCAATAGGAAATGTCAGTGGCACAGCAGCCAAATTCCTCGATATCAACATGATGATCTCTTGTCCTGGAAAGGAACGTACCGAAGAGCAATGGCAGTATATTTACAGTCAAGCTGGCTGGAAAATTACATCTATTCAGCCTATTTACGATAACTATGGTACCAGTATCGTAGAGGGAATTAAGTCTTAAATTTCCAATTATTACCTAAATTTAGGTTTTCTCTAGTTTTACAGACTTGTCCCTATGAGGAATAATTATATTTTTAGTCCCTTGGGTTTTTTACCTGTGGGCTTTTTAATTGATGTTAACGTGAGTTCGATGAACCTATCCCTAAACCCTATTTGATGAGTATCTTCGTGTAGTTATCATTTTTTTAGATTGAGAATTTTAGCAGGGTGAATCCTCCAATTTTATTATTAAAAAATAAAATTATCAACTTTAGTAAAGCGCTTACAAAAACATACAATTCAATTATAAATTTTTTCTAATCAAACAGGGGTTATGGCTTGTAATCGCTACAGATTGTGTTAGACAGTATACACACAAGGGCATACTTATTAATATAAATAGATATCTGAGTGGAGTCAACGAATATGAATAAAGATGTAGATTTGGCGATCACAATACCGGGATATTTTTTTATAGAGCAATTGTATTGTGGTTCTAAAACCACAGTTTATCGGGCAGTACGAGAAGCAGATCAGCAATCTGTAATCATCAAAATTCTCAACCGAGAATACCCCACTTTTCGTGAAATGTTACAGTTTCGTAATCAGTATGCTATCGGCAAAAACTTAAGATTCCCGGTATTGTGAGTTTCTATAGCTTAGAATCTTACCGCAACAGCTACGCCTTGGTAATGGAAGACTTTGGTGGCATTTCCCTACGGAAATATCGCCAATATCAATCGCTTAACTTAATTGAAATATTAACTATCTGCCTCCAATTAACAAATATTCTTCAAGAATTGTATAAAAATCATATTATCCACAAGGATATTAAACCCGCTAATATTTTAATTAATCCGGAAACAAAACAAATTAAATTAATTGATTTTAGTATTGCATCTCTGTTACCTAAAGAAACCCCAGAAATCAAAAGTCCTAATGTTTTAGAAGGTACATTAGCTTACTTATCTCCCGAACAAACTGGGAGAATGAATCGAGGAATTGACTATCGCAGTGATTTTTATTCTTTAGGAATAACGTTTTTTGAAATTCTTACAGGAAAATTGCCGTTTATTTCTGATGATCCGCTAGAGTTAGTCCATTGTCATATTGCGAAAATGCCTCCAGAATTAGGGAACGAGATTCCCCTGGTGATTTCAAATATTGTCATGAAATTGATGGCAAAAAATGCCGAAGACCGCTATCAAAGTGCTTTGGGTTTAAAATATGATTTAGAGCAATGTCTGGCACAACTCAAAGAAACTGGTACGGTCGAAAATTTTATCATTGGTCAACGAGATATTTGCGATCGCTTCCTAATCCCCATGATGGCATTTTGGATCATGCCGAATTAATTGACTTAGATTACACGTTAGAAGATTTACCTAAAGTACTTGATGCGATGGTGATGGCTTGCGGCCGATTAAAACATATCAGTACAAGTCTTCGCACCTTTTCTCGTGCTGATAAAGATTAGACCTCTTGCAGAATTGATTTTGTGTTATGATAGCTAGCTTTTAAAATCTTAATGGGGTGAGATAACTAAAAAGATTGATGCCTGAGGTATTTGTAGCGATAGTTGTAATCGCGGAACGTCTGACAGAAAAAACATCACCAAAAAAAGATAAAATCACATTCTGTCATTATCAGAATCTGAGGTGATGAAAAAATGAACTATAAATCCATCCAACAAATAAAACCAAGAGCATTTAAACGCCGCTTTGGAGTGAGAAGAAARACTTTTAAGAAAATGGTTAAAACTCTAAAAGAATTTCAAACTATGAACAAAAAGAACCAAAGTGGATCRAAACCTCTACTTATGATTGAGGAACAAATTTTAGTTACGTTAGAATATTGGAGAGAGTACCGAACTTATTTTCATATTGCAACAAGTTGGGGAGTATCAGAATCAACTATTTGTCGCATCGTTCATCGTATAGAATCAGAACTAATGCAGTCAGGAATGTTTAGGTTGCCTGGAAAAAAAGCCTTGTTCAAAGGTGGTTTGAGCCAACATGAAGTAGTGGTAATGGATGTAACTGAAACGCCTATTGAACGTCCAAAAAGAAAACAACAGGAATTTTATTCAGGAAATAAAAAATATCACACACTCAAAAGCCAATTGATTATTAATCAAGAAACAGGAGAAATTATTTGTACTTTTTTTGGTAAAGGGCGCTGCCATGATTTTGCCTTATTCAAAGCTAGTGGAGTTCATTTTCATCCGGAAATACAAGGTTTCCACGATAGTGGTTMTCAAGGAATTAACCAATATCATAGCAACAGTTACACTCCTAAGAAAAAGCCTAAAAACAGAGAACTTTCAACCTTAGAAAAAGACTATAATCGTGTTTTAGCAAAGGCAAGAATTGGCATTGAACACGTCAATCGCCGCCTGAAAATTTTTA
>JAKOMP010000184.1 GCA_022241785.1 Cyanocohniella sp. LLY | reverse complement strand
ACTTTATAACAATCTTCTGCTAAATTCATAGCTTCTTGCCATACTTTTAAATCCTGATATGACTGGATTGATGGTTTATTATTCATACTGTATTTGACGGAAATACTACATTAAATTTTGCATTTATCTCACACATCTACACCCTACACCCTACACCCTTTTATTCTTCCTCGCCAATTGCACGATAGTAAGCAGTGATCGCCGCTTCTTGTTCGCTACGCAGTGTATATCGCCGAAACGCTTTCTCACTTTGGTGTCCCGTCAACTTCCGCGCATGGCTGGGATCAACACCTAATAGTAATAACTCGGTGGCATAAGTATGGCGGAATTGGTGAGGATGCAAATCTTCAATGTCTGCTAATTCCCCTATTTTCTCCACTGCAAAGTAAATCCCGTGATAACTCAAGCGTTCACCCTTATATGAAGCATGGTGTGAAATCATTAATGGGGAGAGACTGTTGAGTTCTTCGCCCAGTTCTTGCCGCGATCGCAAGTACTCTGTCACCACTTCTCGGCTTTCCTTTCGCAACGGCACTAAGCGTGGTTCATTCGTTTTCGTATCTGGTAAAAACAGCAGTTTTCCATCAAACGAACCAACATTTAACTGCACGATTTCCCCGGCCCGCAGTCCATGACTGAGAATATGAAYMAGTGCTGTATCCCGTYGTTTTGTTTCTCCTAACAATTCTAAAGCTGACCACACCCGTTCCATCTGTTCATCTGTTAAACTTTGGGCTGGTGGCAGTGGCACTTTTTCTAGCTTTATCCCYAGGGTAGGATTAGTAGAGATAATATCTGGATACGTGTAGCACATCCACTTGAAAAAGCTTTTGAGTGCCGCAATCCCCGCATTGATACTACTTTTTGACAGGGGTTTTCCTGAATCAGTCTTTACTTCTTCGCGTAAATATTCCTTGTATAAACCTAAGTGGCGCGGACGCAACTCATGATAGTGCAGTTGTGTCCATCCCAAGAATCGCTTTAGTTCCCGTTCGTATAGCTTGCGGCTGTTGGGAGCCAGATTGTTGCTGCGTAAAAATTCCAGTACTTTCACCCACCGGATATCAGTAGGCAGAGATGTTTTTGCAGTTATTTTATTACCTTTTAGCTTTCTTGTAACTGCGGTATCTTCAATAGGAATTAATTTAATTGGCGGTAAAGATTCTGCCCTCTCCATATTTTTTTATTTAATTAATTGAATCAATAGTGTTATTTGTTAATTTTGAATAATGCTGTAGCTTTTTTTTAAAAGATGCGATTTTCAATTAGCCTTATTTAAGGCTCGATTGCCGCCATCGATTAAATCTAAATTTTCTCTCCACTCTATTTGCTATGCAATTACTTACGGATATTTTTCTTGGCTCCTTAACACTTGTCTTTCCACCACACGATTGGGAATATTAAACTGAAGTAATCTGGCAGTGGCTTTTCCCATCTGTGTTTTTCCCTCAATTCTCGCACCTTCAAAATAGAAATGTTCTTCCCAAATTTGACGACGCGGGTTAAACAATGGGACAATTTCTCCTGTAAATGCGTCAATAGTAGCGAAATCAGAACCTTTATGACGATTGCATGATAGGCATGAAAGCGCTAAATTTTCTGACGCCGTTTCACCTCCATGTTTGACCGCGATAATATGATCTACTTCATGAGTATAAATTGAATAATCTTGATGAATTAAACAATATTCGCAGCGTCCTAAAGCTCTATTTACGATCAGCTTCCTCAGTTCTGTAGAAATTGAATTAGAAGGCATTTTCTTTGATTACTTTTTCATAGCACGCGCCTTGAGCAAAATCATCATATGTTCTAATTGCTCGTAAACATCTAATTCTGCCGTTTCTATGGGAGTAAGTGTACCAAAACGGTTTTTTTCTAATAATATTTGCAGCCTTCTTTGAGCATTGGCTGAGACTTTAAAGACAATAATTTCTTCTAATGTTGGACGCTTAATCAAAAAATCTAGCACTTCTTGATAAACTTCGGGAATTTCTCCAGTCACCGTATTAACTTGAGACTGTTGTGTTGTTTGTGTGGGATCACTATCCAACAATCGCCAGAGCAATTCAGGTAAGCGACTTTGCAAAGGTTCTAAACGCCCGGCTAGTTCATCCGGTATTTGAATGGTTAGTTGTGCCACGCTTGAAACCATTAACTATAAGCTGTTTGCTCATATTATGCTTTAAGTTACATTGTAACACAAGACTACAACACAAAATAAGTCACCCTTATCTTTTGTCCGATATTAAATACGATATAAACGTACTTAGAAATACTTTATTATATTTTGTATAATTTTATATTTTATTTTCAGTATCCAAGGGCAGTGATCGCACTCTTCTGTAGAGGAATAAAAAAGTTCAACAATAAATAATAAAGTCCAACAATTTCTGTTAGGTGCTTTATCCAGCTCCAGGCATCCGTCCATAAATCGCTCGCTTGTCTGTACACCGTGCGATCGCTACATTATTACTAGAGCGATCGCGCCCACATTCGGGTAGGATTACTTTCCTAATTGTTCAACTTTTTTATTTGAGTTTGGTGTCTCTGTATTGAAAAAGTGGTAGAGTGATCCCTTTTTCATCCCCAAATTGTTCAACTTATTTTTACGTGGACTTGCACCCAACCACGAAAAATCAATGCTTTGAGAGACTAGAATTGTTGAACTTTTTTATATGCTTACATCTTCAAGATCAAACCTTTGAGAAGTGCGTATATTTTTTCCGTTTTCGGCACTTGCCAGGAATAAAATCAAGAGCCGTATCAATAATATTTTTGACAAAACCGAGATATTTAAGTGCTTTCGCCCTTTAGGGCGCGCCTCGACGGCTCTTGGTTTTATTTTTTGGATCTCCCTTCGCACGATGAATCCTAGATTTATCATCTGGCTTTGTCATAGATTCTTATCTATGCGTTGCTCTGAAAAATCAATTCACTATCGATAAAATAGGGTGCAAGTAAGAAACTCAGTTAAGAAAAATTTGATAATTTCGCTCAATACCTTTACCTATAAGACTTGAAGCCGCCAGTGCATCGCAACTTCCTTGCGCGGTTGTGGCTGTAAAAAGTTCTTAATGAACCCTAAGTAAAGGGTTTAGCCAACGCTTGGCGGCTGGTGATAGGCTCTCTAAGCGTTGACCCTTTTACTCAAGCTTTCTCAACTAAAGTCTTCTTCAGGTTTTCAATTGAGTTATCAAATACTTAAGTTTTCATTCCAAATCTTACTGATAATTCTTGAATTTCTCCATCCTCTAACTTACGAAAAAGTGGCTGGATCACATCAACTGGATGACCGGAAGACAAAGCATCAAAATTAACGCTCTCGCTTATCTTTGTCATTCTGTCAGCATCAGACAGGTGCAACGCATCAAAAAGCTTTGTAGAAGTAAAAGGAATAATTGGAGAAGAAACAAGTGCGTAAATTCTAATTAAGTTAATGCAAATACGCACCACTTGGGCTGCTTCTTCACGATTTTCTTTAATTAGCTTCCACGGCTGTCTTTCATCGATATATTTATTACCAACAGACCATAAGGAATAGAGAGCTTCTATTGCCTTGCGATACTCAAGATTTTTTAGAGAATCACAGTATTTGTTAACAAGCTGTTGGCAAGTCTTTTGTAAATCCCGTTCTCTGCCACCAAAAACGCCACCATTTGGAACAGTTGCACCAAAATTATTGGCGGTAAACTTAAGAGTTCGATTCACAAAGTTACCAAATGTATCAGCTAACTCTTTATTAACCTTAACTTGAAATAACTCCCAGGTAAAAGCCGAATCAGCAGATTCAGGAATCATTGATAAAAGACTATATCGCCAATAATCCGCAGGTAAAATACTCAATGCCTGATCTAAGAATACCCCTCGTTTTGCACTAGTAGAAAACTTTCCACCATAATATGTCAACCAGTTAAATCCCTTAATTTGGTCGGCTAGTTTCCAGTTTTCTCGCGTACCTAGAATCATTGCTGGAAACATAATAGTGTGAAATGGCAAGTTATCCTTAGCCATAAATTGCACATATTTGGTATTTTCTGTATCATGCCACCAGTTTGACCAATTTTGAGAATTTTCTATTCCCCATGCTTGAGTTGCAGAAATATATCCAATAGGTGCATCAAACCAAACATAAAAAACTTTCCCCTCAAAACCTGGACGGGGAACAGAAACTCCCCAACTCAGATCACGAGTAATACATCTGTCTTGAAGTCCTTCATTTAACCACTTCATCGCAATTGATTTAGTCAGATTAGACCAATTTGGATGTTTCTCAACCCAAGTTTTTACATCTTGCGAGAGTGTAGAAAGCTTTAAGAACAAATGTTTAGTTTTTCGGACTTCCAAACGCTTGCTTTGTGAAATTGCCGAACGTGGTTCTATTAAGTCAGTTGGCTCTAGCAAAGATGTACAATTTTCACATTGGTCTCCCCTGGCTGAAGTATATCCACAATGGGGACAAGTCCCAATAATATATCTATCCGGCAAAAAACGTTCATCATCAACAGAGTAAACCAGACTAATCTCTCGTTCCTCGATAAAACCGTTTTTCTCAAGATTTTTATAGAAATGCTGGGTTAGCTCATAGTTATAGACTGATGAGTTACGACCGAAATAGTCAAACGATAAACCAAGGTTTTTGTAAATTTCTGCCTGGAGTTCATGCAACCTTTGACAGAAAGTTTCTACATCAAGTCCTACTTCATTTGCAGCTATTTCGGTAGGTGTACCATGTTCGTCAGTAGCACAAATAAAGAGAACTGTTTCACCTTCTTGTCTCAAGAAACGAGCATATACATCTGCTGGAAGCATGGAACCTACAAGGTTCCCCAAATGTTTGATTCCGTTAATATAGGGCAACGCGCTGGTGATTAAATACCTTACCCTATTGTCAGGATTATTTTGAGACGTTATAGATAAAGTGGAGAATTTACAGTACCTCCATGAAGGCTGTTATTTTAAATTTCTATTACTTCATATAATACACCATATCCCAAAGTTTGTGACGCATATAAGTTTTTTGCAAGGCAACCAGATTTGGCTCAGTTCTAAAAAATCAGTCCCGACCGCATAATAGAGATGCGAAAGGATGGATCTCAAAACTCTTGAGCTTGCTCGTGTTGAGCCACCAGTTTAAGAAATACTGTTCTAAATTTTCTTACTTTGCTATCCTTTCGCTTCTGAACTGAAAGTTGTTCATGGGTTACTGTAGTCTACGCCGCATTCAACACTTTACGAAACACAATCTTATCAGCTCCTACCGTATAGAAGTCCCGAATCCGAGCCTCTTGCTCGCTGGCTTCACACCCCTTACTATGAACTCATCTAGGGTCAAATTAAACAACAAACAGCATGGATGCCACCCCCAAAGCCCAGGTCATTGCTAACGAGAAAAATCTTCTCTCAGCAATGAAAACCAATAACGTGGAACTTTTAGATCAACTGCTTCACGATGAGCTTCTGTTTAACGGGCCTAGTGGCGAAACAGTCACCAAAGCTATGGATCTGGAAAATTACCGTTCGGGAAACATCAACCTGCATACAGTTGAATCAAATGAGCTAATGCTCAACATGGTCGCAGACGACGTTGTTGTTGCCGTCACGGTAGAGATAATAGGAAACTATTTAGGGCAAGAAATTAATGGCAAATTCCGCTATCTCAGGGTTTGGAAGCTATTTGAAAACAACTGGAA
>JAKOMP010000183.1 GCA_022241785.1 Cyanocohniella sp. LLY | reverse complement strand
TACCCGGATCTTTCTCAACATTTACGAGAGTATTCACTCACGCTTTTTCTAACCCTGATTACTTCGTCCTTAATTCTCAATAAAAAGCCAATTTTAGCGAGAATACAAAGAGCGAATTTGTCAAGTATGCTTGACCCCTCAGTGTTTAAGAAGATTACAAAACAAGCGTTTTAGGATTGTTAAGAAAGATGTGACTAATGGATAGCCTTGTAGGGAAGGGGTTGGGGTTAGGTTCCGTCAAACTCACGTTGGTTCATATCAAATTTCTTCTCCCCAATTGGGAAATTATTCATAACGTTATAGGGGCGATTGGTTCAATTTCTGGGTCATATCCGCCAATTTGATTAGTTCGCAATACCCAAATAGTTGCACCGTGATCCAGGAAAATTTTGATTAAGGTATCACTAGCCAACCGGGGTAACATTGTCCGCCAACTGCCCAAACCCATAATCAAATTGCGGAGTGGCTCATCTTCTAAAGTGCTACCCAGATTGTACTCATTTTCTTCCCAACCTGATTGAGCAGTACTCAAGGGTTGCAACTTGAGTTTGAGTTTTCTACCCAGCCTGAGGAGTTCTTTAAATTGTTGTGCTTGTTCGGGATTATCTTTACTCCATCGACGCAGAGATTCTATATTGGCGCGAACCTGTTGTTTCATCTGGCGCATACTAGTGAACAACGCTTGATTGGAATCTTGGGCGCAGTTATTGGCCAGTCCGACGTAAGTGCCTCCGGTGCCGTCTCCGATGCGATAACGCGCTGTCATCACCTCTAGTTGCAACATGATCAAATCCAATGGTGAATGCTGCCCAGAGGCAAAGTTATAGTAGCCAGTCAAAGCATCGTGTTTGATTAAAATGTCACAAACTGGTCGAGTACCAGCCCAACCAAATTGGCGATCGCCCATATAGCGAGACCAGTGAAATGTGCCGGCAATTAGACCATCTGTATTGTGAGTATAAACCTGATGATAGCGGAAATCGAAGCGTAGATCATCACTGAGTGGGTCACGAATTACTTGTGCTAAACCCAAGGCAAAATGTCCAAAGAATATCGGCGTTTTAGCAGCAGGTTCGGCTTTTTTACCGCCAATGCCACCATAAACATGAATCAACAGTGCGCGATCGCCTTCTTGCCAATTATTAATGGCATTCTGAATTGCTGGCGGTGAAATGTTCTTATTTGCTGTGCATAATACAGATGAGATTCGTCCTTTCTGCGCCTTAATATCTGCCCAACAGCGTTTGCGGAGGTAGCGGTACGATGCGGGTTTACCAAAGACAACTTCACCTGGTTGCAGGCGCAATAAGGCCCGAGGTGCTAAAGACTGCACCACAAATCTACCTTGAGCATCCTTAGCACCGTAGATATACCAGCCTGTCTCATTAAAAATAGACTTTTCTAAATCACGGGTGGTAGATGGAGAACTACCTTGATTGGCGGAAATCACAACTTCTGGTAAGCGGACGATTTCTGCTGTGCCATTGAACTCACGCACCGCAGAGTTAAAGTGAACTACCCGAAATTGGTCGGTATTAGCAATGGGCTGGATAAACTTCACTAGTGCATAGAAGCGCCCAGTAATTTGCACTGGCTGGTTGCAAATGCGAAGGGAGATAGGGATAAAAGATAAAGAAGTAGAAGCATCAGAAGATTGCCACGTTTCCAGACTTTCATTACCAGTTTGTTCAATTTCCACAGGTTCATTGAGCATCACAACTATGTCATCTATGGGATGAGAACCTGCAAGTGATTCGAGAGGGTCAACTTGTTGCCAATGATTAAGACGTTCTGGGTGAATCAGTCCTTCATATTTGCTGGAGTACTCGGCATCGGGACTAAAGTGAACATCGTGAGTTGTTACTTGCCGCAAATGTTTGACAAATGAAGTATCAGCCCAACGCAGTCTGACCATTTTTCCCACTAAATGCTGATAATCGGCAGGGGCATGATGTACTTCAAATAAGACACCTTTGATAATTGACCGAGCCTCACGATGGGGTAAAATCAAACGTCCCATCCAAGGTGCGATCGCTTCATATTCTGGCTGATTAACTGTCTGATTCAAAGGGTAATAGGCAGTATCGTTAAAAGCAGCTTGTTTATAGTGTGCGTAACTACTTAGTTTGACAGGAAACCTTTCGTCTGGTTGCAGTAGATTTCCTTGCAAAATTTGCACGATGACTTCAACAGTTTGTTGTAGATTGCTGCGGCCATTGGACAAAAATTTTTCCGGGTCCATATACCCCCCAGGAACCTGATGCCCTAATGCTCCTATGGATAGAATCGATATTTTGCCCTTGCGTTTTGCCCGATTCCAGTAAGACAAGGGAATCATTTTCCAACGTCCAGGAAACATCAGCACACCTAACTGCTGCACCACATCGTGATCGCCCATCAAATAATATAGATGTTCTAACTTCAGGTAATTGTTGTTAGCACTCATCACACCACCCAGGGATATCACATCAATGGGCGCTCTCAGTGCTTGTCTTAAGTAAGGAGCAGAAGCCACAGCCATCTGTCCACCGCCACTGTAGCCAATCAAGGTAATTGGTGTCAGGCTGTCTATTTGGTAGCCTTGTGCAACTAAGCCATTGTAAAGTACCTGGGCAATACCCCGGTTGTAGATGGGGCCATAGCGCTGATCGGCAGACACGGCCACAATTAAAACGTTCCGCAGGTTCACTAGCATTCCCAGTAATGCCTGAGGATTCTGCCAACGCAACTTGTCTGCTAGTTGCCAAAGAAAAGCTAATGGACGATCTTCATGCAGAGGCTTATTTAAGACGGAATACATCATCAGTCCCCGCACCAGTTTCACATCCTGGGGTAGTTCATCTGCTAACACCGTGAGAAAATCTTCGACATCGGGTGTATATTCCTCACCTGACTGTCCAACGCCATCTAGATAGATGATATAACGAGAAAACGGTTTGCCATTGTTGCTTTGTGGCTCTTGAGGTTCAGCAAGAGTAGCATTGAGTGAAGTCTCGTCTACTTGTTCACCAAACCATCCTGCCCACCATCCTAAGGTTTCAAAGGGTGCTAACAATCCTGAAAAAACCAAGGCAATCACGCCAATCCATCCCAGATCAAACATTAACCGAGAAAATCTAGGTAGTGTTTGATACCAACCAAATACCCCGCTCCGAATAGGTCGCAGTAGAATACTCACTACAACAAACAACGCAATTAAACCCAACAAACTCAACAGCAGTTTTATGGGTTGAGGAATGGTGTTAGCTTGGTGAGATAAATGAATCAAGCGATCGCTTGTATGAGTTCCTGGAGTAAGAGTAACCCTAGTAGCAGGTGTGGGTTGAACAGTAACTCCTTGAGTACTTTGAGGCTGGGAGCGACTTCTAGCTGGAATTACATTTTGCACCCCAGGGAGAGTAGTCCGAGAAGCCGCCATCAATGGTGAAGGAACTGTTTCCAAAAAACCAGACCTTATTTTTTCGGCAATTTCTTCCCGATTTGCCGCTAAATGTACACCCGCAACTCGATTGGCAATTACTTTACCCAATTGGGCAATGGGCTGACCAATGGTATTTTCCACAATTTCTTTAACAAACCAGCCAACCGCTACATAACCAAAAGAAAAGCTGAGATCGATATTAGCAACAGCACTAAATCCCACTACCATTGCTAACAAGTTCCAGATTGATAAGATTCTTAAAAGCGGATAGCCCAAGTAAGGTAAAGCACCTAGAAAGCTAAACAGTAACGGTGCGTAGCCCAGCCCCAGAACAATTAATAAAGTAGGAAACGGTATATAAACTGACCAAGGAAGCAAACAAATTAACCAAGTACTCAGTACTAGGAACAGAAATTCAAACAAAGATAAAATCGCGCTAACTAATAAACTCCAAACAAAGCGCAGCGGTTGGACACGGTTAATAAATAAAATAATACTTTGAGCGATCGCCAGTGATAATTGCGACAGCAAGACCACGACAATGGCCAACATCAAGCCTCTGGGTAAGGTGGCAACTTTTTGAAACACTTCACCGTTTAGTACAAAAACCCAGCCGAGAATTTCCCAAACGCGATCCATTGCTGTAGATGTCATGAGTAGATAATGGGAAATAGAAATTAATACTGTTCAGTGGGATGACGGTGTTGCCCAAGTTGATAGAGCAACAGCAATGCCACAATAGTTCCTACTAATCCAGCTGCGATCGCATTCACCATTGCTTGAATAGCAATCATATTTGATGGGGTAATTATTGCTCCTTGAGTCACCATCGTGGCAGTTTGATTGGGAGTAATCATGGTGGAACCTTGAGGCATAATCAACATTTTAAATGTCAATGTACCTACTTGCGACAAAGCAATTAGCACTGCCATCACCATTATGCCGATGTTGGCAAGTAGTCCCAGCTTGAGATTTTGGCTCACCTGAGACTTGGCTGGACGCAGATGTGGCGTTTCTAATTGATTTGCCAATAGTGTGTAGCGAAAGCACCAATAAATACTGAATAATAGAATCACCAAACAGGCGATCGCTAACCATAAACCAAAGGAAAGTCCGCTCCTCTGCTGCTGTCGGGGATTAAACAGAACAGATGCAACTACCACTAAAATCGGTATGAAACCCAGTAGGGCTTGCAACCAGAAGCCAATCCAGCCCAGCCACCGCAAAGAATGAGCAATCTGCCTGGGAGTTGGACTAGCCGCTTCAGGATTGAGGAAATCAAACATAGGATTTACTGCTTGAGAAGAGGGCATCAGACCTCCAATGCGCCAAAATCTGATGCAATTCCAAAAATCACTGACTTGGATGAACTATAAACTTATGGACAAAACAAGCACAACAATGGACACATCCAAATAACTCTCTTATAGAGCAAGTAAGTGAGTCGGCAGCACAACTTATCAATATGTAACAAAAATTTAACCTACGCCCTACTCCCTACTCCCAGCGTTAGCTATGCCGTCAGGCGATCGCCTAAAATCTCTAGCAGATGAGTAATTAAATCGGCATGAGTGAAACTACAGACACAATTTTCAGCAAAATTATTCGCCGCGAAATTCCCGCGAATATAGTTTATGAGGATGATTTAGCTTTAGCATTTACAGACGTTAACCCCCAAGCACCAGTTCATATTCTGGTAATTCCCAAACAACCCATTGTTAAGTTAGCTGATGCTGAACCTGAGGATCAGGCTCTTTTAGGACATCTTTTATTAACAGCCAAGCACGTTGCCGCAGAAGCTGGATTAAAAAACGGTTATCGCGTTGTCATCAATACCGATGTTGATGGCGGTCAAAGTGTCTACCACTTGCATTTGCATATCCTCGGAGGACGGCCGATGGACTGGCCACCTGGTTGATCTAACTAGATGAATCGTGTCTGGAGATGCGATTCATAATAAAAATAAATCAATTTAATAAATAAAACTTAATTAAAATTGCTTTACAAAACTCAATTTATCCTCTAAGGTTGTAGACAAGTAGGCAAGTTTACCTACCTCATACATATAAAACTAAAGCAATCATAGAAATATGACCACTACCTTACAACAGCGTCAAAGCGCTAACGTATGGGATCGCTTCTGCGAGTGGATCACCAGCACCGACAACCGGATTTACATCGGTTGGTTTGGCGTATTGATGATCCCAACCCTACTAGCAGCTACCACCTGCTTCATCATTGCCTTTGTTGCCGCACCTCCAGTAGACATCGATGGTATCCGTGAACCAGTAGCTGGTTCATT
>JAKOMP010000182.1 GCA_022241785.1 Cyanocohniella sp. LLY | reverse complement strand
TTTAAGTGTCTTATGTCTGCCCATGTTTTCGATGGACTCAGTAGTGTGAACAAGTCATCATATAAACGCTCGGTCGCTTCCATCTGTTTCTCTATCTGTGTTTCGTCACCAGCTAGAGTACGGCGAAATTACTCGTTATGGAAGTCTGCGCCTCCTTTTTTCTCTGCTTCAATTTCTTGTACTCAGACTTTTGTCAGTCAACCAGCCACTAAATGTCTTAAAAGTTAAGCCATCCAAAAGTTCGCTCAAAACCCAAAAATTGGGGTAAATGGATAATATTTTTACGTATTTTTGCTAAAAATAGCTCATAATTTAATTAAATCATTTCACTTTAAACTTAATACTCAATATTTTATTCTATCAGCCTTTCAGCGTTAGGATAAGTCTACACATATTCTGTTGAGGAAATATTGGTATGAGCCAAGAATATATGCATACTTTAGAGGCATTAATCGATAACTTGTCATTAGCTGCGATTTTAGAGATGCAAGAGCGAATCTGTCACAAAAAGGCAGAAGATTTGCGAAATAATTGGCAAGATGAGGCATCAGCTAAACTCTGGGAGAAAGCTGCTAGACAAATAGAACAAATTAATGTTGATGTCTGATGAAATAGTTACAACCCTTAACTACAATATCTAAAGATTTACTAATTTTTTGGTAAGTTTTCCTATTATTCATCCATCCGTATTGGTGAGAAAAACAAAAGAGCGATGGGCTACGCCTCGTGAGATCGCTGGCGTTGGTAAAAGCAATTAATACCTAAAGCAGCAAAAGTTAGTATGCCTAATATAAAAGTTGGTTCGGGAACTGTTTTTTTGATATCAATCCTTAAGACTTGTCCTTGTCCTGGGAGATCGCCTCTGTTAGCGACAGATGGGGCTAAAAGGCTTACGCCTGAAGCCCCCTAAAGACACGGGGTTGCTGACAACTTGCCGCATCTTGTAATACAGCGTGAAGCACACCAAAGACGGCTTCAATGTGAGATGTCACTATTATTGCTTTAAATACAGATAAAATATTATTAATCACTTCAAATAAATTTCAAAAACCCCAAATTGGATGACTCGATTTGTACATGATGAATTTGCCAAAGATTATCTAGAAGAACTGTTAAAACCTTATGGGGAAGTAAAATCCTCAGAAAAAATATCAGGAGAAATCAAAGAAATTGATGTGTTATTTACTCCATCAGCACAGCAAAACTCTAATCTAGAATTGTTAGGGCTACTAGGAAGATTTGCCGAATTTCCAGCAATATTAGAACCATTTCGTAATGCAGCTTCTGATGATGAAATCTGTGATTGTATTCAAAAATTATTAGAAGTAAAAGCTGGATTGCGACGAGATGCTAAAGCGAATAAAACCAAACTCCAGGATTCACATATCCCTAAATTATGGGTTCTGACTCCAACTGCATCCCCAGCAATACTATCGAGCTTTAATGTTAATCAGAAATCGGGGTGGCTACCAGGGATATACTTTTTAGGTGATGCTTTAAGAACCGCAATTGTTGCTATTCACCAACTGCCGCAAATACCGGAAACCTTGTGGTTAAGAATACTGGGGAGAGGAAGCACACAGACACAAGCAATTATTGAGTTGCAAGCTTTACCATCAAATCATCCATTTCAGAAAGCGACGCTAGAATTAGTTTATAATCTGCGTGAAAATTTAAGAATCAATCAAAATTTAGAATCAGATGATAGGGAGTTAATTATGAGATTAGAACCACTTTATCAGCAAGACCGCGAAAGAGCCAAACAAGAAGGACAACAGGATTTAATTATACGTCAACTAAATCGTCGTTTTGGTGAGATTGATGTATCGTTGATTGAACAAGTTCGAGAATTATCTATTGAGCAATTGGAACACTTAGGAGAAGCGTTATTAGATTTTTCTGTTGTGGCAGATTTAGAAGTTTGGTTAAACCAGCAAGGTGTATGTCTTAATATCTTGTAACCCACCTTTAGGATTCAGGCGATCATCTTGAGGAAAAGGCGTTGCTTTTGGTGTTTCTATTGCATCACCGCCCATCTTATGATTTAGTACCGCATCTGCATAAACTTGCAGACCATGCGTTTGCAGAGATTTAATTGCATTAAGATACTGCTGACGTGTACCGTATTTTGTCCGCACTGAGCCTTTTTGCTCAAACTCACCTAAATCAAATAAGTCGTAAACACCATATCCTACATCATACGACCCAGCAAAGCCCTTGTAGGCTGGTGGTAGCCACATGGCTGTAAAACCTGCATCTGCTAATTCTGGTGCTGAAGCCTCAACTTTACTCCACAAGTTCCCATCATTAGGGATGTACCAGTGGAAATATTGCATCATTGTGCCATTAATCTGTGCCATGTCTCTTTGTGCCTGTAAATATCACCTTTGACGAAAGCTACAGTCGAGATTGGTAGGAATTCGGAATTTTTCATGCGATTTAATTCTGAAACTCTGGAATCAATACTTAAGAAAATGGGGAGCAGGGAACAAGGGACAAGAAAGAATGGCACGCTTGTTATCGGCAAATCCAATATTCATAAGGCTTTTGGGTGCGGGGTGTAGTGACATAGCTGCGCTTACCGCGTGGCTCGTTGCGTAGCAAAGAAGTTTATCAATGTTCCCACTTGTTTTTAATTTTCTTGATTTTTTCCCGACACCCTGCACAGCATTACCTCAGAGAAAGCCTATGGTGAGCCGTCTATCGTCATCCTTGTATAATTAGTGAAAATTATTAATTACACGTTTTACTAATTTCGTGTAATATCCGTCAGCATCAATCAAAAATTAAGAAACGCTTCTGGCATAGAGCCGAGATGGCTGCAAAAACGGAAATAGCGGCTGAAAAGCCTTGCCAATTCTAGATTTAAAAGATTTTGGTACTTATATAATTTGCCGCTTTAAATGGTTGGCTTCTTGGATACATAATTGCTGTAAAGCTTGAAATCTTTGGTGTTTAAGGACTGTTAGTTACTAGCGCTCGCAGCTAAGGATGCGCTGAACCAGCGCGACCGCCTTCTGTTGCTCTTCTCATTTTTCACAATTGCTTACAGCATCGCTGTCTTTGTTTTGCTTCCTTGATTCGCAAACTAGACCCTTTGAATCTTTAGCGGCATCATCAAGCCATCGAGCCGGGGGCCTTTCAGCTAAATAATCCGTAATTATCATACCAAAAAAGAACAATATAGCTGGAACCAACACGAAGACAAACAGAAGACCTTCGACAATCATTTGTTTTTCGGAAGGTTTATCTTCCTCTGGAGGCTGTTCTGGCTCACTCACGAGTAATACACCACTCTTGTCACTATCCTTAATAATCCCAAAACCAACCTTCATCTACCAACCTTGTAATATTTTCCATCCGCGATAGGCGATCGCAATTATTGGGAAACGGGACTATCACCCCATCCACACCACCCAATCGGGAGCAGCTGCAATCAATTGAGCAAAACTCTCTGGGCAAACCTCCTCAAATTCCAGCATCACCCCCCAACGCTGATCACTGGTTAAGGTACTGAGTATTTCTTTAACGACTCCCACCCCGCTTGCTACCTTATGAGCAACTAACTGGGCATAATATTTAACTCGCTTCCACCAAGAATCACTGAGTTGTTCATCTGTGTCCACACCCCCCCGTTTATTATTCCCATCTTCATTATTGGGGGGTGTGGACGGAGGGTTAATCCCATACATAGTCTGCATCCGAGCCGCATAAGCTGCATTTCGTTCTTGTTCCTCCTGCCGTCTTTTTTCTTTATCTTCTCTCTGTCGTTGGCGATACTCCAAGATGTTTCGAGCCAACATCACATCTTCAGTATTAAGACGGTAATATCTGACCCGTTTCCCATCCTCTACAGGTCGCCGCGATTCAGTGGACAATCCCAGTTGCGCGAGATACTGCCCCAAAATCCATATAGGCGACTCGTCAAGGGGAATGGTTAAATTCAAAATCCCCTTGATATGAGGTGTATTACGTTTGGAGAATTGTGCGATTGCTTCAACAACTGCCTCATTGCCTGTAACTTCAATCCCGTTCATCAAATCTGTCAGCACCGCCCTCAATCCCAGCCGATGACGCATTAACCATGACGTAGAATGATTACTCCAATCAGTGCAGATGCTCAAGCAATCGCGCTCACTTTTATCTCTATCAACAACCACAGCAGGCGGTGTCACAAATTCCCGCCCTTGCTCATCAGCGATCGCATCCCCTGGTTCTGCCAAAATTGCTTCAAGCGCAACAATCTTTTTAATCAGCCTTCCCCCATCATCTTTTTCCACCAATTCCGGGGTCACGCTCATGCCGTAGGTATCCTGAATGCGGAACTTTTCACATTCCAAAATCTCTTCTGGCTTGAGGTAATCTTGGTGCTGTCTGCTGGTGTAAGTCCTTCTGTCAATATCTTTGGCATTGGCCACCTTGCGGTAATGCTCCTCATCGATAGCAATCCCGGCTGCCTTCATCCACCGAGCAGCCCCTTCATCAGCACTATCTCCGGCTGGCACAATCGTATTGCCCATTTCCTCCAACAGCGATCGCAAGTCAGATCGTAAATTATTAATTGACCAATTGCGCTGTGCCTCAATCTGACAACTGGTGTCCAATGCCCAATCTTTCTCTGCCCCCCGTTTGCCAGTTTCTTTATCGATCCGGATTAAGTACGCCGTCATCTCGTTTTTCTGAAGAATGTTCTCTTTAATATTTCGAGCATTAGTTTCGGCGTAACCAAAAGGAGGACGAGGAGCCACCCAGATATACATCGGCACATTATGACGATAACGCCAAAGTTGCTGGGCGCATTCAGTAGCCGCCTGGGAAACAGCATGAAACACACCAAACACCGCATCAAAATGATACGTTGAGATGTCAACACCTGTACCTAAACTGGGTGTAGTTAACAAAGCATCAATACTTTGAATAGCAGTGTTAATTTCCTTGATAAAAACCACATTCTCCTCACTACCGCTATTTTCTGAGTGAACAGTCCACACTTTCAACTGACGGTCGGCTTCTGGTTCTGGCGTATTGTCTTCATCATCAGTATCGTTAAATACAACTCCATTCAATGCTCTCTCTAGTTTTTTGATAAATCACTTGCTGTCACTGACCATCATCAGTTTTTTACCTAACATCAGTTGACAGTGAAACTCTGCTACCAATGCGCTACTATTGCGACCTTCGTACCAGTATGCTTTTCGACCACCAGAACGATACAGGTTTTTGATGATGTATGGTTGTTCACCCGCCGGACGCATGGCGCGGAARAARTCAATGGTCAAGTCATCCARRTGGGCATCTGCYAAGACTACTAACTTGGCGTTGTAAACTAGGTATTCCAGTACCTCTAAAATTTCCCCCCGGTGTTCTTTGCAAGTTTTGGACTTGAGCAGGTGGGCGAGGTACTGACAAGCTTCATCGATAAAAAGAATATCATAAGCCTGTAAATCATTCGCCATTTTATACAATGAATCTACGGTGATACTCAGAGCTTTGACTTTAGCCCAATCACCGTAAGACATAGCTGAGTACATGGCAGTTTTGAGTCGCTCACTGAGATTTTTCAGCAGGTTGACGCGATGACCGTTATTTAAAAAACTCAACTGTGGTTGGGCTTGTCTCATCCGGGCGAGTAATTCAGTTTTGCCTGTTCCCATGTCAGAAAGTAAGCAAACCAGCCCAGATTCAGGTAGGGAGTTGATGGCATTGGCTAAAAAACGACTGTTGACTGTCACATCAGGCTTGTACTTCATCAATCCCCTGGCACGATTGATGAAAAATCTTTGCTGATATTCCCTGAAGGTGAGAGCATCAGCAACCATCGTGGACACTGCTTTGTCAGCCTTCTTGCCCAGTGCTACCACCCAATCGTCAATCCCTTTTTCTGG
>JAKOMP010000181.1 GCA_022241785.1 Cyanocohniella sp. LLY | reverse complement strand
TGGGGGTGAGGTGAGGAATGGTATTTGAAGTGGAAAGGACTGCGGCAACAGCGACTATCAACGCCGAACGTACAACATTAGCAATCCTGGGAGCATCAGCTGTAGTCTGCCTGAGCGTTCCTTTTTTTGTAAATACAGACAGGATAATGACCGGGATGCTGTTGGGCGCTGGCACAATTAGCGCTGGCTTATTTGGTTTATCTGCTCAGATTAGCGAATCTAAGGAGAAAATCTATCAATCTCTGAACAAAGCTGAACTCAAAGCCCTGAAACAGCATCTACAGGGCGAAGCTGTTTACGACAATATCACCACAGGCATTGCCGCTAAACGCAAAGTAGCTGCATACATTAACAAACTGCCTGTACAAGAACGCATGAGGTTTATGGCTGAATATGGCTTGCAAGGTTTAGTTGTACTGCCAGAGCCACCAGCCAAGCCAACTGCACCGCGCCCAGGCATCCCCAATCCGGAAATTGCAGACATTGACGAGACAGAAGTACAAGAAATCGTTAATCCAGATGTGAGTGCTAATTTACAAGCGATCGCTCAGGCCTACCCTAAATACATCAGATTAGATCCTAATTGGATAGATGAATTATGTATTGCGGCATCACATCAGAATATGAGCCAACGCAGCAACCACCATTTCTATTTTGCTGGTGGTACACAGTCTGGCAAAAGCACTCTAGCAGGTGTTTTGATTAACAAAATTGCGGCTCGTTCTCACGGTGCAGCCGCCGTTGTGGGAAGTGACCCAAAAGATGGAGTAACTCGTTGGCTGTGTAAATTTAGCCGCAAATTCGACGGTATGGAAACACTGGGTCAATGGGTAACTTTTGCTACTACGTTAATTGATAAACGCAAAGAAGCGATCGCAACTGGCGGCACTGACCCGATGCCTGAACTATTCTTAGTCCAGGATGAGGTGGATTCTGTCTACGGTGGTGGGAAAGGCTTTCCCGGTAAAGTGTCCAAGAAACAGGCTGAACAATTGCAAGCACTGTGGAACTATATGATCAAATTCACTGCTGGGTTGAAGTGTCATGGCATTTTCATGGGGCAATCGCCTCTTTCTGGTGCAACTGGATTCAGCAGGCCAGAATTAAAAAATGTTTGCTTCATTGCAATGGGACAAACAGCCAGTTACATTCTGGATAATCCCAAAGATTTTATCAACGTCAAGGCGGAGGTTCTGCAAGTACTACAGCATACTTGTGAGCTATTAGATGAAGCTGGTACTCGTTATGCTCTAGTTGTACCCACTCGCTCAAATCCTTTTGTGGCTTTAATCCCGGAATTTGAAATTGCCCAGATGGAGCAAAAACCACCCCAGGACACAACAAAGGCAGAAGAATCAGTTGATTGGTATGAGGCGATTAAAGAATGGGCAGATATATTAGGCAGGCGGCCAACGCCAGACGAACTCAAGCAAGCGTGGAACAAACTAACAGGCCAACAGCTAAACGACAAAGGCGTGAGCCTGTTAATGGAACATCTAGGGTACACAAATTAGACTGGGATGCTCGATACGGTAATCACGACAAATATCGCAAACATTGTGCGATTGCTCATCGTAAAACTCTCAGCACTTGTGTTGTTTGCCTTAAAGCTAAATCAGAACAGATTCACCATGCTATGTATGGTAATGACCGTATTGGCGTAACGACTTTTCCTGTTTGTTCCCATTGCCATGAACAGATTTGTCATTCAAAAGAAAACTGGATAAAAAGCCGCAGTGATCCTGTCTGGGGCAATCGTAACACACCGGGGTTTGTCAAAAGATTAAAGCTGGGATTTGAACTATTATACGGAGGAATCAATGTTTGACGACGAATATTACGAAGATCGCCTGAATTTATCTGAAGCTCAAATCAGACGACATCACCAGAAAGAAAGGTTTCGCCGCCGCAACGCTGAACTATTGCAACAGGAACTAGAACTGGAGGACGAACTATTACAAGAAAATCCTGAACTAGCACAACAAATACACGCGCTTAATGCTGCTGAAATCCAAGCACAGCAAGCAGGTTTTCAACATTTGTTCAATGCCGATTCTTCTAAAAAATCTGGCTGGCGTTCACTTTTCCCAGGGTTGTGAAGTTAATTTTGGTGCTGGCAGGGTTTTTATTGTTAGAAATTCTGCCAGAACTGAGAAAGCAAACTCCCACTCCCGTAAACAAATAAAAGGTATTTATGGCTTGGTCTAAATCAATTTCGTTAGATGTTGCTAACAAAATCTTCTCAGCAATATCAGTAACTTTTGAAGCAGGGGGAGAAGAAGGCGGATATCTGGCGCGGCATCAGACAAAATGCTTGCGCCGTCCTACGCTAACTGCTTGTTGTAGTGCGGTATTGACCGAGTGGGTACAAGTAAAAGAGAAAATTTAATAATGCTTCCATCCAGAGATTTTTTGATAACAACTGAAGATATTAAACAAGTAGTTAAAGTTATTCAACCTTTTGTTAAAATAGTTCGTGAAAATGATTATTCGATAACTTTAGAAGAAAAATTTATTTCGATGAGTGGCACTGATGACATAACATATTTCACAGGTTGGGGACTACAATCCGCCAGTTTTGGAACACAAAAACAAAGGCGCACTTATGTGTATAGACCCTAGTTGTGTTAATTTTGAGAAAAACAAGATTTATTTGTAAGGTCAGGAATTTATTTCCAAGTGCAAGAAAAAAAATGAAAAAAGTTACTAATTAGATACCGCATCAGTTGATATTCATATATTTACAAAAAAGGATGCACTCACTAAATTTAAAGTGATAGCTAGGCATTTTAAGAGTGATCACTCACCCAACTAGCTGCCACAATCGCGTGTTCCTCTGTCGATCATTTGTAGTACGCACTGCCAAAGATATGGCGTTTTTAGAACCAACTACAATTGCTAATTTATTAGCATGGACTAAGCCTGTATAAAATAAGTTAAATTATAGTATGTAATGTTATATCATTAGCAGTTAATCTTAGTTTTCTAAGGGGTAGGCAGATTAGCTGTGACTGGTTCACCTAAGAAACAGAAATGTCTCACAATGTAAATATGGTAGTAAGTGGTTCTCGACAACATAAGGCACAGCGCGAGAGAGCCATTCATATTCCTGTGGGTTGGCACTAAGAAAAGCAAAGTTTTCTACTGTTGAACCTACAAAAAATGCCTCAACAGCGCTTCGATAATTTGCTGGTAATGCTCTAACAGTTGTGTAACCCTCGAAAAAATGCCAGCGCAGCGATGCCTCAACATTTCCCAGCGATTGACCAATATCGTACAGATAAAAACCAAAGCCACAGCGCGAAAAGTCAATTGGGCGAACTTCTTCACCATAAAGAACGTAGTTGCCTTGGTGCAGGTCAGCGTGAATTATGCCCCAACTGTCGCGCGTCTGCTGGAGGCTAAGTATAAACTCTTGAACTTGCGTAGCCGCCTTTTGGAACATTTGGTAATCGTCCGATGAAATTGTGCCATTTTGCACTAACACTCCAAGTTGAGATGTTGCAGCCAAAAGCTGTTCCGCATTATGACTGGGGCGAGAAAAGCCTACTGGCGACAACCAACTGCTTGAATGTTGGTGCAGTTTTGCCATTAATATACCCAGCTGTCGAATTTGTTGTGCTGTCGGTTCACCATCAAGATGTTCACCTTCTATCCACTGCAATAACGAACAGAATATTGAAGTCCCTAATTCTGTTGTAGCAACGCTTGTTACCCATTCTCCTAAACGATTCGGCACGGGTTGGGGTACTGTCAACTCAGTGTCCTGAGCGAGCGCATTCAACCATAGCAATTCAGACTCAATAGCTGATGGCTCTTTCCAAGCCTCTTGTAAACCCTCGCCAGCAGTCTCAATACCAGCATGAAATCGAAGCAAAAACTTGTCTTTTGTTGGTGTTTCAACTCGAAATGTTGTGTTTTGGCTTCGTTGCAAAAACGTCAGTTGAACATTCGACAAATCGTAATGCGTTAAGGCAGTTTGAGCAAGTTCTTCATCAATAATCATATCTTGGGCTGTTCTTAAGCTTTATACTGTTCTTGATCATCCCATCGGTTGCAACAACCTCTGCCACAATCGTGTGTACCTCTGCTGGTCATCTGTATCCGTACAGCCAGGGATATTGCCTTCTGTGAACCAACCACAATTGCTAATTTCCTGGCACGGGTTAGCCCAGTGTAAAATAAGTTCCGCGATCAGATGACATAATGCTGCATATATAGTGGCATGATCACCACCGGATACTCACTGCCTTAGCTTTTGTGTATACTTACACTCCATGCTAACGTAATCTCATTGAGGTCAGTATGGTCGTAAACCACAGGAGTTTTTGCTCACATTAGAAATAGCATGAAGCCGCAACTCAAGATAGAGATCGTCGAAGAACCAAAGCTTGATGAGACTGAATTTATTGTTCAACAACTGATCAAATTCAACAGTCGTTGTGCTGGTGAGGGTAACTTTCGGCAATTAGCGGTTTTCTTAAGAGATGCAGATGAGAATTTAGTCGGTGGATTAGTTGGGTCAACGTATTGGCAGTGGCTATATATTGATGTTTTTTGGATACAAGAATCTTATCGAGGAGGAGGTTACGGTATCTCCCTTCTCGCTGCTGCGGAGCAGGAATCGATCAAGCGCGGTTGTCAATATGCGTATCTAGATACGTTTAGCTTTCAAGCACCAGAGTTCTATCAAAAGCTTGGATACACTGTGTTTGGGGAGTTACCAAACTTTCCAGAAGGGTACAGCGGATTCTTCTTAAGAAAAGTGCTGCAATAGGCGCGGCACAACAAGCCACTTGCACACCGACCATATGCCACTTATCTTGGTCATTAGCTGGCTCCTCACTTACCTAGCACATAGTTGTAGTTTAATTATATTGGCTTATATAGGAACAAACCCTGTTTCTTCAAGTAACTGTTGTAGTTTTGTATGAGGGAATTTTATATTCTTGTGGTTACTTGTACACATATCAGCAAAAAAGTTTTGCATCAGTGCAATAATGCTACGATATTTGACAATACTAGTAACATAAAACTTATCCAATTTCATGATTTTATGAGCATATAAATCCTCAATATTGTCCAATAATACAGATCCCATTTCATAAGGTTTTAAATCTTCTTTTATGTCATATTTTYCCMTGATTATGCGTTTATCGCTCTCAGAACATGAATCATACGATGAGCGAATAAGATGACCAAGATTCCGTAAAATTTCTCCATAGTCGTAAAATTGATTCTGCTGAAAAAAAGACTCTTCCTCTTTGGTTAARSAAAAGCTTTTGTCAAGTACCAAACCAAAATCGGTTAAATATATCTGCTGTTCGTCTGTGAGGATATTATAAAAATGTGCGTCAAAGTGAATAATTTTCTTTGTTCTCAAAAAATTAATTATCATATGTAATTCATCCAGAGATTTCTGGAGTTTGTAGGGTTTCTCTTGCAGCCATGTTGCTAGAACATGAGGGATGTACTCTAAAAACAGAATCAATTCATAGTTAGCATTAGCCCTATCTAATACATAATTTTCAATACTTGCATTATTACCCCAATACTTCACAAAGCGTTGATGATTTTCTAGATTGATATCTTCACGTACTCCAAACAACGGAATAATTCGATAATGGTACATGAGAGGAAATGAGGCGATCGCTCCTTCTAATACCCAGTTAGTAGTTTTGATGTGTGTCACAAGTTCACGGAACACATTTAAACCAGTAGATCCTACACCATAATTAAAGTAAGTTGGTAAATTATATAAATTTTTAGTAGATAATAAGTTATCGTATTCGATGTTAGTAACCCGGATACGTTTGACAAAGACTTTAGATTGCCCAAGGACGATGGTATGATTTAGTCCCGAACTTAAACTTGATCTACCTGACTCACAATTGTTAAACAAAGAATGCAATTGTACATTATCTAAACCAGCAAGTTGTGAACTAAGCTCGAAGTACCTTTTGGTTCTAATTTGTA
>JAKOMP010000180.1 GCA_022241785.1 Cyanocohniella sp. LLY | reverse complement strand
CCTAAAACGCTTGTTTTGTAATCTTCTTAAACACTGAGGGGTCAAGCATACTTGACAAATTCGCTCTTTGTATTCTCGCTAAAATTGGCTTTTTATTGAGAATTAAGGACGAAGTAATCAGGGTTAGAAAAAGCGTGAGTGAATACTCTCGTAAATGTTGAGAAAGATCCGGGTAATGGATAGCCTACAAGGGAAGGGGCACAAAATATCTCACGTGGGACGAAATAATAAGCCTTTTAAGCATCTCTTCTTGCAGGGGAGAGGAATGGAAGCGGGGTCATTTCCAGCTTATCGAACTCACGTTAAAAAAATCAGAATTAAGAATCAATACTATGATTCAATTTATTCGATCTAATATCCTGCCCTCAAAACCAACTCAACTGCTTATCCAAACAGGGCAAAAGTGGAACCAAGACAATTGCTCTGGTATGGCAGCAGCTTTATCTTACCATGCTCTTTTTTCACTTTTTCCCATACTTTTGGTGATTTTGAGCATTATGGGGTCGCTGATTGAACCTCATACTGAAGCTTTTCAAAGCATTATATTAGCTGTAGAACGGTATCTACCTCCAGACGTTCACGATCTTGTTAAAGGAACCATTATTGCCTTCAATCAAAGTAGTGCTGGAGCCGGAATCGTTGGCTTTGGCTTACTCTTATTGACAGCTAGTACAGTTTTTTCTGTTTTGAGTAGTTCAGTTAATCGAATTTGGCGATCGCCTAATACAAATAACAACTCAATTCGCAGAACATTGCTTTCCTTTGTTGTGGAAAAGTTCTTGGCTTTTTTGTTAGTAATTGGCACTGGCTTATTACTTTTGGCTTCATTAATCTCCAATATTGTTATCAAAACTATCTTGGAACTGGTGGCAAACTTTCGGGAAATATTCTCCTTCATCAAGATTGACGAACTACAATTAGCCAAAGGTCTTCAAGGCAGCTCATCTTTTTTGATTCTGGCTGTAACTGCCTGTATTTTGTTTAAGATTTTGCCATCTGTTTATATTCATTGGCGTGATGTCTGGTTAGGTGCTATATTTACCGCCTTGTTGCTGGCAGTATTACAACAATTAGTGAGCAATAGCGTTATTACCATCGGTAGCCATTTCCTATCTTATGGCGTGATTGGCAGCGTGATGATTCTCTTAACTTGGATTTATTTTACCTGCGGCATCTTTCTTTTAGGCTGCGAATTTTCCTATGTTTATGCTCATCTTTTTGGTAGTCGTAGCACCCTGAAACAATCAAATATCCAAAACCGTTAAACTTTGAGTATTTTATTCGGTTAACCAACTAAAAAGTTTACCCACAGTCAGACTGAAAGACTCAGCAAAGGGCGGTACAGGTAGGCGATCGCTTTCTATTTCAAAAACAGCAAGGGTGCGATCGGCAAAATATACAAATACCACTTCTTCTTCGGGATCAATCAACCAGCCCATGTCAGTACCGTGGGTAAGACAGTGGAGAATGTTACGAACGACTTTGGTTTGGCTTTGATCAGGGGAAAGAATTTCAATTGTCCAGTCTGGTGCGATCTCAAAGGTATTAGATACTTTGCCGTTCTCGTCACGGGGTATGTGTTCCCATGTAAAGACGGCGATATCAGGAACAATCGATCTACCCCCAAAGGTACAACGCAGTTCTGAATAAGCACGGGCAATATGCAGGGGTTTAAGTGCTAGGTTGATATCAGTGCCAAGGTCAACTTGAAGCGTGCTGTGTTTACCTTGGGGCATAGGTTTTTGAATAATCTGACCGTCAATAAATTCGCTAGCTGGTTTGGTTTCCGGCTGTTGGAGAAATTCTTGTAGAGTCAAGGCTTTGGTATAGCTGTGAACCATAATTTACCTGCATCTCTAGAGATTATTATTTTAGCGGTAGCATGAATTTTTCGGCGTTGCTTATTGAAAATATGAATTGGTATCACGCAAAGGCGCAAAGATGCAGAGAGGAAGGGTTAATTTAGCAATGCTGAGAATCGTCTGTGTGGTTGTACCCATGCCGATTGATTTATTCATCTGCTAGAGATTTTAAAGGTTTATTATTATAGAAGAAATGCTTGCTAGAGTCTGGAGTGCATCTATTGTAGGTATCGATGCCGTCAAAGTTGGCGTAGAAGTCGATGTTTCCGGGGGTTTACCAGGAATTGTGGTGTTGGGATTACCAGATTCGGCGGTTCAAGAATCTAAAGAGAGAGTTAAAGCCACGTTGAAGAATGCTGGTTTTGCTTTCCCTATGCGAAAAATTGTGATTAACCTGACTCCGGCTGATTTACGAAAGGAAGGGCCTTGTTTTGATTTGCCCATTAGTGTGGGTATTTTGGCGGCTTCTGAACAAGTTCGAGCTGATTTGTTGGGGGATTACCTGTTTTTGGGTGAAGTTTCTCTAGACGGTAGTTTGCGTCCTGTGGCTGGGGTTTTACCCATTGCTGCAACTGCTAAAAAAATGGGAATTAGCGGTTTAGTGGTTCCGGCTGATAATGCTCAAGAAGCTGCGGTGGTGGAAGGTTTGGCTGTTTACGGCTGCAAGCATTTATCTGATGTGGTTAATTTATTAAATAACCCAGGGCGTTATCAGCCTGTGCAGGTAGATCAACCCCAAGAGTTGCCCACAGTGGCTTATCCTGGCGCAGATTTAAAAGATGTCAAAGGACAGGCTCATGCTCGTCGGGCTTTGGAAATTGCGGCTGCTGGGGGACACAATTTAATTTTTGTCGGGCCTCCTGGCAGTGGTAAAACGATGTTAGCTCGACGTTTACCAGGTATTTTACCACCTTTGGAATTTGCCGAATCTTTAGAAGTCACGCGCATTCATTCGGTAGCTGGGTTATTAAAAAATCGCGGTTCCTTAGTACGCGATCGCCCGTTTCGCAGTCCCCACCATTCAGCGTCTGGGCCTTCTCTTGTGGGTGGTGGTAGCTTTCCTCGTCCTGGGGAAATATCCTTATCTCACCAAGGTATTTTGTTTTTGGATGAATTAACAGAATTTAAGCGGGATGTTTTAGAATTTTTGCGCCAACCCTTAGAAGATGGCTATGTAACCATTTCCCGCACCCGCCAATCTGTGACGTTTCCCGCCCAGTTTACTTTGGTCGCCAGTACTAATCCCTGTCCTTGCGGTTACTATGGCGATACTATTCAACAGTGTACCTGTTCACCCAGACAACGAGAACAATATTGGGCCAAGCTTTCTGGGCCTTTAATGGATCGGATTGATTTACAAGTTGCAGTTAATCGCCTAAAACCAGAAGAAATCACCCAACAACCTACGGGAGAAGCTTCAACTTCAGTTTTGGAACGAGTCAAACAAGCACGCGATCGCGCCACTACCCGGTTTCAAAATGAACCAAATCTGCAGTGTAATGCCCAAATGCAAAGTCGTCATCTCCAGGCATGGTGCAAGTTAGATGATACTAGCCGCAGTTTATTAGAAGCAGCAATTAGAAAATTAGGGTTATCGGCAAGGGCGAGCGATCGTATTCTCAAAGTAGGGCGGACTATTGCCGATTTGGCAGGAGAAGATGAATTAAAAGCTAATCATATAGCTGAAGCGATTCAATACCGCACAATCGATAGGATGCAGTAAGTAAGTCGGCGAGAAAAATCAAACTATGTTGAGCAATGTAAAATAATTAAAATTCATTTCGTAGTCAGCGGCTCTAGCCCTTATTTGAGGACTAAAGTCCTCACTCTTCGAGTGATGCCTCCGGATGCCGCAGGCTGTACGTTAGTCGCTCATGGGGGAGACCCCCCGCCGAAGGATGCCCGAAGGGCTGTAGACCGCGCTAACTCACTACAAACCTTTAATTATTTACTTCGTCCTGGTTAATTTAGCCAGTGGCAATCAGCAACAATAATTTTTCGTATTGATTTTATGCCTATATACCAGATTTATCCGGAAAAATTCGGAAATTTTGGTCTTTTGCGGCAACTTTCCCTAGCCAAAGACTATCATGAGGACAGTAATTATAGTCACTACTTAAGTAACTGTGACTTTTAACTATGTCCTTCACCTTTACCTTTGCCCTCAGCCAAAACCAAACCTTTGAACTGCGCTGCAATTACGGTACCCGCCGTCTTGATACTAATCAGTTAGGTAGTCTGATTAATCTGTGTGAGGAAAAATACTATTCTCAACAAAACGATGACACCGCACAGTTGCGGGATATCGGCTGTCAGTTGTATTCGTGGTTGGATGGGAAGGAAGGATGGTTACGCCAAGCTTTAAATGCAGAAAATCACGGCACAATATATTTAGATTTAATTCAAACCAGTGAAGCACAGGATTTAAACCCCCAAACTCAAAATGTAGCGTTGGGTTTAGCTCATTTGCCTTGGGAATTATTACACAACGGCACAGTATTTTTACATAAACTTTTACCAGTAAGGGCAGTCAAGCAACAAAATAACCCAGTTATTCCCCAGCAAAATCGTCCGTTGCGGCTGTTGTTTATGGCGACTTCACCAGAACACCCAGGAATTGCACCTCTACAATTTGAGCAGGAAGAGGCGAATATTCTCAAGGCCACACAAGAGCAGCCTTTGGCGTTGATTGTGGAGGAAAGCGGCTCGGTGGCTGAGTTGGGGAATTTAGTTCAGTCATATCCCGCAGATTATTTTGATGTGTTCCATTTGACTGGGCATGGTGTTATTTATACAGTTAGTAAGTTTGGGCGCTATCTACCGCCAGGTCGGAAAATTCAAGATTATACGCCCTGCTTCATTACCGAGGATGAGGTGGGAGGTGTACAATTTACTACCATTGATGATTTAGCTAAAGCCTTTCGGGAACGCTTTCCCCGTGTGGTGTTTCTCTCTGGCTGTCACACTGGGCAACTTGCTAATAGTGGTACTGTTCCCTCAATGGCGCAGGCTTTGGTGAAAGCGGGTGTAGGTGTGGTTTTGGGCTGGGCGCGTCCGGTGTTTGACAGGACAGGTATTATTGCTGCACAAGCGCTGTATCAAGCTTTGGCGACGGGGGCGACGGTGGAAGATGCGGTAAAAACGGCACAGCAGGAAATGATTACTCAGGAATGTTCCGACTGGCATTTATTGCGGATTTATCGGGATACTCGCCAGATTCAGGAGTTAGTTACACCACTGCTGACTAGAAAGCGCGAAAAGCTGAAATTTACACCACCTGAAAGCGAATTTCTTGATGAAAATAATATTGTCAAAGTTGCCAGTGGGGGGGAATTTGTCGGACGCAGAAAAGCTTTGCAGCGTGGGATGTTGGCTTTGCGGGCAACTAGCGACCATATCGGCGTGTTTCTGGCGGGAATGGGGGGTTTGGGTAAAAGTTCCCTGGCGGCGCGGTTGTGTAGGCGGGTGCAGTCGCAACGCCCCAATTTTCAGCGTGTGGTGTTGATTGGGCCTGTGAACGAAGTAGGTTTAATTAACAAGCTGGCGAGTAAGTATGAACGGTTTGCAGGTGTGCCGGCTTTGTTAAATCAGCCGGGAATTTCTTTTAAAGGGCGATTGCAAAACTTTTTTGAAGCTATAGAAGAGACACAGGATCAGCCTTTATTGTTGGTTTTGGATGACTTTGAGCAGAATATCCCCCAAGGGAATATAGCAGATGGTAGTCTGCGGATGACTGCGGAAGCTTACGAGGTTTTAGCAGCTTTGTGTGCAGCTTTGGCTGAGAATCAAGCGGAAAGTCGGTTAATTGTTACCTGTCGCTATCTCAATGAAGATACTCTTCCACCCCATCGCTTACATTTGGAAAGTTTGCAGGGGATGGGTGAGGCGGATATTAATAAAATATATTGGCAATTGGATCAGGATGTAAGGTTGCAAGTGAGAAAGCAGCGCCTCCTGAAAATTTCTGATGGAAATCCGCGCTTGTTGAAGTGGCTGGTGGAAATTGTGCAGTTACCAGATTTGGAGACAGATGAGTTGCTGACAAAGTTGGAGGGTGTGCAACTCAAGTTTCGGGAAGATATTTTGGCGGAAATTCTTTTAAATGCTTTGGAGGATGAGGAAAAAAAGTTTCTGGCTAGGTTGAGTGTGTTTCGTCTCCCGGTGACGGAGGAAATAATTAAGAACCTCTCCCCAACCCCTCTCCTCGTAGGCTATCCATTAGTCACATCTTTCTTAACAAAGCCGAAAGCCATTTATAGGAGTAATTTCACGTTGATAATTCCTAGCTGGGGTTGACAGAGCGAGAAAAATATGTAGGGTGGGGGGAGATGGATTGTTGTTGACATACCCTTGGGGATTTTGTTGATTTGGCTAATGGGTTTGCTGGACTAATTTCCAAGTAGCAGCGATATCATGTAATCGTCGCAATCCACGCCAAATAGTCTTAACTCCA
>JAKOMP010000179.1 GCA_022241785.1 Cyanocohniella sp. LLY | reverse complement strand
TAACATGGTCTTCACGTTGTAAATAAATCGGAGTTAAAGAGAGAGGGAAGCCTTTAAGTCGAGCAAATCCTCGTTCTGTTAAGTACTCGTCTCTATAAGCACGAACTGCTTGCTTCAAGGTCAGTTGAGATTCAGGTTTATTAGTGACATAAACACGCCAGCCTAACAGTTGAACTTGTTGTAGAAGCGCATCTTCATCAATTCTAAAATCCAGGTGAAACGAAACTTCTTCTACTATTTGAGGTTGGCGTTTTAAATATCGCCTTTTTCCAAACGCTTGGAAGCCCAGCCTTGGACGTGATTTAAACGATGATCCGCTTGCGATAATATGTGTGTTAACCAAATTACCGCTACGCTCCCCAAACTCTCACCTTGCCAATTTCCATGTGTCGGAAAGTGCTTATCGATTAACTTGCCTATACCCATCTGCTGTATTTGTGTCAGAAGTACGGGTATATCATCGACTCGTTCGTTTGTAATTATAGGTTCAGTTGCCATAATTCCGAACCTATACCGATTTACTCATTTTTGGAAATATGCCTTTCGGTATACTTATTTTCCTAACTCCTCAAAAAATGAGCGAACCGGGAGTTATTATTTATGCTTTTTAGATTTGTGCTTTTATGGGAGCAGCATTGACGAGTTTGCCATCTTCCATTTGCACAATTCGGTCAGCAATGTCCAAAATGCGATAATCATGAGTCACCATGAGGATGGTGCAACCTTGTTCTTGAGCTAGTTTGTGCATTAAGTTGACCACATCACGACCTGACTGACTATCAAGAGCGGCGGTAGGTTCATCTGCTAACACAATGGGAGGATGACTAACTAAAGCGCGGGCGATCGCTACTCGTTGTTTTTGTCCGCCGGAAAGATTGTCAGGATAATAATGGAGGTGATTTCCTAAGCCTACTTGCTCTAACATCAAGGCTGAACGAGCTTGCATTTCTCGTAAGCCAATATGCTGATGCAGTTCTAAGCCCATTCTGACATTTTGCAGTGCTGTCAAACTACCATGCAGATTATGTGCTTGAAAAATATAACCGTTACGTTTACGTGCCTGTACTAGTTGCTCTGTACTAGCTCCGCAAAATTCTCTTGTCAAAACGCGCAAACTACCAGATTGGGGAGAACGCAAAGCACCTACTAAAGTCAGTAGAGTAGTTTTCCCAGAACCAGAAGGTCCAGTCAAAATAATAATTTCGCCAGATCGAATCTCCAGGTTAATGTTAAATAAAACTTGCCTACGCAGTGAACCTTGCCCAAAGTAGTGGTCGAGATTTTGAATGGAAATAACTGGAACCATTGCAATTTTAAATTTTAGATGTGAGATTTTAAATTTCGCAGATGCCTCATGGTCTAAAACATATCAGCAGGGTCAGCCGATCGCAGTTTGCGAGTAGCGATCGCTCCAGAAATAGAACACATAACAATAGTTAAAATTAATACCTGCAATCCCCGTAATACCGTCATATACATAGGCAAATTTGTGGCCGTGCGTGTCATTTGGTAAAGTCCCAAAGATACTGCTACGCCGGGAATAAAACCCAATGCTGCTAAAATCAATGCTTGTTCAAAGACCACACTTAACATGTAATAATTGCGATATCCCAAGGCTTTGAAGGTGGCATATTCCCTCACATGGGCATTGACATCGGTGGAGAGAACTTGATAGACGAGAATGACTCCCACTGCAAACCCCATCGATACACCAAGGCTGAAAATGAACCCAATGGGTGAGTTGGTGCGCCAAAAATTGTTTTCAAATTCAATAAATTCTGCGTGGGTCATGACTTTGATATCATCTCGCAGGTAGGCTTGCAGGGCGATCGCTACCTTTTTGGGGTCATGACCTGGTTTTACTTTGATTAAACCTAGACTAATACTGCTGGCGGGGCGTCGGGGAAATAGTCTTAAAAAGTTCTGATCACTGGTCATCAAACTGCCATCAGAACCAAAAGAAGCGCCAACGGTGAATAAACCACTAATGGTTATGGTGCGTCCTTCGATTTCGGTGGTCAGTTTTTTGCCTTGATCTATTTGGGCGATGGCCTTGTGATATTCGCCTCTAGCACTACGGTCAAATAAGACGGTATCTGGCAGTTTGATGGACTGCAATTGTTGGTTAACATCCGGTAGATCAAAAACTGGCTTATCTGGATTGAAGCCGATTACTTGCACAGATGTTTGGCGGCGCGTTTGAGGATTTTTCCAGATGATGTTATTGACATACATTGCCTCTGCTGAGTTCACCCCCGGAATATCCATTGCCTGATATAGTCGCCGACGGGAAAACGTGGGCATATTTTGCAGGCTACGAGCTTGGGGACTTGTCAACACAATATCTGCTTGCAAACTGCGATGCAGTCTAGTGTTACTGTCGTATAATGCAGTTTGAAAACCTATCTGCATAAACATCAAAACATCCGCAAAAGCAATTCCGGAGATTGCCACCAGCAAACGACTTTTTTCGTGACTTAGCTGTAGCCATCCTAGAGGTGTTCGCCGTCGCAGTTGTTTGATTAGACCTATCATACGTAGTGCTAAGTTTTGAGTGTTCGGTAAGTGTGAAAGTAAATTGCAGATTTGCAGCCAGAAATTGATGCCCTCGCCACCGTCAGCACCAGCAAAAGCATAAATGTCACTAAATTTAGATTTCGTCTACAGTTGAATGACTGTCTTAACTTGCATATTCGTTAAGTTGGCAGCTTTCTGGCTGGAAATTTCATCTAGTCGAATATTCACCTCGACTACTCTGTTATCAATATTGCTGGCAGGGTCAGTATTAATGACATTCTGCCGACGCACTTGTAAGGCTTTGCGCTCTACTGTACCTTGCAATTCAATGGGGAGAAAATCACCAAATATTTGCACTTTCTGCCCTGGAGATACTTTGTTGATATCGCTTTCGTAAACCTCGGCAATGACATACATTTCGTCGGTTTGACCAATATCAGCAATCCCATTACTAGAGATTAATTCTCCTGGACGGGTGTGGATTTCAAAAACCTGACCATCTTGAGGCGATCGCACATAAGCTTGTTGCAAATTTACTTGTGTCCGTTTCATGGCGGCGATCGCTCGATTGATTTCGGCTTTGGCAGCTTCTACATCAACTTGCGGTACCTCAGAAATCCGCTCAAGTGTGGCTCTAGCTTCGTTAATTTGTTGCTGACCGCTTGTCTGGATACGATTTAACTGGGCTTGTGCCTCTTGGAGATTTTTTCTGGTTGTTTCTAGAGTTAAACGCTTGCTGTCTCTTTGGGAGGCGGATATGGCTCCTGCTTGATACAACACCTGATAGCGTTCATCTTCCGCTTGGGCGTTAAGCACTTCGACTTGCAATCGGTCAACAGTTGCCGCTTGGGCAGCCATATCACCTTGACGTTCTGCTTCCAAACGCGCAATTGTGGCTTGTTGTGCAACAATTTCTCCCCGTTGTGCGCCTGCTTGGATGCGGTTGAGATTTGCCTGCTCCACTTTCACTTGTTCTTGAGCCTCTTGGAAGGCTGCTTCCCCACTGCTGCGGCTGTCGAGAATTGCTATTACCTGTCCTGCTTTGACCCTATCTCCCTCCCTCACTAAAAGTTGCTCGACACGGCTACCTTCAGAAGAGACGGTAGCAGAAAGTTTAATTACTTTTCCCTTTGGCTCAATCCGTCCTAGGGCTGTTACCGTTTTTAGCTCAGGTATGAGTGCTGCTGGCGCTTGTGCCTGTTGATTAGCTGTATGTTGAAATTTTAAAACGGTATAAACACTACTGCCAACAACAGTCAAAGATACAATGACAGCGATAAAAAAGGGCGGACGCAGTATTGATTGAGGAGATATTGATCTGTCTAGCTTTGAGTTTTGCACGATAGCATACCTTTGAAGCAATTCCAAATACGCTGATTTAAATGAGACAAAAAATCGAATTTTGGTAAATGTCCCGCCTAACTCTCTTTTATCACTCAAAAGAGAAAAAAATCTCATGATTGTCCTGAATTTTAGACATAATCATGGGTTGTGAGTAGATGCATGGGGAACTGATTGTAAGTATCGCAACGTTATGTTTCATTTACATTTAAAGGCTGATGTTGCGAAAATACGTAATTAATTAGAAGTGATTGTTACAGCTACTTTTAAGATGCTCAACAGAATGATCGGTAGACTACAAAACTAAACTGTATAGTTCTATAATAGAATTATACTAAACCGATTAGTTTAGTCAAGCGATTAGTGAAAAGTAATGATATTGGGAGATGGCGTGAAATTATTTTCCCCACGACTTGAAAAGGCAGGGGGAAAGGGTGCAGGCTTCGCTCCCCTGCCTCTTTTGACCAATGACTAAAAAATAAGGATAATTTGAAAATGGCACGCTCAAAAGCTGGGGAAATCGACCGCTCAAGTTCAGCAGATAAAATGGAACAGATTTTGCAAGGAGCGATGCAGGAGTTTTTATCTAATGGCTATGCTGCTACTAGTATGGATCGGGTTGCGGAAGCGGCGGGGGTTTCTAAGGCAACGGTATATAGCCATTTTCAAGATAAAGAAAGACTTTTTAAGGCACTGATAGAAAAACTGGCTAGAAAGCGATTTCACTCCATTTTAGGGACACAACCCCTGAAGGGAGAACCCTATATTGTCCTGCGACGATTAGCAGCAACGGCATTGGATAAAATGATCAATGACCAGGAATATCAATCATTTGAGCGGTTATTAATGGGAGAGTCGGCGCGATTTCCGGAGTTAGCACAAGTGTTTATTTACAGCATTGCCAAACCAGCGATTGAGACTATCAGTAAATATTTAGCTTCTTGTCCGGAATTGAAGATACCTGACCCAGAAGCAACAGCGAGGATTCTTATTGGGTCGTTAGTGCATTTTGTGATTACGCAAGAGATTATGCATGGTAAGGAGATTATGCCAATGGAGAGCGATCGCTTGATCGATGCTTTGACATATTTAATTGTCAATTGTGCTGTAGAGTAAGCTTCCAACTTCACGGAAGAATAATGACCAATGACCAATAAATAATCACGCTATCTCAATGGCTAATTCTAATTGTTGTTGCAGTTTATTGAGTAAACTGAGAGTCTTTTCGTAGGCAACTTTTTCACCTTGTTCTCCAAAGTACTCAGATGCTTGTTTGAGGTCTGTGTAAATGCGAAATAGCTTGTTACCAGACATTGCTCCTTGATGGGAACTTAAACGATATCGAGCCATTCCCCGATTCACGTAAGCTTGAGCATAACTAGGATTAAGTCTAATAGCTTGAGAAAAATCACGAATTGCTGCCATGTCATCCCCATTTTGGCCGCTAGTACAACCCCGGTTAAAGTAAGCTCGATAATCCTGCGGTTTGAGGCGAATGGCCAGATCAAAATCGAGCATAGCAGCTGGGGAGTCTTGCAAAATTAAGTGAGCTAAACCACGGTCATTGTAAATATCGGCGAGGAATAAATTACTGGTTGGGGGAATTTGGGTTAAGGCTAAATTGTAATTGGCAATTGCCTGTAAGTATTTTCCTTGCCCCGTATAAGCTAAACCTCGGTTGTAGTAAGCTCGAAAATCATCAGGCTTGAGGGCGATCGCCTGGTTATAATCAGCTATGGCTGCTGGATCATCGCCTTTTCTGTAGTGTGCTAATCCCCGCAGCAGATAAGTGTCGAAGTTCTGGGGTGTAAAATTGAGGGCTTGAGTACAATCGGCGATCGCTTGGTGGTAATCTTGTAATTGCAGGTAAGCAAAACAGCGATCGTTATAAGCTACAGCTAAATTTTCCTGAAGTTGTAACGCTTGATTAAACTGCTCAATTGCTTCTTGGTAATCACCGCGCTGCATCTGAGTTACACCCAATTTTAAGAAATCACTGGCTGTAATTGGGGTGATGGTAACAGGTAGTGAATAGGCGCTGAGATGAGAAAAACTCAGGAAAAAAGCCATCAATACACTGAGAAATAATCGCCAGAAATAAGTCATAAGCATTCTAGTTGACAATTTCGGCATAAACAAAATTAACGGGACAAACAGCCCCGCTAATTGTGGTGGCGCTCTTCGTTTGAGTCGAATACACCAACTTTGAATGTACGATTATGTCTACAGTAGCAAACGCTAAACTGTATAAATCCCCATCGGGAGCATCTCATTTTTTGAAGTAGCTCAAACCGATAATAATCCATTGAGGTAGGCACAACGATGAGCAAGGACTTGAGGCACATTTTCGCGCTTCCATTGCGCTCCAGAAATCTTAGTTCGACGGTCAACTTGTTTAACGGCAGATTCAACCGACCCAGAACCAATTGAACAAATTTCCTCAGCTTGATGGTATTCGTAATTGATAATGCGCTGGCGATGTTTATCGAGATAATGAC
>JAKOMP010000178.1 GCA_022241785.1 Cyanocohniella sp. LLY | reverse complement strand
GATTTAAGACATTGGAAGCGTAATGTTGCCGAAGTCAATTGGAAGCATAAGCGTACCAAAACGGCAATATTATGGTTCCACCGACAGGGCTTTTTTTCAGAATTTGTTTAGGTAGAGGATTGCAGGTCACTACAGCTACTGAGGAGCTAATGACAACAATCTAGCCCATCCACTCCACCCAATCGGGAGCATCTGCAATCAATTGAGAAAAACCCTCTGGGCAAACTTCTTCAAATTCCAGTATCACCCCCCAACGCTGATCACTGGTTAGGGTACTGAGTATTTCTTGTACCATGTCCACCCCTTCCTTTACCTTGTGAGCAACTAACTGAGCATAATATTTAACTCGTTTCCACCAAGAATCACCTTTTTTGAATTGGAGCGAAGCGACTTCACTGAGTTGTTCATCTGTGTCCACACCCCCCCCGTTTATTATTCCCATCTTCATTAATGGGGGGTGTGGACGGAGGGTTAATGCCATACATAGTCTGCATCCTAGCAGCATATACTGCATTTCGTTCTTGTTCCTTTTGACGTTTCCTTTCTCTCTCCTCCCGTTGCCGTTGCCGATATTTCAGCACCTTTCGCACGAACGCCACATCATCAGTATTAAGACGGTAATCTGACCCGCTTCCCATCCTCAAGCGGTCGGCATGGCTCAGTGGATAAACCCAATTGCGCGTGCTTAAAACTGACTTCAACTGCTATTGCTGCATTAATATGGGAATTTGGAGCATTAATATTGCTTTCTATTTGTAGGCAAGGAAAAATGAAGGATATTGTGGTCACAATTAGCTGCTGCCATTGTTGTTTTGCCAATTCAATAATTTCATTCATGTTTAGTGGTTAAGAGAATGCCATCACCACTCATGATAAAGCTTTTCAACATAAGACAAAATTTCTTCGTTCGGCAGTCGAATTTTCGGTTTTTGTAGTGGATACAAACTCGCTACTGCCCTAGAATCTTGCTCAACCACTTTAGTAGTGGATGCTAGAAGCATTCTCTCAAAAAAAATTTTCAATCCAGGTACTTTGAAAAGAGGACTCTGAAAATTCCCATAGCAAAGCACAAAGGTTCGAGTTTGATGCTCTGTTTCCGGGTAAAGAATAAAAAATTGTAGAATTTCGCCTATTGGAAGTCTGGCTTTAAATAAAGCTGTTGAAGGGAAAGTGTACTCCAACTCATTTTTAATTTGTCTAGGTAAAGTCAACAAAGACGGGTTTTTTAAGACTTCAGCTAAAGAATTTTTGTCTCGTAAGAAAGTTTGAACAACTCTGGCAGCATAACCATTTTGTTCAAAAGATTCAACCGGGTTTTCTCGAATTCTGAATATATGACGATGAACACCGTTTTGATGATTGAAATCGTAATTGATTTTGATGCAATTGAGAAATGGAGCCGGAATACTGCTGTGTCCTACAATCCCTAAGAAACGAAGTTCTTTGGTTTGCTCAAATATCAGATCGGGTATCGGCAAACGAGGTTCGTAACTTCCATAAGTCCAAATCAGATCGCCTTGAACTACCAAATTCAACTTGTTTATCAGTGCTTCCCCTTTCGGTTTACCATCTTTCAACAGTTTTCCTTCACCATTGAATTCAAGTGCATGAAAAGGACAAGTTACGGAGTGGTTAGTTTTACAAATCCAGCCATCTGAGAGAGGTGCCTGCATATGAGGACAGGTGTTTTCCAGCGAAAAAATCTCCCCTTTATTGTTTTGCCAAAGGACATAATCACATCCGTTGAGTGTGAGTTTGTAAGGCTTATCGATAGCAAACATAGAACGATGAGCGACCAACCAAGGTGCGCCAGGAAGGATAGGCTTCATCTAGACACTCTTTCATACTGTTTGATTTCTAACCTATCCGTTATCCGAACGATGTGCATTCACCTTGGTTAAGAAATCACCTTCTGGTGTACTCTTCGCTTCAAACGACTGAGAGACTGTGGCTCAATACCCAAATATGATGCTAGATAATGCTGAGGAATGCGCTGCAACAGTTTAGGTTCCGTTTGTAGCAGGTTGAGGTAACGTTCCTCCGGGGGATCTAAAAATAGGGAAAGCAGTTTATCCCGCAAAGAAAAAGCAAGATCCTCGGCTACAAGTCTCAGAAATTTTTGTCCTTGAGGAATCGTCTCGAAGAATTGCATTACTTGATGGTCAAATATTATTACTTCCGATTCCTCAACTGCCTGAAACGAAAAACGAGTTGGTTGATATTTTTGAAACCTTTCATAATCTCCAAACGTCTGCTGTTCAGGATGAAAAAAAAGCGTGTATTCTTTCCCATTTTTCAACACAAATGTTCTGAGACAACCCTTCAAAGTGAAACCAACAAAATTACAAACTTCACCCTCTTGAACTAAGAACTCCCCTCTGTGCAATTTTTTGGACTTTATCAGGGGTTCAAGCAGCAAGAAGTCAATTTTGAAATCAGGGAAAAGTTGCTGGATGAATGTATAGAACGACTCGTACATTTGACAGCCCAGTTTTAAATCACTCAACCATTTAGGTTGCTCTGTGAATATCATACCCTCGCAACGGTTTGATACCGAACATTAGCATCTTCCTAGTAACTTCAACCTAGCCCCAACCCTGACTAAGGTGTACTGACTGGATTTTTTGCTTTAGTTGTTCGCCTTCTCCAAGGTTTTAGAACTGAAATTCCGATGATGATAAACAGGAAAAAAACTTGAATAACAGTTCCGAGCAACACACCTTTAACATCAAACCTATAAACCGGATTATTAAGGGCTTGTAATCCCTCTTGCTCTGAAAATAGAGCAGCAGCATTGCCCCACGGAAAGAGCCAGAACGTTCCAAAAATAACTAACCCAGTTGTCAATACCCATTTTGTGATCACCCAGTAGAACTTGGTAAAGCCATAGTTTGTTACCCAGCAAAGGAGCGTTGCTGTCATAACCGAACCAATAGCCGAAGGAATTACAATCCAATCATCGAGCAGATTAATCGCAGAATCAAGCGTATACAACGCCTCCGCATGGGTTGAATGCGTATTCCTCAATGAGAGAAGAAACATACTTAAGACGGCTCCTGTCCACAGCGCAGCAAAGCCAACGTGCGCTGACAGCAACCAGTTTTTCTGATTGATGCTTATTTTTGGCATTTTTCCTCCCGAATTGTTGCAATCACAAGTGGCAGAAACTTTAGCCTGTAACAATTTGAGTCGTTACAGCAGAAATTACTTAATATATTAATAATTAATATATTAAGTAATTTTTGAAAAATCAAGATTCAAAGGCTGAAATCGCTAGAGAAGATTCTCAACAATTTGATCAATCAGCTTCAAAGCTGCTTCCTGGTCTACTTGAGAAATATTCTGTGTTGCTTTGTTAATCGTCTCTGCGCCGAGCGGAGGTAATGCCTTCATTAACTGCTGTCCTTCTTCCGTCAGCCACACTCGAACTATTCGGCGATCATTAGAATCACGCTCTCGGTAGACTAGGTTACGCTCTTCCATGCGATCAACAACTCCTGTCAGCGTTGCGCCCAGCTGCTTCAGTTTGTCGGCAATTCCTGTTGTCGAAAGACCGTCTTCTTCCCACAGACAACATAAAACCAGATAATGAAACGGAGTCAGACCGTAAGGCTCAAGCCGTTCCAAAAAATCGCGGTACATCAGTTGAGAAGCTAGTTTCAGCTTGTATCCTAAGTTGTAAGGAGCGAGAGCATATCGCCATTGTTTGAGAAAATCGGCATTAGACGATGAGCTAGGCATTTGACAAACAAACGGGGGCGCTTAGGCAAATAGTTAATACATTAACTATTCTACGACGCTCACTGGATCAACCACCTCTAACGATTTCCCTAGTCACTTGAGCGGCGGCTAGTATCTTGTGCCATACTACCATTGAACTTCTGCGGGTATTGCATAGAGCAAGGGATTTAGCAGATGTACTGAGTGAATTAGATGAAGATGTTTAACCCATCCACTCCACCCAATCGGGAGCAGCTGCAATCAATTGAGCAAAACCCTCTGGGCAAACTTCTTCAAATTCCAGCATTACCCCCCAACGCTGATCACTGGTTAGGGTACTGAGTATTTCTTTAACCGCTTCCACCCCAATTTCTACCTTGCGAGTAACTAACTGAGCATAATATTTAACTCGCTTCCACCAAGAATCACTTAGGCTATCCTGGCTGTCCATACCCCCCCGTTTATTATTCCCATCTTCATTATTGGGGGGTGTGGACGGGGTGTTAATCCCATACTGTGTCTGCATTCGAGCCGCATAAGCCGCATTCCGTTCCTGCTCCTCCCGTCGTCTTTTTTCCTTATCTTTTCTCTGTCGTTGCCGATACTCTAGTATGTTACGAACAAACACGACATCTTCAGGATTTAAACGGTAATATCTGACCCGCTTCCCATCTTCAAGCGGTCGCCGCGATTCTGTAGACAAACCCAGTTGCGCGAGATACTGCCCCAAAATCCATACAGGGGATTCATCCAGTGGTATGGTTAGGTTGAGAATGCCCTTGATGTGAGGTGCATTGCGTTTGGAGAAATCTGCTAACGCTTCAATCATCGGTTCATCACCCTTAATCTCCACCCCATCCATCAAATCCGTCAACACCGTTCTCAACCCCAGCCGATGACGCATTAACCATGACGTAGAATGATTACTCCAATCAGTGCAGATGCTTAAACGAGGTGCGTACCGCCCAGCTTCGCTAACGCGCTCCGACTTATCCCGTTCTACAACAACAGCAGGCGGTGTCACAAATTCCCGCCCTTGGTCATCAGCGATCGCCTCCCCTGGTTCTGCCAAAATTGCTTCAAGCGCCACAATCTTTTTAATCAGCCTTCCCCCATCATCTTTTTCCACCAGTTCTGGGGTAACACTCATGCCGTAGGTGTCCTGGATGCGGAACTTTTCACATTCTAAAATCTCCTCTGGCTTGAGGTAATCCTGATGTTGCCGACTTTGGTAAGTTTTCCGGTCAATATCCTTGGCGTTGGCTACCTTACGGTAATGCTCCTCATCAATGGCGATCCCCGCTGCCTTCATCCACTTCTGCGCCCCTTCATCAGCACTATCTCCGGCTGGCACAATCGTGTTGCCCATTTCTTCCAACAGCGATAAGCCCGGAGGGCATGGCTTCGCCTATCGCAGATCAGCCCGTAAATTATTAATTGACCAATTGCGCTGCGCTTCGATTTGGCAACTGGTATCTAAAGCCCAATCTTTCTCCGCTCCCCGTTTGCCCGTTTCTTTGTCGATCCGAATTAAATAGGCCGTCATCTCGTTTTTCTGGAGAATGTTCTCTTTGATGCAACGGGCATTGGTTTCGGCGTAACCAAAGGGAGGACGAGGAGCCACCCAAATATACATCGGCACATCAGGACGATAACGCCAAAGCTGTTGGGCGCATTCGGTAGCCGCTTGGGAGACAGCATGAAACACACCAAACACCGCATCAAAATGATACGTCGAAATGTCAACACCTGTGCCTAAACTGGGTGTAGTTAATAAAGCATCAATAGTTTGAATCGCAGTGTTAATTTCCTTGATAAAAATGACATTCTCTTCTGAACCGCTATTTTCTGAATGAATAGCCCATACTTTTAGCTGACGATCTTCCGGTGACTCGGGTGTTTCCTCGATATCGGGAATATCTATTGATGTCCCATCATTCAATGCTCGTTCTAGTTTTTTGATGAACCTTTTACTATCACTGACCATCATCAACTTTTTGCCCAACATCAGTTGACAGTGGAACTCAGCCACCAACGCGCTGCTATTGCGACCTTCGTACCAGTATGCTTTKCGACCACCYGAACGATACAGGTTTTTGATGATRTATGGTTGTTCACCYGCCGGACGCATGGCGCGGAARAARTCAATRGTMARRTCATCMAGRTGRGCATCTGCYAASACTACCAGTTTGGCRTTGTAMACTAGGTATTCTAAAACTTCTAGAATTTCYCCACGGTGTTCTTTGCAAGTTTTGGAYTTGAGCAGGTGAGCGAGATACTGACAAGCTTCATCGATAAAGAGAATATCATACGCCTGCAAATCATTCGCCATTTTATACAAAGAATCTACGGTGATACTGAGGGCTTGCGCTTTGCCCCAATCACCGTAAGCCATCGCGGAGTACATGGCAGTTTGTAGGCGATCGCTCAAATTCTTGAGCAGGTTGACGCGATGACCGTTGTTTAAAAAACTCAACTGTGGTCGGGCTTGTCTCATCCGGGCGAGTAATTCAGTTTTCCCCGTTCCCATGTCAGAAAGTAAGCAAACCAGCCCAGATTCAGGTAAGGAGTTGATGGCATTGGCTAAAAAACGACTGTTGACTGTCACATCTGGTTTATACTTACGCAGTCCTCTGGCACGATTGATGAAAAATCTTTGTTGATATTCCCTGAAGGTAAGGGCATCAGCAATCATTGTGGATACTGCTTTGTCAGCCTTCTTGCCCAGT
>JAKOMP010000177.1 GCA_022241785.1 Cyanocohniella sp. LLY | reverse complement strand
CGGGCTGAACTATTGAAGTAATCTTCGGTTACTTTTGCCATGAAGTCTCGTTTGCGATTGCCCGTCAGTTTCTGCGCTGCATCTTTAAAGGTAGATTTGATGGTGTCGGTCAACATGAAAAGCGGCATTCCCATTCTAGATATTTAGTGCAGGCGCTGGTAGATCCGCGCTTCCTATCTTCTAGAATGGCTGGTACTTTATTTTTTCGCAAGTCCCTAACGAGTTGTTCACCGATGTCACGAAAGGATTCTACGTCTGCTTCCTCCTCCATTGCTGCTTGAGTAAACTTCCTCACCACTTCCTTGGGTGCATTCCGAATTGACGACAATAGTTGATCTGCTTTGTCCGTTGTATAAGCATCAATTCCTGCATTTAAAACATCTTCCAGAGATTGAATTTCTTCATTCGATACTTGGGAAGCCTTAGATATTGCTCCTTCTAGGTTTGGTACAGATTTCCTGCGAGATGAATTTTTCGTCAGTTTGCCGTTATTGTTTTTTGGCTTGTTACTGTTTTTAGCTAACTTTCCAGATACTTGTCGCTCCTCAATGATGTGCTGTGTAATCGTTTGTGCATCAGAATCACTTAACTGCTCAATATCAACACCCGCTTCAGCACACAGTCGGGATATTTCTGCTTCGGTGATTTCAATATTATGAGCCTGTAACAGTTGTTGGATTTTGTTCATAAGTACCTCTGGTATTTTCAATCAAATCAGTTGCAATATCATCGTTATTGTGGTGCAATTACGATGATATTAACATATAATTAGAAAAATTTCTTTCACAATTGCAATGATTTTGGGATGATAATGTGATGAATCCACATATTGAACAAACTACGGACATGACTGACCGTTACCAAATCACCATCACTCTTTGTAAAAAAGCTTATGAGCAATACAAAGAAGTTTCTGATTGGAAAGAAATTCCTATGGCTACTTTGTTACGCCAAATACTAGAACGTGAGCAAGAGTCCCCTGCTTTTGCTTCTTTATATAGGAGGGCTGCTGCTAAAGAGTAGGCGCGGATTATGGAAAAATATCCCTTGGATTGGGTCAAAATTTCTTGTGAGAATGTTTATGGTCGTTCCATTACAGACCGTACTTGGCGTAATTGGCTTCGAGTTTGCCAAGTTTTGCCCTATTCTCGTGAAGTTGACCAAAAAACAGCATTATGGCTTTTGACTTTGGCTTACATGAAAAAACTTCAGCCTTGTCGCAAAATTACTCTACTTCAAATTAAGTTCAAACTCAAAGAAAAACCACTGGCAGAATTACATCTTGCTGAAGCTATTTATGATGCTCGTTTTACTAATGCCAAAGGAAAAGATTTACCAGAAATCATTTTGAGAGTTACTGGTAAACAAGTCACTTTAAGAACCATCTACCGATGGGCAAAAAAACAGCAAGTTGCTTTTCAGGTGGGAAAACGTTTAACTCGCCCAGAAGTTGAGCAGTGGATTCGATGGGCTACAGCCTGAACTTAATTTTCACTAGTTGACCAAACACAGCAAACAGAGGCCATTGCCTCTGTTTTTTTCTGGCAGCCCTTCATGTCACAAAACGACCTTTCCGTGACATGTCCTAAATAGTTCAACCCCTGATTTTTTCGTTGTGACACTTTTCTGCCGTTTCTTGGAACCCAGTTTTTTCTAGTGTCACAGCTTTTTCAAAAATAAATCCTTATTGGGCAATGCTTTGATACACTTCAAAATCTCAACTGTTCCGCTTTTCCTTCCGCTTTTCTTTTTGGGGCTAGAAATCACTCTTTTAAAAATCCTGTAACCAAGTATTGGTAAAGTATTCATGTGTCACAACCAAAAGCGGAACGGTTGAGGATATATCAGAAAAAACCCCTGACTATCTTATTGGTATATAACCACCAATTTGAAAGCTTGAATCCCACTAAAATCGTTAGTGAATAAGCTTATATATACTGATTAGACAGTCAGGGGAAAAAACCTGTTTCCTACCTCAATACCTTTGCCAATTTACGAGGGTTAGATGATGATACTTTAACCATTAACTCCCATTTCTTTGAGGGTTGGCAAAAACAATCAGTCCTAAAAATTCCTTTAAGGTTTCCCACAAGGGCTTTTTAACGTATTTACGGCAGGATAAGGGTTTCAGATTCCACCCCACATTTTAATCAAACCGCTTATATATGCTTAGTTTTGCCGTTTTTGCCAAAATTTATCTAGGCTCTTATTTTGGCAAAGGTATTGCTACCTTGATTACATTTCCGGCAACTGTTTTGTCAGTACCGCTATCTTTCGTTGATAAGCCTCAATTTCTGTTGTGATTAGCTTCCGTAGTTCTTGTGTGGGAAGTGGCTGTATTTCATGTTCTTGCAAATCCTCTACTTCTTGATGTTTGCTAGAGCGCCAGTCCAGTAGAAGTAATTGACAAAAAGTACAGTTTTTGCCGAGGCTAATATTGAAAAGCGCAGTATCAGGAGTGTATAAAGATGCGTCCCTCATTGTGGAATCCTCCCATTGAATTATCACTTGCAGAAGAAAAAGTAGTAAAACGTATACGTAAAGCCAAGTTGTTCGTATTTTTGAGGCAGATACGCCACGAACTATTTGACTCAGATTTTCAGGTAGAATTAGCAACAATGTTTAAGGATAGTAGTGTGGGATTATGCCCAGTGCCACCAGCACAATTGGCACTATTTATTATTCTTCAAGCATATACAGGAGTGTCAGATGACGAGGCAATAGAAGCCATAGAAATGGATAGAAGATGGCAGATAGTTTTGGATTGCCTGGATTGTGAAAAAGCCCCATTTGGAAAAGGAACATTAGTAAGATTTAGGGCGTTGTTAATATCAAAATCTTTTGACAGACGGTTAATCGAAAAAACGATTGAAATGGCAAAAATTCGAGGAGGTTATAATTCACGTTCCCTAAAAATAGCACTAGATTCGAGTCCATTATGGGGTGCAGCAAGAGTCGAAGATACATATAATTTGTTAGGTCATGCGTTGCGAAAAGCATTAGAAATAATCGCTGAAAATACTCAAGAAAGTTTAGAAAGCGTTGCGGCAAATGTGGGAGCAGAAATTGTCGCTAGAACCAGCCTGAAAGCGGCTCTAGATTTAGATTGGGATGACCCAGAATCTAGAAATGTGGCACTATCGACAATTTTACAAACGTTGAACTCAGTGGAATTTTTGGTTAATCAAAAAACCGATTTGTCCGATTTCACCACAAGCCTTGTCAATAAAAATCTGGCAACTGCACGACAAATTGAGACACAAGATGTGGAGGAGGAATCAGATGCTTCCCCAAAGCTCCGTAATCCCTAGCTATCTAATTGGTGTTGTTTGCAGGTAAACTGAAAAACACTTACCAGTAGGCATTCCTCCGTGATAGTAAAGTTACCTAGCCACCGCCCACAAAGACATTTCCCGGATGCCAAACGAATAATTGTGAAATGTGAGCTAAATTCGTGTATACATTGCGATACAAAATTAATTAGCCTTCCATCTTGGCATATGCGGAAAACGATTCAAACGCTAAACGGAGCAGTGTTTGTGGCAGGAAAGGGAAAAGAATGTGCTAACGCTGAATGTGAATATTTTGGTCAACACTACTTAGCGTATGGTGTACTAAAATATAGTTTACCTCAAAGCACTTACGGATTAGATGTGCTGGCATTTATCGGTTGGCAACATGAGCATGAGCATCAACAGTTGGTAGAAATTCAACGCTCATTAAACCAACGTGGTGTTGAAATTAACGAGAGTAATGTAGGTAAGTTATACCGTCAATTTCTGGCACTGTTGGGTGGAGCAATAGCACATACCCAGGAGAAATTAGCTGCTACAGCCGTCCTTCATGGTGGCTTGATTTGGGCAATAGATGCCTTACAGCCAGAGGGTCACGGGACTTTGTTATACGTATTATATGAAGTATTAAGTGGTACACCAGTCTGTGCAGTTCAATTGCCACAGGCACAAGCAGAACGGTTAATTGAGTGGCTGCAACCATATAAGGAGTTACCGTACACAGTGCTAGCAACTTTGTCAGATGGGGAATCAGCAATCATCGCTGCAATGAATTCAAGTTGGCCAAATGCACCACATCAACGTTGTCAGGCACACTTTCTAAGTAATTTAAGCGAAGCAATACTGCCATTAGATACAAAGCTACGACAACAGTTAAAAGCAGATTTAGATGGACTGCCAAAAGTTCCAGAGAGTTCAGAAAGACCCCAAGACCCAAGCTCCCAACAGCAGCAAGACAATACCCCCTTTTTTCAGGAATTCCTTATTTGTCACGAGACATAGAGTTAATGGCAATCGAATCCCAGATTCGGGCTGCGATTCGGGATTGTGTCAATCGTACTAGTCGCAAACCTTTTCGCTGGGGCGGTTTAAGCGGCTACCAGCAATTAGAAACTATTGGACAGATACTACGTAGTTTACCATGTCGAGAAATTGATACGGATTATTTGTCGGTGTTGTCAGTATGGGTTGACCAAGCCTTAAGTAGCAATCGTTCAGTAGCTTCCGACTTAGAAGAAACGCACAATTGGTTACAACGAATTGCAGAATGTTTGCACTATCCTGAACAAACCAGTCCGAGCATTGATTGCGTGACCGATGTTACACAAACTGTAAAATTACCTTTAACAAGTTTTCAAGTTCGGCGCGAAATGGAAGAGTTATTACAGCAATTTCAGCCCGACCCTCAACAAAATCCCGCACAGTTTGCCTTGAAGAAAAAGCTACAAAAACTGTGGTATAAATACGGTACTGATTTATTACACTGCTATGACATCCCTGGCTTGCCACCAGATAACCTGAAAATGGAAGCGATGTTTAGCCATTTGCGTCGCCATCAGCGGCGAATTAGTGGGCGCAAATCAACTGCTGAATTACGTAATTTTGGGCAATATCAAGTTCTATTTCTGGCTGAAAGTGAAAAACAATTACTGGAACAAATTCAGCAAGTACCTATCACTGAGTATAAAACTCAACGTCGTAAATTAGCTGTTTCTGAAGCTCCTCGCCAACAAAAACATCGCCTTCATCATAATCCAGTTACTACAATACAAGCTTTGGTTGATCAACATACGGAACTTCTTACTGCGCTTGAGTTGCAAGCCCTGAAATACCAATTAGATAGCTAGGGTCCGTAATGGTGTTGCCAAAGACAGACGTATTTCTATTGAAGATGAGGATATGCGACATGGACGTAAAAGCCGTAGTCAAAAGTTTGATGGTTATAAACGCCATATTGCCAAGGATTTAGAATTAGAAATGATTAGGGCTGTTGGTGTTACTAGAGCTAACGCACCTGAAGCATCAGTAACTTTAGATATTGAAGCAGATTTAAAACAACAACACGTAACTATTAAAGAATTACATATTGACCGTGCATATTTAACCAGCCATTGGGTTAAACAGCGCACATCTGATCTGGCTATTATTTGCAAGGCATGGAAAGTACGCAACGGCAAACTATTTGATAAAAATGCTTTTGTTCTTGATTGGGAAACCCATTTGATTCGTTGCCCAAATGGAGTCAGTTTACCATTTCATGAAGGGGGTATTGTCCACTTTCCTAAACATGAATGTGATGCTTGTCCCATCCGTTCTCAATGTACGACTAGCAAGAATAGTCGCAGTATTTCCATTCATCCTGATGAATCCTTACTTGTGGAACTGCGTGAGCGCCAAACTACTGTGGCCGGACGCGCCAAACTCCGTGAACGTGTCAGTGTTGAGCATAGTTTAGCTCATATTGGTCAGTGGCAAACAGACCAATCTCGCTATATTGGACTACGCAAAAACCTTTTTGACCTCCGAAGAATGGCTGTTGTTCACAATCTTCATGTCCTCGCTCGTATGTCCCATACTACACCAGAACAATTTTCCATTTTATCTGCTTCACAGTCTAATTAATTTGTCAATACTTTCTACTGGACTGGCGCTCTAGTGGCACTAACTCGTACAATGTAGTGCCAATATCCTTCACTACATTCGGCTAATGAATCATCAGGTAGTCGATATTGTATGCCAACAATAATTCCTTGTTTGATACGTTGTCCCAATGAATACTTAGGACGCTTCCAATAGTCAGGAACTGCAATACTGATTTTTGAAGTTTCCATAATTTTTCCTTATTTTTTACTCGCCAACCGTCTTTTCACCAGCAGCGATCTCAAGTACCGCCGGCACTCAACTTCTCCCTTGCACACAAGAATCCGCAAAGCTTCAACTTCTTGCATCGGAGAAATACAGATTTCGGCAATAGTACTAATCAACCTCTGCTGCGACCGCACATAATTCTGATGCTGCTGCTTTAGTTGCTCAACCTGTGATTGCAGTTCGTGTATCTCTCGCAAGGCTTTCGTTAAATTAGATTCTTTGCTTTTGGTGGATTTGTCTAAAGCTAATGTCATTTTCTTGCTCCTATTTGTTTTTCGGTGGTTCGTTTTTAGCCAAAACTTTTGCAAAATCGTAAATAGTTACTTCCGGCTGCGGCTCTGGTTTTGGCTCCGGTTCGGGTTGCAGTTGGGGACTACCCAAACCAATAGCTTCTTTAATTTCTTGCTCCATTTAACACCTCTCCTTTTGTGTAATTCCTTCGTATTCTTCTATCGCCGTAATCACTTCAAACAAAGCATTCACAGCATCGTTTAGCACCACGTCA
>JAKOMP010000176.1 GCA_022241785.1 Cyanocohniella sp. LLY | reverse complement strand
TAGGAGAGCTATATATTTTTGGATAGCTGTTGCTGTTTTTTCAAGAAAAATCTGCTGGTTAATCAGAATGTACCGTTTATATTGGTAAGAAGAACCTATTACTATATTCAATGCCCAGCAAAGAAATATACGTCCGAGAATACACAGTCAGAGCGCACAAGCGAGAAATTCACACCCGCGTCTTCAAATTCATCTGCAAACAGTGTGACCAACCAACTGAACGCGAAACTTATGGCCCACGTCCGTTGTACTGTGAGCAATGCCGTCCACCGCAAGCTCCCAAAAAATCGCCAGTGCCTCTTAACAAACGTAAACCTAGAGCAATGACTTATCAGAGTGATGAGAGTTAGGTGATATGATTTTCGATACTTGAGATATCAAGTGTTCAAGGATAAATTTTCCAAAATTATGTCCAGCCACAGTTCTGATCCACTTCACGTCTACCTGCAAGAAATTGGTCGTTACCCCATGCTGACTCCAGAGCAAGAAATTGCTTGCAGTAGGCAGGTGCAGCAGATGATGGTGATTGAGCAACGAAAAGCTGAACTCACTCAACAACTACATCGAGAGCCGACTTTGGTTGAATTAGCTGCTGATGTTGAAAAAAGTGAAACTCAGTTAACCAACATCCTTCGCCAAGGTCAGCAAGCTAAACAAAAAATGATTACAGCGAATTTACGCTTGGTGGTAGCGATAGCCAAAAAGTACAAGTGGTGTAATTTGGAATTTTTGGACTTAATTCAAGAAGGTGCGATAGGTTTACACAAAGCCGTAGAAAAATTTGACCCCAATCGAGGTTATAGATTTTCTACCTGCGCCTATTGGTGGATTCGACAAGCAATCATGGGAGCAGTTGCCGAAAAATCTCGTACAGTTCGTCTACCATTGCATTTAACCGATAAACTGCTGCAAATTAAAAAAATACAGCGTGAAATGGCCACAACACATGGTCGCAGTGCCACAATCGCGGAAATAGCTCAAGCTTTGGGTACACAGCCAAATCAGATTTGGGAATATTTAGGTGCATTTCGCCCACTTGTTTCTTTGGATGTGCGAATTGGGGAGGAGCGAGATACAGAATTTCAAGAAATTTTGCCTGACGAAAACCCCTCTCCAGATGAGCTTCTGATTCAGGAATTTTTTCAACAAGATTTTGACAATTGGTTAGGATCACTCTCCCCAATCCAACAACAAGTGCTAACGCTGCGGTTTGGGTTGAGGAGTGATTGTGCAGAATACAGTGCGGAAGGTAATCGCAAGCTCACTATGAAGCAAATTGGAGAAAGGCTGAATCTTGCTCCATCACGAGTCAACAAGAAGGGTGTGGGGTGCAGGGTGTGGGGTGTAGGGAAATATCAGTAGGGGCTTGTACCCCTTTGTTTCGGGGGTAGAATGTACCTCTACAACACGATTTTTCTTTTCTCCCTACCCCCTACCCCCTACCCCCTACCCCCTACACCCTAGTTTTGGTCAGGTATATTCAACAACAGGCGATGAAAATTCTGCACTCTCAACAAGAACAAATCAGACCATATTTAGCTTCTTGAATCACCAAAATTTGGACTCTTGTGGTGCCTGTTAAATTTTTTGACTACATTCTATAACTAATACCAAATTATTGTGAAGTTGCACAAATCAAGCGAAAATTGAAAGGATGGTGAAAATAAAAGTTAATGGACGATCAACCACAATTACCCTCTGCTCCTGATACCTTTATTAATCCACTGTTAAAATTACGAGAATATTATGCTCCTATTGTGGAGAAGTACGAAAAGTTATACACCGAAGCCTTAGCAAATCTCAATCATGTAGAAGCATTATTATCTGTTTGGTCTGATAACGGCAACCTGCCAACTCTGGAGGTGATGAATAAGCCAGCCGCTTCTAATTTAGAAAACTTGCCCTTGGAGGATAATGATTTCACCCCAGAGCCAAAAGTTAACTTAGTAGAGCCTGTTAGTTCTCAACTGTCTGCAACAGAAAATTCGTCGTCTTTTGCAAAGCAAGAGGTAGTTACATCTGTACCCGAAGGAAATAGTGATCGCATTATTAAACAACCAGTTGAATTGGTAGAGCTCATTGATTTTGTGCCAAAAACTTCAGAATCACAACAAGAGGACGATTCATCAGAGTCAATATCTACGGACACGAAGACACCAGAAGAATCTCCAGAGAAATCGCTCTCTTGGTCAGAAATTCCAATGCTACCGCAATACCAATCTCTAAACCGCACTGAAGCAATTCTCAAGGTATTGCAGAAATATGCTGGAAGTGTCTGTCACATAAGTTTGATCATGCGATCGCTCTATGGTGATTTAGAGCCAGAAGTTTTGAAAGTAGTAAAAGGTAGAGTTCATTCATCATTGACTCATGGCAAAGAAAGCGGTAGATGGTCACTAATTCCAGACGAACCTGGGTGTTACACACTGGATTTGAAACTACTCAATTCCAATGGTCGTAGTTCTTCTAAGCAGAGCAAAAATAGAAAACTTTCACCAGTAGCAAAAACCAATCTCATCCCCATGATTGGAGAATTTTCTGGACAAGTTCTGATTGATGCCATTAGCTCTTTACTGGAAAAAAATCCAGGTAAAATATTTACTATAGCTGAAGTAATTAATGGACTGTGCGGAGAACTTGATGGTCAAGAATTTAATCACATCAAGTCCAAGGTAGTGAAAGAATTATCACGAGGACATCGTACAGGACGATTCTCAAGAGTGCCTGAACAAATAGGACTTTACACCTGGGACTCGAAGTTGCTCCCCAAAGGTAAACGCTAGTTGAATGCATTTACCAAAACTCATCTTTAATAGGGAGCGCTCCCAATCATAAAATCAAAATTACCTTCACCTCTGCTTCTCTTTAATGTTTCCATAATTTTTTGTGGATTATCGTGAGGGCCACTGACATAGAATGGTTTGCCATTACGACCACATTCAATACGTATTTTCCCATCCCATTCTCCGATGTGCGAACGCGATTTTTCAAAGTCTTTGTGTGGTTGAAACCCCAAGCTTTCTGCGTATTCGCAAGCACTAAATATCATCCCTTGGGCAACTTCAAGGGGAACCTCTTGCGGTTTTCCGCCAAATGGCTCGAACAGTGCTTCTGTAAATTCTTTAAATTTTATCTTGTCTATTGTACGTGGTGGTATGGTATCTTTAATGCCTAAGCACCATATATCTAAAAGATAACTACAGACCGTGATTTGATTGTATCGAGCAACTCTTGCAATAACTACCAATCCTAAACCGCGATCAATATCATCATCATTATTTTTTACAGGTATGATTTTTGCCAGCAAATTTTTGATGATGTTTTCTGGTGGGATTGTCGGTAACAATTGGATTAGACTCTCGCTTGCTAAACATTGATATACGGGGTCTAGTTCTCCTGAAGCTAATCTATCTAATGTGGTTTGCTGTGCTTGATTTTGAATCGCTGCATTCACTTGTGATACTTGAATACCTAGTTTTCGAGCTATTTGTTTTGGTGTTAAATTTAATGCCCGTAAATCCCTGATTTCTTGTTCTTGTGTTCCTGACATAAATTACTACTTTCTACAAACAACCTATGTAAAAATATTAAACTAAAGCTTACTTTAACAGCCGGACTTTTCACTTGAATGATGTGTCAGCTAAAATAATAATGAAAGTAGTTATGTAAGAGCGCTGATGAATATCAGTATTGATATACCTGATGAGGTACGTGTTTATTTAGAGGCACAAGTGATAACAGGTGCCTATAGCAGCATTGGCGAATATTTTTTGGATTTGGTTAAACAAGACCAAAAACGCAAGGCACAAGCAAAATTAGAAGCACTTTTGAAAGAAGGTATTGATTCCCAAGGGCAGGAAGTTACACCAAAATATTGGCAAGATTTGCGCTTTACAGTGTTAGAGCAAAAGTGAGGAATGATAGGGAGTTAAGCTAGAACTATTCCATCAGTAAACAAATTACCACTAATTGGTGAACCTAGCTTACAAATGCTGCTAAAGTTATGGACTTGTTTGACCAACATCTAACCAAATTAACTGAGACAGAAGCTCCACTTGCGGCTCGGATGCGTCCGCGGACGTTGGATGAATTTGTTGGTCAAGACCATATTATTGGCCCAGGCAGGCTTTTACGTCGTGCAATTAGTTTAGATCAGCTATCGTCACTAATCTTCTACGGACCACCAGGAACAGGTAAAACGACTCTAGCACGTGTGATAGCTAATACAACTCGCGCTCATTTCATAGCAATCAATGCTGTCCTTTCAGGGGTTAAGGAAATTAGAGCGGCTATTGACGCAGCACAAGAACAACGGAAATATCAGAACCAACGGACGATTTTGTTTGTTGATGAAGTCCACCGTTTCAATAAGTCTCAGCAAGACGCTTTGTTACCTTGGGTAGAAAACGGAACAGTCATTCTTATTGGTGCGACGACAGAAAATCCTTACTTTGAAGTCAATAAAGCATTAGTTAGCCGCTCAAGGATTTTTCAACTCAAACAACTCAATGACCAAGATTTATACAAAATTGTTGAGCAAACTTTAACTGATAACGAGCGAGGTTACGGTCAGTTAAAAGTACAAATTGATGATAAAACATTACAACATTTGGTCAGTGTTGCCAACGGTGATGCTCGTTCATTACTGAATGCTTTGGAATTAGCAGTAGAAACAACAACACCTGATGAAACTGGAAAAATTCACATCACTTTAGCGGTTGCAGAAGAGTCAATTCAGCAGCGTGCCGTTTTATACGACAAAGAAGGCGATGTCCACTTTGATACCATTAGCGCCTTCATTAAAAGTCTACGTGGGTCAGATCCAGATGCCGCCTTATACTGGTTGGCGAAAATGGTTTATGCAGGGGAAGACCCACGTTTTATTTTCCGACGGATGTTAATTCTTGCTAGCGAAGATGTAGGATTAGCTGACCCGAATGCTGTTGTAGTAGTCAATGCTTGCAATGAAGCTTTTGATCGAGTAGGAATGCCCGAAGGCCGTTATCATTTAGCACAAGCAACACTGTATTTAGCCACTGCACCCAAGTCAAACAGCATCATGGGATTTTTTGATGCGTTAGCAGCACTTGAGCAGGAAAAAGAGGCAGAAGTACCCAATCATTTAAAAGATGCGAATCGGGACAAGAAAGGTTTTGGACATGGAGCAGGTTATCTTTATCCTCATGCTTATCGTGATCATTGGGTAGCACAACAGTATCTCCCCTCAAGCCTTCAAGGACAAATATTTTACCAACCATCAACCCAAGGTCGAGAACGAGAAATTAGTACCCAAGTTTTGCGCCGCCGAGAAGCTCAACTGGCTGCATTAGTAGAAGGAAGCGCAATTGCTCCGTTAGAAATATCTACCTACGGCACTACTGACAGAACTAGTGAACGTTGGCTGCAACGCTCGCTTTCTCAGGTAGGTACACAATTAGCAGCAATACGCGATCGCCTGATAGATTTAGCACAATTACAGCGTCACCATGTGGTGTTAGATTTAAACGCTGGAAGTGGTTTACTAACTTGGGAAGTAATTAGACAAGTTCCTGAAGGTGGAGTTTATGCTTGTGTTCGCAATATTACGGATGCTAACGCTTTACAAGAACAAGCAGCAGCACTGAAAGAATTGATGCGCCCTGTAATTTTAACTACTCCAATCTCTAAAGTAGTAGAGGTATTAGCAGAGCAAGCACCAAATTTGCAATTTGATTGCATTATGGGACGAAACGCTCTCATGTCTGAATCTGATAAAGTTAATGTCGCTCAAAATTTAGCAACATTAATACCCCAGACAGGAAAACTTGTTCTAGCAGAAACAGTGCAACGTTATACCCAAAGGTTTTATCGCTTGCTCGAACCAGATTGGTTAGATCCCCAGTTGTACCAAAAATTAATCTTAGCTGAAGAAGCAATATATGCGGATCGTTTAGATCCAATGTTTAACTGGGATACTGATGATTTACGTGATGTTTTCGAGGCGGCAGGGTGGGAAATAGAAATGAAAACTGAGCAGAATGTGACACAAATGCTTATCACTAATGCTTTTTTGCAGCGTTTGTTTACTCCTAGTAGTAATAAGTCAAGTTATGCAGAACGCCTCTCTAAAAATTTAACTAGAGGAGAATTGGAAAATATTAAAATGGTGTTTACTCAACACTTGTTAAATCAAACAGTTAATTGGGAAACTACCATTTCTTTTCTAAAAGCTAACAGAGTTTGATAATCAGCCAAATGTTTCTTCTGCCACTGATATCCAAATCAAGAAAATACAGGAGTTAACTAAGTCCAATATAAGATTTTGGCATTTGGAAAGTGCTGCTGAATCTCTGCTTCAAAAAAGCGCTTCATCATTTTCATTGTGTGAGCATCATAAACATATTTAAATCCGCCAAACTTATTACGCTTGATTTGGCGTTTTTCCTCATCCATGTCTAGTTGGGAATATGGATACCAAGTCTGTAGAACTTCTTTTGAACCCAGGGTAAGAGCATCTCAATCAGGCTTGACACAAGGAATCAGAAGAATCTAATGTATTGGTAATGAAACAAGAACTAAGAACTTGAATCATATAATTGTTATCCATAGCGGTGCGTTTCATTTTTTGACGGAGACTACGTTTGTAGGACTGTTCAAGGTTGAGAGCGTTAAGAGCAATACGTCTTAAAATAGAGAAGTTCTGAGGACTATGGAAAGAACGAATGCGACAAGCAT
>JAKOMP010000175.1 GCA_022241785.1 Cyanocohniella sp. LLY | reverse complement strand
ATTTGCATGGCACATTTGAGTTGCATTCACATAGCCCTTGGGTACGCTGTATTTTCCTATCTTCCCGTCCTGGGGCATTTGATTAATTTCTGAGTCGCGCCAAAAGTGTGTCAACATGATTAATTTATTTGATTATTTTTCCAATCGTTAATTACTGAAAAACACTCAGACATTCACGCGAACTAAATCTGATTCCTTGACAAATGAAAATCGGTTTACCTTATCTGGTGTTTGAGTTAAAACAGGCGATCCCATTTCCACAACATAAAACCAAGACCCATTGAGTAGCCGAATCCCCCAAACTAATCGCTGGTTTGTCGCATGATCATGAAAACGCAACATCACGCGATCGCCCAGCACGAAAGTCGGTTTTTTCACAGTGGTAGCCTGTAACCGACCAGTACCAATGATTTGATGTTGCGTAGCGTTTAGAATTTCGTTATCACAGGCAATCGCATAGATCCATCTATCGTATTGCCAATGAACACCGCAGCAGTAACCAAAGGCTCTCATGTTTTTGAGGTAAACTCGCTCCAGTAAATTGACTTCAACAGGTGGAATGTTTTTCCCCCAAGGAGGTGAAAGAAACCAGCATCGTTCTAGAGTAGCGATCACACAATTCATAATGATGCCTCTACTTTTGTTGTTTGTACCTGCTGCATCCATGTTTTGATTGCGGTTAATTCATCAGCACCATTAGCAACTGCATCGACTACTTGCTGTTGAAATGAATGTTCAGCATCAGGGAAATGATCAAACTTGTCAGCAGCCCAAGCAAGGCACATATTTTTTACCAAATTATTTATCTTGCTGATAGGCAATTGACTTGGACTACGGGCATCTTGGAATCCTAACCATTCCTTGACTAAATCCAAAGGATAATCAAGCAATGTCCGAATCTGCTTTATCCTCAAATCTTGGGGATGTGTTTGTTGTTCTGCCATTAATGGAACAGATGAAGATGCCCCACACAACCGAGATTGTATTTCAGCAATGATTGATCCCCAATCTGCATTGGGATTCCATTCTCTGCGAATTATTACTTTTGTAGAGGCATCGTATAATCGACAAAATACTGTGTTTTCGTCGCCGCTCGTGACTGCGATAATCAGGGGCTTACAAAAATCATAAACTTGTGAAGCTGATAATAAAAAAGTTTTAGCGAAAACAGTTTCTATGCCAGTCCTGATAATGTAAACCTCGTCAGAGGCAACAACGATATCTAGTTTTAGATTTTCCTTTCCTTTGTATTCTTTAGCCGTCAATCGCAATTCTGAAAGATAACCAGTTAGCCCCTTTTGTTGTACAGGGATGGTTTTATCTTTATCGATGTCGTAGTGATACCAAAGGAAAGATTCACCACTTACCTCACCATTTTTGACGTACAAATAAACTGGTTCAGGAGGATTACAAAGACCCAGTTGGATTTCAGTGTTCATCATTTTGATTGTTCTCTGATAACCTTGAAATTTGTTGACGGTTTTCTAGTTCATATTTCAAATAAGAAAGCGCACTTTGTGCATCACCAATGGTTAAATCTGGGTAGTATTCCAGCTTTAGTAAGTCTGGATGTTGAGCAATTTGAGATATCAGGTATTGAGTACAGCTAACTAATTCAATTAGGTTTACTTCAGGCATGAAATCCTCCTAGTGATAACTACTTTTCTTCGTTAATCTCCAACACAAACCCGCAGCCAGTGTTTTGCAATTTCACTAGTTTTTGATCCAACAACGATTGAATAGCAACGTTAGAGAACTTAATAGTATGCAGAGGTGCAGAACCACCACGACAGCGGAGAGAATGCAACAAATTAGCAGCATTTAAACCGAAATATTTTCCCTTTTGTCTAGCCATTGTTTCTATCTCCAGTGATAGTTATTAATTGCTGTTGAAGTGCTTTGATATGTTGTTGATGTTCTTCAATCTCAGCTTGTAATTGCTGTTGTATCTCTGCAAGAGAAAGCGTTTGGATTTGGTCGTCGGAATAATGTCTGACTTCTCCAGAGTTCTTGTCCGGCATTACGGTATAGCGCCAAGAATTACCGTACTCGTGGGCTAATAATGTGCCAGCAGGGTTGTATTCAATGCCGATAATTAACCCTTGCTTTGTGCGTTGCCCTAGCATTAATCTGGGGTACTCCCAGTTTTGAGGGATTGATATTGTGGGTTGCATAGTTGTATTCGGTGAATGAAGAGATAGGGAAAAATAGGGGTGTAAGGGGGTAGGGGTATAAGGGTGTAAGGGAAAGAATTGATGTAAGGATTCAGGATTCAGGATTAATTCTGACTTCTGGGTGCTGTATTCTTACGAATTGATTTTGAAGTTAAGAGTGAATTAGTAGTACAAACTTCTTCCCTACACCCCACACCCTTACACCCCTAAACCCTTAAACTGCTGTTGCAAACAACTGTTCCAATTCAGCCGAAGTCAGTTGTTCCAGGGGTCGGTTTTGTAAATATTTATTTGTTGTGGATGAAGTCTCGGTTATTGATAGCCACCACACAGCATCCATTGCACAGTCGCAAATTACACGCTCCTGATTTCCTCCAGTGCGTATTGCCCACCAATGGCCATCAGTGCAACCGACTTCACCCAGTTTTACGTCATTGCGGTAAACGCCATCATCCAGTAGTTCCAACCCGTATTTCTCGCACTCTGTGAAAATCACAGCCATGATTTCGTTACCTGTAGAAGAGGGAGCGGGGATATAGGGAGAAGTTTCTCCTCTGCCCCCTGCACTCTGCACCCCTGCTTCTTCCACTGGTAATGTGCCGTCCTTGTGATGCCATTGGATGAAGCGATAGCATATTGCCCAAGTATTAGCACGGAATTTCTCTTCGCCGTTCACCATCACTACCCAAGGCTGAAGGTCAAAATCGTTGGGATCATAGGTGATGTAAGCGATGAGCCGTTGACCAGCGTAGACTTCATGGTGGTAGAAGTTAATTTCTACAGTTGTCAGTTCCTCTGGGGCAATTGCTTGGGCTTGGTCGCTGATGTATTGATCGAGTTCAGCTTGGGCTTTGGTTTGCTCGTCAATCTTTTGCAGTTGGGTGGATTGGTGGGTGAGGATGGCGTTGATCCAAGCATCCTTGCAGCGTTTGTCTTGTACTTCAACTGTGCAACCGATTTCAGCGTAGATTTGCTTGAGCCGTGCAATGGATTTCAGTTGCAGCTGTTGTTGGCTGTAGATGAGGTAAGTCATAATTGATTAAGTTCCTAACGGGACGGAAAGCGCTTCAGATTGGTAGTCGGGGGCGCTTTCTTAATACATATATCATTACGCATTACGTAATACTTGTCAAGCAATACGTAATGGTTTAAATTAGAGATAATTCTTTGGAGGCGTATGACTATGGACTTAATGAAAATAATTATTGAAGTAGAGTTAACTGGTATCGGAACTGCTTTAAAAAAGGCAAGAGAGGCTGCGGGTTTGAGTTTAACCGTGGCTGGTGATTACGCCGGAATGAGTGGGGCAAACTTTAACAGAATTGAGAATGAGGACACCAAGGGTGTACCTTTAGATACACTCATTAGGGCTGCCAATGCCGTAGGGCTGGATTTAACAGAATATTTGGGTGAATGGATTAAGCAGATTCCTGGAGTTAATTTAACGAAAGATTTTAATAATGCTTGACTCTCAAGCAGTTGATTTTCTTATTTTGTTCTTAATATACATCTCCGAAAATTAGAGTTTTACCCAGACAACATCAGGGCTTAAGATTCTTTTTTCAGGAATGTTTAATGTCTTCAAGAACTGATTCAACTATCCATAAAACACAGAATTTGCTTTTCATGGACTTTGAGCCAACACCATTGAATTAAAAAGGTGGCATTATGAGCAAACCACCTCCAAAGCGTAAAAAAGACACCTCTCCATCTCCAGATTTATTATCCCAGGACAATCAGGATTTGGTGACTATCGATGTGTCTGCTGTTGAAGTTCCAGAATTAACAGAGGAAGAAGAACGCGATCGCCTGTATTTAGAGCATAAGGTGGAACGGGCATTCTATGAAGCGGGGAAGGCGTTGATGGAATTACGTGACCGTAGGTTATATCGTTCGACTCACAAAACCTTTGAAGAATACTGCCGTGATAGATTTGGATATACTCACCGCCATGTGAATTATTTAATAGCGGGTTCATTAGTAGTTGACAACATCATGGGAACCAATGCTTCCCAAAACGAAATATCAAATGAAATGGGAACCAATGGTTCCCAAATTCTGCCAACGAATGAGCGTCAAGTCCGTCCCCTCACAAAGCTCGAACCCCAGCAGCAGCAAGAGGTATGGCAACAGGCTGTAGAAGAAGCTGGTGGAAAAGTGCCAAGTGGTAGGGTTGTGAAAGACGTAGTTCAGCGCATTATGGAAAAAACTAAAGTCCCCAATACCTATCAGATTGGTGAAGTATGCCAGATTCTAGCTAAGGACAATCCTGACCTACGTGGCAAAGGCGGTTGCTGGTGCATAGTCACGGGAGTTCACGATTACAGTTGCACCGTGAAAATATGGAATGGAGAACTGACAGTTGGGCTGAAGCATCTCAAATCTTACGACTATCTACCTGGGGATTGTGAGCAGATGCGGGAGGTGTGCGATCGCATAAGTCGTGTGTATTCCCCTGCGTTGGAGGAGTCGGTGCAGAGGTTTTTGGAGTCGCTAGGGAAGCTCAATCGGGCTTATTTGACCCAGTTGGAGGAGAAAGTGTTGAGTTTGTTGGAGTTGGAAACTGATGACTAATGCAACTTTCTTGTATAGCATAGAAGTATTGATGCCGAAGTTCCTTTATCTAATGTTTGATGCATACAGGTATCTTGTTTGATAGCCATTTGCTACTATTTACGATATCGATCTGATCGATTGTTGAAAAGACAAAATTATTGTTGCACTAAAATTATGCATTTGTGCGCCCAAACGAACATTCAACTGTATGCTCAAGCGAATAAGCTAGGCTACAAAACTGAGGACATATACCTTATATCTAAAGCATATACCCTGACAATAGAGGCTTTTAGCGGATGGTTTAGACCCTCTGGGAAGACATTTATTTCTCACCTAGTAGGCACAGCTAGTATTTTGATTGATTTGAAAGCTCCAGTGGATTTAGTTTGTACAGGGCTATTACATGCGATATATGCTCAAGGAAACTTGAGTAGCATTAAGTCACAACATTTAAGGCAAAGGATTTATCTTGCTTTTGGAGCAAAAATTGAAGAGTATATTCATCAGTACACACTGCTAAAGTGGGACCATACAACATTAGCTAGAGTGCATGAGCAGTTTTCTATCTTGGATAACCTTGATAAGGATGTGGTACTGATTCGTTTAGTCAACGAACTAGAGGAGTGTAGTGAATCTAAGTATCTAAAGTACTCCTCCCATGAAGTTGCAATGATGGCGAGTATGGCAGAACAGCTAGGGTTTTCAGAATTTGCCTCTGAAATTAGAGTCGCTTTCAGTAAAGAACACAGTGATGATAATTTTTCAACCACAGGGCAAAATTTATATTCTCAAAGGGAGTCAGGGTCTTATCTTGTGGTTCCCATAACATGTATGAAAAAGCCTTGGCTTCAAGGTAAAAATTTCCTGTACAGAAAACTTAAGCCTCTACTCAACTTGGGGGTATGACGAAATATGGATGTCGTTGGCGAAATATTTTAAACAAAGTTATCCCTCTTCTGAGAAACATTGTCTGTGGCATGGTGGAGGTCATCAACCAGAGCATGGGGTACAGGCAATCTGCGAGTTGGTAAGTGAATTTATCCCCCGGCTGGGCTTTAATCCCGCTACTGATGTGCAAGTGCTTTCTCCAATGTCGCGGGGATTGGTGGGTACTCGCAATCTAAATGCGGTGTTGCAACAACTAATTAATCCACCTGCACCGGAGAAAACCGAAATTAACCGGGGTGGGATGATTCTTCGGGTGGGCGATAGGGTGATTCAGCAGATGAATGATTACAACCGGGAAGTCTTCAATGGGGATTTGGGGACTATCTCTGGTATTGATACCGAAGAACAGGAGGTGGAGGTAGATTACGGTGGTCGTCCTGTGGTGTATGACTATGCTGACCTCAATGAAATTACGCTGGCGTTCGCTGTCTCAATTCATAAGTCGCAGGGGAGTGAGTATCCGGTCGTGATCATGCCACTATATATGCAGCACTACATCATGCTGTCGCGGAACTTGTTCTACACTGGGCTAACCCGTGCCAGGAAGTTGGCAATTGTGGTTGGTTCTAAGAAAGCGATATCTCTGGCAGTAAGGACTACGAATGATCAGCAGAGGAACACGCGATTGTGGCTGAGGTTGGTGCAGCCAGTTTGATACTATACAACGTGTGCTTGCTCTTAATACCGTAGACGCAATAATTTGTCTTTTATTTGTGATGAGCAAGATAATAAGCGATCGCCTTTATTTGTAACTGTTAACAAAAAACTTAGAGTCTTCAGAACTCTGGATGAGTGGACTACGAATGATCAGCAAAGGTATACGCGATTGTGGCTGAGGTGGCAATCTCTAATTAAAAGTGTAACTACTCAAAGCCAGAAAAATTATTCAGCTATTTAATCTATAATTTTAGAGGATGTTTGAAAAGTCGGAAAGGATGTAAAAAAGCTCTCTCAGTATAAGCTGTGAATAGATAATAGACAGCACCGAGAGAGTAACATGAGTAAAGCATACCCCAGCAACCTGAYCCGCGCCCAATATGAATTTCTCAGTGACCTGATTCCAGAAGCCAAACCAGGTGGACGCAAGCGTGAAGTAGATATGT
>JAKOMP010000174.1 GCA_022241785.1 Cyanocohniella sp. LLY | reverse complement strand
TCAGCGGATAGATAAGTAAAAAGGCAATTCCGACAAGAATGAGAGCGATTTGTAAGTAACGATGACGCTCATCCATTGCTCTAACCTCTGCTATTTACCGATGCAGTCTCTATCAAAAAACCGCTTAGTTTGTAATGGTATCGCCACTAGTGATACTTCAGTTTTGGAGTGTTAGAAATTTTAATGCTATATTCACTGCTTTAGCAGACGGCATCCCGTGAAAAGTCATTACCAGCATGGGTTACGCTACGCTAACCCATGCTACATTTATTTAAAATGCCCCCACCCCGTGGTCAACGAGGCAAGGGCTGAAAGTAGCAATTTTAACCAAACTAACAATTACGAATTACGTACAGCCCTAGCGGGCATAGCTTCTCCTAGCGGAGACGCTTCGCGAACGCTTACCGCGTTAGCGTGCCGGAGGCTCTATTACGAATTAAATTAATATCCGCCTTCTTCTTCGTATTCTGGTTGTCTTTCTTTGACTTTTTTGGGAATATTCACGGGCTGTGGTGGTGCATCGTCCCAAGCATCGCCTTCTACATCGTCGTAATCATCATACTCGTCAGCATAAGGCTTGCCGTAGGGCTGGGGATCATATCTGGGTGGTTCTTGATATCTATCCCTACCAGTTGCTTCACTCCAGTTGTCTTCTTCCTCGTCTTCTGCATATTGAATGGATTCGTATTGCCTAGCCCGCATTACTTCACGCCGGGGCAATTCTTCTTCCACATAGTCTTCAGTCCATTCTTCCTCTACTACAGGTTGAGGAGCGCGGACTTTGGCTCTGGGCGGTTGTAATGGCACTCCGCTGGGTAGCTGGTTCGCTGGTGAAACTGTGCGAGGCGCAGAATAGCCGTATTCTTCTTCTGCATCTCGTTCCCACGGGGCTTTACCGATACCCAAGCGTTCTAGTACGCCAACTGTTAACTGGTTAACTCGTTCCTCGGCTCCTTCAAATACAATCAGCCGGCTGGGGCCTGTGCTGACGATTTCATCAACGGAGAACTCGTATGTACTCAAAAATTGATCGGGAATTTGGGGTAACCCTAAAGCAGCAATGACGATGGACTGAATTTTACCTGTTTCGCCATCAAACCTGAAGCCACGCACCCTGCCTAAAACTTCACCTGTTTCTGTAATTACTTCCCAGTTAATCAGGTTACTTAAGGTTTCAACTTCGATGTCTTCGATGGCATCTTCGTTGTCAACTAAAACTACATCACCAATTTGGTTAATGGTGTTGAGGTACATATAGCGCGGCAGTCCCGAAATGGAGATCAGGCTGTCTCGCAAACCAAGAGCCACAACCTCTCTTTGATCAATATCAACCCAAACTTGATTGACGACGCCTAGCCGCTTGCCGTTGTCGCGGGTAATCACCTGGGTGTTCAATATGTCGGAACGCCTAATTATCTGTTCAGAGGTCATTCTATACCGAGTCCTGATCTCGAATCCGGTTTATCTATACACTATTATTAACAAAATCTCAAGCAGATGTATTGGATGATTGTAATTTAATACCCAAAACTTGGGTGTAAGCTCCTCTTGCTTGAGTAACGCCAATGGTGCGTTCGGCTGATTCTATCATCGGACGACGCAAACTCACAACTATAAATTGCGCTTGTTGTGCCTGTTGTTTAATCATTTTAGCTAATCGTTCTACGTTTGCCCCATCTAAAAACATATCAACTTCGTCAAAGGCATAAAATGGCGAGGGACGATAACGTTGTAGAGCAAAGATAAAACTCAAGGCTGTGAGGGATTTTTCGCCCCCAGACATGGAAGCTAGACGTTGTACAGGTTTACCTTTGGGGTGGGCGACTAAATTCAATCCACTACTAAAGGGATCTTCGGGATCTTCTAGTTGCAAATAGCCGTCACCGTCGGAAAGGGTGGCAAAAATAGATTGAAAGTTTTCATTAACTGCATCGAAGGCTTCTTTAAATGCCAGTTGTCGCAAAGTCGTAAAGTTTTCAATGCGTAATAGTAATTCGGTGCGTTCTGCTTCTAAGGTTTCTAGCTTTTGCGTCAGTTCCTGGAGGCGGTTTTGAGTGCGTTCGTATTCTTCCAAAGCCAACATATTCACAGGTTCCATTGCCTGTAAGCGTTTGCTGAGGTTTCGCAGTTCTTTTTGCAATTCTTCTAAATCTACTTGATCTGGCACTTCTGGTAAAGGATTGGGCAATTCGGCCCCAGTTTCCCGTAATTGGTTTTGCAATCCTGCCAAATCTTCCCGCCGCTTTTGTTGAGTTTCTTGGAGTTTTTGGATTTCCCATTCCAATTGTTGCTGACGGAGAAGTTGCGATCTCACTTCTTGTTCTGTAGCGTCACGTTTTTGTTTTTCTGCACCTAAATTCTGTTCCATTTGACTCAAATTCGCTTTAATTTCGGTGATTTGAGTGCTGAGGCTACCTTCCTGATTGCTGAGTGAATTTAGTTGATTTTGTTGGCTTTCTTGCCCCTGTTGATATTGAATAATTTTTTGTTCCGCTTCTTGGCTGCGTTCTTGTAATCGCTGTTGCTGATTTTCTAAATTTTTTAATCTTTGCTCGGCATCTCGTAATCCGCCTTCTTTTTGTTGTAATTGTTGCTCTTGAATTTTAATGGTTGCTTGGATTTGTTGCCATTCACTAGGAGTTTGGGAGGCTTCTAACTCTGCTAAAGCTTGTCGCAATTGTTGCAATTCACTCTCTTGTCCTGGTAATTCCCGATCCAAAACTTCTAACCGGGATTGGGCTGTGGTGAATTTTTCACTGTTTTGGGCAAGTTGCGATCGCGTGTTTTCTAATTGCGTCGTCAAACCCTTAATTTCTTTTTGCAACTGTTCTAATTGCAATTGCTGTTCTCGCCGCGCCTGTCTAGCTTCTGTGAGTGCTTGGGTATTTTCTTTAGTTCTGGCTGCTAAAGAGGCGATCGCTTCGGTGCAACGTTCTAAAATGCGTTCAATATCCACCAAGCGACTTTTCAACCCGGCTACTTCCTGGGATTCCCCGGCTTCCCCCTTACCAAACCGCAACGACGAACGCTGGTTAGTACTACCGCCAGTCATGGCCCCGCTAGTTTCCAACAATTCGCCGTCTAAGGTAACAATGCGATATAAACCGATATTTTGCCGCGCCTGCTGAATATTAGTAAATACAACTGTATTACCGAACACATAACTAAACACATCTTGATAACGGCGATCGCACTCAATTAAATTCACAGCATAGTTAACAAAGCCGTTGGCATAACGCAGCGTCGCATCTTGGGTAAACTTGGGTGCGCGAATTTTAGTTAAGGGTAAAAAAGTTGCCCTACCAGCACGTTTTTGTTTGAGTAATTCAATCCCGGTTGCGGCTACACTGTCATCTTCCACCACAATATGCCCTAATCGCCCACCAGCCGCAATTTCCAAAGCTAACTGATAGCGGGGTTCCACTGTTCCTAACTGTACAACTAAACCACAAAGCCCAGGCAATCCCGATTGTAAAATCACCTTACTAGCTTGGGTTCCCTGTACCTCCTGCTGGGCTTGGGCTTGGGCTTCTAATTTATCCAACTGGCGTTGTTTTTCCCGTTGTTCCTGCAACAGACGCTTTTGGGTTTCCTGTTGGATTTGCAGTTCTTGATCTGTGGCTGAAAGATTTTCGGCTAAATTTTGGATGGGTTCACTAGAGGCGTTAAATTCAGCTTCCACGCGACTACATTCAGCTTGTTTCTCGGCTAATTCCGGTGACAAAGTAGCAATTAGCTGAGTTTGTTCTGTAATCAGTTGTTGTAACTGATGATTACGTTCTGTGAGTTGGGCTTGTTCAGTACGTTGCGGTTCCAGAGTTTGCAGCAAAGATTCAATTTGGCGATTAAAAGCCGTTTGTTGCTGTACCCAAGCTTCCGAAGCCGAAGCGATGGCTGCTGCTGCTTCCCGCGAAGCATCTAAAGCTTGTTGGGCTTCATCCCTTTGTTGCTGACAGTAGACAATGGATTGCTGTTCTACAACCTGTGTTTGAGCAATTTCTGTCAAAGAATGCTGATGCTGTTGAATTTCCTGCTGAGTTTGCGTCAACCGCTGTACAGTTTCTTGAATAGCCGATTGTAACTCTGTTTGTCGGCGCTGGAGTTGCTTGCGTTCCGCCTCCTGAGTCGCCAGAGTAGCTTGTACCGCCAACAATTCCTCTTCACCCAAGGCCTTCACATGGGCATTAAGTTCTGCTAATTCCGCCGTTTTCTGGGCAATTTCCCCATTAAGGGTAGTCAGTTGCGTAGTTAATTCACTAAAAGAGCGATCGCCTGCTTGAATTTCCCCAATCAACTTTTCTTGCTGTGCTTGGAGCGATCGCCAAGATAAAACCGCTTCCCAAGATTGCTTAGAGAGAAATTCCGTACGCAATTTCTGATATTTTTCCGCCTTAGCCCGATCTTGAGACAAGCGATCGCGCTGTGCTGTTAATTCCGTCTCAATAATCCGACAACTATCTTCCTTCTCCTTCACCTCATCCAGAGTTTTCTTCGCCTGGATAATCTTGCGATCGTACGCCGCCACCCCAGCCAACTCATCAATAATTTCCCGACGTTCCCTAGCATTCATCGAGATAATACTAGTCACATCCCCTTGCAGCACCACGTTATACCCTTCAGGATAAATCCGCAAATTACTGAGTTCCTCATGCAACTCAGTCATAGTACAAGGTGAACCATTGATATAGTAATTCGACGTATAAGTCCCCTGGTGAGTCACCCGCAACCGTCTAGTAACACTCCACTCAGTGGGGGAGTCGGGAGTCGGGAGTCGGGAGTCGGGATTCTCTTCATCCTCACTTTGCGCCTCTGCGCCCTTGCGCGAAACATCCTCCCCCGACAAATCAAAAGTCACCGTCACACTAGCCTCAATCGAAGCCCGTCCCTTAGACGTTTGGTTATTATTTACTAAATCCGGTAACCTATCCGCCCGCATTCCCTTAGAACTAGAAAGTCCCAAACAAAACAGCAAAGCATCGAGAATATTCGACTTACCCGAACCATTTGGCCCAGAAATGACGGTAAACCCCGGTAGTAGAGGGACAGCAGTAGTACCACCGAAGGATTTGAAATTTGTAAGTTCCACGCGCTTGACGTGTACCATAGGCGCTGGTTATCTGGGCTAATGGTTCATGAAGAACAAGTGTATCAATTAATGAAAGTTTCGCAATAGGGTAGGAGAAAATTATCCAACCACAGAGGCACAGAGAACGCAGAGAAAGACATAATGGAGTTAGAACTTCTACAGGATTGTTTTCTCATGTATCAAACTGATCCGCCCCGTTCTGCCGAAGAAGTTTTACCTACTATGTATGATCTCAAGAGTGAAGATCCAGAGGAGCCTGGTTTGCCTGATCAGTTTCATTTATTACAACCTCGGTTATTAGACGAAACTTTTGCTTCTCCTAGTTATCCTAGCGACAAAATATTTACCGCTAGTGATATGAATCTGTATTATGACCCCCATCATCCCACATGGTACAAAAGACCAGATTGGTTTGTCGCTGTGGATGTCTCGCCTCTGTACAAAAATGGGGATTTACGGCTGAGTTATGTGGTTTGGCAAGAGGGAATTAGTCCGTTTATTATCGTGGAATTGCTTTCACCTGGGACTGAACGAGAAGATTTAGGGCAGACTTTGCGAGATGCAGCAAAACCCCCGACAAAATGGGAAGTCTATGAACAGATTTTAAGGATTCCTTATTATGCAATTTTTGACCGTTATAAATACGAATTTAGAATATTTAAATTAGATGGCGGTCGTTATGCAGAAGTAAGTTTATCAGATTCTCGTTTTTGGATTCCCGAAATTGAGTTGGGTTTGGGAGTTTGGCAAGGAAGTTATCACAATATTCAGCAACCTTGGTTACGTTGGTATGATACTACGGGTAATTGGGTTTTGACTCCCACTGAACAAGAAAGGAAACTTACTGAGCAAGAAAGACAACGTACTGAACAAGAAAGGCGGCAAAAAGAACGATTGATAGAACAGTTGCGATCGCTTGGTGTGGAACCAGATTTAGACTGAATTCAGACATGGGAAAATAATTAGGAATAAACCCATGAAAACTACTCTGGATGCAAGCAATCTCAGACTCAAAGATGTTCAACGGCTTTTGAACTTTGAAGAACATTTAAATGATGCAATTACGTCATTACTATCTCTGGAAGCTCTCTCAGAATTGGAGACGCAAGAAGTAGAGGTAATCAGTAATCTTTTCCGCGAATACTACGCAGATGGTAAAATTTCGGAAGGGCAAATAAAATTTCTCTTCCTCTCGCCCTTAATGAACTTATCTGGCTTTTATGAGCCTAGTATTAAGATTACCTTAGAAGAAAATATTGCTGAAATTTCCGTCGAAGATGAAGATACAAATATCAAGGGACGGATGGATATCTTGGCTGTGAATAAGTTTACAGGAAAAGCCAGCAATACATCTTTTTGGATATTAGTAATTGAATCTAAAAATAGCAGTATTAATGCTTTAGAGGGATTGCCACAATTGCTTACCTATGCTTATACAAGCTTAGAATATCAAACATCCGTTTGGGGTTTGACTACTAATGGTATGGATTACCAGTTTGTTTATATGCAACAAGGGAACCCTCCTATTTATCAACTATTACCTAAACTAGATATAACTCGCGCTACTTCTGCAATTGAGTTACTGCAAATCCTCAAAGCAATTTGTAAATTATAGGCTCTTCAGTACTTATTATGCTAAACTAACAATTGAAATGCCAGTTTAACAAGCATCTAATTCGGAAGTTTTCAAAGTTTCTAAATCCATAAGCCGAGCGTTTAATCAGCTTGAGTTTGTTATTGATACCTTCCACAGCACCACTAGTTGTCCCATAATCAAAGTAAGCAATAATTTCATCAAACCAACGAATAATAGTATTGTTGCTATTTGGGAAATATTTTTTAGCTTTCGATAGC
>JAKOMP010000173.1 GCA_022241785.1 Cyanocohniella sp. LLY | reverse complement strand
TAGTTTTATTCCAAAGATGACGCACACGGACGACCATAACCACACTTTGGAGTCCTACCCATAATTTAGGTTGATAAAGCTTACCAATTGCAGTCACAGGAACAGTCCAAACCTCACGAATTTCGGTGCGGTGATGTCCTGTCTTGAAAAGTTTTGTGGAAGGAAACCTTCCCCACAAACTTTTCGCTTTCTCAATCCGTTTATTATAACTGATATCAATCCCTTGAAAATTATCAGCGAGAGCGGTTTCAAACCATTCTCTCACCTGAGAAGACAGAGTGGGATGATTAGCTTTAAGTGCTAGGACATAATCTGCTTTTTTGTTGATAATCTTTTTGGCAATTTCGGTTTGTGTTCCCATTGCATCAATAGTAATGATAGCTCCTGTGATATCTAGCAATTCCAATAATGCCGGAATCGCTGTAAAGTCAAAAGGATTTATCTTCTACTTTCATCTGTGCTAGAACTAGGTGTTGTTCACTTGACCAAGCACTAATAACATGAAGTGCTGATTTACCTTGATTTCGGTCATAAGAACCTCTAATCGTCTTACCATCGATGGGAATTATTTCTCCCCCCATCTTGGTGACCAAGGTTTCTACCCAACTAAGAAAACATCGATTTAATGCCTCTGGGTTGATGAACTCAAACACCCGACGGAAAGTATCATCTGACGGAATTCCGTTTGGTAGTGCTAAGAACTCTTCTAACCACTGTTGCTTACTGATACCGTAATTCTCGATATCTTCCCATCCTTGCGCTCCTGCTATGACTGCCAGAATCGCAATGACTAAGATGTCTGTAAGTTGATGTTTTTTGGTTCTCTCTACTCTTGGGTCTTTGATATCAGAGAAATGCTCCACTAAACTTTGTTGAATACTGTCGATGTCTGCCACTTGTGTTGGCTGTCTGTGACGACCAAAATTTTTCGTAGCATCAGCAGATTTAGTTTCAAAGCCTTGTGACATCAACCTGACTCCTGACAATTTTTTGACAACAGCATTGAAGTCTTCTCATTTATCCTGCTCAGTTGTCAAGTATGGTTTGAATCTGGTCGTTTATGCTTATCTTCTTTGATTTGTCAAGTTCGCACTATACCAAATTAGATGAGCTTACCCTGGCTACTTTCCTGATTGAGATGTTTTTCTGAACATGTGCTGCAACTATTTTTTCTCGAAGATCGATAGAATATGACTTCATTTAAAAATATTTATATTTTGATCTAGTGTACCTCATTACAGACGGAAGTGCTGTATAACCCAATACTGTTCAGTTAAGGCTAAAAACTACAACTGGCGTAGGTTGGGTTGACTTCAGGAAACCCAACATCCTCAAGATTTTGTTGGGTTGCGCTATCGCTTAACCCAACCTACTTTTTCTCTTAAGTGAACCGTATTGGTATATAACCTGTTTTTAGTTATTTTTCGTTTGTTTGCTAATATTTATTAGCTCATACATACCTTTAAACACCAAGTTGCTTAAAGAATTTATGTAAATAAAATTTGTATCAACATTACTTTATTGTATGGCAGATTTATGATAATTATGAACACCTAAATTCAAAAGTATTTTTCTAGTTCACCTGACAAAAATTGGGAATGTATGTGTCATAATGTCACGAGCTAAGAGGAAATAGATTTATTGTCATATCCCAACACCTAAGTGTGGAAGGTAATAGTCTTGGATACGAAACAATACAGTACTACTAGCTGTATCCGATCACTTATTGGTCGGTTAACAACTCATGCTATATCTGGCAATCCAATATTTTGGTCTAAATGTAACCTATAGCAAGGGTTGATGAAATTATTAATAAGGAGGAAATTTGATGAGATTGTTGGATTTGAGGAATCGTGAGGTTGAATTACCCTCTAAACTTGATAGTGATTTATTGGAATCAAAAGTAACTGTACACCCCCGACCATTATTACAACGCTCCCACTGGCAAAGTTTAAATGGCCTGTGGAAATTTGCATTTGATGACGAGGGAAAATGCGTTCAACCCAGTGATCTTAGTCAATGGTCTCATCATATAGAAGTTCCCTTTGCGCCCGAATCTACCAAAAGCGGGATTGGCGATCAGGGTTTTCATCCCAACTGCTGGTACGAGCGAGAATTTGCCACCCCGACTGGAGACGGTCGGCTACTGTTACATTTTGGGGCTGTGGATTATCGCGCGCGTGTGTGGGTCAATGATAAATATATAGCCGAGCATGAAGGTGGGCACACCTCTTTCAGTCTTGATATTACCCACGCCTTAAATGACAGTGGCACAACAAAGGTAACAGTGTGGGCGCAAGACGACCCCCACGACCTGGCCAAACCTCGTGGTAAGCAGGATTGGCAGTTGAAACCCCATAGTATTTGGTATCCCCGCACCACTGGGATTTGGCAGACTGTGTGGTTGGAACGTGTAGGTAAGGCTTATCTCGGTCATTTACGTTGGATGCCTGACTGCGAACGCTGGGAAATTGGCTTGGAAGCTGGGCTGGCTGGTGATGTACCTACTATGGGTGTACAAATTAAAGTGAAATTGAGCATTGGCGGTCTGGTTTTAGCCTGCGATACATACGAGGTATTTAGTGGGGAAATTAGCCGTCGGATTGCTCTAGGTGATCCAGGTATTGATGACTGTCGTAATGAATTGCTGTGGAGTCCAGAAAAGCCCACGCTGATTGATGCAGAAATTCAGCTATGGTACAAAGACCAGTTGCTAGATGAAGTACAATCTTATACAGCAATGCGGACTGTGAGTATTCAGCGCGATCGCTTTATGCTCAATGGTCGCCCTTACTATCTACGGCTAGTTCTTGACCAAGGCTATTGGCCTGATACCTTAATGACTCCACCCAACAATGAAGCTTTACGACGTGATGTAGAACTCGTCAAAGCTATGGGTTTTAACGGAGTCCGCAAACACCAAAAAATTGAAGACTCCCGCTTTTTATATTGGGCAGATGTGTTGGGGTTGTTAGTATGGGAGGAGATGCCAAGTGCCTACCGTTTTACGCCGACAGCAGTGGAACGTATGACTCGGGAGTGGACTGAGGTGATCAAACGAGATATTAGTCATCCATGTATTGTGGCCTGGGTTCCCTTTAATGAATCTTGGGGAGTGCCAAATTTAGTAGAGACAGCGGCTCATCGTAATTACGTGTTAGCAATGTATCACTTGACCAAAACTCTCGACCCAACTCGCCCTGTAATTGGTAACGATGGTTGGGAAAGTACAGATACAGATATTCTTGCTATTCATGACTATGACAAGAAGCCGGAACGATTAGCCCATCGTTATCGACCTGATATCAAGATATCGGATTTATTTGAGCGTAGCCGTCCAGGGGGACGCATCCTCACCCTCGATAATTATCCCCATCAAGGACAACCAGTTATGTTAACTGAGTTTGGTGGGATTGCTTATGTACCACTTGACCAACCTGATGCACATCAAGCGTGGGGATATGAAAACTGCTCGACTGTCTCTGAATTAGAGCAGAAATACGCTGCTTTGCTGGAAACAGTGAATGATATTGAGCTATTTAGCGGTTTCTGTTACACACAATTTACAGATACCTTCCAAGAAGCTAACGGTTTATTGTATGGCGATCGCACGCCAAAGTTGCCCCTTGAAGCCATCCGCGCTGCCACCCTCTCAGGACAAGGATTATGTACTCCCACCAGCTGTTAAAGCCCGACGGACGTAAACTCAAGTTATATAGTCGCTACCCAATTACTAATGGGTTACAAGCCCCTAGTCCTAATAACGAGCCAGTGCAAGCCAATCCCCACCTGCGTTGGCATCCCTTACGAGGAGAATGGGTAGCTTATGCTAGTCACCGTCAAGCACGGACATTTATGCCACCGCCAGAATATAATCCCCTGGCACCTACCATCAACCCTGAGTTGCCGACGGAACTACCTCAAGGTAAGTATGACGTGGCAGTATTCGATAACCGCTTTCCCTCAATGATTCCTACAGCTAAGAATCCACCTGATACCATTGTGGAAACCTTACCTGCGAATGGAGCTTGTGAAGTAGTTGTTTTTACTCAAGATGCTAGTGCTTCCCTCAGTTCTCTAGAATTGTCACATCTAGATTTGTTATTGGAAGTTTGGGGCGATCGCACCCGCGAACTCGGAGAAAATTCCCAAATTCAGTATGTACTGCCCTTTGAAAACAAGGGTGTAGAAGTTGGTGTAACTTTGCACCATCCGCATGGTCAAATTTACGCTTATCCTTTTATACCGCCTGTGCCTGCAAGAATGTTGTCAATGCAGCAGCAGTATTATCAAGAACATCAGCGTGGGTTGCTGCAAGATCTGATTGAGCGCGAGATTGCTGATAATCAGCGGATTATATATCAGGATGAGGATGCGATCGCCTTTGTCCCAGTGTGTGCGCGTTATCCCTATGAAGTTTGGGTTGCACCTATTCAGCCAGTGAGCAGTTTTACAGAACTAACTCCAAAACAACGCTGGGGACTGGCTAAGACATTGAAAACGGTCACTCTCAAATATGATGGCTTGTGGAATCGTCCTTTTCCTTACCTCATGGCTTGGTTTCAAGCGCCTACAGACGGTTCAGCACATCCTGAAGCACATTTACACGCCCAGTTTTTTCCCCCATATCGCACCAGTGACAAGCTGAAGTATTTAGCAGGAACAGAACTTGCAGCCGGGATGTTTGCTAATGATGCTTTACCGGAGGAGAAGGCGAAGGAGTTACAGGCGGTGAGTGTCAATCTCCAAATGCCAATTTCTGCATAAGTAGGACAGCGTAAATAATTAAAGGTTTGTAGTGAGTTAGCGCGGTCTTGGGGGTTTCCCCCATGAGCGACTAACGTACAGCCTGCGGCATCCGGAGGCATCACCCGTAGGGTGAGGACTTTAGCCCTCAAATAATGGCTTTAGCCATTACTACGAAATGAATTTTAATTATTTTACATTGCTTAACATAGTTTAATTTTTTCTCGCAGATTTACATTAAGGGAAAATAGGCAAACTAAAATAAGCTCATCTTGTAACAGATGAGCTTATTTCTCATGAAAATAATATATGATATAAAGTTTGAGATAAGATAATTTTATGAGTAATTTAGAAAGTATTACAATTCATCAATTTAGAGGGCTTCAACATTTAGAACTAAATGATCTTGGACGTATCAACCTGCTGGTTGGTATTAATAACTCAGGTAAAACCAGTGTTTTGGAAGCATTATCTATTTACTGTCATCCATTAGATATTAGAGCATGGCTGAGTACAGCACGTCAAAGAGAGCAAGATATTAGAGCGCGCACTCCGCTTATCGATGCACTAAGATGGTTGTTTACAAATCATACTTCGTCCGCTGTAGACCCTTATAAACCAATTATTCTTATTTCTAGCACTGGATTATTTTCTGTCAAGAAGTTGATAGCAAGTTATGAAGAAATGGAGGGAATACGTTTATCTGAAGAAAACAATACAAGAAATATTAGTGGTACAAATGATGAAGAAATTGGTAACTATAATGAGCAAGAAATTGGAAATGAAGACAGCCCAGGAGTTCGGAAGGGAATTGATTTAAAAATAGAGATATTTACAGATGGTCATCTGTTAAGTTTACTTGGTGAATCACCTACTTTTGTTGAATATTTTTCCCTATGGGAAGATGAACCTTTATATAGACTATCAGGAACCAGAGAGCCTAGCTTAAATACTGCTACAGTTACACCATCATCTCATCGTTCAGCAATGGGTCAATTTCGATTACTTTCAGAAGCTAGGTTTCAAAATTTTAAATCTGATGTAGTAAAATTATTACAACAGATGGATACAAATATTTCCGATATCGAAATTTTATTATCTCCAGAATCTATTAGTTCTCAATTTAATATTTATATTCAACATGAAAAACTGGGACTTGCGCCAGTAAGCACTTTTGGTGATGGTATTCGTCGTTTACTGCATATAGCTCTAAAACTTGCCAGCGTCAAAGGTGGTATTCTTTTAATTGATGAATTAGAATCTACAATTCATACAGAAGCCTTACAAAGTTCTTTTCAATGGCTGGTTAAATGGTGTACAGAAATGGATGTTCAATTATTCGCAACTACCCATAGTCTTGAAGCTGTTGATTCTTTATTAGAAGTAACTGAATCCGATTCAGATTTAGTGCTTTATCGGTTAGAACCAAAGGAAGAAAAAACAAGAGTAGTTAGACATGGTGGACATAGATTAAGACGGTTAAGAGAAGAACTAGGCCAGGAGGTACGTTGGTGAGCCGTGAATATGTTTTAATTGGTGTTGAGGGAAACCACGATCAAGCTTTTATATCTAAAATTTTATGTAAATTATTGGGATTTTCTAAATTTGAAGGTAACGTATCTGAATTAGATGGAGTTTGGCGCAAGTTCATTCCTGTATATCCTCCCAAAACAGGAAGATTATATTTAAGATTAGATATGCCAACGATATTATATAATGAAAGAATATCTTTGGCTATATATGCAGGTGAAGGAAGTAATTTAATTACTAATTTGAAAGATAAATTATCTGATATTGATTATTCTAATTTTTTCGCTTTTGCGATTGTAGCTGATGCTGATAAAGATAAACCTGATCAAGTTGTAGAAGAATATTATCAAGGCTTTAAAGAATATTTTCCTGATTTTCCCACCACAGTTAGTCAAAGTGGTAATGTAATAGCAGGATCACCAAGATTGGGAATTTACATATTACCAAATAATTTTCAACAAGGTGTGTTAGATACTTTGATTTGTGATTGTGGAGATTTGGTTTATCCTGAATATATGCAAAGAGCAAGAGATTATATAAATAAATTTTCTGAAGAAGAAAGAAATAAAGGTTCTTCGGTTACTTTTATGGAGAATTAATAGTAAAATGCCAGTTTAATAAACTGCGTAATCGAAAATTACTAAAGTTACGAAAGCCATATCCAAGCCTTTTAATTAACTTAAGTTTATTATTAATTCCTTCTACAGTACCACTCGTAGTTCT
>JAKOMP010000006.1 GCA_022241785.1 Cyanocohniella sp. LLY | reverse complement strand
CATTATCTCGATAAACATCGCCAGCGCATTATCAATTACGAATACCATCAAGCTGAGGAAATTTGTTCAATTGGTTCTGGGTCGGTTGAATCTGCCGTTAAACAAGTTGACCGTCGAACTAAGATTTCTGGAGCGCAATGGAAGCGCGAAAATGTGCCTCAAGTCCTTGCTCATCGTTGTGCCTACCTCAATGGATTATTATCGGTTTGAGCTACTTCAAAAAATGAGATGCTCCCGTCTGAAATTCCGGTGAGGGTCTGATTCCCAAAATTTGTTCTGGTGTAGGCTGACTAGCCAGCAACGCAATAATCTGTTTCTCATCGAGAAAATTGCCAGAGTTTTCGCTCAATAACTCTTGTAAACCGCATTCTACTATCTCTTGTAAGCGGTCTTGAAACTGCTGTAATTTCTGTCCTAGTTCCTCAGATACCTCAACAGTGATTTGCATCATCTAGCTCTGTTGTTTTTTCAATTTATCTATTTAGATATAAGTCTAGCGACAAATTAACCTATTGGTTGAATTTTATAGGTATCGTGTATGGCTAGTTACTGCGATCGCTTTTCCTATGTTACTACGGGCTATTCGGTGTCGCGCTTGTGATGATGGGGTGATGTGGGCGATGGCGTTCCTGATAATGAGGTTGATGTAGGCGATGTCTACGACGGGCTACGCCTACGCATTCTTAGCAAATGGTCAAATAAGCGATCGCTCTCCCGGTCTTTGAAAGGCTTAAATTGCACTTAACTTGCTAAAGTTGCCTTGTATAAGTAAGGGAAAGTACGTAACGTGTAATTACGCAACTAGCAATTTTTTCAAGGATGATATGGCAACTATATTTCTTTCAGCCGGTCATGGCGCTGGCGATCCTGGCGCAGTAGCCGGAGGTGCTACAGAAGCCGCAGAAATAAAGTTAATATGCGATGCAGTTGAGAAGGAATTACAATCCAGAGGTTTAAAAGTATCAGTTGTACCTGAATTAAGACTCAGACCAACGATTGATTGGATTAATAGACAAGCTAAACGCGGTGATGTAGCTTTAGAGCTTCATGCTGATGCATCTAAAAATATCGTTGACCTTTAGGTATTTAACATATTTATTGGTTGGGATGATGCGTCAAGAACAGTTATTCTCACGTTGAAATATCTAGACTAATAATTGTCGTGATCGCCTTTAATAATGGGTTTGATGTAGGAGATGCAATAAATTCGATAAAACAGTAATTTAAACTATTTTTTCTTAATTAACTATTTGGAGTCTACTTATGACTGTTAAAGTCTATATTTGGAAAGGTAATCTTCCTAAATATACTGTATATAGTGAGCTAATAACAGGTACTACGGGTCACGCTTCACTTGAAATTATTGATGATAGTAAACAACTTGAAAATGTATATATAAGCCATAGGCTACAAATAATTCATTCTGATAAAAAATTCACCTTATGGAATAAATTTAAAGCATTTGTTTTAGAACCAGCAAAGTCAAAAGCTTCGTTTATTTCTTATCGTGACGAATGTATAAAAAGAAAAAGTCAACCTGATGTTGAAATTGAGATACCAGGTTTAAACGAAAATAATATGAGAAAACTAGCAGTACCTTATTTAAATGATGAAATACTACTTTCTAAATATCATATACATTGGAATAACTGTTGTAAAGTGGTTGCATATTTTATAAAAAAAGGATTGGAATGTTCTAATGGTAATTATTGTTCCTTTTGTAATCCTAGAATGTATTTAGAAAAAGGTAGAGGATTGGTATCTATTATTCTTCTTTTTGTTGGTGGGATTGTTGTATGGATTTACAGGTCATTAACCTATATCAATAAAAACATTGCGCCTTTCCTATATATTTTTGTTGCAATCTGTGGTTCTGTTTATTGGAGATTTTCTCGATATATAATTCCAACTCTTGCTGTTTTTTTTGATATTGAATATACCGCAACAATGTATGCACTTGTTGATTTTTGGTCACCTAAAACACTTGAGAAATTTTCATATAGTGTTCAAAAATATCTTAATAATAAAAAACCGAATAAACCTTTGTGTAAACAATCAAAATTTGGTGCGTTCTTTTTTCAACTCTCCAAGCGTAATTTAAATAATTATCAAAATGAAGCTTTAAATACAAATAAGAAAAATGAAACTTTCAATGCAGCCAAGTGATATTATTGCTACTGTAGCTTTAGTATCTTCTTTTTTTAGTATATGGATACAAGACAGAGGTGTTCGTAAACAATTATTAGTAGCAAACATTAGTGAATACACAAAGCGTTATCAAGAAATTATTTTAAATTTACCAAAAAATGTAATATTTGATGATTTTAATCTTGAATCTTTAGATGTGGAAGAACAAGATAAAATCTTGCGTTATATGTGGATATACTTTGATTTATGTTACGAGGAATTTTCTATATATAAAGATTTGAAACTGATTAATAAAACATTATGGAGAAGATGGAAATCTGGTATGGCATCAAGTTTTAATAAACCAGCTTTTCAGCAATCTTGGTATCTAATCTCCAACAATACTACTTATCCTCAACCTTTTGTTAATTTTATAAATTCTCTTAATAAAAAGTCAAAGATTAGTAAATGAAGGCAGCTTGAGAAAAAATTAAAAAATTTTCAATTAGTATTAATTAGATGAAAATGCAGTTTTGTTAAGCAATCGCCCCTATCTAAAAACCTACCTTACACCATCCACAGCCCCCAAAGCCAAAAGAGCCGATCGCTGCGCTGCTGTTAACCCACTCACCCCCCTGATGTTCATCCCTTCATAAAGGCGATCTACTTTCAGGGTTTTCATGCACTCACCTGTTACCACATCCCAAAACTTAATTCCCTCATCTTGACTGGTGTGAACCAAGATATTACCAACAGAATTAAAGCAAACAGAACATACTCCACTACTATGAGTATTCAACACTTTTAAACAGGTAAAGTTATTAATATCCCATAAGCAAATTGTTTGGTCAGAACTCGCGGATGCCAAGATACAACCATCTGGACTAAAACTGACTGACCATACAGTAGAAGTATGTCCTGGTAATACTTTTATGCAAGTAAAGTTACTGGTATTCCACAATCGAATTGAGCCATCAACACTACCACTAGCGAGCATTTTACCATCAGGACTAAAACTCAATGACCAGACTGCATCAGCGTGACCAGACAAAGTTGTTATGGATTTACCTTCAGAGACATCCCACAACTTAACCAAGCAGTCCGCACTACCTGTAGCTAAAGTATTGCCATCTGGACTAAAGCTAACTGACCAGATTGCATCCGTGTGACCTTCTAGTGTTTTTATACATTTCTGCTTATAAATATCCCAAAGCTTCACGCTCTTGTCTCTACTAGCACTAGCCAAGATTTGACCATCTGGACTAAAGCTAACTGATGTTACTCCACTACTATGACCATATAAGGTTGTAATACAATCACCAGAAATAACATCCCACAGTTTAATGCTTTTGTCATCACTGCCACTCGCTAAAATATTACCATCTGGAATAAAGCTAACTGACCATACCCAATCTGTGTGACCTTGTAAAATTTTAGTAGAGTACCCAGATGCAATATCCCATAGCCGAACCAAACCATCAAAACTACCTGTCGCCAACAGACAATTATCAGGGTTAAAACTGACCAAATGCGCCCCACTGGAATGACCCTGTAAAGTTCTCACGCACACACCTTTACTTACATCCCAAAAACGCACGCTGGAATCCCTACTAGCACTAAATAAGGTTTGACCATCTGGACTAAAAATAGCTGAGTACACTTCACTGGTATGTCCGTGGAAAAGTTTAAAGCACGTACCTTGTAGCACATTCCATAACCTCACACTGGAGTCATGACTACTTGAAGCAATAGTTTGACCATCTGAACTAAAGCAAACTGACCATACCCAATCTTTATGACCGTGAAATGTTCTTATGCACACACCTCTACTCATATCCCATAACCGAACAGAGTGGTCACTACTCCCACTGGCAAGAGTTTTACCATCTGGACTGAAACGAACCGAGCATACCCTACCATCATGACCTTGCAAAGTTTTTATACAGATACCTGTACTAACATTCCACAAACGGATGTCGCAATCTTGACTACCACTTGCCAGGATAGAACCATGTGGATTAAACCTAACTGAACATACCGCACTAGTATGACCATGCAATATTTTGAGACATTTACCTAAATAGATATCCCACAAACAAATTAAAGTGTCTTGACTACCACTAGCTATAGTTTGACCATCCGGACTAAAGCTGACAGACCAAACAATACCTGTATGTTTATCTAAAGTTTTTAAACAATCTCCTGTTTGTGTATCCCACAATTTAATTAATCCGTCATGACCACCACTTGCCAGGGTTTGCCCATCTGGACTAAAGGCGACTGTCCAAACGACACCGTCATGTCCTTTAAATGTCAACAAGTTTTTTCTATCTGCCATTTGCCACAAATGAATTTGCCCATCTATATCACCCGTAGCCAACAGTTGACCATCTGGACTCAAGGTCAGTGAAAAAATACTCTTCAAGCTTGTAGCAAATACAGACTTATCAAAAGCAGTATTTTGAAAATTTACTCCAGCTAAATTTACACCTTGTAACTCAGCTTGCCTAATGCTCAAATTTGAGAAATCATACCCCTGTAAATTTACTTGCAAATGCGTTAACAAGTTAAGGACATTGCCCCCAGCATACCCAGCTAGTATTGCAGTTTGATGTCTTTGCAGCTCTAGTACATCTTGCAATAAAATTACCAGCTTTTGTTGAGAGCCTATCTCTACCAACAATTGTTCAAGTAAGGGTTGCACAATTAATTGCTTTTGTGTCTCTCGGATGTAGTCTTTGGCTGTTGCCTTAATCAAAGCATGGGTTTGAAGTAAGCCTAGAGAAACAAACTTTTCTGCTACTAATTCTTGATAAATCTTTTCAATCAATCGCTGGATCACATATTCCATCACCACTGGTTGCAGGAAGAAATGTTCGCCGCTTGTTTCAATTAATGAACATCGCAGTAGAGAATTAATTGCTGACAGTAATTGACGTTTGGAAGCAGATGTGAAAATATCCTCAGCTAACTGGGCAAGGGATACTGGCTCTCGATTAATTGCCAGCCAATACATAACTTCTTTTTCTACTGCTGACAAACGCTGGAACTGGCATTCTAATAAGTCGCTGATATCCTCAAACAAGAGTATTCCCTGTTCCATGTACTCCAAAACAGGGGTAATTTTACCATTGAAAAGTTCTTGGGTTCCGGCTGCGACAATCTTCAACGCTAAGGGATTACCGCCATAATGCTCAATTAGTATTTGCCATTCTCGTTCTGTACCTATGAATTGTCCTTTGTGCTGAAATAACTCTTGTCCTGCGGTAGACTCCAATCCTTTTAATGGCAAAGATTTTACTTTTGTTCTGTCTCCTTCTAGTAGTGCTATTTCTTGGGGTTTTTCTCTGGAAGTTAGCAAAACACAACTAGTATGAGGTACTTCGCCAATGCATTTGAGTAATTGACTATATCCCTCGGAGCCAGGGCGATATTTTCCGGCTTGGCTACCACAAAGAATTGTCTCAACATTGTCTAATATCAGCAGACATCGATGCGATTGCAAACATTCCATTAGCTTTGATAGTTTTTCATTAAAACTTTCAGGTACTACCATTTCTTTTCGCAACACCCACAGCAAAAATTGCAATATGTTTGTTAATTGCTCCTCTACTGGTGGTGCATTTTGCAGGCTGCGCCACACTACCACTTCAAATTCACTTTGAATTTGCAATCCTAACTTAACGGCTAAAGTGCTTTTACCAATGCCACCAATTCCCAATAACGCAACTAAACGACATCTGTCTTCTAATATCCAATGTCGTAGCTTTAATAATTCTTCACTGCGACCATAAAACACAGATACATCTGGGGCTTCTTGCCAGTCATACTGCGGATTCATGTGTCGGATTTCCAAATTATCACACGGTGGGCTGGGTCGGGTATAATCACTGTTGCCTAATTCCAAACCAAAGGCAGCAAAGGCAGACTGTAACGAACTTTTATCTACAGTTTCTAAGCGCCCCAATATTTTAGATATAGTGTGTAGAGCTAAACGGGTGCGATCGCCTAGTTCTTCTAAAGAAAAGCTATCTCCAGCATTTTTTTCCCATTCTGCTTGAGCTTTAGCAGCCTGAAGTTTATCCCAGCCTTTGAGGGTCAAAATGACACCTCGGTTGCGACGAGTTTTTTGCTGTTTCATTGGTTCGACTATATTGAATTAACAAAACTATCTGCAAACTTCAATTCACAGCAGTTTTTCCCCCCGTTCAATTTACTAGCCGAATGTACTTCACTAGCTAACCATTGATCGATTAAATTCATCACCATGTGACTAATCTTCAACACACGCCCAACACCAGATGTCTGAAACTGGTTGTGGCGATCGCCTGTAATAAAGTACATAACAATTAGTCTAAGTAGTGTCTATACAAAGCTACAAATGTACAGAGCAGGATTCCAGACTGATATTAGCAGTCTCAGTAAATTTACGATAGTAGTTATGCTTAGGCGAAATTCAATTCTTTAAATAATATACTTGCTGTTTCCTTCATCTGGTTGGCTCACAGCATTTACAAGCAATTTTTCCGTAAAATATATTCAGCTATCTGGAAACTGTCATCACCCCTCACCAGTATTGATGAGGGGTATATGTAGATAACTTTTATGACAGCTTTTGCAAATATTCTTCTAGAGCCTGATTCACTAGATTAGTCATAGGTTGGCCTTGACTGGTAGCAGCAGCCTTTAACTTCTCGTAAATTTCATCGTGAAGGCTGATACGATGGCGGGATCTGCTAGGAGAACGCTTAGGCTGAGTAGCTTGGGGAGTAAAGCTTCCTAGCTCGTAATTGCTAGCAAATTCACGGAGAGCATCAAAACCCAGGCGATCGCAAAAATCACCAAAGCTTTCCCCGGAGTTGCGCGATTTATCAAAATAAACGAACATCGGCTCGAGGAAGCTCTCTATGTCATTATCGTGTAACCGCTCAGTATAAGGTTGCGCCAAGCGTGTCTGATCTGGCGAACCCCCCAGCCACACTTGGTAAGATTCGGGGCCACTACCGACAAAACCCAATTCTGCCATGTAGGGACGAGCGCAACCATTAGGACAGCCTGTCATCCTTACCACAAAATGCTCATCTTGTAAACCGAGTTTATCTAACAGGGTGCGGATTCTTTCTAAAATCCCCGGTATTGCCCGTTCTGATTCAGTAACTGCCAAACCGCAGGTAGGCAAAGCCGGACAAGCCATTGCATAACGTACTAGAGGTTCAATGGTGTTGGGGTCAGAAACGACACCGCAACGGTTGAGAATTTTTTGAATGGCTGGTTGAATATCTGGCGTAATGTCGTAAAAAATGATGTTGTGGTGGGGTGTCAAGCGCATGGGTAAGTTAAATTGCTCGACGATTTTCCGTAAGGCGGTTTTCAGTTGAAATGCACCTTCATCCTTGACTCGACCATTATCAACGGAAATGCCTAAAAATAGCTGGCCGTCACCTTGTTCTTGCCAACCAAGGAAGTCTTGATATTTAAACTCTGGTAATGGTTGAAACGGTGCAACTGATTTCCCGAAGTATTCCTCAACTTGGGAGCGGAACTTATCTACACCCCAATCGTTGATTAAATATTTTAATCTGGCATGACGACGGTCGGTCCGATCGCCATAATCTCTCTGAGTAGCAACAATGGCTTTGACTAAGTTGTAGACATCATCTTTGTCCACATAACAAATTTCATCGGCTAATCTGGCAAAGGTTTCTTCTTTATTGTGGGTTCTACCTAAGCCGCCACCTGCAAACACATTAAATCCTGACAGTTCTCCCTGTTGATTGGTAATTACAACCAAAGTCAAGTCTTGGGTATATAAATCAACGGAATTATCACCAGGTACAGTCACGCAAACCTTGAACTTGCGGGGCATATAGTGAGTACCATAAATCGGTTCCTCACCGTCATGGATAATTGTGCCAGTGCCATTACGCTGACGTGCGGCTTTTACTTCTGGGCTTTCTTCTGCACTAATTGCCTTTTCGCCATCTAACCAAATTTCGTAATATGCCCCTGTTTGCGGTGTCAGTAAGTCAGCGACATTATTGGCATATTCCCAAGCATACTGGTACTCTGGGCGATTCTTAAAGGGCGCGGGTGGTGCCATGACGTTACGGTTGAGGTCACCGCAAGCACCCAAGGTCGAACCCATATTTTGGACTATACTAGCGATCGCAGCTTTGAGATTCTTTTTTAAAATCCCGTGCAATTGAAAGCCCTGTCGGGTAGTAACGCGCAAGGTGTGGTTGCCAAATTCATTGGACAAATTATCTAAAGCCAGATATAACTGCGGCGGTACAAACCCACCCGGATTTCTCGTCCGCAGCATAAACTGGTAATCTTTTTCCTGTCCCTTTACACGGTTGTCACGGTTATCTTGTTGATAAGAACCATGAAACTTGAGAAGTTGTACCGCTTCTTCGGTAAAATGAGTGGTATCCTCAAGGATTTGCGTAGCTACAGGTTCACGTAAAAAATTACTTTTTTCCTTGATACCTTCCACTTTGGAAGGCTTATTACGATTAGCAATTGGGGCAGGAGCAGATTTAACCATCAGAGTTGTATAGTATTCTCAATAAGGCATCGGTCAACGCCGAAGTCCATTTTCAGCTGAGTGATCCCCGGTAATTCGGTCGGAAATATGAGGAATACTTTAATTTTAACACGGCAAAAAGCCGGCTTCGTACGTGTTTAAACACTTAACAAAACCGGCTTGCGTAGGAAGTGGGGAGTAACGAAGAAATTTCCCCCCTGCACCCGTCCACTGAGCGTAGCCGAAGTGCTGCCCCCCTGCCTCTTTCCCCTAGCCTCTATCTAAACCGATAACCTAAACCACCATTAATGCTGATAGCAGAAGCCGGGCTATTTTCGTAGGCACGAAGTCCGACTTTAGCATTGGTGTAAACAAGGAAGTTGTTAGCTACTTCTGATTCCACACCAGCGCCTACGACTACAGACTCTCTGTTACCCAAGGGAGTGGGCGCACCATTCTTCTCTACGAAAGAATAACCACCAGTAATATAGGCGTTGGTACGATTAGCAATGGGTATGTCTACAGAAACTTCTGGGATGATAGCTGTTGTCTCATTACCCCAAAGGACATTACCACGTGCAGAAAATGGTGTATTTCCTAGTTTCACACGGCCTGTGAGGTTACCACCAAAGGTAGCCGCATCACCGTCTTGTCCGCCATTAGTTACGCCAGCTGCTACACCAGCACCAACATAACTAGCATCGGTACCTCTGGTTGGTTGGGCTGAAGCTTGTCCAGCACTAAGAAGAATAGGAGCTACTACCAAGGAAGACAATGCAGAAATTGCCATCAAAGACTTGAATATATTTTTCATAATCTGTAAAAAATTTTGTGTGTTTTGCTTTATATATTAAAAGTCGAAAATAGTATAAAAAGGTTCCAGATAATTTTTCTAATTTGTCCAATGACTGTTGTTATTGATGCATGAGACTTTAAGGCTAGTAAAGTATAACTTACATAGCAGGCAATAGAGAACAGGCGGGAAAGTCCAGTGTTTTCAGAGTTCTATGAACAGTTGATGTTCTCAGCTACCTGGCAAATGCTCTATAAATAAGATATTTGCAACTAAATAAATAGCTCATTCTTTCTCTCACAATCTCTTCTGGATCACAATGATTTCGTCATGACGTAGCCCAACCTACAACAATATATTATCTTATTTAGTATTATCTAAGATGTTATATTTTCGCTTTCGTATTTTCCTGTCCGGGAGTTTTACTAAAAATAGTCAGTTTATCAACTGTCACAATCGGGAAAAGAAAGTTTAGTGAATGTATCACAAATCAAATACTTAATTAATACCCATTGTTCTAGTTTTTTACATAGGGAAACAGTGGGATATGGCAGCTATCGCAACCAGCTTGAGGGTGGAATCTATAAAGTTAAGTTTTGGTAATTTTCATGGAGATTGAATAATGCTAACCGCTGCAAAAACGTTGTCTGGTTTGATGGGTTTATGTGTCGGTGATGCGTTGGGTGTGCCAGTTGAGTTTACTAGCCGCGCTGAGAGAGTTAAGTCTCCGGTGACAACAATGATAGGTTATGGCACATGGAATCAACCGCCGGGAACTTGGTCTGATGATAGTTCACTGACGTTTTGTTTGGCAGAAAGCCTTTGTAGAGGATATTCCTTAGACACCATAGCCAATTCCTTTTGGCGCTGGTATAAGCAAGCTTATTGGACTCCCCGGGGCGATTTGTTTGATATTGGCCCCACTACCCATGCAGCAATTATGCGCCTGAAACAAGGAGTTGTACCACATCAGGCAGGAGGCAAGGTAGAAGATAGTAATGGCAATGGTTCTTTAATGCGAATTTTGCCGATGGCTTATTGTCATCAGACCTTGACTTTCAATGAATTGATGGCGCGGGTGCATGATGTATCAGCAATTACTCATGCTCATGTGCGATCGCAAATGGCTTGCGGTATTTATATTAGTATTGCAGTAGCCTTATTGGCAGGAGCTAGCCCCCAAGCAGCTTATTTACAAGGGTTAGAAAATATCCAATCTGTTTATTCTGAGCGGGAATATCTTTTAGAGAAGCGGCATTTTGGCAGAATATTTAGTGGAGAAATCGCCAAGCTGCCTGTGGAGGAGATTAATTCTGGGGGTTATGTAATTGATACTCTAGAGTCGTCCCTGTGGTGTTTGTTAAATACTTCGTCTTACTCGGAAGCTGTATTGAAAGCCGTCAACTTAGGTGGAGATACAGATACCACCGCCGCAGTCACTGGAGGGTTAGCAGGCATTTACTACGGTGTAGAGAATATTCCCCCAGAATGGATGAATAAACTGGCCCGTAAACAAGACATTGTTAATTTGGCAGAGCGTTTTGCAGCAGCAGTTTACCCTGAAAATTAGGAGTTAGAAATGGGGAGTTTTATGACTCCTACTTCTAACTCCTGACTTTTAACAAAATGTAGGGGTTTAAGTTCCCAGGTTCTATCAAGCCCCAAGTGTTGTGGCGGGGTCTAAATCCACGTTACAACACGTAATTGCGTACAGCCTAGTGGCATCCGTAGGCTCTATTGCGAATTGCGAATTGCGAATTGCGAATTGGTTTAACGTTGAACCTGTTCAGAAATCCATTGCAAGTAGGCTTGCGAACCCGCAATTATCGGTAGGGCAATGATTTCCGACACTTCGTAAGAGTGCAGTTCCCGAATTTTGGCTTCTAAAATGGAAAATTGTGCCAAGTCGGTTTTAATTAACAACTGCCACTCAGACTCTTTGTATATTTCTCCTTGCCATGTGTAAATTGAATGGATGGGCAACATACTTACACAAGCAGCAAGTTTAGCTTCTACAAGGGCATGTGCAATTGTTTCCGCCTCCGGCTTGCTGGCAGTTGTGACAAAGACTACACCATAATCAGCAGGTATCTCCATAACTTTTAGACCATCGACAAAGAGTATACCTGGCCATCAATCAACAGTCGCGTGATTCCCTTGGCTTGTAGATGAGTACTAGCCTTATGGAGCATTTTACTATCGGGAACTTTAATCACGCGATCGCGCTTGGTGGAAAAGCGCTTTGCTACTCGATGGTTATCAAACACCGGCAATGTTTTTTGTAGGGTTTCCAGGTTAGGAATTTGTCCTAAGTCACCAAAGTCCTTGAGTGGTCGGGTAATCAACTCCGAGGAACGGTCAATTACCAAATAACAAGTTTTGGGCAATTGCGCTGCTGATAATGGCAACACTTGCACTGGTGCTTCATTGGCTCTACGTCTAGTAACTAATGGTCTTGGTTCGTCTAAGTCTTCTTCCTCTTCGTCGTAATCTTCGTCGTAATCTTCGTCGTCTAAATCATCCTCTAAATCGTCGTCTAAATCATCCAAATCCTCCGACTCATCTAGCAAGTCTTCTCCCAGCATGTGGGCAATGACAGTTGCTTCAGGATTTTCGTCTTTTAAGATGGGGGTGGGGATGCTGGTGATTTCCGGCGGCTTGGGTTCAACAACTTCTAATCGTTTTGTTGAGCGTAGCTTTGGTTTTTCCTCTGCTGAGGGACGCCGACGGACTCGCCTGGAGGTAGTGAATTCGTCTTCCTCCTCTAATTGTTCGCCTTCGATAACTGCTTCTTTTGGCTCAATATCTGGCAACTTCAGGCGAGGAGTTTTTGTTTCCTGGCTTGGTGGCTGCTCTGGCTTTGGCTCTGGCTCTGGCTCTGGCTTTAACTCTGGCTTTAACTCTGGCTCTGGCTGACTTAACAAAGGTAATTGTTCATAATTTACCTGTGCCCTGCCCTCAGGAGTCCTAGCAGCACGTTTGAGAGAAACGAGATATTCGTACTCGTCTTCTGGCAAAGTGCTTTTAAGTAGCCGACTAATTGTCGAGTTACTCACGCCATAATGTTCTGCCAAAGTTGAGGTTGTTTCGGCAGTTTCTCGATATAACTTGAGAATTTCTTTCTTGTCAGGATCTGTTAATTTTCTCACGGTAGACACCAAATTTTCTAAGCTCGTTTGCGCCCACGCTCTCGCCGACTTCTGCTCAACGATGCGTCATGTTCTAAGACAGCACCCATACCAAATAAAACTCCGCTAAATACCCAAAACACTTCTAGAATCTCCCCACTTTGATAGTTTGCCCCTTGAGCATATTTAAACCACATATCTGCAATGTAGAGCGAAAACGCGGCCGCCGCAATCATTCTCCAAGACTGGGCAACTCTGCCTCCCCAAAATGCCAGTAATAAAGTGGTAGCAATAATTAGCAAAACCACGTCGCTAACTACGTAAAACCAATTCAAAATAGCGACTAGCGGCTCTGAGGGTACTGCTTGTTGCATAGAAATCCACCACGCTAACAAACTGCCAAAGACTCCTATTGCTACCACAATTAGCCATTGCCATTTTTCTAAATTGATTCGTCGAGAAGCCACAGCTAAAATCATGCCTACGCCCAGGGAAAGATAACTCAGTACAAAAAATATATCGCCAATAGACACATCTGGTTCTTCGTCTAAAATTATTTCTGTGTAACCGAAGATGATCCCTCCCAGGAAATAAGAAAGCATACCTATAGCGATCGCCAGCCAAACATTTCTGCTACTAACGATTTGCGGGCTACGCCAGTTCCTTAAGCATAAGATACCTGCACCCAAGTAAGCCAAGGCTTCAAAAATATTTGTACCAATCACGTACCAGTCAGCACGGCTTTCTACACCATCTGCTCCGGGGATTTTGGCACTAAACAACAAAAAGTATAACAGTGCCAGCACAGCCCAGGCGATGCTAGCTAAAATTATGTTGCGATTGGTGAAGATGGATTGAGAACGGTAGGAATTTTTGTACGAACTGCTCATAGGAATTGACTGTGTAAACGCACTCGGCCTGATTTTGGTGTGCAGGACTGTGTAGGAAGCGGTTTATCTATCCAGCGATTCACCAATGGAGGCCAAAAGCAACTGCCCGTAGCCGCAGTTTTTCCCACACTTTCCATGCTATTGCCACAGTTTACTCAGTGAAGTTTGATTTAGCCAACTGATAAATAGCGATCGCTCGGCTTCTGGCATATCTTGTAACCGATCATTGACTTGATTGGCAAAGTTAGCATTACCAAAATAGCTTTTTCCGAGTTGATGCAGTGTTTGCAAGAAACTAATTATGTGGTTTTCTGACCAAGGAGGAAGATTAGCTGTTTCTAGGGGATTTATCGATACCAAGTGCTTGACGGCTTCTAGGGAAGATCTTTGCGGAAATTGTTGCTGGCGCAAAAATTCTGCCAGATCTTTCTCAAATAGTGTCGCTTGGCGACCACCTAAAAACTCTTCAATGTCCAGATAAACTGCTTGCAGTAGAAAAATACTGGCTTGAATATAAATTCCTTGCTTGCTATGACCACCCGTGTCACTACCTATTTGATCTAAGCGGACTTTTCCCCAGACACTAAAGCGATCCGGTTCTTCCAATAAGACACAGGCTTTACCTCGGTTATCAGTCAATTCTCGCCACAAGGCTCTAGCTTCTTCTTCTTGGCTAGCTTTAAAAAGGCTAATCAAGCGAAAGGTTTGCCCCTGATAAGTAAGGATCGGCACTTGCTGATCCCGTTTTGGGTGCTGAATACTCGATATTTCAACATCCTGCCGTTTGAGAATAAACATGGCACTCGCAAATAACTCCTCACAGGGGCTTTATGAATATGCGATCTATAGTCGTGTTTTGGTAACATCGCCAAGAGTGCGATTACCTAGCGTGACATTGGGTTGAGCCTCGCGATCGCCTGAAGCTACCCTGACATCAACACGCAAATAACCTATCGACCACACAATATAGCTAATCAATAGCCCATTTGCTGCATTTTTAGTGTAAATCTACGTAACTAGCGACTTGAATCATAGCCTTGCTAGTGGTAAATCTGCAATTTTTTGTTTGCTTCTTGGTAGGATATAACGATATAATCAATTCGATGACTTCTTCGGGAGCCAGTATATTAGTTTGGGCGCGTAGCTCAGTGGATAGAGCCACGGATTTCTAATCCGTTGGTCGCAGGTTCGAACCCTGCCGCGCTCGTGGTAATCAAATACGAATATTCAAAAAATATTGATGATGGCTGCTAGCATCTGCGGCTTTTTTCCAGAAATAGTTCTATTTGGAAACAAGAACCTTTTCCCCAGGTACTAGTAACAGATATTTTACCCTTGTGAGCTTGGACAATTTGTTGAGCGATGGCCAGTCCTAAGCCAAAACCACTGTATACTCTGTGAGTTGGACTACGATAGAATCTTTCAAAAAGATAGGGCAAATCTTGGTCAGGAATTCCGGTACCATTGTCTTCTACTTGAATAATGATGGCATAAGGGAAACAAACTAAGCGTAGTTCAATAATACCCCCAGGCTCCGTATATTTAATGGCATTGCTGAACAAATTCAATACAGCTTGAGATAATAACTCTGGTTCTATGGATAATTTGACTGGTTGGTGAGGAAATTCAGTTTTTAAAGTCAGTCCTTTGTCTTCACAGTTAAAAGCTTGTTCTTGTGCCAATGTTCGTAGTAATTCTACAAGGTCAATCTGCTGTAAAAGCTTGGGGTCAAGGTTCCCTTCCTGACGTGCCATAAATAACAGGTCGTTAACCAGATTACTGATGGCTTTGGTAGTTTTGATAATGGTGTGAAAACGAGAACTAGTTTCCGGATCAGGTTCTACCAAATACATTAACCCTAATTGAGCGTGATTTAATACTTTAGCTAATGGGGTTCGCAGTTCATGGGAAGCATAAGCGGTAAATCGATGTAACCTATCATATGAATCATGAATGGGTTGCATAGCTAGACCACCTAAAAACCAACCCGTCAACCCAATTACACCCAGTCCTAAAGGCACACCAATAGCTAACAGAAAACACAGTTGGGTTAATGTTTCTTGAACAGAAGTAAGGGGGGAAGCAATTTGCAGATAACCAATTAATACCCCATCTTGTATCACTGGGAGAGTTACCTGGCGTAACCAGATTTCTTGAGAATCATGACCGCCATATTCTGGCATAACCATTTGCAGTGTTTCAAATCCTGAAGAAATCTCAAAGGGTGTTTTGGGTTGTACCTTGACAAACCGAAGTAACTTTCCTTCTGGAGAATACCAACGTGCATAAGCGATTTCACTTTCTAAACTTCCTATGGATAGGGTATTACTACCTAGTAGCGGCACATCATCAAGTTTCACTCGCCACTGACCTTGATGCAGTCGATAACGAATTCCAGACGCTATGACACGACTTTTACCATAGAGTTCGAGATCAAAAGCTTGTTGGCGGTCTTTGACAACACAGACATAGATAATACTGGCAAAAACCACTAAAATACTTCCCATAGATAGGGTAAACCAACGAGCTAAGTTGCGACGACTACGGTGAAATAGGTTGGTCATTGGCGATTTTCGATTCTGGATTAAATTGCCATTGAAGATACTCGCGGCGCTGCGTATGTTTTGCTAGTGCAAATCCAAACGTCCACACCCCTACTCTCCACTTTCTACTCCCTGTATTAACCGATACCCTAATCCATAAACTGTTTCAATCCACTGGTCAACTCCCAGTTTTTGCAGACGCTGGCGTAATCGGCGAATTTGCACTGTGATGGCATTATTCCCCAGTTCTGTATCCCATTTCCATAAGGCTTGTTCTAATTGATCACGACTTACAACCTGACGGGGATGACGCAGGAAGTATTCCAACAACTGACATTCACGGACAGATAGTTGGACTGCCTGTTGTTGTCTTTCTACAGTATAAGTATCTAAATTAAGTTGTAAGTCGGCAAATTTTAAAACTTGGTCTTGCCAAACAGGCGATCGCCTGGCTAAAGCGCGCACTCTTGCTAGTAATTCCAGCATATCTACGGGTTTTACCAGATAATCATCTGCACCAGCATCTAGCCCTTGGACTTTATCAGAAATACTATCCTTTGCTGTCATCATCAGTACAGGAGAGGTTCTCCCTGTATAACGGTACTGTTGACACAAATTAATCCCACTTCCTGTAGGTAGAATCCAGTCTAATATCAGCAAATCATAATCTTGTTCTGCTAGTAACCAAGAGGCTGTTTCACAGCTACTAACCCCATCAACTATATATCCTGCTCTCGATAGGACTGTGTTTAAAGGTTCTAAGAGTTCTGCATCATCTTCGACTACCAAAATTTTCATGCCGCATCTCAAAAATTGATACATTAAGGTGAGAATATTTATATATAATAATGCATATTATTCTCAATAAATTTATTTAAATATTGAATATGCTTAAGCATAGTTTTCTCGTAACTTCGTGGCGATGTTTGATGAAAAGCCATAAAGCATCTAAGCTATCTAGTCTAGGGTTAGAATTTTGGCTGCCATTACCCCTAATTGGTATAAGTATTTGGCTAGGAGGGAAAAGTGTAGCTAACCAGATGTTAAGTTATGCTTACGATACCAGCGTCTATTTAGAAGCGAATAACCAGGTAATAGTTCAGTTATCTATCACTGTATTAGCCATCGAAGCAGAAATTAAGCAGCAGACAGGGTTTACTAAAGTGAGTATTAAAACAGCAGACTCAGCCATTAAAACCCTTGAAATTGAATTACCAACTATAGATATTGCTGCATTAGAGATAGGAATTGCTCAAGAGTTAGGTTTAGATGTAACTACAGTTAAACGTCTTACTCGTTACCAGTTTACTGATTAAATAATATTGAGAATAGCAAGCTGTTATTTTTCTGTTAGTTTTTTCTGTCAAACTCTTCGTATTCACCAGATACAGCTATCAGGAAGAAGCTATGCTACGAAGAGTATTTCTAACTAACACTGTTGTCACCGCGATCGCAGCTACCCTTCTCTTACCCGCCGCAGCTTTGGCTAAATCATCAGAAACCGAAGCCAAAAAGGAAAAAGACCATAAACATAAGTCTAAGAAGTCTAAAGAACACGCCAGCACAGAAGAATCTACTGAAACATCTGAAACGACAGAAACGGAAGTAATAGCAGAGTCAGAACCCGAAACTATTACAACTGAAAGCGAAACAGAAGAGATTGTTGTCAAGGCTGAAGAAGTAGAAGAACATCCCAAGAAATCCAAGCCTCACGGTAAAAAATCCTCTAAACACAAAGAGAAAGTATCTACAACAGTCAACCCCGAAGCAGAATTACCCGCTGCAACCATATAATGCCAATTCACCAAAAGCAAATTTCCTAATTACGAATTACTTATGAATTGGAGTGCTGCATTACCCACCTTTTTCATTACCCTGCGGGAAGGTGTAGAAGCTGCTTTAGTCGTTGGTATTGTTTTTGCCTGTTTACAGCAAGCACAAAAGCAAGTTTTAAATCGCTGGGTTTACTTAGGAGTCCTGAGTGGCATTTTAGCCAGCTTCGGGTTTGGTTTGCTGATTCATTTAGGACTCAAGGGATTGCAAACATCTGACCAACTTTACGCACCTGTATTTAAACAATTGTTTGAAGTGGGACTGGGTGTAATTGCCATCGCCATGTTGAGTTGGATGCTGATTTGGATGACAAAACAAGCACGTTTTCTCAAAGCCGAAATTGAAGGTTCTGTGAAAAGTGCCTTGGGACAAGACAGTCAAGCAGCCTGGGCGATTTTCAGCTTAGTGTTTATTGCTGTCTTTCGGGAAGGCTTAGAAACAGCTTTGTTTATCGTCGCTAAGTTTCAAGACGGCTGGACACCAGTATTCGGGGCTATTTCCGGACTTGCGATCGCCTTTCTCATCGGCATACTGCTATTTAAGTGGAGTGTCCGCATTAACTTGAAGCAATTTTTTCAAGTCATGGGCGTATTTCTACTAATGATTGTCTCTGGATTAGTCATTTCTGCCCTGCGCCATCTTGATGCAGCTGCGATCGCCTTTAGCTACATCAACCCCGAAGCCTTGGGTATATGTGGAAGTCCGAATACATCTTGTCTGCTTGGTTCCCAGATTTGGGACTTATCCACCACCTTACCCGACCGCCAATTTCCCGGAATTTTACTCAAAACCTTATTTGGCTACAGACAAAAACTATACCTAGTCCAAGCTATAGGCTATCTCAGTTTTTGGGCGATCGTTGGAGGTTTGTACTTCCGCAGTCTCAATCAGCCCACACCATTAACTCAGTCAAAAGTCAACAGTAAACAGCTATCAAAAACCTGATAACTGATAACTGATCCTTAAATTCACAGAGGGGGACTGTTTAATCATGACATCCCAAGGAGTGCAAGACCATGAAGCAATCAACATCCATTTTCTACCTAAGTTTGACAACCATAATCCTGGGGATATTATCTCAACCAGGAAATGCCCAAACTTTTCCCAGTGTTGCTTCTGTAGAAAACCTGATCCAACAACCGCTACCCTTGTCTGAATGGACTAACAATTCTCATGGTGCTGATGCTTTGAAACAAAGTAATTCCACATCTGCCCAAATTCCACCTTCTGAAGAAGAAGAGGAAGAAGAGGAAGAAGAGGAAGAAACCGAATCAGACATAGAACTTCTGATAACAGGAGAAAGCGACAACCCTATCCAACAACGTTTGGATACACCCAATCAGGTAATCATCATTGACCGCCAAGAAATTGAGCGATTTAATGATGGTACAGCAGGAGATGTCTTGCGCCGATTACCGGGAGTAGTGATTACAGGCCCCTTTGATGAAAATCGGGATGTTAGACTGCGTGGTTTCAGCCCAGGATTTACGCAAATTTTAATTGATGGTCAGCAACTTCCTGATAGCCGTGACAATCGCCAAGTAGAAGTTAACCGCATTCCGGCTAGTGCTATTGAACGGATTGAAATTATTCGTACCCCAACAGCTGGGCAAAATTCCCAAGGTGTGGCGGGAACTATTAATATTGTTCTCAAACAACCAGATCGCCCTATTGGTGTTTTAGATGCGGGGGTGAGTTTCCTTGAAGATAGGCAAACTTTAGGTAATCTCAACTTACTTTATGGACAAAGACAGGGAGACTTTAGCTATCAAATCAGTGCAGGTTTTCTCACGCGAGGTTCCGAGAAATTCAAAGACCGTCAAACCACAGATGCTAATGGTGTCATCACAGAAACAGATATTGAAGATGACCTCAAATATTTCGTAGATTATAGCTTTGCACCCCGATTCCGGTGGCAACTTTCCCCGAAAGATGTCTTACGTGTAGAACCACTGTTATTTCTCACCAATACCACCCGCGATGTAGAACGTAACATCAACAGCACTAACTTTTTTGGTAACGGAAGACTCCAGCGCATCCGGGAACGTGAAAACGCAGTTCAAGAGTCATTTAGGGATTTCACTTGGCGCATGAGTGGAGTTTGGGAACACGAATTTAATCCCAACGCCCAAATGAATTTGGGATTACTTTTTCAAAAATTAGAATACACCCAAGATAAAACTGAAACCAACATTATCACTGACCAAAACTTTGATAATACGCCTGAAAATGCCCCTCGGCCAATTGGTTCACCTAACATAAACACCAGCAACGAAATTCGTAATACTAACGAACAAGAATGGTTAGCAACCCTGGGGTTTAACTTTTTACTGGGTGAAAATCATCGCTTGCGTGCTGGTTTTGAAGGTAGTTTTCGAGATAGGGATGCAGGTTTCGCCGATAGAGTGGATGTGAAAGCCAACTATGAATTAAGTGAACAACTACTCAGCTTTTATCTGCAAGATGAAATTACACTTTCACCGAATCACCTACTCACAGCAGGTCTGCGCCTAGAAAATATTACCAGTAATGCCACCTCTAGCGACGGCGTAAACATCAGTAACTCAAATACAGAATTAAATCCTTCCCTTAGCTATCGGTATCGCGTCACCCCCAACACTAATTTTCGCCTTGGTGTAGCCAGAACTATCAGCCGTCCGGCGTTTAACAATTTAATTCCCTTTGTCAATCAGCGAAATGGCAACATCAATCAACCTGATGAGTTTGGAAATCCAGAACTTCAGCCAGAAATTGCTTGGGGTGTTGATGCTGGCGTAGAACAAACATTTGGTAATAACACTGGTGTAATTGGTATCAATGGTTTTATCCGTTTCATTGACAACTTAATTGAAACGCAAATTACACAAGATCCAAATACTAACCGTTTCCGACAACAACCTATCAACATTGGCTATGGCAAAGCTTACGGTGTAGAACTCGATGTCAAAAGTTCTATGGCATTTATTGGCATACCTAATCTTGACCTTTCCAGTAACTTTTCCCTCTTGGGTTCCCAAATACAAGATAGCTTTACGGGTGAATCGCGTCCTTTTAACGAACAACCAAACTATGTGATGAATTTGGGATTTGATTACGCCATCCCTGAGTGGAATATGACCTTGGGCGTGAACTATAACTTTACCCCGCAAATTGAGTTTGAACAACTCGCAGGTACAGATACTCAACGCCGAATCACGAGATCAATTTCCAGTCTCAATGCTTTTGTTGCTTTTCAGTTACAAGAAAATCTCAATCTCCGTTTTTATGGACGCAATATCGGAGGCATTAATAGTGACAGAATAAACACAAGATTTGACCAACAAAATAATTTTGTTAACGAACTTGTTGATTTACAAAGTGCGCCGGCTATCTATGGTTTTAACTTTTCTTGGAACTTTTAAATCTGGGGACTAGGGATTGGGGAATAACAACCAACATATCAAAGCTTAGTTGGGTTGTTTTGTGCTTAACTCAACCTACGTTTCTCACGCAAAGGCGCAAAGATACAAAGATCAGTAGGTTGGGGAGCCACTCACGTGGGCGGGTTTCCCGACTTGAGTGAAGTGGCGTTTGACGTAAAGAAACCCAACACCAAGATATCGGTTAGGCTTTCAAGATCCATGTTGGGTTGCGCTGCGCTTAACCCAACCTACTTTTTTCAAGCAAAGATACAAAGAAAATGAACAAGTTTGGCAAGCAACATTTAATTTTGGGAGAAAATACTTGGCTAAGTTTAACTAGAAATATCTTGCTAGTAATTTTTAGTTATCCTTTCTGGTTAGCTGCCTCCATTATTTCCACAATTGTTCATGCTGCTTTAGAACCTAGTTTAGCTTGGATTGGTAAAACCTTTGTCGAACAATTACAAACTGATAGCGATACCCTTGGTTCGTCATTAATGGAGTATGCTTTAGTATTTGGTGGCTTGATTTTCGGTTTAGGAGTGACTAAATTTGGTAACCAAATCATCAACAAAATCTACGAAAGCCGATTAATTATTGGATTACAAAGAGCTTATCTAGAACTAAGAGGCAAAGAACGTGGCAGAGAAGATGTATCGCGGCTTCTTTATGATTGTGAACAGGCAAAGAAAGGATTAGATATTCTCTACAAAGATTCTTGGAAGATAGTTTCACAAACAGTTTCTGTAGTGGTTTGGCAATTAACATTAGCTCCTAATTGGCTACCTGCTTTGTTTTTAACCGTCATTCCACCTTTGTTTTTAGTATTTACCTTCGGTCGCCTAATTCAAGGAGCTAGTAAAGAAATCCTCGGACTACAAGGTAAAATTGCTAACTCCACTGACAGAAAGAAAATATTAGAACTTTTCACCCATCAAGAAGATTTTTTTCGTCATTCTGTCCGCTTAGAATTTTTTAAATCTGGAGCAGAAGTGCTAATGGAATTACTCACATGGATTGGTTTATTATTCCTGGTGATGTTAGCACTGGTTTTTGATGTCGGTATACTTCCTCGTAATATTCAAGCTGGAGATTTGGCACTATTTGCAGTAAATTTAAACTTACTAGCGAAGCCTTTAGGAGAAATTGTCAAAGTGTATAACAAAGGTCGAGAATCCTATCCAGCAGTTGTGAGAGTCCTACAACCATCTGATTTCTCAACGCCAAATGCTCAAATTTAAACCAAAAAAAATCCCAGGAAAGCATCTAATTACTTTATGTAAAGATATGGTGCAAGTACTACTACTGCATCCTTTTTGGTTAGCAGCTTCGATTATCTCCACAGTTTTAAGCGTAGCCTTTGAACCGAGTTTGGCTTGGATAGGCAAAACATTTGTTGATCAATTAAAATCGCGCGAAACTGTTCTGAATGCAACTTTGATGAATGATGTTATGATTTTTACTGGGGTGTTAATGGGATTAGGAATCCTCAAATTTGGGGACAAGATTCTGAACAAAATTTATGATTTACGCTTAATGATTGAGCTACAGCGGACTTATTTGCAACGTCAACCGCAAGACTTAGGTGGAGAAGATATTTCTCGAATTTTATATGATTCCGACCAAGCTAAACAAGGAATGGATATTCTCTATAAAGATGCTTGGCAAATCATCACAGGGACAATATCAGTTGTAGTTTGGCAATTAACTTTAGCCCCAGAATGGTTACCTGCGTTAATATTTGCTGTTTTACCACCGATTTTAATTGTCTTTGTTTTTGGTCGCTTTATTCAAAAAATTAGCCAGGAATTACTTTATTTACAGGGAAAAATTGCTTCATCGACTTCAGACAATCAAAAACTAGAATTATTTGCTCATCAAGAATCCTTCTTTAAACAAACTATTCGATTAGAATTTGTCAAAAAAGGTGCAGAAGTAATTATTGATTTACTCACTTGGGTAGGTTTATTACTATTAATTATTTTGGCTTCTATTTTTGATTTTGGTTTGCTACCCCGCCAAATAGAAGCAGGCGACCTAGCTTTATTCGCAGTAAATCTAAATCTTTTATCAAAACCCATCGGACAAATTGGCAAAGTATACAACAAAGGAAGAGAAGCCTATCCTGCATTATTACGTATACTCCAACCTGAAACCAAATCTTAATCCTCAAAAAAACTCCGCGTACCTATCCTCCGGGAACGCCTAACGGCGAATGCATTTAAAAAACAGAAATTAACTAATATGCAAGCAAACATGATTCGTAAGGTTGCTGAAAGTAACCCCGACCAATTAATTACCAAAACTCCTGTCTTCGTCTTATTTAAACGCTTATTTACTTATATTTGGCAACATAAACTACCATTAATTGCCGGCTTAAGTACCATTGTAGGTCTTTCCTTCCTCCAGGTACTCATCCCCCAAATTACCCGCTATACAATTGATGTATTGATTCCTCAGCAAAAATTTAATCAATTACCTTGGGTGGGTGTAGCAATTATTGGGATTGCCTTATTATTAGGAACCCTGAATTATGCCCGTAGCTATACAATGGCTTTGGTAGGACAGAAAACAATTTACACTATCCGCCATGTTCTCTATGAACATTTACAAAAACTCTCTTTAAGCTACTACGAAAATAACCGCACCGGCGCATTAATGGCTAGGGTGACTCAGGATGTGGACTCTCTACAAAACCTGATTATTTCAGATGTGGCAGAAATTATTGCTGATACTTTTGCCTTTTTTGCGGTTGTTAGTTATCTTCTTTACGCAGATTGGCAACTCACCTGTATGGTTTTGGCTACCTTACCTCTGATGATTTATTTAACTCAGTTGTTTGGTACGCGGATGCGGGGTGCTTATCGAGATGTGCAACGACAAGGCGCAGAGATTAATAATCACCTACAAGAGACTTTTTCTAATATTAAAGTAATTAAAGCCTGTGCCAATGAAGGTTACGAAGTTGACCGATTTTCGGAACGCAATCGTGAAAATATGGCAGCTAATTTGCGGGTGGTGCAGTTGTGGTCTGTATTTTCACCTGTTATCGACTTGATGAATCATCTAGGATTAGCCATTGTTATGGTTTATGGTTCTTGGGAGGTAATACAACATCGGTTGAGTATTGGCGAGTTAGCGGCTTTTGTAGCTTATCTAAATATCATCAATCAACCAGCGAAAAAATTTAGCCGTCTCTTAAATGTGATTCAAAAAGCTGCAACGGCTTGTGAACGTATTTTTGCAACTTTGGATACTGAACCAGAAGTGATGGAAAAACCAGAGGCGATCGCACTTCCTAATATTAAAGGAAACTTCTGCTTTGAAAATATCACCTTTGGCTATGATACCAATGAACCAGTCCTGAAAGCTTTTAGTTTAGAGATTCCAGCCGGGACGACTTTAGCCTTAGTGGGTTCTTCTGGTGCAGGTAAAAGCACTATCGCTAACTTAGCAGCCAGATTTTACGATCCCCAAAAGGGACGGATTACGGTTGATGGTTACGATTTGCGGGATGTCACCCTGAAATCTTTACGCAGTCAATTGGGTATCGTTTCCCAAGAAACTTTACTTTTACACGGTACTATCCGCGAAAATATCGCCTACGGTAAACCAGGGGTAACAGAGGCGGAAATTGTTGCTGCTGCCCAAGCTTCCCATGCTCACGAATTTATTTTAGAATTTCTCCAAGGCTACGATACGATGATTGGGGAACGTGGTGTGAAGCTATCTGGAGGACAAAGACAAAGATTAGCCATAGCCAGGGCTTTGGTAAAAAATCCCCAATTTCTGATTCTCGATGAAGCTACATCTTCCTTAGATACAGAATCAGAAGCTTTCATTCAAGATGCTTTAAAAACATTATTACAAGGACGCACCAGTTTAGTAATTGCTCATCGCCTCTCCACAATTCAAACTGCTGACCAAATTGTCGTCTTAGAAAAAGGTGCGATCGCCGAGATGGGAAATCATCCAGAACTTTTAGCAAATAAGGGAAGGTATGCTCATCTCCAAGCCTTAATAATTAAGTAGGGTTTGCTGAAAAAGTACCCAAAGCGAACCTAGATGCCACACAGTGCGAAAAATGGTGGTTTGGGAGATTGGTTTCCAAATTCACCCCCTGATTTTCCATAGAAATACAAGGATTTTGAGGCTCTAAATGCCATAACCTTGCACTTTTTTATTTCCAAAATCCGCGAAACCCTTATTGAGAGGAGGTTCTAGCTTTACTCAGCAAGCCCTAAGTAGATATTTTAAAGGATTCATAATAAGCCCGTGACGAGGATTGAACTCGTGACCTCACCCTTACCAAGGGTGTGCTCTACCACTGAGCCACACGGGCAAAAAGGAAAATTGATTTTGAAGTGATGAGCTATAAAGCTGTGAACTCACCAGTCACTCAGCGATTATAGCTCACTACTTTAGAAGTGGTGGGCCGGGCTGGATTTGAACCAGCGTAGGCGCTAGCCAACGGATTTACAGTCCGTCTCCATTAACCACTCGGACACCGACCCATTTGTCTCACGATTATCAATAGTAGCACCAGGTTTTAGAATTGGCAAGCGTTTAACAAATATTTAATTTCAGGAAACCAGGTTTATGAAAAAACCCGGTTTTCCATGCCTAATTCAGTAATTCTCCGGTTTCTTGTAGGGAGTGCAAGCGACGGTAAATCCCTTGATGACGCAACAATTCATCATGACTACCCACTTCGGCAATTCTTCCTTGATCGAGAACCACAATTTTATCGGCTTCCCGGATTGTACTTAAACGGTGGGCAATGACGATAGTGGTGCAAGTTCCTTGAATTGATCGCATGGCTAATTGAATTGCCCGTTCAGATTCGTAATCTAAGCTGGAGGTAGCTTCGTCAAAAATTAGTACATCCGGTTCAACTAACAACGCCCTAGCAATTCCCAAACGCTGCCTTTGTCCGCCAGATAACCTGACGCCACGTTCCCCGACAACGGTGTAATAACCTTGTGGTAGGTGTTCCATGACTTCATCCACTCTGGCAATTCTACAGGCTTCCTTGACTTGTTCTAGAGTGGCGTTTGGTCTACCGTAGGTGAGGTTATCCAATACAGTACCGTTGAAAACGTCTACTTCTTGGTGAACGATCGCCAACCTCCGCCTATACTTACCTACATCCAAGGTGCGAATATCTTGACCATCAATCAAAATCTCACCCTCTTGAGGTGAAAAATACCGCAGCAGCAGTTTCACTAAGGTAGACTTACCAGAACCGGAACGCCCAACTAATGCCACTGTTTGGTATGGTTCAATCAACAAGTTGATATCTTGCAAAACTTGACGACTGTCATCATATCCAAAACTGACGTGGGATAACTCAATTTTGCCAGTGAATTTATAAGGTGATGTGGTTTGGTTTTCTGCTGCTAATAGACCAACTGAATCCGAGCCAATTGGTTCTTGCAAAAATTCGTGAAACCGCAACATCGAAGAATAGCGTCGGGCAAAAACTTCTGCCAGGTTACTAATAGGTTCTAGTTCGGCATAAGCCATGCTAGAAAGTGTTAAAGTCATGACAAAGTGACCGAGAGTAATCCTCCCATCTACTGTTGCTGCTAAAGTTAAACCCAAAATTGTGAATACACAAAACTGAATTACAGCCTTTTGCCATGTCAGAAGTTTTACATAACCTTTGTGGATACGATAATCTACTACTGTGAACTCACGATCCAATCGTTGCTGTTGGCGTTTTAGTTCATTGGCTTCTGTGGCAAATGCTTTGACTGTTTTGATATTTGTAATCAATTCCGAAGTCCGACTTTCGGTATTTTCCATGTATTTATCTAAGCGACTTTCGTGCCAAATGATCCGCCGCAAAGTCTTCAAAGTAAAGCTGAGGATAACTACAAAGGAAATCAAATATAAAATCGCAATTCGCCACTCAATTAACAGGATGAACACGAAAATTCCTAGCACACGCACCAATTTAGGAATCAACTGTCCGGCAATTTCGGGATATGTCCAAGTATGGTTCGCAAGACCTCTAGCTACTCGCCCAGAAATGCGTCCGGGGTTGTTTTCATCATAAAATTCTAGTGGCAGTGTGAGAACTTTGGCTATGGTTGTTTGGTTCTTATCTCGACGCGCCCGTAAGGCAATATCCCAATGGAACCAACTAGTTAACCAGGGTTGTGTCGGTGCTTTAACTACTGTCACCAAAAAAATTAATCCTAGTAAAACACCTAAAGATAAAGTTTGATTTACTGGGTAATTGATCAATTCTCCTATGCTAGCGATCGCACTTTGCAATGGCCTATCCAATGGTTGATTAGACAGAACATTTAAAATCTGCCCAATCGCATAAGGAACAAGCAAGTCAACAATTTCGTAAATGCTGGATGCTGCAATACTGACAACACTCAGCCTCCAATCAGGACGAAAGTAGTTGATAATATCTTTAAATGTTGCCATGATGCACACCGTCCAAGAGCGTAAGCGTTAGCTTGGAATATTTATACTACATTTGTAATAAATTGTAGTCAAGTGCTACGATGCTAAATCACTCTTGAGGCGTAGTTAGTGGTGCAGTGGGAAAAATTTTCTAGCCCCTAGCCCCTAGCCCCTAACCCCTAGTTACAGGAAAAAATTCCAGACGATAGCGATAAAGTGCCACAGGACGAGAACCTGCGGTAAAATAATCTGGGTCTTGAGGGGAAAGATAAACAGCAGTAACTTGATCTGCCTCAATGGCGGGTTGAGAGGTAGCTAATTTGTGATAAGCGGTGGTAGATTCCACCGAATTGAAATAGGGTTGTGAACCCCCTTTAAATAGTTGTTGAAATACTTCTGAAGTGATGAACTTGTCATCTGAAGTCGTTTCAGTAGCACGCGCACTCACAATAGAAATTAATTGGCGTTCGCCACGCAAAAGAGTAATTTGACGATTAGGTGAATCTGGATCTACTTTGACTGATAACACAGCTTTATCCCCTAAATAAGCCCTGGACAAATTCAAACTATTAAACGCTCTATCTGCTACTAAAATTGTTGATTTATTATCTATTTTAGGGATAAGTTTTAACCCAGTAATCGGAGGTTTTTCGGGAATAAAACGCACTAAAAAACTTACAGGCTGATTTAGTTGTTGGCGATTAGCCTCAAATCCAGGGGTGACGATATCTGGTGCTAAAGGTGCAACTAAATCTATCAAAGTACTTGTTACCTGCCAATCACCAGCAAACCAATCAGGATAAACCAAATCTCCTGTAGCTGGTTTCACTGAAGTTAATTGTTCCCACTGGGGAAAATTTGTTAGGCGTTCCGATAACTCCCCGGCTACTGCTTTCCCACTCCATCCGAGTAGGCATAAAATAATCAAACAAAAACTGTAAATCACCCTCATATGACGCATCTTTCAAACAAGAATTGGATAGTGGTGATGAATCTTAATTATTAATATTAGCTAACCTTTATCAAATCATAAAGTTTCAATCGGTGTAGGTTGCCAAACTTCCCCATACTGCTCCTGTAAAGTATGCCAAGATTCCACTTGACCGGGTTCGTATTCTCCCGGTTTGCCCCATTGTAAAAATAGGCTTAAAGCAGACTCCTGGCTCTCATCTAAAAAGCGAATGGCATAAGTGGTAAAATTACCTCTTTTCGCTACACCTGTTTCAAATTTCACTTGAGTAATTTTATCCATATTCAAATGAAACTCAAAGCCTTCGGTGTGCATATTCGCATACTTCCCTTTGAGCAGTTCGGCATAAAATAGCTTTTCTATTTTGCCTCTTGCTTCTAATACAGCAGCGCTGCTGGTAACAATAATTCGTAAGGTTCCTAAATTTTCACAGGCTTCTAAAAAGTCTTTCAAATTTTTACTCATAATCAATTATTAGTTATCAGGTTTTGTGATTAGTACAATTAGAGGAAAATTTCCGCAACTACAGATAAATTATCTTTCGTACCGTTCATAAGCAGCGACAATGCGCTGAACTAGGGGATGACGCACAACATCTTGTTGGGTAAATTCACAAAAGCCAATACCTTCAACATTCTTGAGGACTTGTAAAGCTACCCCTAGTCCTGATTTTTGGTTGAGGGGCAAATCTGTTTGTGTCGTGTCACCTGTAATTACCATCCGCGAACGGAAACCCAAACGAGTCAACACCATTTTCATTTGAGCAGGTGTAGTATTTTGGGCTTCATCGACAATTACAAAAGCATGATTGAGGGTACGTCCTCGCATATAGGCGAGTGGTGCAACTTCAATGACACCCCGTTCCATCAAACTAGGGACTTTTTCTTGGTCGATAAATTCATAAATAGCATCGTAAAGTGGGCGGAGATAGGGATTGACTTTCTGCTGTAAATCTCCGGGTAAAAAGCCCAGTTTTTCGCCAGCTTCTACAGCAGGACGAGTTAAAATCAGCTTCTCTACCTGATTATTTAACAGTGCTTGCACAGCAACGACAACTGCGAGGTAGGTTTTACCAGTACCAGCAGGCCCGACACAAAATGTCAAGTCACGCTTGCGTATATCTTCAATGTACTGTCGTTGGCGAAAAGTTTTGGCACGAATTTCTTCACCACGACGAGTTTTGGCTAAGATATCTCGCTGTAATTCTTGAAGTTCCCCTTGTCGATGGCTATCTAGAGCTTGACGAGCTGTTAAGATGTCGGCACTGGAGATAGTATTGCCCTTAATCCAAATTTCTTCAAGCGATCGCACTAATTGAGAAGCCAGGTTAATTTGCGCTTCTGTACCTGCAATATGTAGTTCTTGCCCACGCAGTACCAAATTAGCGCCTGTTTGTCGGGATAATAGTTTGAGATTTTCTTCTCTATCACCGGCAAGAGCGATCGCACTGGGAATGTTAGGCAGCTGAATTGTTAAAGCATCTGCCATAAATATTTATTTCTTAATTTCTGAAGTGCAGTTTTTGATAACAAAAGTTATACCAGTTTCAATTTTTAATTTGAAATATCTGAGCGGAAGTAACCACAGCACTTCGGCGTAGCTCAGTTTCCACCGCTCAGACTTTCTCTTGATTAACTAGCGAGTTCGGGGTTTCACCACAGGTCTAGGCAAATTTCCGGCTCTTTCTTGTGTTTTTGGTGGTGGAAATGATCGTTCTTGTTGATCTTCGTCAAAAGACATTCCCTCTCTGCCTAAAGCATTGTTGCCGTAAATATCCAGGTACACTGATTGTCCGGCAAGTGCCGCAGCAGCTGCAATTACTGTTCTAATCGCCTGAATATTGCGTCCTCCTCGACCAAACACTTTCCCCTTGTCTGTGCTGTCAAAGGCGATGCGAATCCAAGCCCGTTTGAGGGTGGGAGAAATTTCACAATCGACGCTTAAAGTCTCTGGAGATTCTAAAAATGGCTGAATCAAAAACTTAACTAGCCCAACGTAATTGGGACTAGCTATTGGGGATTTTATTTCATCCTTAAGATGCGTTTGTGGCACTGAGCTGTTCAAAAACATTGGCTTTAACTAAGATGCTACGGACGGTATCAGTTGGTTGAGCGCCTTGTTGTAGTCGCTTGATGATACCAGGAACATCTAGTCGCACTTCGTCCGTTCTGGGGTTATAGAATCCCAATTCTTCTAAGGGACGGCCATCACGGCGCGCAAGGTTGTTAATGGCGATGATGCGGTAACTCGCTTCCCGCTTTTTGCCGAATCGCTTCAAGCGCAATTTGATCATGGTTGAGGAATGATTCTCCTAATTGTTGGTACTGAAATGCTAATTTTAGCACTTGCTTAGGCTTCGCTGCTATGATTTCTGGGGATAAGGGCAATGGGGAACGTTAGAGACTGCCGAAGCCTTTTTTCTTTTTCTCTTTGCTCTTTTTCTTTTTCGTACCTGCTGCACCAGCATTGTAACCGCGCCATCCAGGAGCAGGACGACCCGCACCTGCAAAGGCGTTACCGTCGCCACCACCAAACATTCCTGGCATTCCTGGCATTCCTGGCATTTGACCTTGACCCATTTGCTGCATGAGCGATCGCATTTTTTGGAAATCGCCTACCAGTTTACTGACATCGGTTTCTCTATAGCCAGCACCCTTGGCAATTCGTCGCCGGCGACTGGGTGAACTTGCCAATAAATCGGGGTCGTGGCGTTCTTGGCGAGTCATGGAATTAATCATGGCTTCGCAGCGCTTGAGCTGGGTTTCTCCCTGCTTTAGCTGGTCGTCTGAAAGCTTGTTCATCCCAGGAATCATCTTCATGATGCCTCCCAGTGAACCCATATTTTTCAGCATCCGCAGCTGTTTGAGAAAGTCAGTAAAGTCAAACTTGGCTGACAGAATTTTTTCCTGCATTTTCTCGGCATCAGCCAGATCAAATTCTTCCTGAGCTTTTTCTACCAGAGACAGCACATCGCCCATTCCCAGAATCCGCGAAGCCATCCGGTCAGGATAAAACGGTTGCAATGCTTCGACTTTTTCGCCCACGCCCACAAATTTAATTGGCGCTCCCGAAATTTGGCGCACCGATAGCGCTGCACCACCACGGCTATCACCATCCATTTTGGTGAGAATTGCCCCAGTAATACCTATTTGTTCGTGGAAAGTGCGGGTGAGATTCGCCGCTTCTTGACCAGTCATGGAATCCACGACTAGCAAAGTTTCATCGGGTTGGACAGTCTCTTTGATGCGGGCTAACTCCGCCATCATCTCTTCGTCAATTTGCAGACGACCAGCCGTGTCAATAATTACTGTATTAACGCCTTCAGCCTTGGCTCGTTCTACACCTTGACGGGCAATTTCTACGGGGTCTGCATCGCTACCCAAGTCAAAAACTGGTACGTCAATTTGCTTACCTAAAGTCACCAGTTGGTCAATAGCTGCTGGGCGATATACGTCTGTTGCTACCAACAAACAGCTACGCTCTAATTTCCGCAGATGTAAAGCTAACTTAGCTGTTGCTGTGGTTTTACCAGTACCTTGCAACCCAGCCATTAAGACAACTGTGGGTTGTTCCTCGGCTTCCGCTAGGGGTACATTTTCCGCCCCCATCACCTGCACCAATTCATCATGCACAATTTTGATGAACTGCTGATCAGGTCGCACGCCAGCAAGCACCTCGGCCCCCTCTGCTTTGGCTTCGACTTGGCTAATAAAATCTTTAACTACCTGGAGATTGACATCTGCTTCCAACAAGGCGCGGCGTACTTCCCGCAAAGCGTCTTGAATATTGGATTGAGATATTTTGTCCTGCCCCCGCAGTTTCTTCCAGGCGCTTTCTAAACGTTCAGATAAAGCATCAAACATAGTGTAATTACAGGTAGTTCGCCAATGGGTAAGTCTGAATAGCTGATAAATGCGATTCAGATTTTCCGATAAAGTTTTAACGTGCTATTTACCAGCTTAGTAGTTTTCATCCCGACTTGAGCAACTGGGTACCTACCTTTTTTGGAGTAGTGAACCGATCTTTTGGTGTCAATTTTGATTTTTATGTGTAAGTCCCTAACTCTATCAACTCCTTTTCAGCCTGAAGCCAATGTTCTACAGACTTGCCATCTTGATAACCCATTTGTTGCCAGATTTCATAAGCTTTCAAGCGGATTTTATTTTCATCTGGGCATTGATTCATCAAGTGTTCACAGGAATTAGTAATGAAATTATAGGGAGCTTCCCCAAAAAAATCCTGACGACCTAAAACCTCATTTGTAAAACGGGAGCATTTTTGTTTTACTGGGCAGTTTTTTCCTGGACACATAGTAACATCGCAAGGCATTTTTTATGTATAACTACTTAGATGAATCCTCTATATCACTAGCTTGACTTGGTAATGCTGCTGTTAAAACTTCGTTGCCTACCTCTGTAACTAAAACATCATCTTCTATGCGGATTCCCCGCACATCTGTGAATTGAGATAATCGTTGCCAATTAACTATATTTTCATATTTTTCCCGCACTTCTCTATTATTTAAAATTGCTGGTACTTGATAAAAGCCTGGCTCAATTGTTACCAACATCCCTGGACGCAAAGGACGATTTAAACGCAGGTAGCCCAAACCAAAGCGATCGCTCCTTATTCTTCCCTCTTCATAGCCTGCTAAATCGCCTAAATCTTCCATATCATGCACATCTAAACCAAGTAAATGGCCAATGCCGTGGGGGAAAAACAAAGCATGGGCATCCATTTCTACTAAATCTTGGGTATTTCCTTGTAAAATGCCTAAATTTACCAAACCCTCAGCAATAACAGTAGCCGCTAGAAGATGAATATCCCCATACTCTACACCAGGGCAGATTCTAGCAATGCAAGCATCATGAGCCGCCAGAACTACATCATAAATATCTCTTTGGGTAGATGAAAATTTACCTGACACTGGCCAAGTACGGGTAACATCAGCTGCCCAACCCATCTCTGTTTCCGCACCCACATCAGCAAGTAGTAAATCACCTGGTTGTAGGGGATGGTGATATTGTTCGTTATGTAAAACTTCGCCGTGGACGGTAACAATACTATTGTAGGAGGTCGTCATATTGTGAGACATGATGACACCTTCCATTGCCGCCCGCACTTCCGCTTCTAGTTTGGCTTTTGGTGTGGCTGCCATACCAGCTTTATGTGCTGCAATAGTCACAGCAGCAGCTTGGCGTAATTCAGCTAATGCGCTTTCGTCGTGGGTGAGGCGCAGGGAAATTATAGCTTTGGCTAACTCTAAGTCAATTCCTTGGGGCGGTTGTTGGGGTAGTAACCATCTATTTAATAGTTGCGATTGCTGTGTCCAAGTAGCAGCGTCTTGGGCAGGAATTGTGGCTGCATTTTCTAGGTGAGATTCTAACTCTGCCAGTGGTTTAGCCATATCTGCACCGATTTGTTGGACGATTTGATCGCGCGTGGGCATTTCTCCACGCCACAGGGCGCTACTGGGGTGAGGATCATCCATGAATAGTTCTAGTTTGCCTGCTTCTATGCGAATTGCGGCGTTGGGCAATGGTAGCCCGGCAAAGTAGAGGAAGTGACTGCTGGCGCGAAAAGGAAAGTGATTGGCAGGGAAGTTGCGCGCATTAATGCTTCCTGACCAGAGAATTGCCGGAAAATCAATCAGTTTGGCTAGTTTTTGGCGGCGTTGCTGTAGGGTATGGGAGATATTTGGCATGATTATTTTTTAATCGCAAAGGAATTTAAAGGTCAGCGCCAAGGGTTGCAAAGGAGTTTTTAAGACTAGTTCAACTTAATTTTATAGCTTTAGACTGCTGATGATTTTGAACTTGCCGACTACTTAAGTGCTTAAAGTGTTAGCAACAACAGAGCGTAAGCACCCGTACCCATTGCAAAAGCCCAAAAACAACTCTTACGTTCTTCGGGAAGTTCCTCTTTCAAAGCATTGAGAATTACTCCACCTGCTAAGAAAGCAAATAATACTGCGATCGCAGCTTGATCAATCTCTGTGCCATATCCAATTGCCCATCCTATAATGATTGCAACTGCTAGTATCCAGCGCCCCTGTGTATGATAAATGTGTTTATGGTGTTGGCGTAAACCATAATCATTGACGACGAAATGCAATGCCATTGCCATAAAAAACAAAAAAAGGCTTTGAATTCCTGGTTCTTCTCGATGTAATAGCAGGTAACCAATTAGTCCGTTGTAAAGGGCAAATGAGATGATATGTAGCCAGAAAATACCTACTTCTGGTGTATCTTTACCCATTTGTTCTTGAATTTTACGCGATTCTCTTACTGCTTTTTCTAGCCCATAGAATACAGTAAGTCCAAAAAGTGCTATGAGATAAACATGATGTTCTATAAAGGCAAAAATTCCCGTTTGCGCTATCACTCTTTGTCTAATACTCAAATCGGGAAGTATGTGGACAAAGACATACGCGACTGATACGCCACTGGCCATGGAAAGCCAGCGACTGCGAGGAATTGTATCGATAAAACGTAGTTTGCCTGAGTAGATATGAATGATAGCTAAACAAATGACAAATAATGCTGATAGCCACGGGATAAGACTATTTGTGATGAATTGTTCTGGCTGGGAAATAGAAACCACTAGATCAAACAACTTCAATGTCTTGATAAATTTTCAGTATACAAATCCCCTCATTTTCATTATGCAGGTTTTCCTATTGACTGTTTCCTTCTAAAAGAACTTTGCCACTTTCATGAATAAATCATCAGATAAATAGATGCAAATTGAATCACTCAAAATAAAAATTTCTACACCCGATGGACAAATGCCTGGCTTTCTATACAGGCCAACTGAATCTGGGAATAAACCTGCTGTTTTATTGTTGATGGAAGCTTTTGGTTTAACTTCGCATATCCAGGGTTAGCGCATTTCAAACCCTATTGACAACAAGGTTTTTCAGCATCATCATGTTTGGATAAACAAGGAGATAAAATCGTCAACATATAGTTGTTATCCATAGAAGCTCGATTTGATTTTTGACGATGACTTCGCTTGAAGGATTGCTCCAAGTTTAAAGCGTTAAGTGCAATTCGACGCAGCAATGAGAGATTTTGTGGAGCATGACCGGTACGGACGCGGCAAGCGTCTTCATTGAAGGTAACATCCAAAGTCCAATGCAAACCGTTCTCGATACCCCAATGGAGTCGGATTGCTTGTCCTAATTTGCTGGCATCACAGTCTAAACTAGTAAGATAAAACTGGACTTCGCGGGTTGTTTTATTCCACAAATGTCGCACCCGCACAACCATAACCACACATTTAAGTCCAGCCCAATCACTTTGATTGTGTAGAAGTGGGAGTTGAGAGATAGGAACAAAGCCAATTGATTATTAATCAAGAAACAGGAGAAATTATTTGTACTTTTTTTGGTAAAGGGCGCTGCCATGATTTTGCCTTATTCAAAGCTAGTGGAGTTCATTTTCATCCGGAAATACAAGGTTTCCACGATAGTGGTTMTCAAGGAATTAACCAATATCATAGCAACAGTTACACTCCTAAGAAAAAGCCTAAAAACAGAGAACTTTCAACCTTAGAAAAAGACTATAATCGTGTTTTAGCAAAGGCAAGAATTGGCATTGAACASGTCAATCGCCGCCTGAAAATTTTTAAGATTTTTGGTGATACATATCGTAATCGCCGTCGTCGTTATGGTCTGCGTTGTAACTTACTGGCAGCAATTTATAACTATGAGTTAAATTTAGCAGTTACAAAATGCCAGCCTTTAAATATAACATAAAAGTAATTTTGCAAGAGGTCTAATTTAAGCAATAATTGTCTTGTTTTTTATGCCACTTTTATGGACTATCAACACATTATCACTATTGAGCCTGGAAAGCGCAGTGGCAAGCCGTGTATTCGGGGAATGCGAATCACAGTGTACGATATTTTAGAATATTTAGCAGGTGGGATGACCGAGGCAGAAATTCTTGAAGACTTTTCTGAACTCACTTCGGAAGACATCAAAGCTTGTCTTGCGTTTGCAGCTGATCGTGTTTCTCGCGCTGACCAGATAGAAAGCGATCCTGTATTAGGAATGTTTTTGAATTTTCTAACACGAGATATAGAAAAGAACCCTCAGCACTTAAAAGCAATTAGCTCAGATTTAGTTAGTCGTGTTCAGTCCTTGGTGTGTGAAGTTGATCTTGACCTTGATGCACCACTCTCGGATGAGGACGAATAAGTTTGTCTATAGATGAGCCACTACGGAGATGTTGACTTATTGGTTATTGGTTATTGGTTGATGGCGATCGCCTGAAAATCGTATCTCAGCATATTCACTGGGGTTATTTAAGGGATTTACACAATAAGCTAGGTGGTACATTCCTCTGCTAAACATCCTGAAATTTCATCATCAACAGGTGTGAGGAAGCTTATACCTTCATCCCAAAAATCATGAGCTTATCATTTACGAATGCCAAGAATTTTACCGTCGGGACAAATCCCTCGTTGGTCACAGTAGAAGACTTTGACGGTGATGGCAAGCTTGATTTGGTAGTAGTGAATCCTGAGTCGAACAACGTATCAGTCTTATTGAACGATAGTAATGATGGCTTTGGGACTGCGACTAACTTCACAGTCGGTACATCTCCCTCGTTTGTTACAGTGGCAGACTTCAACGGTGATGGCAAGCTTGATTTGGCCGTGATCAATTCTGAGTCTAACGATGTATCAGTGCTATTAAACAATGGGAATGGTGGCTTTAGTACTGCTACTAATTTTACCGTTGGTACAAAACCTACTTCTGTAGTTGTGGGCGACTTCAACCGCAACGGCCAACTTGACTTAGCTGTAGTCAATGCTGATTCAGTCTCAGTTTTATTGAATGATGGTAATGGTGGCTTTGGTGCTGCTACTGATTTCAGTGTCGAGACATCTCCTACTTTTATTACAGCAGCAGACTTCAACGGTGATGGCCAACTGGATTTGGTAGTGGCTAACTCTGATTCAAATACAGTTTCGGTACTGTTGAACGATGGTAATGGTGGCTTTGGTGTTGCTACTAATTTTGCCGTTGGCACAAAACCCACTTCCTTAGTTGTGGGCGACTTCAACAGTAATGGCCAACTTGACTTAGCTGTAGTCAATGCTGAGTCTAATAATGTATCCGTGCTGTTGAACGATGGTAATGGTGACTTTGGCGCTGCTACTAATTTTGCTGTGGGGACAAAACCCACTTCTTTAGTCATGGCCGACCTCAACTATGATGGCAAACTAGACTTAGCCGTAGTCAATGCTGAGTCAAACAATGTATCCGTACTGTTGAACGATGGTAATGGTGACTTTGGTACTGCTACTAATTTTGCCGTGGGTACAAAACCCACTTCCTTGGTTGTGACCGACTTTAACCATGATGGTAAATCTGATTTGGTAGTGGCTAACTCTGATGCTGATACAGTGTCGGTACTATTAAATAAAGGTGATGGTAGTTTTGACACGGCGACTGATTTCGTTGTGGGCAAAAAACCCACTTCCTTGGTTGTGACCGACTTTAACCATGATGGTAAATCTGATTTGGTAGTGACTAACTCTGATGCTGATACAGTTTCCTTGCTGCTGCGTAACTCTGCACCTCTAGATGTGGTATTTACTAACACCACAGTAGATGATGATGACACAGTGGTGGGTATTTTTAAAACTTTTGATCTCACCAAAAACGAAAAGCACTTCTACAGCTTAGTGGTAGGTGCTGGCGACACAGATAATGATATTTTCATTATCGAAGAAAATAAATTAAAACTTAAATCTACCGCCACTAAATCGACTTATAACGTCCGCATCCGCACTACAGATAGTAGTGGACTCTTCTTTGATAAGGATTTAACCGTCAACGTCAATAACTTTAACAGTGCCATTGTGCTTGGTCAGGCGACAACCATTGTCCAGCTAGTTAATGTTACGCAGAATATCTTTACCGTCAAACATAAAATTAAAGGTCATAAACCCAAAATCTCCATCAAAATTAAAGGCGGGAAACCCAAAGGTGTCAATGAAATCGGTGTATTTGTCGTTGATGATGCCCAAGGTACCATTGATGGTATTGCTCCCGGTGCGGTAGGTTATGCAGAAGTTGCACTCAAGCGCTCTAAGGTAGTTTTATCTGCCATTGCTAAAGCCCCTAAAGGTTTCAATGCGGCTGATTTATCTAACTTGCTGGAATTTGATTCCGATGCTCAACTGAGATTTTACATGGTACGCAACAGTACTACTAATGCTGTAATCACTGGTAAAACTTCATTTTCTCAGGTGGTATTTTCCTCCGAAACCAACGTTACAGTAGAAAGCTTAGTGGATGAAAGCTTCTCTTTAACGTGGAAAGGGGCTTCTAGTGATGGCAGTGATTTGGTATTGAACATTAAGGAAACCAATGAAGATGTGCCTTTGGGTATCGGACTGCAAGGTAAACACCAAGGCGAAGTCATTGATTTACGCCAGGTAACCACTGAAGTGAAAGCTGAGTTTATCGTCAACCGAGAAGCAGCATTTAACAACTTTGTAGGTTTCTATCTAGTTTCTGATGAAGATGGTGGCATTGATATCAATGGTGATGGCATTGTTAATTTGCGTCCAGGGGATGCTGGTTATGTAAAAGCAGCCATTACCAATCGTGTCCAAGGCATTGATTTAAAGGTGAATAATCAAGGTAAGGGCAATTTTAATGGGGTCTTTAAACCAGGCTTTATTTTTGCACCATTTATTATTGCTAATACTACTGTAGAGGCGGTTTTAAATAGTAATGCAGAAAACCTGTCAGTATTTTTCCCATACTTAGGCGCTAACCCTGGTGGAGTGAATCATATTCGTCTGTTAGCAAATAATGTGTTTGGCTTTGAGGATCAAGTGGGTGGGGGCGATCTCGACTACAACGATATGATTGTCCAAGTGAATCTAACGATCGCCTGATCTACTAGTCCTCATATCAACACCCTTAGAGCGATCTCCTTTTTCAATAGGAACAGGGAATGGGTAACAAAAAATACTGTTATCTGTTCTCTTTTATTTTGTGTAAATTATTTCTCTTTATCTGTTGAATTTACTAGTACTATCATTAGTATCTTTGATAATTAAGGATTGTTATATTTTGTTGATCTATAGTGAAAATAGGGAGTTTTTTAAGTACAATTACAGAGATAAGTGGGCAAATATAAATATAAAATTAATAAAATTTAGTCTGGATTGCGAAAAAATTATCAAGGACAATCAGCAAAAAAGTTGAAGATGTTCACTTATAATTACGTAAACCGAGTATAAAGCTAGTATGTGATATTAAATGCAAAAAATGAAATAAAATACAACTCCCTAAATTTAACCAATCCATAATCTTTTCTCAAAAAAATTACCCTATCTTCTTGAGAGAAATAACTATCGTGGCAATACAAATTAAAAGTAATATGATGCCAGTCCTGCAAGTAGGAGATCGCCAGCTGACTGCTCCAGAAGTTTTACCATTGCTGGCAAAATACCAAATGCTGCCGATGTTAATCAAAGAGGTAGTGCTAGACCAAGCGATCGCACCAATTCAATGTACGCCACAAGAAGAGAAATTTGCTTGTGAACAGTTAGCGCAACAATATCAAATCACCTCTAGTGAGATGCATCAGCGTTGGCTGGAGCAGAATAATGTGAGTGCAGAGGAATTTGACGCGATGGCCATTCGCCAATTTAAAATCGAAAAATTCAAGCAACTGACTTGGGGTGAAGATTTAGATGCTTACTTTTTACAGCGTAAACCCCAATTAGAGCGTGTTGTCTATTCTCTCATTAGAACTAATGATATTGGCATTGCTCAAGAAATCTATTTTCGTCTGCAAGCTGGGGAACAATCCTTTGCTGAATTAGCCAGAGAATATTCTCAAGGGCCAGAAGCACAAACAAATGGTTTAGTCGGCCCGGTGGAATTACAATCCATTCATCCGGTTTTAGGCAGAATATTGGCTAGCAGCCAGCCACAGCAACTATTACCACCAACTCAATTAGAAAACTGGATAGTCATTGTCCGCCTTGAAAAATTGCTGCTAACACAGTTGGATAATGCCCTACGTCAACGTTTACTCAATGAACGTTTTCATACTTGGCTACAAGCACAAATTTCCGAGCAGAACTGCCAAATTAAATATCTAGAATATGCAACTGTATAAGCATATTAAGTCTGAAATTACTGACAAATAAATCTAACTTTATATCTACCAATCAGGGAATGACTTATATTACAAGTTCCTTTCAAGAATTTATTGCTAACCTAGAGGGATTTGAGCATCTACCAACTGCTGAAATAACTAATTTCTCTAAACAATTGCAAGCTTGGCGCTACCGTATAGGTCAAAAAATTATTGGCAAAGATAAACTCCCCGAACACATAACCATTCTTTATGAAGGAAAAGTGCGGTTATTAGGATATGACCCCCAAACGCAAATACCCAATACCTTAAAATTGCTGCAACCAGGGGAAATTATTGGCGAAATCAGTGTATTACGGGATGTTGCCTGCGAAACTGCGATCGCTTCTACCGAAGTAATATGTTTAAGCATAAATCAAACTGAATATCTCCGCCTGTTGGCTGCTTATCCAGAGTTCGCCAATGCACGTCTCAACCATAGTCGTTTGATGGAAGTTTTTGATGTTTTGAGTTCTCACATTCAAAAACAAGCCAATACCATCAATAACTTGAAAGAACTGACTGAACAAGCGTTATTAAACGCCAAAATACATTACCTCAATCCAGGCATCACTTCATACAATCAACTGGATAGTCAAAGTATTTGGTTTGTCAGTGGCGGTGGTACAGTCAAAAATTTTGCCCCTGGTTCTCGTTTAATATTGGGTGAATCGTTTGAGGTTAAGGGTACAAAGCCTGCTCGTTTGCTTGGTTTATCTCCAGCAGATTTATGCTTTTTAGATACTCAGCCAGAGTCGCCTTCTGTCAATCATCAAGTAACTTTTACAGATGAGTTAGATATTCCCTACGCATCTGAAGCAGAAGTTTTTCCACCCGAAACTCCCACACCCAAAAACCAACATAAACATCAAAACTACCCATTTTTTCGCGGTAAAGGAGAAGTAAACTCAACCTTTGCTTGTTTGCAAATGGTAACGAAACATCTGCAAATTCCCTTTCGGCGAGAGGTAGTTCGACGCATATTAAATGAGCAAATTAAACGCCAGGGTACTATATCTTTTCCCGCTTGTGCTTATATAGGAGAGTTAATCGGACTCAAAACTCAGTTGGTAGATTTACCTACTGCGGCCATCACACGCATTCCTACACCGGCACTCATTCACTATGGTGATAGTTATGCAGTGTTATATGCAGCCGATGCTCATACTATTGTTGCCGGCGTTCCATCCCAAGGAATTATCCGCTGTAAACCTGGGGAATTTGTTGCTCGATTAGATGTTGATGAAAATAATCTGCCGCCGCAAATCAAGGTATTATTACTAAACACTACCAAAGAAACACCACAAGAACGCTTTGGTATCCAATGGTTTGTTCCCTATCTATCCAAGCATCGCCGAGTTTTAATAGAAGTTTTTATCGCTTCATTTTTTGTGCAGTTAGCCCAGCTAGCTAATCCTCTAGTCATTCAGTTAATTATTGATAAAGTCATCGTTCAAAATAGCATTAGTACCCTGAATATTTTAGGAGTCTTGCTATTAGCAGTAGGCATATTTGAAGCGTTACTTACTACATTAAGGACTTACTTATTTGTTGATACCACCAACCGCATTGATATGAGTTTGGGGTCACAAATTATCGACCACTTACTACGTCTGCCACTGCGATATTTTGAACGCCGACCAGTGGGTGAATTGGCTACTCGCATCAACGAATTAGAAAATATCCGTCAATTTCTGACTGGTACTGCCTTAACAGTGGTATTAGATGCAGTATTTTCGGTAATCTATATTGTCGTCATGCTGTTTTATAGTTGGCAGCTAACTTTAGTAGGTTTAGGCACAATTCCGGTATTCGTCGTTATTACCTTAATTGCTTCGCCAACTATTAGCAAACAATTACGAACCAAAGCCGAACGTAACGCCCACACTCAATCCTATTTAGTTGAAGTGATGTCGGGTATTCAAACAGTCAAGGCGCAAAATATTGAACTGCAATCGCGTTTTTCCTGGCAAGAGCGTTATTCTCGGTATGTAGCGGCTGGTTTTAAAACCGTGATTACTTCCACCCTAGCTAACTCTACAAGTAACTTTTTGAATAAACTTAGTAGCTTGTTAGTTTTATGGCTGGGTGCTTATTTAGTACTGCAAGGAGAACTAACTTTAGGTGAATTGATTGCCTTTAGAATTATTTCCGGTTACGTTACTAGTCCCATATTGCGCTTGGCACAACTTTGGCAAAGCTTCCAAGAAACGGCTTTATCGTTAGAACGTTTAAGCGATATTGTTGATACACCACAAGAAGCAGAAATTGACCGTCATAATATTCCCTTACCTGCAATTGACGGCGCAGTTAAGTTTGACAATGTTTCCTTTAGATTTGCTGCTAGTGGCCCGTTGCAACTTTCTAATGTCAACCTTGATTTTGCTCCCGGAAAATTTATTGGCATTGTGGGACAAAGTGGATCAGGTAAAAGTACCATGATGAAATTACTGCTGAGACTTTACGAAGTCGAGTCAGGCAGAATTTTAATTGATGGTTATGATATTGCCAAAGTTGAACTATATTCGTTGCGGCGACAGGTGGGTGTAGTTCCCCAAGAAACCTTATTATTTGATGGTACTGTTCAGGAAAATATTGCCCTGACAAATCCTGACGCTACTACCGACGAAATTATCGAAGCTGCTCGGATTGCGGCGGCTCACGAGTTTATTATGTCTTTACCCAACGGCTACAATACTAGGGTAGGAGAACGGGGCGCAGCGCTTTCAGGTGGACAAAGACAAAGAATTGCCATCGCCCGTTCTGTTTTACAGCGACCAAAATTATTAGTTTTGGACGAAGCCACCAGCGCCTTAGACTATCCTACAGAACGACAAGTTTGTCTGAATTTAGCTAAAAGTTTTCAAGGTAACACAGTCTTCTTTATTACCCACCGACTCAACACTGTCAGCCATGCAGATATGATTGTTGTCATGGATGGTGGCAGAGTCATAGAACAAGGAAGTCATCAAGAATTAATGGCTGCCAAAGGTCATTATTTTTATCTGTATCAACAACAAGAAGTTAATTTGTAACTGATACGTAATTTTCTATCCCTAACATCAATTATTATGACTCTACTTAATGGCAATAGCCGCAATGGCCATAACGGTAACGGTAACGGTAAGCATGATCAAAAAATCACAACAGTAGATGCACCAACACTGACATCTGCTGCCAAAACTTCTCCAGCATCTTTAAATCGTGCTAATTATACCAATTTTGATCAATCAGTTGTACTCCGCCAATCTCCCATTTGGTCACGTACAATTATGATGACTTTAGTGGGTTTGGCTTGTTTTGGCATTACTTGGGCTTGTTTCGCAAAAATTGAGCAAGTTGTCCCGGCTACTGGTCAATTAAAGCCCGAAGGAACAATCAAAGAAGTTCAAGCACCAGTTAGTGGAGTAGTGAAAACAATTCACGTTAAAGATGGTCAACAAGTGCAACCGGGAGATTTGCTGCTAACATTTGAAACCGTCGCTAGCAATGCTCAACTAGATTCCTTAAACACGATACGCGCCGCATTAACTGAAGAAAACCAGATTTATCGGCGAATCATGGCAGACAATTCTACTACATTATCAGAAGTGGGCTTTTTGGCGAATCAATTACCACCAGATGCCAGCTTTCTTTTAAAAAGTAGAACAGCATTAATTCAAGAAAATGAGTTGTTACGTGCCGAATTGAAAAACTCTAATCCAGCTTTAAATTTAGGAGTAGATGAACAACAACGTCTGCAACTAGCTAAAAATGAATTAGATTCTCGGTCTGCTGCGGCCCAGTTAGAAGTAGAAAAAACCAAAAAGCAACTGGCTCAAGCGCAGGTAAAAAGTAATGATACCAAAGCGAGTTTAGCTATTCAGCAGCATATTTTAGATAAACTCACCGTTTTAGCTGAAGAAGGTGGTATTTCTCAACTTCAATATCTTAATCAGCAACAACAGGTACAAAACCTCGCGGCCGAGATAGCACAATTAGATGAAGAACAGCAGCGTCTACAATTGGATATTGAAAAAGGACAGCAGGAACTAAAAAATACAGTGGCTGTTTCCGGTAAAAATATTTTAGAAAGGATATCTGATAATAAAAGACGTATTGCCGAAATTGATAGCCAGTTTATGAAAATTGTGCTGAATAACGAGCAAAATTTAGCGGATTTAAATAGTAAAATTTCTCAATCTCAATTGAATTTACAATATCAAGAAATTCATGCTCCTGTGGCTGGAGTGATATTTGATTTACAAGCCAGACATAGTGGATTTGTGGCCAACTCTAGTCAAAAACTACTACAAATTGTCCCCCACGATAAATTCATTGCTGAAGTATTTATTACCAATAAGGATATTGGTTTTGTTCGGGAAGGCATGAAAACTGATGTGAGAATTGATTCTTTTCCTTTTAGCCAATTTGGAGATATTAAAGGACAAGTAATCAGCATCGGCTCAGACGCATTACCACCAGATGAAACACATAAGTTTTATCGCTTCCCTGCCACCATTAGTTTGGATAAACAACACCTAGATATTCAGGGAAGAAATATCTCCTTGCAATCAGGAATGTCAATTGTTGCCAATATTAAGATACGTGAAGAACGTACAGTTATGAGTTTATTCACTGAGATGTTTACCAAGCAAGTAGACAGTTTGAAAGAGGTACGTTAGCTATGGTGTCACAGTGCTATCTCTCCAACGCACTGCCTCTTTTTTACTTTTGACTTCAGCACGCATAGCGTTTTTAGTCTCTAGTCTCTAGTCTCTAGTCTCTAGTCTCTAGTCTCTAGTCTCTAGTCTCTAGTCTCTGTTCCCTATAAATGTCAGGTAGTTGCCACCAAGGAAGGTGAGGGTATTCGTGATGTTCTTTATGGTAGCCAAAATGATAGCAAGTAATAAATGACCACCAAATCGGACGGTTAATAGTTTCGGCATGATGAGGACTGATATATCCATTTATTGGCTCCCGATGGGGGAGAAAAGTTCCAAAATAAAATAATTGTAATGAACTTAAAAGTGCAGGAATTACCCAAAAGTAATTTAAATTAGCCATTGGTATATGTAATATACACCTGGCAATATTATAAATAATTGTGATGCCAATCATTTGGCGCCAACTCCAGTAACGCTTCATGAAATAAAAATACCAAGCAAAAAAATTTTTATGCTTACCATCGTGAAAGTCTGGGTCTGTATTACTGGCTGGATTATGATGATGTGACCAATGCTTTTTTAAGAGTTTTGAATAAGATAAAAAAGCATAAAGAATTACACTTAATGAACCAATAAAATGATTGATTTTGATATTTTGTGGAAAAACCACCCCATGCATAGCATCGTGAGCAGTAATAAATAATCCTGTAGATAAAAATGTTTGCCCAAAAATGATAGTTAATAACATCCAAAATTTAAATTTTGTAATGTCAATAGTTAATAAAAAAAATAAGCTCACAGCCCATAAAGACATAATAACTATAGCTATAAAAATACCCCCTAAGGAAATATGTTTTTCTACTACCGGGGTAGTTTTTATTTGATGTTTATATGGTTGTTGTAACTGAATCACGCTTTTACTCCGCGTATTATTATAGTTAAGGTAAAATACACTAACCACTAGTAAGAGAATTTTGTAGTGATTAGTGTTTTGTAAGAGATAGTACTTATGTTCTTGATAAAAGTATAGAAATATTAAGATACTTTAACTATTATTACACATGGTATTGCCTTTTCAGTTAACAAATCAATTAATGTAACTAAAGGCACAGCTAGATATAGTATTTATAGCTAGGAGTCTCCTTTAAGAATTTATACTTGCCATTGTTTTAAACCTTGTCTACTTTGAAAATTGTAATTTGTAGTCCAGATTATGAGATTACTTCCTGGCGTCGCAATGACAAAAACTCCACTTTTCATGATGGACGAGGTTTAATAGTATAGTTATCTATCCACTGAAGTAGACTTTTGCTATTATCCAAGATACTTATTTTTTGGCACGATATGGAGGTTTAAGGTCTGAGATGACCCTATATATAGTATTTTCCTGGACGTTTAATACTATCTATCTCTAGTGCATAGGTAAGCAAGTCTAAAGGATGAAATCTTTGAGAGAAAACCAAATTTGACTTTCAAACACCCTGGAAGACAGTATTTATTGTGACTCGCATTCGCGTTTAGTTACATGGTGACGGTAGCGAAACATCGCTTCTAATTGTGCTTTGACTAACCAACCACTGATAAATTCAACTGTGTCTCCACCTGGCATTGAGAAAGCAACAGCATCAGTGAGCCTGGTTTTACCATTTTCTGGGGCAAATTCATGTCGATGTACCCAAGAGTCAAAAGGGCCAGATATCTGTTCGTCAATAAACAGGCGATTTGGTTCACATTCAGTGTGGCGCGCTAACCAAGTTAAAGGTAATGGCCCTAAAAATAGGCGAAATTCGGTAATAGCGCTCACTTCCAGTCCTCCTTCACGGCGGACTACTTGAACTGGTTGCCAAGGTGGGTTCAGTAGTTGCAAAATATCCGGTCTTTCGTGAAATTGCCAAACTACTTCGGGTGGTGCATTAATCACTGAAGAATGTTGAAAGTGCAGCATGGAAAGTAAAACGTAAAAATTTAACCTTCAGACTCAGTATCAATCTCGATATCTAGGGTATCTTCATCAACCCGCACATATAAAATATTTGGATTACAGCATACTTGACAATCTTCTACATAAGATTGCTGACAACCAGCACTCAAATCGATAAAGGTTAAGTTCGGTTCCCCGCAATAGGCACAATAATACTCAGCGGTGGTTTGCATTGAGGTAATTCGTAGTTCGTAATTTGTAATTCTAATTGGTTAATGGTTGTAGTTGTTTGGTTGATGGCAAGCTCTCAGCCAAGTGTTTCAGTAGTGTAGACTGTGGCAGAGGCCCTTGCAAGTGATTCCACGGTAAGATTTGCTCGGTTGACCAATTGGCGTGGACGTAAAATTCTAAGTCGGGGATTTGTCCTTTGAGTTGTTTGAAAGCACGTTTGTAGCTACCCAAGGAATCACCAAATTCACGGGTTAATTCTAGTAGTTGGGAAAGTCGGCGATCGCCTCTGGATATCAAAGCCTGTATAATTGACCAGTTATAGCTTTCTGGGCGAAACTCGATGCCCTGAGGTTTAAGTTTTTTCTGTAAAAATTGCAACCTCTTTTCGGCTTGGCGATTGACTCCAAACCATTGAAATGGTGTATGGGCTTTAGGTACAAATGTACTGCATCCCAGCGTTAGCCGTAGTCCTGGGGCGGCTTTTTTTATACTCAGCATCATATCTACGGTTTGTTCCAAATCTTCTGGTTCCTCACCGGGAAGTCCAGCCATCCCATACAATTTGAGACTTTTTAAGCCGCCAGCTTTGGCATTTATCGCTGCTTGGATGATTTCATCGTTATGTAGCTTTTTGTTGATGATGTGGCGGAGTTTTTCGGAACCACTTTCTACAGCAATGGTAAGCGATCGCGTGTCTCTTTTTGCTAAAGTTTCGGCTAGCTGCACAGTTACAGTATTGGTTCGCACAGAGGCAATACTCAGACGTACATCATCGTATTTTGGCTGACTAATATAATTTAGTAACGCCTCAAACTCTGGATGCTGCGTCACAGAAGCCCCCAATAAACCCAGTCGCTTGGTTACTTCTAAGCCTTTTTCAATGGCGGGAATCAAAGAACCTTCTAAGCTTGCTGTTCTAAAAGGTAATGTGAGATAACTCGCCATACAGAAGCGACACATTTCTGGACAACTCCGTACCACTTCCACCATGTAAATATTTTCCCAGGCGGCTTTTTCTGTGACTACAGTTGATGTTGATAGGGTATTTCCCCGATAGGTTTGTTTTTGCACCACTGCGGGTATTTCTGGGAAAATCCGTTTAATTGACTTTAATTCCCCATCTTTGGCGTGATACTCCACCTCATACAAACTAGGAACATAGATTCCGGGGACTTGCGCCAGTGCTTTGAGTTGAGTTTGTCGAGAAGCGTTTCTGACTTCCTTGTACGCCTCAATAAAATTCGGCAGCAGATTTTCCCCATCACCTAGTAAGATGACATCAAAAAAGTCGGCAAAAGGTTCAGGGTTAGCAGTCAGCACAGGGCCGCCACCAAATACTAGGGGATGATTTTCAGTACGTAAGTTAGCCCGAATGGGAATTTCTAGAGATTCCAGCAAATTTAAAATATTTACATAATCGAGTTCCCAAGAAATAGAAAACCCCACAATTTCCGGATTTCTGGGAAGTTGTTCTTGAATATCGGTAAATAAGCGACTTATTTGCACATCATCACGCATGGCTAAAGTTGCCCACACCACCTGATAGCCAAGGCTAGTAATACCCACAGTGTACTCATTGGGAAAGGCGAAAATTAGCGGGATAGCATCGGTATGGGGGGTTGTGGGGGTGAATAAGAGGCGTTCAGAGGCAAATAGAGATGATGTCACAGGTGTTTATTAGGAGCAAGTTTATCTATATTTAATTTTAAGCCATAGAATTATCAGGTTAAAAAACAAAGTCACGCCATTAGCCAGAATAATCGGCAAAGCTTGGAGATATATTCCATAAATCAACCATAAAAAAAGACCACTCATAAATGTAATCAACATGATGTAAGATACATCTTTGGCCGATTTTGTTTGCCATGTTTTAAACATTTGGGGCAAAAAGGCACTAGTTGTTAAAGTGGCGGCAAATAATCCTAATAGCGTGATAAAATCCATATTTAAGGATTTATATTGAGTTGTAATATTTAATATATAGCAATTATTTCTCAAAGGTCAGTAATTAGCTGTCAATCTGGCAAATTATGTTATCACCTGATATAACTTCTGAACTTTTGACAATTCCGCCTCTAGAAAGTGGCGACAGACTAACTCGGTATGAATTTGAACGACGCTACCATGCCATGCCGAATCTGAAAAAAGCAGAATTGATTGAAGGAATTGTTTACGTGGCATCCCCATTGAGAATTAAAAGTCATGGTGAACCTCATGCTTACATTATGGCTTGGTTAGGAGTTTACAAAGCAGCAACCCCAGGTGTGGGTTTAGCAGATAATACTACAGTTTTATTAGATGCCGATAATGAACCACAACCAGATGCTTTATTAAGAATAGAAATAGGAGGACAATCGCGCATTAATCAAGATGATTATTTAGAAGGCGCGCCAGAATTAATTGTAGAAATTGCGGCTTCTAGTGCTGCTTATGATTTACATGAAAAACTGAAAGTTTATCGTCGTAATCAAGTTCAAGAATATTTAGTTTGGCAAGTTTATGACCACCAATTTGATTGGTTTAGGTTACAAGCGGGCGAGTATATCCGACTCGAACCCAATACAAATGATGTAGTTACTTCTCAAGTATTTCCAGGGTTATGGTTAGCAAAATCAGCATTGTTATCTGGAGACTTAGCTCAAGTATTGGCTATTTTACAGCAGGGATTATCAACACCAGAACATCAAGAGTTTTTACAAAAACTTTTATAATTTAACCTAAGAAGTTGGGATCAAGAATCTGCTCAATTGTCAACGGACATTCAGCCGGAAATGTCTCTAACTTTTCACGGTATCTGGAAAACCTCTCTCTAAATCTCTCTCCTGCGAGGAGAGAGACTTTGACTTCTCCCCATTCCCTCGTAGGGAAGGGGGGTGGGGGGTTAGGTTTTGCGTTACCTTTTCCACATGACATGAAAAGTCAGGAAATGTCTCTATTGATTTTTGAGTTTCTTTAGCTGCGTCTCGACAAGCACGACGGTAGTATTTTTGTCTCCACATTGGGTTGTGAAGATAACGCTGTAAACTGGGTATATCTTCTAAGCAATCTTGAATTTTGTCTCTACAGTTGTTAAGGGTATGATCCCAGCTTTTGGTTCGGCGTTCTGGTTGATACTGGCATTTGAGTAAGTGCATTAACAGTACTTGTAAATAGCTACCAAGTTCTTTTTGTTCACTGCGCCCCAACGCCTCTAGTTCCTCTACCAAGTGTTCAATGTCTAACTCAGCCCAATGTCCGTTTTTCAACAACTCGGCTTGTTGTTGCGTCCATAACAGAAAGTCTTTTTCATAACCCGTTTCTTTAGTCATCCTAAAATTGCGAATTACAATACCTGACACTGCCCATGATTGCGTAATAAATGGTCACACAATACTAAGGCTACCATCGCTTCAACCATTGGGACTGCACGAGGTAATACACAAGGATCATGCCGTCCTTTGGCAGCTAATAAAGTTTCTTCACCTTCATTAGTAACTGTTTTTTGCTCTTTTCTAATTGTGGCGGTGGGCTTAAATGCAACTCTTAAAATAATATTTTCACCATTAGAAATTCCCCCTTGAATACCGCCAGAACGATTAGTTACAGTGCGAATTTCTCCGTTTTCATCAATATAAAATTCGTCGTTATGTTCAATTCCTGTTAACAGTGTGCCGGCAAAACCCGAACCAATTTCAAAGCCTTTGCTAGCTGGGAGAGACATGACACCTTTGGCAATATCAGCTTCTAATTTATCAAAGACTGGTTCACCTAAACCTTTGGGGACATTCCGCGCTACGCATTCCACTACTCCACCGATGGAGTCACCTTGTCTGCCAGTTTGCTCAATTAATTCAATCATGCGATCGCAACATTCGGCATCAGGACAGCGGACAATATTACTTTCGACTTGTTCTAAGGTGACGGTGTTGGGATCTATTACGCCTTCTAAGTCCTTGATGCGCTTGACATAACCGATAACTTCCACGTTGGCAACTTGACGGAGAATTTTTTTAGCGATCGCACCTGCGGCGACTCTACCTATTGTCTCACGTGCTGACGATCTACCGCCACCTTGCCAATTACGAATGCCATATTTAGCATCATAGGTTGCATCTGCGTGGGATGGGCGATACTTCAAAGCCATCTCGTCGTAGTCTTGGGGACGGGTATCTTTGTTTCGCACCATAATGGCTATGGGTGTTCCTAAGGTTTTACCTTCAAATACCCCAGACAGTATTTCGCAAGTATCAGCTTCTTTGCGTGGTGTGGTGATTTTGCTTTGTCCTGGCCGTCTTCTGTCTAGTTCTACTTGAATTTCTGCTGCGGAGATTTCTAGTTGGGGAGGACAGCCATCAATTATAACTCCCACACCGCCGCCGTGGGACTCGCCAAATGTGGTGATGCGAAATAGATGTCCGAAAGTATTGCCCATGATATTGAGGAAAATGAGTGAGGCTTATGTATTGTACCGAAAGTTATCACTTAAGAAAATGACAAGTTTTTCGGTTTTAGCAGGTTTTTAAACTACATTTCTTGCACAAGTGGGTTTTATAGGCAGTTCTCAGTGATTCGATCACGGATATCTTTAAACGAACCGCAAAGAACGCAAAGAACGCTAAGAAAGAGATAGTTTTATGGATTCTTGAGATTTACTAAATCTGTATTAATGACATCTTCTAAGTTTTTAATTAATTTATTGCAAATTTCATCTACTGGTAAATCGTTGGGTTCAATTCCGAAGGGGTTTTCTATTTGATTACCAATTTCTTCTACGCCTAGCAAAATGAAACTAATTATGGCAACTATGGGGGCTGTCCACCAATTCAAGTTGGCTACAAGTTGTAATGGTAGGATTAGACAGTATATTAATAAAACTCGTTTGAGATATATTGTATAAGCTGGGGGGATGGGTGTTGTTAAGATGCGATCGCACCCGATAAACCCTTCTACCATGTTATCTAGTTTGGCGTTCATTTCTACTAGTTCAAATGTAGTGAGGCGATTTTGTATTTGCTGTTGTTTGAGATAATTGCCAATCCATAAGGCAATTTTTAACGGGGGATTTTTCGCGTCTTTGAGTTCTAAATATTGTGAGGGTGTCAGTAAAGCTTCTAATTCTTTATTGACTGGCATCCGGCGCAGGTGTAATTTTGTGGCAATGGAAAATGCACTTAATAATTTGATTGCTGCTGCTTTACTTTCTTGAACAATGGGTTCATTTTCTGCAACTAACACCCGAATTTTTCTGCCTAAATTCAGACTATTAATAATTATATTTCCCCAAATTTGTCTTCCTTCCCAATATCTACTATAAGCAGTGTTGGTACGAAATACCATTAATAAACCTAAGACCAAGTTATAAGCAACGTTACTAATTACACTAGCAAAAATCTGTTGTGGTAAATCATAGCCGTAGGAATGAATGATAGATACAATCAATCCTAGTCCAGTACATAAACTTAGCCGAGGAAAGATAGCTGGAACTACGGAACCTTTTATTTGTAAAGCCACTTGCAACCAACTTGGTTTTTCAACAGTCATCCAAAATTCTCATAAGTAGAATGGTGTAAATAATTAAAGGTTTGTAGTGAGGACTTTAGTCCTCTAATAAGGACTGAAGTCCTTACTACGAACCAAATGCAATTTTTTTACATTACTTCATATAGTTTGGTTTTTTCAATGCGTTCTACTTACTAGTTTGCATCCCATAAAGAAGCTAAGGGAGACAGGTTTCCCCCTTCCCGCTTCTTATTTCCCCACTCCCTACTCCCCACTCCCTACTCCCATCACACTAAATCTTGATGAGTAAATGATTTAGCATTTTCCCCAGTGTAAGTAGCAACAATATGACCATCACCAGTCATTTGATATTTGTAGGTTACCAATCCTTCTAAACCGACTGGGCCACGGGGAGGCATTTGTTGAGTACTAACTCCTACTTCTGCACCGAAACCGTAACGGAAACCATCAGAAAAGCGGGTAGAACAATTATGAAATACTCCCGCAGCATTGACAAGTCCAAAGAAGGTTTCTACAGCCGCTAAATCTTCTGTGATAATGCCATCGGTATGCCGTGAACCATATTCATTAATATGGGCGATCGCCTGTTCTATTGAGTCTACAATTTTAATGGACAAAATCAAATCGCTGTATTCTGTTTCCCAGTCTGTGGCTGTGGCTGGGGCGATATGAGGTAAAATTTCTGAAGTGCGTTGATCGCCTTTTAATGCTACATCCACATCTTGCAAAGCCTCAGCAACTTTTGGTAAAAATTCTGCGGCTATGGATTGGTGAATTAATAAAGTTTCAATGGCGTTACAAGCGGCAGCATATTGAATTTTAGCATCAACGGTAACTTGAATAGCCTTAGCAATATCAGCAGCTTTATCTATATATAAGTGACAAATTCCGTCAGCGTGTCCTAATACGGGAATACGAGTATTATCCTGGACAAATTGCACAAACGAGTTGGAACCTCTAGGAATAATTAAGTCTACATATTTATCTAAATTTAAAAGTTCTCTAGTTTCTTCTCTAGTTGTTAGCAACTGCACCACATCAGGGCTAACCTCAGTGTGAGATAATCCTTGCTTAATTGCCTTAACTATGGCTTCACAAGAACGAATGGCTTCCTTACCACCTTTGAGGATGACACCATTACCTGATTTGATAGCCAACGAGACAATTTGAATTGCTGCTTCTGGCCGGGCTTCAAAAATAATCCCCAAAACACCCAAAGGACAAGTAATTCGCTTGAGAGTTAAACCTGTATCGAGTTCGCGGTGGATTTGCACCTGACCTACAGGATCAGCTAGTTTACCAACATCTCGTACCCCAGCGATCGCATCTCTTAATTTATGTTCATCCAACTGCAAGCGTTTATACAGTGGTTTGGCAATACCTTCAGCCGCCGCCCGTTGACAATCAGCGATATTTGCCTGCAAAATCTCATGTTGGGATGATTCTAAAGCTTGAGCGATCGCTTCAATCGCTTGATTTTTCGCATCAGTGGAGAGAATTGCCAACTTACCAGCAGCTTGACGGGTTTTTTGGGCGATGGCAATCAGGGAAGAAGTATCTTGAAGAACAGTCATGTGACAAAATTGGCTTTTTCCCCATCCTACCAACCTTAGTTAATCATTAGTCATTCTCCCCATCCCCCAAGTTTTCCTTTAGTAGTCAGTGCAAAAGCTTTTTCTCAAGCCCTAAAATTAATTTATACTTGCAAAGTTTCCGTAATTGCGATGACAAGCGGTGGATCTATTGAGTATTGATGGATCAAATACTACTCCTTTACACAGGAGATACTATGTCATTGCAATCTGGATTAGAAGCCTTTCAACAAGGACGTTATCAAGAAGCGGTGGAAATCCTCGAACGATTTAGCCGCAATTGTGTTGATCACGATTCCTCTGATTATCTTTCAGCGCAGATGTGGTTGATGAAAGCTTATCAAGCCACAGAGCAAACCGAAAAAGCGACGCTGCTGTGTCAAAAGTTAATGGCGAGTGAAAACCCCAAGATTCGTCAATGGGCGCAAACAGCCAGTCAATCTTTATCTCAGCCAGTTAACCAGCCTAGCACCATGCAAAAAGCTGGACGTGCTGCTACTGCTGGTGTCAAAGTAGCGATGGGGGGTGTGGGTGGTAGTTTGGCGTTAGCCTCTGGTGTCACCATGACCTTGCTGTTTGGTATGGTGTTGGTATTAGGTTTGAGCTTAGTATTAATTGTGGGTAGTGACAATCCACTCCAAGGGTTAGCGATCGCTATTGTTTTTACCTTAGTTTTTAATACTGCTGCCTTTTTTCTGTCTCCCTTTTTCATGGACTTAACCCAAGGCTGGCTTTACAAAACTCGCTGGGTAGAGTTAGCAGAAATACAAAGGTTTAGCCCAGAGACAGCTAAAGTTATTCGTCAAGTCTGCCAAGAAAAAAATCTCAAAACTCCGCGGCTGGGAATCATTAACGACCAAAACCCCACGGCTTTTACTTATGGTTCATTACCAAATAGTGCGCGGTTAGTGGTCAGCCAGGGACTTTTCACTTACCTAGATGATGATGAAATTGCTACCGTCTACGCTCATGAATTAGGACACATAGTCCATTGGGACTTTGCCGTGATGACAGTAGCTTCTACATTAGTGCAAATTTGCTACCTGATTTACATTACAGCCAGAAGATGGGGACGTGGCGGCGGCGATAACAAAATCAAAGATGCTATGCAAACAGCTGGTTTTGTTGCCTACGTGTTTTATGTTCTCGGCACTTATTTATTACTGTATCTTTCCCGTACCAGAGAATACTTTGCTGACCACTTTGCCGCAGAAACCACAGGTAATCCCAATGGATTATCTCGTGCTTTGGTGAAGATTGCCTACGGTATTTTAGAAGAAGGAGCGCGATCGCCTGAACCCAGTCGGTTAATTGAAGGTACTCGCGCCTTGGGTATTTATGACCATAAAGCGGCATCTTCCACCGGAACAGCCTATCGAGTCGCATCTGATCCCCAAAAAATTGGTCGCGTCTTTTTGTGGGATATGTTCAACCCTTGGGGCTGGTGGATGGAATTAAATTCTACTCATCCCTTGACAGGAAAACGCGTCCGTGCGCTTAGTACCTACGCCGAACAGTTAGGTTTACCCACCGAGTTCGATATGGGAAGAGTCATCGGAGAAGGCAAAACTCTGAATAAGCATAAGCTTTACGGCAATTTCTTGTTAGATATAGTGTTATACGGTGCGGAAACCATTGGTTTTGTAGGAGGCTTCATCATTGGTTTCATCTTACTATCAAGTTCTACCAATGCAGGTTTATTGCTGGGTGCGCCACTTATTGGCTTAGGACTAGGAATACTCGTCAAAGCCTTAGTCATGTTCCCCGACTACCAGCAAGCAACAGCCACCGACATTCTCACCTTAATGTCAGACCCTTACGCCAGTCCTTTACGTGGACAACCCGCAAAACTAGCAGGTCAATTAATTGGTCGTGGTGATGCTGGTTATAAATTCGGTTCCGATTTAAAAATCCAAGACCGTAGCGGGATGCTGTATCTGCACTACGCCTCACGTTTTGGCCCCATTGGCAACTTCTTATTTGGGATGAAGCGAGTGCAAAGCCTGATTGGTGAACAAGTCGGGGCTGTGGGTTGGTTCCGCCGGGGTGTAGCGCCTTGGATGGATTTAATTCAAATTCAAAGTAAAAATGGCACCATTGTCAATAGTTACCATCGCTTTTGGTCATTCATCCTGGGCGGAGGCTCGATTATCCTGGGATTAGTCTTGATGATGTTTTTGAGCAGCACATAGCTAAGTTTTTAGACTGCTATCAGAGCATTTCTTATCCAGGAGGTGGTAAATAACTGCCTCCATTTTTTATGATTTTTGGCTATTTTCTCGTGAATAAGTCACACCTAAACCTTGTGGGGGTCGAGATTTACCTGCTAATCCCAGTAATGCCAATAAGTAGCAATCTATGATGAATCCGATTAATTAGTTTCATTTATATTAAAGATAATTGTCAAATCTCATTTATTTAATTCCTATGAATACCATCCAATGTGTACGCAGGCGTTAAATGCACTTGGGATATTGCGAAAGCAACAAGAAGAACCTTATCTCACACATCAAAACTTAGTTGAATTTTGGCGAAGTGCTACTCGCGCAGTAGAGAGAAACGGGTTAGGGTTAACTCTACTGCAAGCCGAAACAGAATTACAATGTTTAGAAATGCTTTTTCCTATACTGCCTGATGTGCCTGCAATTTAGGGACTTCCAGAAATTAAATTATGCCAATTTTGATAACGAAGACGATAAGCAGATTCTTTTTCCCCCAGCCTCCCCAGCTCCCCCTGCTTCAAAAGCGAGGGAACATTTTTTTATTTGGAAGTCCCTTATCCTGAATGGAGAAGAATAGTTTTAAATTGCGGGGTGATGAGTGTCAATGTTCATGATGCTCGTCTTGTGGCTGTGATGTGCGTTCATGGATTAACTCATATTCTGACTTTTAACATTAGCGACTTTACTCGATACTCGAATGAGATTATTGCTGTACATCCAACAAGCCTAACTTAGCTTTGCAATTACGGTGATAGTATAGGCAGCAGGAGTCGAAAGCGTTTATTTGTCATCATAATGAAATGATTGCCACCCCTCAACCTCAAAAAATGAGTATCGACCAATATCTTGCATGGGAACCATTACAAGATTGTCGCTATGAATACGTGAATGGCGAAGTTTTTGGCATGACTGGTGGTACAATTCCTCACAATGATATTGCCTTAAATCTTTATAGAGCATTGTATCCTCATCTACGTGCTAGAGGTTGTCGCATCAACGTTGCTGATGTCAAGGTGCAAATCAATACTCAAAGTCCGTACTTTTATCCTGATGTGGTAATTAGTTGTGATGCCAGAGATTTAAATGCACGCAAATTTATTCAATATCCTAAAATCATTGTGGAAGTGCTTTCTCCTGGAACCGAAGCTAAAGATAGAGGAGAAAAGTTTGCTTTTTATCGCACTATGCCTAGTTTGCAGGAATATATTTTAATTGAATCTGAAAAAGTTGGAATAGAATTTTATCGTCGGGGAGAAGGTAGAATGTGGCTTTATTCTCCCTATACGATTGGTGAGGATATCACTATAGAAGGTGTTGATTTTAGTTATGCAATTGATTTGATTTATGAAGGCGTAAATTTTGACTTCACTTAAATTTTATGGATAAGAAACATCCCACATTCTAATATTTTGTGACATAGTACTTAACCTTGAGATACATCAGCCCAAGTTAACATATTTCTTAAATTTATATCTACTTATCTACTTATTTACTAGATTTGCGCTGACTTTGAAGTGCTGCAATTTCATCAGAGTTTAAAGTCACTACCTTGCCATCTTGCATAATACTAATTGATTGTCCAAGCCGACGATGTTTTTCTATTGCTGCTGCAATTGCGGCTTTAACTCCAGCATCAATTTTGCTGTGTAACTTTTTCATTTCCTCTTCAGTCATTTTTTACCTCCATAATTCGATTCCAAATTTCATTTACATAAATTATAGGCTGCTGATTAATGATGCGTTCAGCAACGAAAACAGGTGATGAACTGGAATTGTCGTATATCATCCAACCATAGCACAGTGGTAAATACAGAGAAATTAAATTTTCCCTTCCTCTTTCATAGCGTCTTTTGATCACATCTTCAAAAATCGAGTGTCCGCCGCTAGCAACTCGTTGTGCTACCCGTTCTACTGCCAAGTCAGCACTTTGTAACCAAAAATAAATTAAATTAATGATGTAGCCTTTAGCTTTACATTCAATTAGAAAAGGTGCAAAACTTCTCGCAGCTAATGTAGTTTCAAACGCAAAATCACTACCTGAATTAGATAACGCCCGCAGTCTTGTAATCATCAATCTACCTGCTGCAATAGCCATCGAATCTGGATTTAACGGAGATAAACCAGCCGCAATAGCATCTGCATTCACATACTCAAAGCAGTCTAAAAAGTTCGGTAATAAACTCATGGAAACGGTAGTCTTTCCTGAACCATTTGCACCACCAATGATGTAAAGACTCGGCATTTTATCCTCAGGGTGTCCCCCAACCATTCGTAAACTAATTTCTTCTATCGTCGCCGTGTGTGCATCAAAAATAGCGACAAAATCACCTCTATAGATTACGGCAATGCGATCGCTGTTATGATTATTGATTTGCAATATATGAAATAGAATCGCATTCTCAAACTTTTCTAAGAGGATGTTTGAAAAGTTTTAGGGGGTCAGAAATTAAGCCAGTCGCCTCACCATAATACGGATCATGGCAAGGTAGATAAAAGTCTCAGATGTTTCGGGCAATAACTCATAATCTCTGACTAATCGCCGACAGCCCATCAACCAACCGTAAGTGCGCTCCACTACCCAACGTTTTTTGAGTAAGACAAAGCCCTTGGTCTGTTCCGGTCGCAGAACTACCTGCACAATCCAACGCMAAAAATCCATGACCCATTCCATGAACGGCTCACCGTCAAAACCCCCATCTACCCAGATAGTTGTTAAACGAGATGCCTGCCGTGGAAACTGTTTCACTCGTTTGAGAACTTGTTTTCCCCCCAAGCGCTCACCCACACTGGCAGATGTTACCAAGACCCGCAAGACTAACCCCAAGGTATCCACCGTCATAAATCTTTTGCGACCCTTGATTTTTTTGCCTGCATCATAGCCTACTTCTTTACTCACCATTGCCGCACTTTTGACGCTTTGACTATCGATAATCGCCTCCGACGGACACCGATGACGTTGGCGTTCAACCCGAGTCCATTCTCGCAGACTGTCATGAATACGCAACCATGTTCCATCTTTACGCCAGTTGCGGAAATATGTGTACACAGTCTGCCACGGAGGAAAATCACCTGGCATTGCTCGCCATCTTACTCCTTCTACCAATACATAGAAAATCGCGTTCAACACGGACCACATATCTACTTCACGCTTGCGTCCACCTGGTTTGGCTTCTGGAATCAGGTCACTGAGAAATTCATATTGGGCGCGGRTCAGGTTGCTGGGGTATGCTTTACTCATGTTACTCTCTCGGTGCTGTCTATTATCTATTCACAGCTTATACTGAGAGAGCTTTTTTACATCCTTTCCGACTTTTCAAACATCCTCTCAGAGACGCTTCGCGGTAAGCGCAGTTATGCCCTTTATAAAAAAGAGCAAAAGGGCTTAAGCCCTTACTACAAGCCTATCGATAATCTTGGCTTTGAATATCACGTAAACGGGCAGCATCTCTAATATTATATTCAGTGCGAGTAAAGCGATTTAACTGTGCTTCAAAAAAGTCTCTATTAGCTTGTAAATGTTCAGGGTTGGGGTCATCCAAAGGATGATGCAAAGCAGTCCTTAATGCTTGAATTACCGCAGAGGTGACATTATACATTGAGCGTTGGAAACTAATTCCCAACTGAATCAATGTGTCTTCTTCGCCGCGACAATGTTTTTTGTAGTAATCAACCAGATATTCTGGTAAGAAGTGCAACATATCTTGCATTAATAATGTCGGGGGAATACCCGCAGTCCCAACGGGAAACACATCTGCATAGAGAATGCCATAATGAAAGTCTTTTTGGTCTGTTGGCACTTGATTGGCTTGGGCGTTGTAGGATTTTGTCCCCCGGAAGGGTGCTGTACGATAAAACACAGCTTCTACATAAGGTAATGCAGCTTCATACAGCCAAACAAAACCTTGGGATTTAGGAATTATTTCGTAGCATTCACCACGAATATAAACATGGTGGTAAATTGGACGATTGGCAACTGCAAAAATGCCATTGACAAGAAAATTCATTGCTTCCGGGACAGTGGTAATTTTCCCTTCGTCATACAAATCTGACATTTCAAAAAATACCGGTGCCATGACTTCCCAAAATAGCCCCAAATTAGCGTAATAAGACATTTGGCGGCACTGTTCAATGAACATGTCTGGGAACATTTTGTAAAGCCCCAACATCACTGGGTTACCTTGAAAAAAAGCTTTAATAGCTTTATCGGCGTTGGCTTTATATTCTTCGCTGTCTAAGTAAGGGTCAAATTTTCCACCCATACTTCTATGCCAAAACATTGCCCGCATACAAGCTTCCGCAAATTCCATGTTGATGCGGTCATGGAATAAGTGATGTAATATTTTGGGCATTTTTAAGGTTTCACCCTTTTCCATAAATGCTAAAAGTTCGGGATGGGCAGTTGCTTCACCACGCCAAACTCTCAACTCGGCATCATCACCAGCATAATGATTGTGCCGTTCTAAATACTCTTGGGGTAGGAAGTATTTAAATAAGGGCAAGGGATTTAAAAATACTCGTTCGGCAATATACAACAAGTTACGCCAATAGAAATCCATCGGTACAGCGTAAGCTTTATATATGCCGATAATTTGCATTAAATTTTCTGGCGTATCTGGCAACATGGAACCGCCAGCTTCTAGCCGATGAATTACATCAGCAAATTCATGCTGAGAAGAAGGTAATTTAGTAGGTTTTTCTGGGGTTTGTACCATTGCGATCGCCTCTCAAATCTGGTTTATTAAATGATGTGAATTACTTGAGCGCTACTTGAGCAACTATGGTTTTTTCTGTGGGGGGAATCGTCGCTATCATTGCTGTAGTTGTGGTTTCACTCCAGCGTACTAACCAATTAGGTTGTATGCCTAAAAAGATAATTAACGCTGCCAAGACTATAGCGGGGATTTTTTCAGACCAGAAAACTTTGGGGTAGTAAGCTAAATTACTGTCCAACTTGCCAAAACAGGTGCGGTTGAGGAGGATAACGAAATACACGGCTGTTAAGCCACTAGAGGCGACACATAACAATGTTGGCAAGGGAAAAACTGAGAAACTACCTTGAAACACAATAAATTCTGCCACAAATCCCGTTAAACCGGGAATGCCTGCACTAGCCATACCACTGAGAACCAGTAAGGCGCTAATAAAGGGTAAACCACGAATCGGACTCATTAAGCCATTGAGTTTGGCTAACTCCCGTGTACCCACTTTTGCTTCTATTACCCCGACTAAGTGAAAGAGAATTGCCAGAATTAAACCGTGGCTAAACATTTGTGCTACTGCACCCACCAGCGCTAAAGAGGTACTAGAGGCACTAGCCAGCAATACATAACCCATGTGACCGATAGAACTGTATGCTACCATACGCTTGATGTCTGTTTGAGCGATCGCAATTACTGCCCCATAAATTGCACTTATTGCCCCCCAAGTTGCTAAGGTTGGTGCAAATACACTCCAAGCTTGGGGAAACATCCCCATACCAAACCGTAACAGTCCATAAGTTCCCAACTTTGCCAATACGCCACCCAACAAAATCGCAATGGGGGCGGAAGCTTCCACATAAGCATCGGGTAGCCAAGTATGGAAGGGAACTAACGGTATTTTAATACCAAAACCTACAATAATTCCGGTTAAAAGAACAAATTGCACCCCGGCGGATAAGGTTTGTGTAGATACGGCATCAAAAGCAAAACTGGTAGAACCTGTGAGGAATACCATACTCAGAAAGGTTGCCAAAATTAAAGCACCGGAAACCGCAGTGTAAATTAAGAATTTGATGCCAGCATAAGCTCGTTTTTCTCCTCCCCAAATGGAAATTAATAAATAAAAGGGGATTAATTCTAGTTCGTAAAACAAAAAGAATAGCAGTAGGTTTTCTGCTAGGAATGCGCCAGCAACACCACCACTAATTAATAAAATTAGGGAGTAAAAAAGCCGAGGACGTTCAGTTGCTTTATCACTGGTATAAATCGCAATCCAAGTGAGTAAGCTATTAAGAAGCAACATTAAGATCGATAAGCCATCAACACCTAGTTGATAACTCAATCCTAAGGTTTCATTCCAAGGCAGATATTCTTCAAATTGCATCCCTGGATTGCTGATGTCAAATTTCAGTAAAATAAATAAATTCCAGAGTAAAACTATGCCTGCGATAGTTAAAGATACTAAACGAATGCGGCTGGCTGGAACCATTTTACCGGGTAAGAAACCGATAATTATGGCACTGAAAATTGGTATCCAAATAAGAACACTCAACATATAAATCTGGTTTGGTGTATGAGTTTATTAGTTTGGGTAGGGAGTAGGGATTGGGGAGTGGAAAAAACCTTGTGTGTTTTGATTATTAGAACTTAAACATCAAATCTAAAAACTGTATTCCCCAAAATGGCCAAGTTATCCAGGCACATAAAGCGCCTACTCCTAAAAGTACGGTAAAAGCATAAAATTGGGTTTGTCCGGTGTTACTGTATTTCAAACCTTCGCCACCTAACAACGAAAATAAACCCACTAAATTCACAATGCCATCAACTACAAAGCGGTCAATCATATCAGCAAACTTGGAAAGTTGGGCAACGCTGAAAATAATTGTTATGCGATAAAGTTTGGGGGTGTAAAAATCGTAAGCCAACAAATCTTGTAATGGTTTCCAAGGTAGACGTATTGGCTTGGGAATATTGCCTAAATAAATGACACCGCTAACACTGCAACCAAAAATACTTGACCAAATGAGTAATAGTGCTACATCTTTATTCAAGTTAGCCCAATCTGGTAATAGTGATAAGCTTTGTAACACTAAAGGTAAATGCAATACAAAGCCAAATAAAATCATCATCGGCAGGATCATTGGCCAATGAACTTCAGGCGATCGCTCACTCATTTGTTTGGCTTGACCCCCAAAAATTAAGCCAAATTCTCTGACTAAACTCACGGCTGTTAAGGCGTTGACGGCAATAATAATTGCCACTAACCAAGGGTAAGTTGCCCAGAGTCCATCAGCTAATTTCAGCAAAGCCCAAAAACTACCCAAAGGGGGAAAGGCAATTAACCCCAATGTGCCGACGATAAAGGCCAACCCAGATATAGGGCGACGTGTCCACAAGCCACCAAGTTGACTCACATCTTGGGTAATGCTATTCCAGATAATACCGCCGCTACTCATGACTAATAATGCCGATGCTAAAGCATGGGTAAGTACCAACAATAAAGCTGCATCGTCTTGTTGTGTGCCTACAGCAATAAACACTAAGCCCATGTAGGCACTTACAGAATAAGATAAACAGCGCTTCACATCAATTTGGGCGATCGCAATTAAAGATCCACCAATAGCTGTGACTGCACCAATGGCGACAAGAAACGATGAAACTACAGGCGATAACGTTAATACAGGTTGTAGTTTAATTAATATCCATGCACCACTAGCAACTACTACTGAGTTCCGCAAAATCGTGCTGGGAACAGGGCCTTCCATTGCTTCATCTAACCACAAATGCAATGGAAATTGCGCGCATTTACCCATCGGCCCAGCAACTAACGCTAAACCTACTAATGTAATAAGTTTCTGATCAACTTGGGTATTACTAGCCCATGCTGCTAACTCTGTGTAGTCCCAAGTTCCTGATAAAGTCCATAAACCCAAGACTCCCATCAGCAAAAATAAGTCACCTATCCGCTTAGTTAAGAAAGCATCTCTAGCACCTGTGACTACCAGAGGTTGACTAAACCATAAGCCTACTAATAGATAGGTTCCTAAGGTCAGGATTTCCAAAATGACATAGCTAAAAAACAGATTATTGCACAACGCTAAGGCACATAATCCGGCTTCAAATAATCCTAATAAAGAATAGAAGCGTCCCCAACCCCAATCCATTTCCATGTAACCAATGGCATAAATTTGTGCTAAAAAATTCAAGCCAGTTACTATGATCATGGCACCTACACTAACCGCAGAAATTTCTATAGCAATAGTGAGGTTTAATCCGGCGGTAGATAGCCAAGGAATAAAGATTTCTTGGGGTGGTTGATTCCAAGTTAAGGGAAAAGCTAAGACACTATGGACTAGTGCCAAAAATGTCATGATTAAATTGACATACCCTGCTGGTCTGGGCCCTGTTTTACGAATGATGCCCGGTGACCAAGGAATCGCCAAAAGTCCACCTATTAAGGCATAACAAGGAACCAGCCAAACAGTCTCTAGGAGAAACTGAGCCATGAAATTAACCTCTGGATTGGTAGCAAAAATTAGCTATCTGGGAGCAAGTGTAAAATTACTTCCAGTCAGCTAATTATTTGAGATTGCAGAAATTTATTTTTGTTTAATATTATTTTTAGCTTAACGTTATATTTCCCAAAAAGGAATTGATTAACAAAATAAATCGATGATGTCTACTCTAATTAATACTTATCTAAGAGAGTTCTGATTTTAATCATAGATTATAGTCTATGGTTTAAACATAGATTTAACTAATACAAGTCATTGAATTTTATCTATAGATATGGCAATAGGTTTTACACAAGAATCCTACTCTCTACTTAAGTACCCTTAATCCAAAATGGTGATCACCTACGGTGGGCGCTGATACCATCGCTTCCCCATGTACGTAGGCGAAAGGCCAGAATCAACAACAATATACCAAAAATAATGGCGTAGGCAGCAATAAGCCACAAAATTGCTAATGCCCCAGCCACAGGCCAAATAACTAGCAATACACCGAACAGTACCGACGCAATACCAGCTATGGCTAACAGCCACTCATTCTCAATTTCTTTGCGTATCTGAATAGCGGCAATGATTTCTAAAACGCCAGTAACGATCGCCCAGGCTGCAATTAGGTAAAGTAATACTAATGCAGTGATACCAGGCCAGACAAAAGCCAGTACTCCAATCACAATGCCGATGGCACCTTCTAGCAACAACAGCCAACTGTGGGTATGATTCAAACCATCTTTAAAGGCAGCGATCGCTAATAACACACCACTGATTAATACAAATGCACCAAACACAAGTACTAGTGCTGTGAGGGTAATTGTTGGCCAGAATAGTGCTATTAAACCAAAAATAATGGCAAATACTCCCCGTAATGCAACTGTCCACCAATTTTTAGCTAGGCGGCTTCCCATTCTCAAGGGGTCAATGTTTTGTCTCATAGTTTGAGTTGGTTACTGGTGTTAAATAATTACTAATCGATCCGGCTTTATACTTATAAAATTTCGACTCAAGCTAAATTCAGATTAAGAACCTCCAACTCTGATTGCATCTAGCTAAGGTTGCATGATGCTAGATGTGTTGATATCCCCCAAGAAATAGTGAGATAATTCGTAACTCTTCTATTGTGTGTGGGATAAATCTGCTTTTGGTTGTCAGTCCGAGTAAAATGCCTAATCAAGTTTGGTTATCACAGTTGCAAAAAAACCGAGCGATCGCAGTGATTCGTGCCTCAAAGATGAAGTTGGCTCAACAAATGGCCATGGCTGTGGCTTCTGGGGGAATGCAACTGATTGAAATTACCTGGAATAGCGATGGTGCTGGGGAATTAATTTCTCAATTACGTGCAGAGTTACCAGGTTGTATGATTGGTACGGGTACGCTGTTTAATGTGCAACAGTTACAAGATGCCATTGCTTGTGGGGCGCAGTTCCTCTTCACTCCCCATGTGGATATTGCCATGATTCAAGCCGCAGTTGCTCAAGATGTACCCATTATCCCTGGCGCGTTGACTCCGACAGAAATTGTCACAGCTTGGCATTATGGTGCTAGCTGTGTGAAGGTGTTTCCTGTGCAAGCGGTAGGAGGAGCTAACTATATTAAAAGTTTACAAGGGCCACTAGGTGACATTCCCTTGATTCCTACTGGGGGAGTCACCTTAGAAAATGCCCCCCAATTCATTCAAGCCGGGGCGATCGCAGTGGGTTTGAGTGGTCAATTATTTCCCCAAGGGCTGGTGACACAAGGAAATTGGCAGGCGATCGCGTGGCAAGCCAATCAACTCATCCAAGAGTTAAACAACTTGCAAACAAAATGATACAAAATCCGCACTTAGGAAAAAATTAGGCTAAAAAGTATACATACAAAGCAGAAGATTTTCTGAAACTTCATCATTTGAGTGTATCTATGAAAAGCCTAATTACTTCTGACTGGGTGCGTCACTTAAAAATATGTTTCGTTGGTACAGCACTATCCTTGAATGTGATTGGTGCTGCTGCCAATGAAACCTGGGCAACTTCTCAAAACCAGACAATTAAACAAACCATCCAGACACTAGAAACATCTGATCAACGCTGGATTCAAGTTAATCTCTCAACTCAACGCTTAATAGCTTGGGAAGGAGGAAAACCTGTATATGCGGTGATTATTTCTTCCGGTAAAAAATCTACCCCAACCCGTGTTGGTACTTTTAAGATTCAATCAAAGCACAAATCTACCAGAATGCGGGGCAGAAACTATGATGTTCCCAACGTCCCCCATGCGATGTTTTACCAGGGCAATTATGGTATTCATGGAGCCTACTGGCATAAAAAATTTGGTACCCCAGTCAGCCAAGGCTGCGTCAATGTTGCCCCTAACCATGCTAAGTGGCTATTCGATTGGGCATCTCTAGGGACGCAAGTTGTCATTCATAAGTAGGGACTAGGGATTGGGTGGGGACTGGGTAATTGCGAATTGTGGGGATGGCAAATAACCAGAAATCAAGACAATTGGGAGATTTACGCGGGAAATCTCCGGATTCCTCACCAATCAACTAGAAATAAAAAATATGAAGAGGGATATTCATCATGTATACCCTCAAGACATCTAGCGTAAATCCTGACTGAGTAATTTGTAATTGAAACTGCATAAACGTATAACTAACTCTAGGGATTCCATCCCCTGATGGCTAGTTATCGGATTTATGCTTGGGTTGTTAATCATGAATTAACAATTACGAATTACTTTGACCCCTCAATACAGTTCGGATAAAAATAGCCTTTTAGGCGTTGAATAGATAGCTCAATACAGTTCAGTTACGGGGAATAGGCATAAGAGATTCATCTTATGTGAATAACTGAACTGATGTGATTTTGGCACAGACACGATTAATAACGGTGGAAGTAGCTCATCTTCAGACTGCTTACCATCTGCCGACAACAGCAAATCAAATATATAAGGTAACGCAACATGCAAAGTTGGATACGTTGCTCAGGAACTTTCTGTACAGGCGTAGTGTTGACGATCGCAACTTTTGTTTCCTGGTCGCCATCAACCACTGCTGACCCCAACTCTGCTATAGCCAACGCCGCTTCAGTTAATAACAACAGCATCCTCATCTCTCAACGTCGGCAAAATTCTCAACCTCGCCGCATTGAAATTAGCTTATCTGAGCAGCGTTTACGTGCATGGGAAGGTAATAGATTAGTGTATTCCTTCCGTGTTTCTACAGGCAAGCGTTCCACTCCCACACCTACTGGTAGTTTTCGCATTGGTTCTAAGCATCGCGTTAACCGGATGCGCGGTAGGGGTTATGATATTCCTGATGTGCCTTATGCCATGTATTTTCATCGCGGCTATGCGATTCATGGTGCTTACTGGCATAACCGTTTTGGAACTCCAGTTAGTCGTGGTTGCGTAAATTTGACAGTCCCACAAGCGCGGCAACTTTTTAACTGGGCCCCCAATGGGACTTTAGTGGTAGTACGTCGTTAATGTAAATTAGTGGGGAGTGGGGAGTAGGCTTCGCCGTGAGCGTCAGCCGTTAGCGTAGCTTCCCGAAGGGTACGGGAGTGGGGAGTAGGGAGTACAGTAAAGCTCTCTGGTAGAGTACCCAAAGAGTTTTTATCCTCAATCCCTTATCTTCCCACTTTCTTCTAGCGAGGTTAATCCTATTTACTGGTACAACGGCAAAATCATCACATCCCCAACTATAGAATTAGATATTACCGATCCAGGGTTACTCTACGGGGCGACGATTTTCACAACACTGCGGGTTTATGAAAAATCTCTGGATAGCAGTTTAACTAACTGGGTGGCTCACTGCGATCGCCTGCTGTTTTCTTTACAATCTTTTGACTGGACACAACCAAACTGGAAACTGGTGCGTCAAGGTGCAGAAATCCTTTCAGCCAACTTTCCTGTTCTGCGAATTACTCTGTTTCCTGATGGGCGAGAATGGATCACTGGCAGGTTTTTACCGCCAGATTTGCCCGAAAAACAACAACACGGCATTACCACAAGTTTGGCGATAGCGGAATTTAGTCGCAGTCTTCCTTCTCATAAAACTGGCAATTATTTGAGTGCTTGGCTGGCCAAGAATCATGCCTACACTCAAGAAGCAATTTTAGTAAATTCCGACGGTAATTGGTTGGAAACCACCACAGGCAATCTTTGGGGATGGCAAGATAATAGTTGGTGGACACCCCCACTAACAGAGGGAATTTTGCCGGGAGTTATCCGAAAACAACTGATGCAATGGCTGTCAAATGTGCGCGAGGAACCTTGGAATGCTGAATTGGTCAGGGGATTTGAAGCGATCGCCTACACTAATAGTGTGGTGGAATTTATCCCCATTCATACCGTTCACCAGTCCTCAGGGTCGTTACAATATAATCCCTACCATCCTAATTTTCAGCAAATAAAGGAGCTTTTTTTAGCATGACGGCCACACTATTATGTTATACCTTAAGATAAGTTAACATAATTCTTAATAATGCCCTCTCATATTCAGAGAAGCTACAAGAACGCACAAAAAATACAGGAGGATAGACCTCAGTGAATAAAAGATGGAGAAATGCGGGGCTGTATGCACTGCTTTTTATAGTTGTCATTGCGTTAGGAACAGCGTTCTTTGACAAACAACCTCAAACAAGAGAAACATGGCGATATAGCCAATTTATTCAAGAAGTTGAACAGGGCAAAGTAGACCGAGTTAGCCTGAGTGCAGACCGTTCTACAGCACTGGTTACTTCCAGCGATGGTGATAAAAAGGTAGTAACCTTAGTCAACGACCCTGAATTAATTAATACTTTAACCACCAGAGGCGTTGATATTTCTGTCTTACCCCAAACCGACGAAGGATTTTGGTTTAGGGCATTGAGCAGTCTATTCTTCCCTGTATTGCTGTTAGTGGGCTTATTCTTCTTACTCCGGCGCGCCCAAAGTGGCCCTGGTAGTCAAGCGATGAACTTTGGCAAATCCAAAGCCAGAGTCCAAATGGAACCGCAAACTCAGGTGACCTTTGGTGATGTCGCTGGTATTGACCAAGCCAAACTGGAATTAAACGAAGTAGTAGACTTTCTAAAAAATGCTGATCGCTTTACCGCAGTTGGCGCGAAAATTCCTAAAGGTGTATTGTTAGTAGGCCCTCCAGGTACAGGTAAAACTCTTCTCGCCCGGGCTGTAGCTGGGGAAGCAGGTGTACCCTTCTTCTCAATCTCTGGTTCTGAGTTTGTCGAAATGTTCGTTGGTGTAGGTGCATCCCGCGTCCGCGATTTATTTGAACAAGCTAAAACTAATGCTCCTTGTATCGTCTTCATCGATGAAATTGACGCTGTAGGTCGTCAACGGGGTGCAGGTTTAGGCGGTGGTAACGACGAAAGAGAACAAACTCTTAACCAGTTACTTACCGAAATGGATGGTTTTGAAGGTAACACCGGTATTATTATTATTGCCGCTACCAACCGTCCTGATGTCTTAGATGCCGCATTATTGCGTCCTGGTCGTTTTGACCGTCAAGTAGTAGTAGACCGTCCCGATTATGCCGGACGTAGCGAAATTCTTAAAGTACACGCCCGTGGTAAGACCTTAGCCAAAGATGTGGACTTGGATAAAATTGCCCGTCGGACTCCTGGGTTTACCGGTGCAGATTTATCTAACTTGCTGAATGAAGCCGCAATTTTGGCAGCACGACGCAACTTAACAGAAATTTCGATGGATGAAATCAATGATGCCATCGACCGCGTGTTAGCTGGCCCCGAGAAGAAAGACCGGGTAATGAGCGAAAAGCGCAAAACCCTAGTAGCATATCACGAAGCTGGTCACGCCTTAGTTGGTGCTTTGATGCCCGATTATGACCCAGTACAAAAAATCAGTATTATTCCTCGCGGACGTGCTGGTGGTTTGACTTGGTTCACCCCCAGTGAAGACCGCATGGACACTGGTTTGTACAGCCGCTCCTATTTAGAAAATCAAATGGCTGTGGCTTTAGGTGGTCGTTTAGCTGAAGAATTAATCTTTGGTGAAGAAGAAGTGACTACAGGTGCTTCCAACGACTTACAACAAGTAGCCCGTGTTGCTCGTCAGATGATTACTCGTTTTGGCATGAGCGATCGCTTGGGGCCTGTTGCTCTGGGTCGTCAGCAAGGTAATATGTTCTTGGGTCGAGATATCATGTCAGAGCGTGATTTCTCGGAAGAAACTGCTGCGGCTATTGATGAGGAAGTCCGTAAGTTGGTGGATGTAGCTTATACACGCGCCAAGGAAGTATTAGTTAACAATCGTCACATTCTTGACCAGATTGCGAAAATGCTGGTTGAGAAAGAAACAGTTGATTCTGACGAATTGCAAGAAATTTTGGCAAATAATGATGTGCAAACTGCTGCATTTGCCTAATTAACTTTGCTTACAGTTTCAGTAATTCATATCCCCGATTTTTTATAAAAGTCGGGGATCTTTTTATGCACGATTCTAGGGAAATCGAAAATTTACGACCAAGGTGGTAGTCTACGGTTGTCTGGAATCACCACATAAGCATCAATTTCAAACAACATCCCATCAAGTGCCAGTCTAGGTACAGGAATGAGAGTATTAGCAGGTGGTTTATTACCCCAAAGTTTCCCAACTTCCATACCGAAAGGGATCAATTTCTCTTCTGTCTGATCCACTATCATCACTGTAGTTTTGGCCACATCTGATGGTAGCGCTCCCACCGCTTCTAAGGCAAAACGGAGATTTTGAAAGGACTGGATTACCTGTTCTTCATAGTTGGGGGAGACAAGATTACCCTGTAAGTCCGAACCAAATTGACCAGAAATATAGACAGTTGTACCCTTTTGTGGGGCAATAGCTATATGACTATAGCCATTTTGAGGTGCATTGTATAACGTTGGTGGGTTAATCAATTGCACTTCTTTGGGTTGTTTAGCACTTGCTTCCTTCTGGACTCCTGCGACAAGGGCAGTAGTTACCCCTGTACCCCCAAGCCATAGTAGTGCATTTCTGCGCGTTAATTTACTGACTACCGAATTTACAGTACTGGTAATACGTCGATTCATTTAAGCTCCTTAAAATATGAGTTCTCTATTTTGCTCATACTTAGTTTTATTATCTTTTATTTGGCGTAAAAAAGCTCTATTAAACAAACAAGATCCAGCGTTATTACGCAAATCAATCATACGGAATCTACACAAAAAAAATTTGTCAATGTGACTGGGATGTGTTGTAGGTAAGCAATATCAGCGTTTTAAGCGCTTACGTCGTTATTGTCACCTTCTACGCCTAGCGAATAACTTAATTTCGTGAATTTTGTGTAAATCTTGGGTTCATCAAACCTTAACCCAAATGCAAAAAAGCAGACACACAAAGGGATTCCCCATTCAAAAGCCCAAATTGTATTACTGCCTGATGGTGATGGAACCAATACCTGCATGTTCGTGGTATTTTTGAGTTTTGTTGAACTCAGCTTTAGTGTCAGAATAAATACCAGAAAAATCTGTACGAGTCCATTGATTAGACCTGATGGACATCCCTGAACCAAATCCTTTCTCAAATTCAATGTATTCTCGTCCTTCATTATTCCAGTTGTAGGATAGGGTCGCAGGGCCGTAGACTGCAACCGCTGTTTTCAGGGGAGTCCCTGGCCCTAACCCGGTACTGGTTATGTAGTCGGGGTTAGCAACTGTAATGCTGTTAATTAGAGAATTATCGGTTATGGTTTTTTCTTCTGCGGTGAAACCCAACAAGTACTGCAAAGTTCCTTCTTGAATAACTTTCATCCCTTCACCTGCATCAACCCCCAGGCTGGTGGGTTCAAATTTTGCCTCCTCACCTAAAACTTGTTTGAGTTGCCCTAGAGTCATGCCTAGTTTAGCAGGGCCGATATTCTGCGTAGTAATTAGTTGATTGCCTGAAGGCGATCGCCCTCCTAATTCTTGACAGCCATTAGGCTTTCCATCTATCATCTGGGAACTAATCAGCCTTAACCCGTCACCACGCCAATAGTGTTGAGTTGCTTGTATGCAAGTACCTGCGCCTACAAATTTATAACTATTAGACAGGATATTTGTTTGGGAATCAAATTCGGGTAATCCAGCAACTTCGAGTTCTAAAGGTTGAATTTTGAGGTCAGATCCAGAAGTATCTACTTGCAAGAAGGCGAATCTACCTTGATAAGCGGCCATGAAACAGAGAAGTTGTACTAGATGCTGACCTTGATTATTAGTGTAGACTTCAGAGAATTGGCGTGCTGCCTCTGGGTCAAACTCGAAATCGCAAACCTGTAAACTTTTCTGACGGCTAATAACTTCGTTGAGAATGCTTTCTGAACTGGGCTGGTCGTTTTCAGCAATAATAGATGGGGATTGAGTTGGTTGTGCAGACTGGGATAATTCCGGCGCTGTGATGGATGCACAGGATATGAGACTAGAGACAATAATGGCAGTAAATGGGGCGATCGCTCTGGCTGTATGCATGGGTTATTTTATTGTTTTTAGTTATACCAGTATATTTTTCCTATGTTTGCAGCGGTACTAGCCTTTAAAAATAATGTCATACAGTGACAGTAAAATCTCCCCTATAATCAGAATCACCACATACCATTCGACTCGCTGACTACTGCTGTGCTGCATAAATTCCAGCACCGTTTGTGCAGTTTGGGAAATTAACTCTAGTTTGCGTTCTAAGGCGTTGTGACGCTCACGGATTTCGTATTCATCCTCTAAACGCAGATATAAGTTTTCTAGTTGGGGCGATTCCCACAGTACCTCTGGCTTATCGATGATCTCGACTCGACCGACAATTTTATGTTGAACTAACAAGGTAGTGCCGAGTTGACGTAGTAATTCCCGACTCTCGCGTCTACTTCTGTGTTCGCGCTGAAGACTAGCTGCAAAGGGTTCAATTTGATCAAATACAGTGGCTAGGCTAGTTTCGTAATGAGATAGCACAACACTTTTAGCGAGAATATCAGCCACTATCTGCAAGCGTTCAATACTGAATTCATGCAGCAAAATTTTCCCTTCTTTGACTCGCTCACTCTCTATGACATTGAGGTGCATTTCTACCTCTTCTGTCTCCGGTTCGGCAAAGGCTTCGCTAACTTGAGAGGATAGTTTGGTCAAAAAGGCTTCCTTTTCTTTAGCCTCAAGATTAAACAACACAACTGCACCATAACTTAGCAACACCGCACAGCCGTGTTCACCTACTGTAACCATGATTGGCATGGTCGCCAAACAGTCGTAATTCTCTAACGTCTGTAGGTTAATCTTTTTACCAATGAATAGGGCCTGCGCTTTAAAGTTATCTCTGTCATTAAAAAGTAGTTTTTGCATTGCCGCCCTATGCTATGTGTTCCTGGTTGATTTTTCTAACTTTTCACGGTATCTGGAAAACCTCTCTCTAAATCTCTCTCCTGCGAGGAGGAGCCACTGCGTTGCGCGGGTTCCCAAGGCACTCCGTTGGGCGGGTTGCCCGACTTGTAGATGCGCTCTGCGCGGCTTCTCGCAGAGTAGGAAGTGCCGCCGCGTTGTAGCAAGTGGCGTTAGAGACTTTGACTTCTCCCCATTCCCTCGTAGGGAAGGGGGGTGGGGGGTTAGGTTTTGCGTTACCTTTTCCACATGACGTGAAAAGTCAGGTTGATTTTTGAGGTAGCTATAGCAACTAATACTGATTATACGACTGATGAATATTGAGGCGATCGCCTGCGGGTGGAGTCTCAGAAATATCCCGACATAAGTAGTTCTAATCACAGTCATCCATTCTTTTTTGTCAAGCCCTATTGACCTTTTGTAACAATATTGTTAAATTAGTTTACATAAAGTAACAAACACAGAAAAAACTATGTATACCACCATTAACGAATCAGGTATTTTAAACAACTACGCTAACGAACCCAAAATGTATTACGCTAGCTACCCTGACCAAGAAGAGCAACGTTTATATGCTGTGCAGGGTGCATTCGCTACATTACTCGTCACAACTTTAGTTTTGGTAGCCTTAAGCGTTAGCTAATATTTGTAGATTTCGGTATCACTGTATCTCATCGTCATTTGGACTTCTCCTATAAACCTCGGTTAGTTTCGCCGGGGTTTTTTGCTGGGATTACGAATTATTGAGACTTAGGCTACGATATCCCCTATTGCTTTGTGCAATTTCAGTGAGGAGTAGTGTAGGTCATCTATGAAAATTACAGAAGATATGCAAACACTTGGTGTAGAAAGCCTGGTGAAGATCGCCGAACAATTCGCATTTTCCGATAGAGTTACAGGTGTTAAAGCATTTGGCAATGGCAATATTAACGATACTTTTTTAGTAACTCTGGATTCTGCCACAGAAAAGCATTTTGTTCTGCAACGCATCAATACTCAGGTGTTTCGCCAGCCAGAACTAGTGATGCGGAATATGCGTACCTTAACAGAACATGTGCGCGATCGCCTGCAATGCACCCCAGCAAATCGGCGTTGGGAAGTTCCCCGCGTGCTATTAACTAAAAATACTCAAGATATCTGGCAAGATAGCTGTGGCTATTACTGGCGCGCAATTAGTTTCATTGAAAATTCCCAATCATTCGATACCCTACAAGATAGTTCACTGGCCGCAGAAATCGGCTATGCGTTGGGGATGTTTCACAACCTTATCAGTGATTTACCCCCAGAAAAACTGGCTGATACTTTAGAAGGTTTCCATATTACACCGGTTTATCTTCAGCAGTACAACGAAGTTTTAGCAAAAACTCAGCCACAACCATCCCCAGAAATTAATTATGGCTGGAAATTTGTGAGCGATCGCCTTAACTTTGTATCGATTCTCGAAGACGCCAAAGCCACAGGTAAATTACCCCTACGCCTGATGCACGGCGACCCCAAAATCAATAATGTCATGTTTGATACTGCTACCCACAAAGCAGTTAGCGTAATTGACCTCGACACCGTAAAGCCAGGACTAGTACATTATGACATTGGCGACTGCTTGCGATCGGGCTGTAATCCGGCGGGAGAAGAAACTGAACACTGGACAGGAGTTTATTTTGATACTGACTTGTTTCAGGGAATTTTACAAGGTTATCTTTCTGTAGCCCAAGCCTTTCTGACAGAAAATGACTATCTTTACATTTACGATGCCATTCGCCTAATTACTTTTGAATTAGGACTGAGATTTTTTGCCGACTATTTAGCCGGAAATATCTACTTTAAAGTTAAGCATCCAGAACACAACTTAGCTAGGGCATTAGTACAATTTAAACTCATCGAAAGCATCGAATATCAAGAAACTAAAATTCGTCAAATTATTCAAGACTTGAGAATACTTAATAAGTAGTTCGTAGTGAGGACTTTAGTCCTCAATATTTCCTATAGACTAAACAATAAATAACAGAATTTGACAATAAAATGCTAAAGCCCTTACTACAAAATTCATGACAAAACAGACATTTTTCCTGCAACCATTTTCATCAAACGAATCTCTAACTAATTTGCACATTACTGGTAATATTGCCAGATATGATAATCAACTTACTATTAACTATCAACTGAGTGGTGATTTAAAAACAGTTGTAATTTCCTTACCATCCAATACACCAACACGCAAAAACGAATTATGGGAGGAGACTTGTTTTGAATTTTTCCTGGGTATCAAAGATTCAGCACAGTATTGGGAATTTAATTTATCCCCTTCTGGAAACTGGAATATTTATCGCTTTGATGGATACCGCCAAGGAATGACAGAGGAAACAGCTTTTAGTGTGCTTCCTTTTAAGGTTCATCAATCTGATGATTTATCACTGGTTGTGAATATTGATTTGAGTCAAATTATCCCAGCCAAACAAACCCTGGAAATTGCTATTACTACTGTTATTAAACATAGCAATGATACAGTAACTTATTGGGCATTAACTCATTGCGGGCAAGAAGCTGATTTTCATCTACGAGACAGTTTTATGATTGATTTATAATCTATTCTCCAGCTAAATAATTCTTGAGATAACCTAAAATCAATAATTTTGTTTCTGCTAACAATATTTGCCGCATTGCCAGATTTTGATTGCTAGCCAGCCATAGCATATCACCTACTACCTTAACTATTAGTAAAGCGATCGCCTGACATTTGTCGGCTGCTAGCTTGGGGTTAACTCGACCAAAAAAAGCCCCAAGTTCATCAACAATGCGATATTCGTAGTCATCCATTGCTTCCATTGCTGAGTATGTCATCAAGTTCAGCAGTTGTTCATAAACAGCACGGTATCCGGGATGGCTATTCATCAAGTGATCAAATGCATCAATCACTCGATCAACATACACATCTACAGGTAAAGCCTCTGCTTCTGGGGTGTGTAATTGGGTAAATAACTGATACTCCTGTTGAAAATATCGCCTAGCCAAAGCCTTGAGAATTGCCTGTTTATCGGGAAAGAATTGATACAGTGACCCTACAGGAACTTTAGCGCGAGTTGCGATCGCCCGTGTTGTTGTCTGTTCGTATCCCACCTCAATAAATAGTTCCTCAGCTGCATTCAGAATGCAATTCACCCTCTCCTGACTCCTCATCTGCTGAGGTTGGCGGCGCATCTGAGAACTACTGCGATAATTTTTCGCGGTCATTAATTTTATTCTTGACAAACATGAACTTTGTTCGTATTTTATAAACATGAACATTATTCATATTATAGTCAACTCTCCTTAATCTTTCGGAGCTTTTGGCGACAATGAAGCAAAGATGTATACTCTATAAACCTTCCCAAATCTGGTTTCGCCTCATTCGTCGTACCTATCCCTGGCTACCTTTAATCATACAGACGAGGCGAGTGATTTTTGCTTGTGACAATCAACAAGTTCGAGAACAAGTTCGTTTTTGGAGACTATTCTATCAATTGGACTTCGCTGGTCTGATAGCCATCGCTATCGACTTAATTCAACCGGAATTTTGGGTGTAACAAAATAGTCAGGCGATCGCCTCAAGCGATCGCACTTTTGCATTGACTATTTCTCTAAGTTAGCAGCGTGTAAACCGCATTCTTTCATTGTGGATTCTTCCCACCACCAACGACCTTCGCGTTCATGCTGGTTAGGTAACACAGGTCTGGTGCAAGGTTCGCAACCAATACTCACAAAACCGCGTTCATGTAATTTGTTGTAAGGTACATCTAAGGCGCGGATGTATTCCCACACCTGTGCAGAAGACCAATTGGCTAGGGGGTTGAATTTAATTAATTGATGGTCTTCTGTAGAAAAAGCACCATCAACTTCAATTACAGGAATATGATTACGGGTACTAGGGCTTTGGTCTTTGCGCTGGCCTGTAATCCATGCATCCAGGGTATTCAGTTTACGGCGTAATGGTCTTACCTTGCGAACACCACAGCATTCTTTGTGACCATCTTGATAGAAACTAAACAAACCCTTTTCTTCTACCAAGGCTTGCACTTCGGCTGCATCGGGAAACATTACTTCTAGTTTAATGCCATAGTGTTCTCTAACTTGATCCAAAAACTGATACGTTTCTGAGTGTAAGCGTCCGGTATCAAGTGTAAAAACACGGAAGTCCTTAGTAATTTTTGAGGCAATATCAATTAAAACAACATCCTCAGCACCACTAAAAGAAATCGAGATGTTATTAAACGTTTCCAAGGCAAATTTCAAGATTTCTCTTGGTGTTTTTTGACTATATTCTGCTTCTAGTGCAGGAATATTTAAGTTGGTTGTAGTTGCTACCATGTCTGTTGTGTTCTCCTCATGCGTAACTTGAATTTTACCAACTTTCAGATACCGTTATGCTATGAGGCATATGGGGAATTATCAGGCTAAAAGAGGCAAGGGGATAGGAGGAAAAACTGAGACGGAGCTTGTACTCCACCCCAGTCCAAGGAGACAAAGAAAGACGGGGCTTTTCTACGAAACGCTCCGCGAACATACCCATGTTTTGCTCCGCTCTCCCCCTGCTCCCTGCTCCCTTCCCCCCTGCTTCTTCGGCGATCGCTCTTTGTACCATGAGAAAATTAAAGTAAAAGTAACATGGATACTGTTCTGATTTTCTAATCAGGTGGGCATAGCTAGTAAGTAATTTTATGAAATCAAATTTGATTGCTGAATGTTGCCACTGGGATTTTTTGCGCTAATATGATAACGATTCTCATTATTTTGTCGTTATGGTTAGTTCCATCATCCAGTCCCAGGAGACATTGCAGCAGCTAGATAATCAGCACCTGGTGCGAATACGTCACACTTGCGCCCACATTTTGGCAATGGCTGTGCAAACCTTATTCCCAGGGACTAGAGTAGCAACTGGCCCAGTGACAGAAACAGGCTTTTACTATGATTTTGATAGTCCTGTAAGCTTTACGCCAGAGGACTTGGATAAAATTGCTGGGGAGATGCGGCGGATAATTCAAGCTAATTTGCCGATTATCCGTGAGGAAGTGTCACGGGAGGACATTCAAGCAGAAATTGCGCGTTTAGGTGAAAGTTACAAAACAGAAATTTTAGAACGCATTTCCCCAAATGACATCATTACACGTTATTTTATCGGCAGTCCTGATGCGGTTGTGCAGCCAGAATCTTCGTTATTTACAGTTTCACAAGACGATTTAACCAGTTCTCAAAATTACTGGTGGGACTTGTGTGCTGGCCCCCATGTCAACTTTACTGGGGAAATTCATCCTGATGCTTTTACCTTGTTAAATGTTGCGGGTGCATATTGGCAAGGTGATGAAACCAAGCCGATGTTACAACGTATTTACGGCACTGCTTGGGAAACTCCCGCAGATTTACAAGCCTACTTAAAACACAGAGAAGAAGCGCTGCGGCGTGATCATCGAAAGCTAGGTCAAGATTTGAATTTGTTCAGTATTCAAGACGAAGCTGGCGGTGGGTTAGTTTTCTGGCATCCTAAAGGGGCGCAAATTCGGCATATCATTGAAGATTACTGGAAGCGATCGCACCTAGAAGCCGACTATCAATTACTCTACACCCCCCACGTTGCGAATTTAGAATTGTGGAAAACATCGGGTCATTTTGACTTCTATCGGGAAAATATGTTTGACTCGATAGATGTAGAACATCAGGCTTATCAACTCAAGCCGATGAATTGTCCTTTTCATGTCCTCACATACAAAAATCAACTGCACTCATACAGAGAATTACCAATTCGGGTGTGTGAACTGGGGACAGTCTACCGCTATGAACGTTCTGGTGCTTTACATGGTTTGATGCGGGTGAGGGGATTTACTCAAGATGATGCTCACATTTTTTGTTTACCTGAACAAATCGCACCAGAAATTTTGGGTGTATTAAATCTGACCGAACAAATACTATCGGACTTTGGGTTTAGCAATTACGAAGTTAACTTGTCTACCCGTCCAGAGAAATCAGTAGGTAATGATCAAGTTTGGGATTTAGCCACAGCTGCACTACGAGAAGCCTTAGATACTAAAGGTTGGAATTATATCATTGATGAAGGTGGCGGTGCCTTTTACGGCCCCAAAATTGACATTAAAATAGAAGATGCTATTGGTCGTCGTTGGCAATGTTCCACGATTCAAGTTGATTTTAACTTGCCCGAACGTTTCAATATGGAATATGTTGCCCCAGCAGGCGATCGCCAAAGACCAATTATGATTCATCGGGCAATTTTTGGTTCTTTAGAGCGATTTTTTGGCATCTTAATTGAGAATTATGCTGGTGATTTTCCTTTGTGGTTAGCACCGATACAAATTAGGCTGTTACCAGTTAGCGATGACGTACGCGAATATGCTAAAACTGTAGCTGCCACTTTCAAAAAATCCAGTATCCGGGTAGAAATAGATAATAGCGGTGAGCGATTAGGCAAACAAATTCGCACAGCCGAATTAGAAAAAATTCCCGTCGTTGCTGTCGTCGGTAAACGCGAAGTAGAAAACCAAACCTTAAGTATACGTACCAGACAAACTGGTGATTTAGGTGCATTAACCATCAATGAAATTATAGAGAAAGTGCAACAAGCGATCGCCTCCAAAACATTCATCTAAACCATCCAGTATGAACTTCTCTTTTGGCAACAAAAAACCTCAAGTAAATCCCGAAAAAATAGCAACAGTTAAACAATGGATTTATCAATTTTTCACCATTGATTCAGAAACTCCTATTTCTCTGAGTCAATTAAGTTGTATTGAAGCGAATTGCCCACCAATTGAGACAGTAATTTCTCTCATGACAATGCCCCCTCAACAGTACAAAATTCATAAAGCAATCGACGATATAGATTATGAAGATATCACTCAACTTATCTCACATAAATAAGGTAAACAAGGGCAAGATACCCACCCCACAAGATTTATAATATGCTTACAAAATGCTGTATATGGGAATAAGGCAAAACCCCTTTTAAACTTTTTTCCTTTGCGGTTCCTTCCTCCTAATATTTCTATTTCACCTGAATAAATTCCCAGCAGGATACAATATGACAACATTAAGTAAATCAGAAACCAACATCATGCCTGAAATTCCCAAACAGGGAATGCCCGTCACCCTGATAACCGGATTTTTAGGCAGTGGTAAAACTACACTTCTCAATCAAATACTCAAAAACAAACAAGACTTAAAAGTTGCCGTCTTAGTCAACGAATTTGGCGATATCAACATTGATAGCCAATTGCTAGTTTCCGTAGATAAAGACATGATGGAACTGAGTAACGGTTGTATTTGTTGTACAATAAATGACGGATTAGTTGACGCTGTTTATCGAGTTTTAGAACGAGAAGAACGCATTGATTACTTAGTAATTGAAACCACAGGGGTAGCAGACCCCCTGCCAATTATTTTAACTTTTTTGGGGACAGAACTCAGAGACTTAACTAACCTTGATTCTATTCTCACATTAGTAGATACCGAAGCATTTGACAGCGAGCATTTTCAAAGTGAATCAGCATTAAAACAGATAACTTATGGAGATATTATTCTGCTGAATAAAGTTGACTTAGTTACTCCAGAAAAAATACAAGAAGTAGAATCTTTCATCCATGAAGTCAAAGTGGGTGCGAAGATTTTGCACACTCAATATGGACAAGTGCCATTACCATTGCTGTTAGGCACAGATTTGACTCCCAAAGATAAGTATATTTCCATTGCAGAAGAAGATGCCCACAAAGAGCATCATCACCATGAACATGAGCATCATGAACATGAGCATCATCACCATCACTCTGATCATTTAGACAACGATGGATTTATTTCCATTTCTTTCCAAAGCGATCGCCCGTTTGATGTTCACAAGTTTGAAGCCTTTCTAGCTGAAGAAATGCCAGCAGGTGTATTTCGCGCCAAAGGGATTCTCTGGTTTAGTGACAGCGAGTTACGCCATATCTTTCAACTGAGTGGGCCTCGTTACAATTTACACGCTGATGATTGGTATTCTCCACCAAAAAATCAGCTAGTTTTCATTGGACGAAACTTAGAAACCAGTGAAATTCACTCACGTTTGCATAAATGTTTGGTATGATGAGGAAGTGTAAAGTTATGTTACACTCATTCATTAGTCAGGGGTAGTCAGAGGCAATAGCCACAAGAATCTGACAACTGATGAACTCATACAACATTCCTACAAAACTTACAAAATGACTCTATCGATTCGTCCCGATCTAACTTCTGCTGATCAGGTACTGTCATCTTTAGCCACTCAAAAACAGCCAAAAGTCACAGAAGCAGAAATGATGCAGGCTGTGCGTACTTTGTTGATTGGATTAGGAGAAGATCCAGACCGTGAAGGACTTATAGACACTCCCAAAAGACTAGTGAAAGCGTTGCAGTTTCTCACCAAGGGATATCATGAATCTTTGGACGAACTGCTAAACGGAGCAGTTTTCACAGAAGATGCCAATGAAATGGTGTTGGTTCGGGACATCGATATTTTCAGTTCCTGTGAGCATCATATCCTGCCAATCATCGGGCGCGCTCATGTTGCTTACATTCCTAATGGCAAAGTCATAGGTTTATCTAAAATTGCCCGCATTTGTGAAATGTATGCACGACGTTTGCAAGTACAAGAACGCCTGACCACACAAATTGCTGACGCTTTACAAAGATTACTCAAACCCCAAGGTGTTGCAGTGGTAGTGGAAGCAACTCATATGTGTATGGTGATGCGGGGTGTCCAAAAACCTGGCTCTTGGACTGTTAGTAGTGCTATGCGGGGTGTGTTTGCAGAAGATGGCAGAACCCGCGAGGAATTTATGAATTTGATCCGGCACAATGCGAAGTTTCATTAAATAGTTCTCATAGAGTTATCTCTATATAGCTCCTGTTGTATCTGTAGAGATAGGAAAAGTCTTGTCTCTACATGATTAAATAAAAAAATAAAAAATTAATTATTGGTTCGTAAATATACCAACTAAATATAAAAGGGTTGATTCTCGCGATCGCTCTTTTATTTAATCACTTCTAGCAAATTATTGTTTTGCGTAAGCCAAAATCCCATACATAAACGTGAGTTCGATAAGCTGGAAATGACCCCGCTTCCATTCCTCTCCCCTGCAAGGAGGAGCCACTAATACCCGACTTGTAGCAAGTGGCGTTAGAGGCTTAAAAAGCCGATTATTTCGTACCACGTGAGCTATTTTTTGCCCCTTCCCTTGTAGGGAAGGGGTTGGGGTTAGGTTCCGTCGAATTCACGTTAAATAAAACCAAAAATGGACACAGAGAAATAATTAGTGTTCATCTGTGTCCATCCATAGGCTAACTTAGCCAAGAATTATTCCCACTCGATGGTTCCAGGTGGCTTGGAGGTAATATCGTAAACCACACGGTTAACACCTTTGACCTCATTAACAATGCGGTTAGAAATTTCTTCCAATATATCGTAAGGGATGCGCGCCCAATCAGCAGTCATGCCATCTTCACTGGTGACAATCCGCAAGACAATGGGGTAAGCATAGGTACGCTGGTCACCCATGACACCAACACTACGAATTGGTAGTAATACAGCAAATGCTTGCCAAACTTCATGGTACAAACCACGTTTGTTAATTTCTTGGCGCACTATCAAATCAGCATCACGCAAAATGTTTAACCGTTCGGCGGTGACTTCGCCTAAGATCCGAATTGCCAAACCAGGGCCGGGGAAGGGTTGGCGTTGGACAATTTCTTCTGGTAAACCAATGGAACGCCCAACTTTGCGGACTTCATCTTTAAATAGTTTCCGCAGAGGTTCGACTAGTTTAAACCTCAGGTCTTTGGGTAACCCACCAACGTTATGATGACTCTTAATTTTTACTGCTACTCGTTCGCCAGTTTGAGGATCTACGTTGGTATCAGCAGATTCGATGACATCTGGATACAAAGTACCTTGTGCTAGATAATCAAAATGACCCAGGCGTTTGGATGTCTCTTCAAATACCCGAATAAATTCATGCCCAATGCGGCGGCGTTTTTCTTCGGGATCTGTAATACCGTCAATCATTGCTAAGAAGCGATCGCGGGCATTGACATATTCGACGGGAATGTGAAACTGTTCTTTAAATAGCTTCAATAACCTTTCCGGCTCTAATTTACGCATGAAGCCTTGATCAATAAACACACAAGTCAATTGATCCCCAATGGCTTTATGCAGCAAAAAGGCTAAGGTGGAAGAATCTACTCCTCCAGACAACGCCAAAAGTACCCGCTTTTCACCGACTCTAGCCCGAATTTCCCGAATTGCTTCTTCTACAAAAGCCGCTGTTGTCCAGGTGGGTTCGCAATCGCAGATATGATAAACAAAGTTGCGAATTAATGGCAGACCACCAATAGAATGAACTACTTCGGGATGGAACTGTACACCGTAAAGTTTCTTTTCGTGGTCAGCAATGGCAGCACAGGGAGTATTCTCTGTATGGGCTAACACTTCAAACCCTGGGGGCATTTTGGTGACTGAATCACCGTGACTCATCCACATGGTGCTGCCATCTTCGACATTAGTTAGCAAGTCCGTGGGGTCATCTATATATAATGATGCTTTGCCATATTCACCCCGTGCGGCTTTTTCTACTTTGCCATCGAGCTGATTGACCATCAACTGCATTCCATAGCACACACCCAAAATGGGAATGCCTAAATTCCAGATTTCTGGGTCACAATGGGGAGCGTGATCATCATAAACTGAACTTGGCCCACCAGAGAGAATGATCCCTTTAGGATTTAATTTGCGTAAATGTTCAGATGTAGTGCGATAAGAGAGAACTTCAGAGTATACTTGAGTCTCGCGGATACGGCGAGCAATCAGTTCTGAATATTGTGACCCGAAGTCGAGAATCACAATTATTTGACGATCCAGCCGCCCCAAATTTTCCATTTGAGGTGCTTGTTCGGTTTGTAGAGTCACCGCTGTATTCATGATGAGGGGAGTTGTGAATGTAAGGTAGATGGTCGCACTGTTGTCTAGTTAAACACCACTTATCGCCTGGTTTGGCTGGTAAATGGTTAAGATATCCCCGAACAAACGCCAGGTAGAAAGCGTTTGCTAGCCAATAGTTATGGCATGGTATTAAAAAAATAACTTATCTGAGAGTGCTTACTTAAAAAGATATTGATTGGGATTATTTATGATTATTCATAATAAATTAACACAATTTTTCCATTAAGAGACAAGCAGTTTTGCTCTTTACAAGAATTTGGCGATGGCGGTCAAAGAGAATTGAGCCACATACTGTTGCTGCGGTACCTCTTGTACTATGGCTTTGTATATATTCTTGGGAACGAGTATCGATAGTTTGAGCGATCGCCTGATAAACTTGATTAACCCAATCACTACCTGTGGCTGCATCTAAGGCTCTTAGGTATGTCAATGCTGCTTCGGCTGTAGCACTGTGAAATACTGCTTGTAGATGCGGTGACTGTAACCCAGCCAATGCACAATGCGTCGTCAAAACCTCCCTACGTCCATCAGCCAAATGGTGATGAGTATGAAAAATCCCCGCAGCCAATTTCATCAATTTGCCGTGATAACCAAACAATAAGATTTCTTTAACACCTAATACATCGGCTTCTACTAGCAATGGCCCCAACCAGTTAGCCGTTTTTACCAGTTGTTCGGGATTAATACCGAGTTTACGCGCTAAATCTAAGCCATTCTCGCCAATACAAAATACCAAGCGTTCAAATTGACTAGCTTTGTGTTGCAATTCACTGCGAAAAGTAGCCAATTGATCTGGCGTACTCAAAGGTTGAGAAATACCAGTTGTCCCCAACAGAGAAAGACCTTCCACCACACCAAAAGCCGAATTAGAGGTGCGAACAGCAAGCGATCGCCCTTCTGGTAAAATGATTTTCACCGTGATTTTTTCACCCGGTGCTAGCATTCGCGTCAGATTCTCTGTTAGCAGCCTGTGAGCATAAGCATAAATCGCCGGCTTATCATCAGCATTTACTTGTCTACCGATACCTTCTCCACCTTGAATAGTTACAGTCTCCCCGTCGCCTTCGCTCCATTCCACCAGCGCCCAAATGGGAGTATTTCTAGTTAAATCGAGATTATCACCTGGTTCACTGCGGGTAATTGCCAAAGCCTGATTTTCAGAGAATCCAGCCACCTGTTCAATCGGTATTTCTGCAATTTCAGCAGGTTCCATCAAGTCTACCGACACAACAGTTAGGGGTTGACGATAGCGTAACCAGTGTAATGCAGCCACAGCAGAAGCACAGGCAAAAACAGGGAGAGTGTATCCAGGATGGGACATTTTGGGAGGGAGTGGGGAGGTGGGGAGATGGGGAGTGGGGAGTTGGGAGTTGGGGAAATCAGGAAATGGGGAGATGGGGAGATGGGGAGACGAGGGAGAAAGATATTGTACTAGCCCCTAACTAAACACCAACTTCTAACAGCAAATCTTGCATAGCTTCCCAAGAAATTGCTCGTTGAATATAACGGGGGGCTTCAGGATTGTAAGGACTTCTAATGCGGTCAATACTAAGAATTATCGCGCCCTCGGGAATGACTGGTACATCCGCATCAAATGCTGTGGGACGCATTAAAGAACTAGAAAAGCCTTTGAACACAGCCACTTTATCTTGTTCATCGGCTATTTCTACTGTTACCAGTAAGACTTCTTGGGGGCGTTTAACGGTGTATTGTTCCAACCGCTTGCCAATAAAATTGTTCATTAAACAGGAAATTTACCACAAAAGATGAGTTACTGTTGTATGGCTGAACGTCCCTGTTTGCCCAGCTTGACGAGGACAAAGTAGGCTAAGTAAGCCACATAAATTACCAAACCAACTATGCCCAAAAAGCCTAAAAAAGCTGGTGTACTGTTGTAGTGGAAATACTCTTTAAACATTAAGGGGGCTTCAAACCAAACTTGGCAATAGGGAGTTTGAATGGCGGTTTCTGAGAAAGCACACCCCACAAAAGGAATAAAGGCAATTGCACCTAAAATGGAATAAACCGTTACGCCCCAACGCCACGAGGTAAAGATTAGCTTCAAAGGACTACTTGGTTGATAGTCAATTTCATCATTGAGATCCACCCAAAACCACAGAGAAACCGGTATCAATATCTGCCCGATCAATCCAGTAATAAAACTAACTGGGTACTGAGCAATCATCAAGTAAACTGTGATTGTCAGCAGACTGGATACTCGCCAATAAATAGATAACAAGCGTTGCATCCCTTCTACTTTTTGGACAAACACCCAAATTAAAAGAATTAAGGGAATAATCACCATAAATAATACCGCCAGTCGGTAGTCCACCCAGACAAATGGGCGAAACCAAAGTTCTTGCATAGTTTTGTTCTCAGGCTATAACAAATTTGTATCTAGAGCAGCTATTTTACAGAAGCATTTATCCGGAATTGAGGATGAAATATCAACTTTTTGTCTGTTGATCAAGTTTTTGATAACTCTATCTTATGACTTAGCCTAATTTCTAGTTGCAAAAAAAACAAGCAACGTGCAAATCCTCAACTGTAAATATCTTTTATCAGCCAGCTACCTGCGGGAGAGTTATGGAACTCACTCCGCAGTTATGAGCTAGTATGCCCAGACAAAGCTCAATATTTTCATTCTTAGGGGTCATATTTGCGGGTCATTACGATCCTCAATATTTACCTCCTAAAACCACCAAACCTACAATTATCAACTTACTCTCATCAGTAGAGAGAAAAGATATTGCCAGGAGATGGATTGAGATTTGATCCAGGAATAGATCAAAAATGCCAGATATTTAGTGGATTTTAGTTGCTTGCCAATCAGGTGAAAAACAATTCACCTACTTATTTACTAATCTTCGTAAACTCTGCACTCTGCTGCTTCTGGGTTATCATCACAGTACTGTTCTAGAGAATTTTTTGGCTTTTTGTGGCGCTGGTGGGAAGCTTCAGCTTGCAGCTCTTCAACTGCATCCCAAGCTGCCGCACATTCAGCAGAGCCACTACCAGAAGTGTCACAAACTGTACGAGCTTGTTCTACTTCTGCGGCAATTGTCTCTTGGATTTTTTCTTGGGTATCGCTCATAGTTTAGTCTCGTTGTGTTGTTTTAGTACCAGTATAGAAAAAGTTTAAGAATGGCAACTTTTTGTTCTATCTTCAACTATTTTAACCACTTAAGTGTTACCTTAGTGTATTAGCCTGATGATTCATAATTAATACAACATTTAGTGGCTTACTTAGTATATCTATATCTATTTCTTAAGTTTTTATAGAGTCAGTACCACGAAAGTACAATCATACAATACATTGAGTACATCTGGTAGGGAATGACAACCCTAGTGCTGCTTTGCGGAAGTTCAGAAATGTTTATGCTATGGCTATAGTGCTATTTTTCATGGGAATTTCTCTTTCCGCTGTGCTGTATTAGTGTAGTTGAGCAGAAGTAGCTGGCCAGTTATTAAAGGTCATAAATACTAGCTTCCTGGGATGAACAAGGCACTGAGGAGAGATCAAGTTGGCTGGCGTCAACTCTTGTAGGATGCAATTGTGCCCAGGATCGAAAATTCCCACTACTGGACTAACAAGAGGAAAAAGCCCAAAATTCATGGCAGACCAAATGCAGTGGGCAAATGCCCTATCAACCCGTCCTTCTTTGGAAGCAGCTATTACAGATGTGGTAGAACAAGCTGTCTCGATATTAAAAGTACCTGCGGATTTAGGGCTGGTATTTATTTCGTCTGCATTTGCCAGTGAGTATTCCCGGCTTTTACCTCTCCTGGCTGAAAAACTTTCAGTACCTGTGTTGATTGGTTGTAGTGGTGGTGGTGTAATTGGTACTACAGCTACCGGAGAAACTCAAGAATTAGAAGCAGAAGCAGCTATTAGCTTGACTTTAGCACATCTGCCAGGGGTGAATATACAAGTTTTTCATGTTCTGGCTGAAGAATTACCTGATTTGGATAGTTCACCAGATGCTTGGATTGATTTGATTGGTGTGCAACCATCTCCAGCACCCCAGTTTATTTTGCTGTCTAGTGCCTTTTCTTCGAGAATCAATGATTTATTGCAAGGCCTGGATTTTGCCTACCCAGGATCAGTGGTTGTTGGGGGACAGGCTAGTTCGGGGGGTTTAGGTGGTCGGATGTCACTGTTTTGTAACGATGCCTCCGCTGGGCTGCATCAATGCTTGTATCGTGAGGGAACGGTAGGCTTGGCTTTGAGCGGCAATATTGTTTTAGAAACCATTGTGGCCCAGGGATGTCGGCCCATCGGTGAGCCAATGCAAGTGACAAAAGCTGAACGCAATATCATCCTCGAACTAGATGAAAAAGTGCCACTGGTAGTATTAAGAGATTTGATTGCTAGTCTCAGTGAACAAGAAAGAATGCTAGCACAACACTCCTTGTTTGTGGGCATGGAAATGGATCAATTTAAGTTGTCTTTACAGCAAGGAGACTTTTTAATTCGGAGCATTCTGGGGGTAGATCCATCTGCTGGGGCGATCGCAGTGGGAGATATTGTCCGTCCTGGTCAACGCCTCCAATTCCACCTCCGCGATGCCGAAGCCTCGGCCGAAGATCTAGAATTTCTTTTAGAACGGTATAAAACTCAACAACTTGCCGAACCTGCTGCCGCTGCTGCTTTAATGTTTTCTTGTGTGGGACGTGGCCAAGGGCTTTATGGCAAACCCAATTTTGATTCAGAGTTATTTAACCGCTACATCCCACATATCCCCGTAGGTGGTTTTTTCTGTAGTGGTGAAATTGGCCCTGTGGCTGGTACTACATTTGTACACGGTTATACATCTGTTTTTGGGATTTGCCGAGCAATAGATGATGGGGATTAGACGAGGGGAATGGAGTAGTGAATCAAGTTGTTTGATTTTTGACTTCCTCGTAGGGGAAATGAGAGTTAATCAACAAGTGAAAGAACGTTACTCATCGTACCTACTGGCTGTCTAATTTCCTGTGGTTGCTTTAAAAGAAGGGTGGTGTTGTTATCAATCAGGTGAGGACTACCATCAGCGATCGCACCGTATGTTTGAAAATAGCGCCGCACTTTTGGGGGAAAATCAGGATAGTCTAATATGGCGTCGCCATCAGCGATATTTGCCCAAAAGTCACGCATCAAAGGTGCTAGTTCTTCTGCTTGGGCTAGGGGTAAGTTTAAGGGGTACTGAGTTAATAGTTTCAGCAAAAAAGGAAAAGAGCGATCGCCCATCCACTGCTTTGATAAATGTTGCAGGTTCGGGAAATTAGGTGCTGTTTCTATGCGATGAGATAAAACTTGTAACCATTCTCTACCCTGTTTATCTTGACGAAACTCGAAAACACGATAAGGGTGAGGATAGCTCACTAAGGAACCAGTGGTAATGTCATATACTCCTTGTGAGCAGGCTATATCCTGAATATGCAAATGCCCCGTAAATACTAGCTGGACTTGATAACGTTGTAAGATTTGTAATAGTTGAGGAGAATTTTCCAGCATGTAGCGCTTGCCTAAGGGATGGCGCGATTGATGGGGTATATGCTCAACGACATTGTGATGCACCATTACCAGTATTAATTCATCTGTAAATGCTGCAAGTACCTCTTCTAACCAGCTAAGTTGTTGAGGATCTAAACGCCCTATCTGCTCACCCTGTTCATTAAAAAAGTTAGAATTTAGACCAATTAATCGGACTCCAGGCAACAATTGCTGTGTATAGTAAAGTTGCTGGGGATCAGTATAGCCAAATTGGCGGTAATAGTGGGGGAAATCGGCAAAAGCAATCGATTGTTGATTTGCCTGGATTACGGGAACGTCATGATTACCTGGAACAACATAGGTGGGAAAAGGAAGCTTGGCTAATCGTTTTTGTAACCAGAGATGATTTTCTGGTTCGCTGTGCTGAGTTAGGTCTCCTGGAAGTAAGAGGAAATCCAAATCCAGTTGTGTTAAATGTTCTATTGCACTTTCAAAAGCTGGGATACTAACTTCCACCAAATGAAATCGGCTAGGATGATCCCAAATAGTATGAGGAAGCGCCAAATGTAAGTCACTAACTACGGCAAAGCGAAAACTTAAAGACATTGATTTTGAGGTTAAATTTAAAACAGTGCGGAAAAAACTCTTTTTCACAAAGTATAACGCTTGCTTTGAAAAACAAGAGATGTGAACGGGGAACAGGGAATGGGAACAGGGAACAGGGAACAAGAAATCAAGGTATACTAAGTTTTTGCCAAAATCAAAGAGGAATTTTATATGTAATAATTTTATACAATTCAGCTAATTTTATGCCTTGATCAAGATGAGTTTCATGAGGCTGCTCATCATGGGTTTGTTTAGCAAAGACTAGTTTTAGCGGATGACTGAATTAAGTACAGATTTACATAGACTTGGTATGATTAGTTAATACATGATAAATTAAATTACAGGATGATTCTTGATTTTATAAAAAATAATATGACAAAATATATTGTGTGAAATGTTAATTATTACTGAGTAATACTATTATTAATTAATATATAGTAAGTCGTTTAAATATATTTAACAACATTTAAATTTAACACTGAAAGGAGTATCAATTTTGGCAGTTGTCCGAGTCCGCCAACACGTTAACCCCCTGGCCAAAAAGTATCAAACACCAGCAAGTCCTCTAGACTGGGAAAAAGTCTATACCCAGCCAAATCAACCACTACATCTGGATATTGGCTGTGCTAAGGGCAGGTTTTTACTAAAAATGGCGCAAATAGAACCAAACTGGAATTATCTGGGTTTGGAAATTCGAGAACCGTTGGTAGTGGAGGCGAATCAGGTACGGAGTGAATTGGGTGTCACAAATCTCCACTATTTATTTTGCAATGTGAATAATTCATTGCGATCGCTATTATCTTCTCTACCTACAGGCACTTTGCAACGGGTTTCCATTCAGTTCCCTGATCCTTGGTTTAAAACCCGTCACGCTAAACGCCGTGTCGTACAACCGGAATTAGTGGCAGAACTAGCTAATTACTTAGCAGTTGGGGGGGTAGTATTTCTGCAATCAGATATAAAATTTGTGGCTGTGGAAATGCGCGATCGCTTTGTGGAAAATCCCGCCTTTCAGCAATTAGGTACAGGAGAATGGCTAGCCGAAAACCCTCTACCAGTACCGACGGAAAGAGAAATAGGTACTCAAAATAAAGGAGAACCCGTTTATCGTGCTTTGTTTACTTTGACACAGAGGGAGTGATCAGCGTTAGCGGCTTCCTGCGGGGTAGAAATATGATCATTTTTTCCCCAGTCCCTTTAGGAATTGAAACTTCGATAAGTATCCGAATTAATGCATAAAGAATCGATAAAGCCGCAATTTCATTTACTCCTTAGTTTTTAAATCCAGACAATTTTCATGAAGATACATCTAAATGGTAATTGTGATAAAGAGTTTTAATTTTCTTTTGAATGAGTACTTGTACACTTTTTGGCGATACAATTACACAATCTGGTGCATATTGCATCACTTCCCTAGTAAACCAAAATGTATTAGAGACACTCCTGATAACTTGCTTTACTCGTTGTGTCTCTGGTAGCCAGTCATTTATTTTGTCTTCTGGTTTGGACTGATAAGCAAAGCCTAAATTACCCAGCAGATGCATCTCTATGTCTATCTGTGCAAGTCCAGCAGTACGCCACTGACCAGCAACAGGTAAAACAGCAGCGTCTTGAATACGGTCTAAACGTAAACTCCAATTATGACGTAATTCTTCCACATCAGAATTACCTTCTGTCTCTTTACACCAGCAATCTAGATATTGCCGCTTTTCATGGGGTGTAACTTTAGCATAATAGACAGTAAAATTAAAAACTCGTTGTGCTGCATCTTGATAACTGAGTTGAAATGCTTCCTGACGTAAGATATAACGGTCAATTTCCAAACGCCATTGTGGGTGTAAATTTCCTAAAAAACTTTCAATATTGGTACGCAGAAGTATTGGTAGTTCGCTACGTTCTAGTAATAATTGTGCTATTGTTTGTGCTTGGTCATTTTGCCCATTGTCGGTTAATAAACGCATTGCACGGTCAAGCGCACGAATACGTTCTTCTGACCAGTCGTGATTTTTACGAATAATTAACTGATGACGGGCGATCGCTTCTATAAGTTTAGAGATATTCGGGCGATCACCCCACATCATACCAAACTCCAAAGCCAGGTTTTCTAGCTCGGCTTTATCACGTTCTGAAATAGATAAAGTTATCGACTGACCTTTTCGACTCATTTATACGGACACTTTGTATTGATACTTCTTGCCAATCTCCATTTTGAGTGTCATTATGGATTTCAACAACTAGTTACGGACACTATTTAAGTGTATGTCCGAAAGTTACCAAATTACTCTCAAACCTGTTTATTCGCAAACAGTCCCCACACCTGATGGGGTGCAACTACCTCAAAATTGGTCACTATCTTGGCATCAAGCAGCAACTTTAGAAGCATTACGCGATCCCAATATTGATGTCGTGTTCAATACTGCAATGACTGGCGATGGTAAAAGTCTAGCGGCTTACCTAGAAGTGCTTCAAGGAGAGTTTTCCGCCATTGGACTTTACCCAACTAACGAACTCGCCCGCGATCAAGAAACGCAGATTAAAGGATATGTTGAAAAATTCCAGCCAGAAAATCAGCCGCGTGTAGTGCGACTCAGTGGGGCTGATTTAGAGATTTATGCTGAAAATGAGGGCTTAAAAAAAGGGGCGGCGATCGCAACTCTCACTAACCAGAGAGAAGCATTATTAACTAACCCCGATATTTTTCACTACCTACATCGAGGTGCTTATATAATTCATGGCGATAGTCCAGATAAGTTATGGGGCAGAATTGATAAAGATTTTGACTTATTTATTTTTGATGAATTTCACGTTTTCGCTGCTCCACAAATTGCTAGTGTGATTAACACAATGTTGTTAATTCGCTGTACAAATCGCCGCAAAAAATTTCTGTTTCTCTCAGCCACACCAGATACAAACTTAATTGGGCGATTAGAAAAAGCAGGATTTAGTTGTCAAGAAATTGATCCGCTCAAACAACATAAATATCAATTTCCTGATACACCAGAACAAGGGCAGCAACTGCAAGCACAGGGCTGGCGACAGGTAGCACGGACAATTACGCTGAATTTTATTCCTTTGGAACCGTCGTTTAAAGCTTCGGAAACCTGGCTCAAAGAAAATAGTGATTTGATTTTGGCTCAGTTTCAGCAGTATCCAGGAAGTAAAGGCGCAATTATCCTTAACTCAATTGCAGCAGTCAAACGTCTAACTCAGTTTTTTCGGGAAATATTACAGCCTTGCGGATTGAAAGTTGGAGAAAATACAGGGCTATCGGGAAAAGGAGAAAAAGAGCGAAGCCTTTCTGCTGATTTGGTTATTGGTACTAGCACAATTGATGTTGGGGTTGATTTAAAAATCAATTTTTTAATTTTTGAATCATCTGATGCAGGTAACTTTATCCAACGTTTAGGACGCTTAGGAAGGCATGACGAATATGAAAAAGATGGTCAAAAAATTAAGTTTGAGAATTTCACAGCTTTTTCTTTAGTTCCTAACTTTTTGGTAGAGCGATTGTTTAAGGGAGATACGCCACCGTTAGAGGGGAATAGTATTTGCGATCGCCCCTATTTTCACAATACAATTACTGAGAATTATCGACAAATCAACGATTTTCGTGGTTATTATCGTCGTTGGGGGGCTGTGCAATCATTTTGGCTGTTTTATCAGTTGAGTGATCGCACAATTAAACAACAGTATGCCCAAAGCCGAGAGAAGTTTCAAGAAGCCTGTGAACAAGTATTTGAAACAAGTCTGAAGTCACAAGCTGGACGTATTCAAGGATGGGCGAAAGATTGGCAAGCGCTTTCTGGTAAATCAGGAAATCCTATTGCTGAGGATGCTGCTAGTTTTCGCGGTTCAAGTCCTTTGCAATGTGGTTTATACGACTTAACGGAAGAAAACGAAGCAGATAGGTTTAAAACCTACGATTTACCGGGTATTTTGGGAAATTTAGAAATTGAAATGTGGACGGAAGCGGCATTTATACGGACACTCAAAGAAACCGCAGAACGCACCGGACAACCCATCGCCAAAGGTAGATTTGCTCATTGTCTAGCATTTATGAAATTGCGTTCTTACCGAGAGGAAAGGCTGAACTGGAAGTTTACCTATTCTGGTAACTTGCAGCAAATTGCTGACGCTTGGAAAGTTCAGGTTTTGACTGGTGTGGAAATTTGGCAACCTGACAACTATTGGGTTGGAGAAATTAACAAGCGTCTAAAAAAGGAAGGTTTGGTTTGTTACGTGATTCGCCGTCCTCTTGCTGAAGTGCGGATGCGGCTAAGGCTACCGATGAATTTTCAGATTTATGGCATCAGCGATCAGTATAGCTTTCATGATGCTACTGCGCCGTATGCGATCGCTTTTGGTCACTCTGCACTGTTGCTGGATACGCTTGCATACACGTTTAAAAGCAAAGGAGATGAGATATGGGTTGTTTGAGGTTTCAATCCCTGATAGGGATTTTAGTTGATTTATGACAAGAGCTTACGGTTTTAAGCACAGACTTATTCGTTTCAATCCCTAATAGGGATTTTAAAGGATTGTTTTTTGTGCGCGTAAAGCTCCATGTATACAAGGATTTCATACAAGGTTGAATAAGTCAACGCTTATTAGTTGTTGAATAAGTCTAAGCTTATTGAAATGCTTGACAAGAGCTATCGCATTATGTAGCGTCAGATTATACAAATTACTGAAGTCCTTGCAAAACAAGCATTTGGACTGAAGTATTTGTACGACAGAGTTTTTAAAGGAGGTGATAACCATGCTTGTCAAATTGACAAACCTTGAGCGACTAATCTCAGTTCTCAAAGATGGTAAGTGGCATTTAGGCGACGAACTAGCCGCTAAGATTAGTTGGCGATTTGGACACACAGTGTTTGAAGCTCGCAAGAAAGGCTACTTAATTGAAAAGCGAAAAGTTGCTCATAACCAATTTCAATATCGGTTATTGGCAGCATAACTGATGCGATAGCTTATCTGGGGATTTCTCTAGCTAAATTAGAGAATCTCCATCTAAGAGGGAAGCTATACAGCAGCTTGCGGTATTAAGGTCAGGCGTAGGTAGTCTCTATCCCCAACAGATTGAAAGCTGATGGTTGAGCGAGTCACTGGTAACACCAAATCTTAAAGCAATGAGTTTTAGCAAAGCTTCCCTCTTTCCTCCCAATCACAATAAATAGTCAATAAACTTAAACATTTTGAAGATAAACCATGAATGAACACTTACTACTAGAAAGAATTACAGTTAACCCTAAAATCTTTGAGGGTAAACCAATTATTCGAGGTCGTCGCCTTGCGGTTGAACATATTTTGGGGATGTTGAGGGCGGGAGATACTATCGAAACCTTACTAGAAGCTTATCCCTGGTTAGAACTGGAAGATGTGCAAGCCTGTTTAATCTATGCGCGTCGCCTAGTTAGTCATGAGCGAGTTGAACCTTTTACATTATGAGTAACCCCATTTCAAACGATTACAGACATTTGCTAATGGAAATAAAACAGCGTATTCGTTCAGCCCAATACGAAGCACTAAAAGCAGTTAATCGGGAAATGATTAACCTCTACTGGGACATTGGACAGATAATTGTTACTCAACAGCAGGGCGCTAGTTGGGGAAAATCCGTAGTAGAACAGTTAGCAAAAGACTTACAAGCAGAGTTTCCAGGAATTAGCGGGTTTTCTGCTGCTAACCTCTGGCGGATGAGGCTTTTTTATGAATCATACGTCAACAATGAAAAACTCGCACCAATGGTGCGAGAAATTGGATGGACTCACAATCTGGTCATTATAGAGAAATGCAAAGATGACCTCGAACGAGAGTTTTATATTAGGATGACTCGCAAATTTGGCTGGACAAAGAATGTTTTGATTCACCAAATTGAAAATCAAACTTATGAAAAGACTCTGTTAAATCAGACTAATTTTGATAAAACTGTTCCAGCAGAGATTCGTAACCAATTAAAACTAGCTGTCAAAGATGAATATACTTTTGATTTCTTGGAACTAGCAGATGAACACAGTGAACGACAGCTAGAACAGGCAATTTTGGCAAGAGTTGAACCATTCTTGCAAGAAATGGGTGGGCGGTTTACTTTTGTTGGCAGTCAGTATCGCTTAGAAGTTAGCGATAAAGAATTTTTTATTGACCTGTTGCTGTATCACCGCCAATTAAAATGTCTAGTTGCGATTGAGTTAAAAACTGGAGAGTTCCTACCTGAGTATGTGGGAAAAATGCAATTTTATCTGGCGGCTTTAGATGATTTATCTCGATTCCCAGACGAAAATCCCTCAATCGGAATTATTCTTTGCAAATCCAAGGATAAAACTATTGTTGAGTATGCACTGAGAGAATCGAATAAACCAATTGGTATCGCAACTTATAAACTGTTTTCTACGTTGCCTCAAGAATTAAAAAATCAACTTCCGGCTCCAGAACAAGTTGCTAAACTACTACAAGGAGTGGAATAAAAATTGCCAATTAGATAACGGTTAATAGGAATGCTGACATGAAAACACCAACAATTACAGAACTTAGAGAATTAGCTCAACAACTTCCTGAAAAAATTCCTTATCTCAAAATGTTAATTCTGTTTGGTTCTAGAGCTACTGGGAACACTCACGCTAAAAGTGACTGGGATTTTGCAGTTTTGTGTGATCAGGAACAACGTGAGAATTATGTAAAAGATAATGCTTTTCTCTGGTTTGAATTACCTATAGTTATTGGCGAATTATTCAAAATAAATTCTGATCAAATAGACGTTGTAGAACTTAATCAATGCTCTGAACTAATATCACATTTTGTTGCTCGTGATGGGAAGCTTTTGTATGAAGATAATCTAGGAGAATTTGAAAAATTCAAACAAAGATATCTACTGAGTAATTCAGAGCTTAAAAAAATTGAAAATATTACCCGACAACATATTGAGCAGTTTCTCCAAAGGTGGGGTGTATGACCAAGATAGATACTGTGATTGTCACAACTAGGTTGGATTTTATTGCTCGTTATCTTGATAATCTTAAAAGATTTGAGCAAATTACTTTAGAGGATTACCTGCTTGACTTTGATACTCAACTAATTACCGAGAGACTTTTACAATTAATGGCTCAAGCAGCTATAGATATCAATGACCATATATTATCTAAGCTAAATCCAGGTAAGTCAGAAACCAACTTTAATTCTTTTATTATTCTTGGTCAATACAGTGTAATTACTGTTGAATTAGCCAGACAAATAGCACCATCATCAGGATTAAGGAATCGTCTTGTACATGAATATGACGAAATAGATCCACGGCAAGTTTTTAAAGCTATCAGTTTGGCATTACAACACTATCCGCTTTATGTGCGCCAAGTTAGTTCTTATTTAAATTCATTGAGTCAAGAAGATGGCTAAAAAAAATAAAGCTTCAGATGAGTATCAACAATTATCACTCTTAGAAACAGAAAATGATGTAAATTCTGAAGTAGCAGATGATAATTGGTTATCAGGTGATTTTGGTTTTGATGGCGATTCTTCAGACCGTACTATTGAAACCGAAGGCGAATTATTAACACTTAAACTATTGCGTGAAGCTATTCAATCTCAAAATCCAGATGATAAGGTAATGGCAGACTTTGGTGAATATGTTTTACCAAATTTGTTGCGGATAGCCATTGGTGTAACGGCGAAAGGCGGTAAGTTTTTTGATGAGATTGACCAACAGCGAGAAGCTGAAGGGAAAACTAAAGTTAGACGAGATAACGCTGCTGACCAATCACTGAATACTCACTTACTTAATGGATTATTCCCAGCTAATTTAATTGAGAAACGTTTAGAAAAACTTAATACCACAGTGCAGCGAGTGGTTAAAGAGCGAGAGCGCAGATTAGTAATTGCTGGATTTATTTTACATGATTTTGAAAAGTTTCCTGATGTACCTGAAAACTGCCGCAAGTTGCCGTTAGCAGAACATCGTGAAATTATTGATAAAAAAGTTCACCAACTAGGACTCGATAACTTTATAAATCCAGAAAATCCTGAAGCTTATCGAGAATATGTAGATGATTTGTTATGCATGGCTTATAATGCTCAACGCCGTTGGGATACTAACTGGAATTTTTCTGAATTTGGCTTGAATCCTATTCTCAAAGACCGTACCCTCCGCAGTTTATCTGATTTAACTTGTTTAGCTGATTCTCTCGCCTCAATTGTTAAACATCCCCAGGATGCAGAACATCCTAGACTCAAAGAAATCATCCACAGCCTCAGTGATGGACAGTTGAAATTTACCTATCACAGCATTGCTGAGAATCGGGGTGTTTTAACTAATGTGGTGAATAATGCTTTAATTCAGGCTCATATCAGTCTGAATACTGATGAAAATATCTATTATGAACCTTTGTTATATCTGCCAACAGGCGTAATTTACTTGGCTTCGCGCAATGCGCCAGCTATCTCGCCGTCAGATTTACCAGACCGTGTAGTTAACAGTATTAAATCCCTTTGTGCAGGTCAATTACGCCTCAGACAAACAGGATTTGGTAGAGATGGCAAAGGCATGAAATATGCCGAATATTACAACTTATTTTTTGATAATATAGACTTGATGGAAGTAGCCTTAGATGCTACATTACGCATCTTAAACCCTAATAAAGGCTCTGTTGCTAAAAGTCGCAGCGAAAATCTGAATAAGTTTCAGCAACGAAATGTTTTATCTGCTGATTATGATTTCAAATTTGAAGACGATATCCGCATTGACCAAATAGCAGAGTTTGGTGATTTAGTTAGCCGAAAGATTTGGCAAGAGACAGTTAATCGCGTTGATTCTGCTCGTAAGAAAGATAAAAAGCTGCCAGCAGTTCCCGATTTTGATTTAACTCACAAAGTTGCAGAGTTTTGGAATTTAACAGAATGTTTACCCCAAATTAGAGAAATTAAACGCATTAATGAAAGTCTCAAAGAAAACAAGTTAAAAGGAAATACCGGAGGAGTACCTTATGAATGGTATTATCTTGCGGCTAAATATTTAGAACATCATCCAGGGATTGAAGATGTACGCGAAGCTTGTCAGCAAGTAATTGACTATTTGACAACCTTAATTTGTCCGATAATTTCTCAATATCAATTACCTGATGGTTGGGATGATTTAAGGCTTTGGGTAAAACGAGTTGTCATGTTACCAGGCACTAATCAAGAGCCATCTGTTAAAACTCAAGTTGAAACATTTCTAAATGAGTTAGATAATTACAATGCTGCGAAAAAATCAGGGCGAGGGAAACAATTAATCTGCTCAATTTCTCATTCTGCTTACACGGTTACTGAGCAAATGGAATCAGCAGTTTTATTTACCCCTCAAGTTTATACAAACAAGCAAATGTTAGGAGGTTCCAACGCTAAACGCAATATCTCCAGTATTGCAGGTGTGGAGATGATGCTGAGGCAAATTTTGATGAATCAAACTCAAGCTGTAGGTAAACGATTTGAAGATGGTAAATATCGCTATCTCTACTTTTATCCTACTTATTACTTTACTCCAGAGACTAACAAGTTTTTGCAGAAAGCCTACAATGGTATTGCTCAAACTCGTTTTGATACCAGCATTCGCAATCATTTTATCAGTAAGGATTTACAAGCGGATTTGGGGCGCGATCGCTACCAAAGTGTAGATAGTTTCTTAATCGATGAAAACCTCCAGCGTGACAAAGACCGCACCTTTAAACTTTCCTATCCTGAAGACCAGCCTTTAACATTTTACTTCATGGCGCTCCCGCCAGGAAGAGACAGCACCGATACAGAATCTTGGGTAATGCCAACTTGGTTAGCGTTTGCTTTCCCGATGATTTTAGATGTTAAAACTGTAGTTTCAGAGTCACCAATTCCACCTTTTAACGATGGCGCTGAGTTTGAGGAAAGCGTTTTCCTTGATAGTGCGCCTCATGCTTTCCGTGCTTTAGTAAGGCGCGATCGCTTCCGTCTTGACTACATCCTCGAAGGCTGGAACGAAAACGGCATCCAATACCCAGCACCTTTAAATGTGCTTACCGCCGCTTACGCCATTCATTTAGATGTGAATGCGCGACAGGGTAAGTCTGGTTACGATGCCAATTGGGGGAGATTTACAGAACTGGCTAAAGATTTTGAAACCAGTCCGTTGTACGTTTTTTCTTATCTCAATCGCTGGGTGCGTAACCAGGGATCGGAAACAGCACGAATCGAGAAAATCCGGCTTTATGCCTATCATTTTTATCCTTGTTTTGATCCTTATGTGAAATATGACACTAATATGGAGCAATTAATTGTGGGAGAAGCATCAAGTCTGAATCATCCTCAGAAATTAACAGATTTATACCGCAGATTTTACCGAGCTAATAAGCGTTATAATCCTAAGTCTAATGCTGTGTTGAAACCAGTTGATATTGCGGCTGAAACTATACTCAAAGCTGAGTCAAGTGTGTTTCAGGGAGAAACATTAGTTGCAGCTGTTGCAGCAGAAGTTTTTAAACTCATGGATCGTGTTCATTCTTCTACTGCTGAAGGACGTTGGATCATGAGCAAACGTGAGGAAGAACGGCAAGCTGTTCTAGATTTTGCCAAGTATTTTGTGGTGGAGGTATTTGATAACTCATTTGCAGGCGATCGCGCTCGTTTAGCAGGCCGTCAACTCAACTTAATTCGAGATACCTGTGAGTTTCTTTACCGTCTTGAAGATGATAAAGAAAATGCAGGAAAATCTAAAGTTGAAAATGATGAAAATGAATAATCAAATTAGAGCCAGGGCGACTATAAGTTGCGGCTACACAAACAAAGTCCGCAGCTCGACTGAGCTTCGCCGAACGTCCTGCGCGGACTAATAAAAAAATGGGTATTTTTAACCCACGCAGGTGGGTTTCGCCTGTGTAGATGCGGTTTTTAACCGCCAATTTAACTTAATTAACCTCATTTTGGAGATAAATCATGGCAATTTTAAAAACTGTTGAATCAAAATTCTTTCAAACTGAAATTCCATACAAACCAATGGGTAAATATGTTCATTTTTTGACTATTCGTATTACTGAATCTTACCCTCTATTCCAGACAGATGCAGAACTGAACAAAGCACGGGTAAGAGCAGGAGTTAAAGACAAAACCACAATTAGCCGGTTGTCAATGTTCAAGCGCAAACAGTCTACTCCCGAGCGTTTAGTTGGTCGGGAATTACTGCGTAATTATGGATTAATGACGGCTGAAGAATGCGAATACAACGTGAATTTTGCAATGGATAATCCTGATTGCATCATTTACGGATTTGCTATTGGTGACTCTGGTTCTGAAAAATCAAAAGTTGTGGTAGACACGGCATTTTCAATTACAGCTTTTGATGAATCACACGAAACATTTACCCTAAATGCTCCTTATGAAAATGGCACGATGGCTTCTAAGGGTGAAAATGGTTCTAAACCTGGTGAAGTCACGAGTCGAATTAATCAGCAAGACCACATTAGACCGCAAGTTTTCTTTCCTAGTATTGTCACCTTGAAAGACCCCACTGAAGCTAGCTTCCTTTACGTTTTTAATAACATTCTGCGAACTCGTCATTATGGAGCGCAAACCACCCGTACAGGTCGAGTTAGAAATGAGTTAATTGGTGTTGTATTTGCTGATGGCGAAATCACTAGTAACCTGCGTTGGACTCAGGCAATATATGACCAAATGAAATCTAATAATACCTTAAATGCTCCCGATCCACTAGATGAAGATGATGTAATTACTGCTGCTAAAAAGGCTATTGAAGCGTTAATGGCTGATGAGTTTATTGTTCACACAGATTTAATTGGTGATGCTTTTGTATCCCTAATTAATGAAGTCAAAACTTTAATAGGAAGTGAGAAAGGAATTCAGGCAATTTTGCAAAAGGCTGATGCAGAAGCTAAAGCTTATGCTAAAGCTCATATTACCAAGAAGAAAACTGCGGCTAAAGCGGGGAAAGAGTAATGGTATTTATTTACCTCTGTCAAATAGAACTTCATGACAGCCTCTATTACGCAACTCGTGAAATCGGTCGTTTGTATGAAACAGAGCCAATAATTCACAACTATGCTCTCTGTTATGCACTGGGTTTAGTTGATAGCCAAATTTACTCTACTACCGTTGCTGAAGAACATTCCTATCGTTATTTTTGCTCCGAACAAGTTCCTAAATATGAGGTACATCTAACACCGCTAAATCATCAAGAAATTTATGTGACTCCTGCACGTGCAGTTAATCATTCTACAACTCTTAACACCTGGAAGTATGCTAACAATAACTACCATGTGGAGATGGAGAAAACGCAAAAAAATATTCCTAGTTTTGGTAGGGCAAAAGAAATTGCACCGGAAAGTAACTTTGAGTTGTTTATAATTTCTCAAAAGCAATTAAAGCTACCAAAATGGATTCGCTTAGGTAAATGGATGAGTAAAGCTGAACTCATTATTCAAGAAGTTACCAAAATTGAATTAAAAACAGGGGATTTCTTTTTTTCTTATCCATTAAATCCTTTGGATGTGATGTTTACTCATCAAGTCGTTAGCTATGATGTGGTAAATATGCCCCCGGTGAGTCTGATTCAAAATGTTAGCATTCGCCAAGGACAGTACTACGAATTCGACAATCCCAGCAAAACTGAAAAAGTGCGCTTACCGGCAAAAATGCGGTATCAATTTAAAGCTTAATCTCAAGTGGTGGGCATTGCCCACCCTACATTTACCATTTTAATTATTCATGCCTTATAGCCTCATCCTTAACCTCATTCCCCAGTCTCCCATATACCCCGAATTTCTCACTGGCAGACATCTTCATGCCCTCTTTCTTACTTTGATCAGTTCCGTTAATTCCAGTTTGGGAGACTATTTGCACTCCTCTAAAGCAGATAAAGCATTCACTCTTTCACCGTTACAAATACAACGGCAACACAAGCAGAATCACCAGACTTTGCAATTTAGTCATCAAAAACCTATCGCAGCTGGTACTCCCTGCTGGTGGCGTATTTCCCTACTTGATGACACTTTATTTAGTAAATTAACTGAACTGTGGTTGAATCTTAACCCTAAATACCCTTGGCATTTGGGTTCTGCAAACTTACACATTACTAGTATTCAAGGTACACCACTATTAACGCAACCTTGGGCTAATGCTTGCACCTATGAGCAGTTGTATGAGCAAGCTAGTGATAGAGAACGCAATCTTGATTTCACCTTCGCTACGCCTGTATCATTCCGCCAAGGTGGATATGACAATGTTTTACCTCTAAAAGAATCTGTATTCAATAGCCTTCTTAGCCGTTGGAATAAATATAGTGGGATGGAAATTGCTAGTATTGCCATTGAATCGGTTTATCCCAGTGCTTTTAATATCAATACTGAAGTTTTGACTAATTATGAAAGCAAATTCATAGGTTGTGTTGGTCGAATTGGCTACCGGATATTGGGAGATGTTGAGCCATTAGTAATTAAGCAAATGAATACATTAGCTAATTTTGCACTATACGCAGGTTTAGGGCGTAAAACAACGATGGGTATGGGAATGGTGCGTCGAGTATAAGCTTTTCTATCCAAACACCAAATTAAATTATGAATGAGAGTGATTATATTCCAATTGCAGCCTTAAATCAGTATTCCTACTGTCCACATCGCTGCTGGCGAATGTTTTGTGCAGGAGAATTTATTGACAACCAATACACAATTGAAGGTACAACTTTACATGAGCGCGTTCATACAACTGGAGATGTAAACCGTGACGATACTTGGCAAATAAGGGCGATTTGGTTGAAATCTGATAGATACAAGTTAATAGGCAAATCAGATTTAATTGAATCAGAAAATGGTGAATTTTATCCAATAGAGTACAAAAGAGGGCGTAAAGGCGAGTGGGATAATGATGAATTACAAGTCTGCGCTCAAGCCTTGTGTTTAGAAGAAATGACAGGGAAACCTATCAACACTGGATATGTCTACTATGCACACTCTCACCAACGTCAACTAGTAGAGATTTCAGAACAATTGCGTCAAACTGCGATCGCTACGATTGAAGCTGTGCAAACACTATTAGTTACAGGTGCAATGCCTAAAGCTATCAAAGCTAAACGGTGTGATGGATGTAGTTTATATTCTCATTGTTTACCGCAAGCTGTAGAAACAGTAGGACGCTATCAAGAAGCTAAGTAATTAAGAATCATTACTCAGTCAATTGATTAATTGTGGATGTAACTATGGGAACAGTGTACGTTACTCAAGAAGATGCTTTTGTTGGCAAAGTTGACGAGCGTCTTCATGTCAAATTCAATAAAAAGACAATTTTAGATGTTCCATTAATTAAAATAGATGGTGTTGTAATTTTAGGACGAGCAACCATTTCACCTGCTGCTATTTCTGAATTACTAGAGAGGCACATCCCTCTAACTTTTCTAACAAATAATGGTCGTTACTTAGGGACTTTACAACCAGAAGTGACCAAGAATATTTTTGTGCGTAAGGCTCAATGGCAGGCAATAGGTGAGTCAGTCCAAGCAATTCATGTAGTACAAGGGTTTGTTCGTGGAAAGTTGAAAAACTACCGTAGTTTTCTCATCCGTCGCCAACGTGAAAGCCCAGGCTTGGATTTATCTGCGAATGTAACACGTTTAGAACAAGCGATCGCACCAATCGAGACTACAAAAAATATTAATTCATTGCGGGGATTAGAAGGTGCTGGGAGTGCTGCTTATTTTGCTTGCTTTGACCAATTAATTCGGACTACAGAATTTAGTTTTACTAAACGTGTGCGCCGTCCGCCAACAGATCCAGTTAATTCTTTACTTAGCTTTGGTTATTCATTATTACGGCATGACATTCAAGGTGCAGTCAATATTGCCGGATTTGATCCATATTTAGGATACTTACATTGTGAACGCTATGGTAGACCGTCATTGGCATTAGACTTAATGGAAGAATTTCGTCCTTTAGTAGTAGATGCGGTAGTCTTGTCTACATTGAATAAGCAATTGTTGACAAAAAGCGATTTTGTAACAGAGCCTTTGAGTGGTGCAGTATCCTTAACCCCAGAAGGACGAAAAAGATTTTTGCAACAATACGCGCAAAAAAAACAGTCTGAGTTTAAGCATCCAGTATTAGGGCGCAAGTGTACTTACCAAGAGGCATTTGAGCTACAGGCTCGATTATTGGCTAAATACTTGATGGGAGAAACCGAAAAATACCCCCCATTGGTTTTGAAGTAGGAACAGGAGAGCTTGCCAATGAATGTGATTGTGTCCTACGATATTTCCGAAGACAAACGCCGCACCAAAATCCACAAAATACTCAAGTCTTACGGTCAATGGGTACAGTATAGTGTGTTTGAATGCTATCTAACTGATACTCAGTATGCAAGATTGCGATCGCGCTTAAACAAATTAATTAAGCCTGAAAGCGATAGCATTCTTTTTTACTCGATGTGTGCTTGCTGTGTAGGTAAAATAGAACGTATTGGTGGGCAAAAGATTCGTGATGATAGTATTTTCTTTGCAGAATGCGCGGATGGGTAGGTGTTCAGAACGCTCTTGTGGAAAGATGGCTGCAAATCCTCACAGCGCAACACTTTTGAGTCCAATCGCTCCTCAAGTATCCGCGCGCCTTACATAATCTGGGTTTGAGCTATTTGTTGGCCAATCAATCTACATCTTTGATGCTATGATTGGCTCATCCGCGCACCAGAACCTTGAAAAGTAAATATACATAGAGTTTTAGGCTGTTGCCGTTGAAATTTCCTTAACTCCCTATGAGGGATTGAAACTCAAGAAAGAGCAAACGCACGGGAGCGTTGAGTAGTTGAAATTTCCTTAACTCCCTATGAGGGATTGAAACTAATCCATTGTAAGATTTGCTGATTATTCATAGAGTTGAAATTTCCTTAACTCCCTATGAGGGATTGAAACAAAAAGATGAAAACTTCTTATACTTTTGTTGTTCGTTGAAATTTCCTTAACTCCCTATGAGGGATTGAAACTTACAGCTGCAAAACCGCTCTCGGTGGTGCGAAGGTTGAAATTTCCTTAACTCCCTATGAGGGATTGAAACACGTAATATTCTTAACTTTAATTTCACCAACCCCGTTGAAATTTCCTTAACTCCCTATGAGGGATTGAAACAATCAATATTTACAGCCAAGTAATTTGGCTATTACGTTGAAATTTCCTTAACTCCCTATGAGGGATTGAAACTAAAGTTAGTCATGCCAAAAGTAAGGAAGTCTGTTGAAATTTCCTTAACTCCCTATGAGGGATTGAAACGGGAATATACCGGAGTAGATGATACAGCCCAAGAAGGTTGAAATTTCCTTAACTCCCTATGAGGGATTGAAACAGAAAAAATTGTTGGCTTTTGTTGTTTTGTGGACGGGTTGAAATTTCCTTAACTCCCTATGAGGGATTGAAACAGGGTAATTTTTAGATTCTCTTCTTAGAACAGAATCCGTTGAAATTTCCTTAACTCCCTATGAGGGATTGAAACCAGAGTTTCACCCCGTGTTCATCTTGGATAACGTGAAGTTGAAATTTCATTAACTCCCTGTGAGGGATTGAAACTTCGATTTTCTCAAAACCACCCCGAAGATTAAATGTTGAAATTTCATTGATCCCAGATAATACCTTGCATATTTAGCGATGGCGTAACCGCCCCGCCGGAGGCGGATCTCACTTCGTACGGTAAGCGATGCGGAGACTTTGAACTAAAATTACCAGGGAGGCGATCGCCATTAACCAACCCCAAAACCAGTAAGGTAACAGTAAATATTTTTGCATTTGTGCCGTATCAGAAAGTCCTAAGGGGCCAGCACTATAGCTAAATAAATAATTCAGTTGGTGATATGTACTAATACAAGCTTGAACGCCGAGAAATTGAATAGCAAATCCCTGCATCCAATGGGGCGCTTTTAAAGAAATCCCCAGGATGATGAAACCTAGTAGGGGAATGGCGAACAATCCGAACCAAGAACGCACCCAAAATAACGTGGAAAGCAACAAAATACCTCCTAGTATTTTTAAACTCAGGGAGGCTGTAGTAAAACTCCGGGAAGCCAGAATTAACCCTGCACCGGCAATAGGGGGCCCCATTGGGCCTGCGGCGGCGACTAAAGCCGGGCCAATGGGCCACAAAGTCCGCGAGATGCTATAAGTTGCTACACCAGAACCATTACTAAAAATCTGTAATTGATGAAACTGTCCCCCCAATACCAAAGCCATCAAGCCGTGACCCATTTCATGGAACCAAGTTGCCAGGATGCTAAACGGGTATAAAATATAATCGCCTCCTGGTACTTGCCACAACAAACTAGTTGCGATCGCCGCAGCAATTAGCCAAGTTAACCCCATGCGTTCTACTTCTGGCGGGGCTTCTCTACTGAGCAATGGTTCAAAATTTTTACCTGGTTCCTTCATAAGTCACTTTCCTGAACGTAATTACCCTAACTACTGGAGTGTACTTTCATCCATCCTAGTGTACTTACCAAGAAGCGGAGGGGCAGGGGAGCAGGGAGCAGGGGGAGCAAGCCCTGTCAGTTCGTGCAGCGTCTCGCAGAGAAGCCGTGGAGCAGAGCGGAACATGGGTATAAAGCCCCGCCCCTTCGACAAGCTCAGGGCATCGCCTTCTAGGGCGCTCTTGCAGGGGCGGAGTAACAAGCTCCGTCTCAGCTTTCTCCCTTGCTCCCTGCCCCCTGCTCCCCTGCCTCTTTTGACCCTCCAAGATGGAAACAAAGACGGCTGGAGGATGGGAAGCCTTAATTACACAAGTTGAAACAGAAAAGTTACCAAGTCGCCTTTACCCAGACTGATGCGATCGCCTGGTCTGAGGCGGTGTCGGTTCCCTGGCAATAATGGCAAGTTATTAATATAAGTACCATTAGAACTGCCCACATCTTCTATGTAGTGAGCATCTCCCTCAACCCGAATATCTGCATGTATCCGGGAAACAATTTCTGAATTGGAAAATCCTGAAACGTCCACATCGGGGGGAATGCGGTCATTGGGCTTGCCGATATGAATTACAGACAAAGTTTGTGGCAGTTCAATTTCGCTATCGCTTTGGACGTGGAATAACCGTGCCGTTACCTGCTGTAATTGCGTCCTAGAAGCCGCTGGGACAGGAGTTGCTGCGGCGGCAACTGTTTGAGGCTCAGGTTCAGGTGCGGGGGGTTCTACCGGAGCTGGTGGCGGCTCTGGCTGGGGATCTGGTGTGGGTGCCGGGGGTGGAGTTGCCACTTCTGGCTCTGCAACTACAGGTTGAGCAGCAGCAGGTGCTGGTGCTGGGCTACTTTCTGCTGGTGGCATTGACATTGCTGTCGCTGGCAAAGGTGAGGCCTCAGGTGGATTGGCGTTGGCATCTGAGTTGATTCCCAACGAATCTGGTTGTAATAGTTCCAATAGTGGATCAGGCTCAACTAACGGCGGTACTTCTACGGCAATATCAGGAGCAACAGTGGCAGCAGCAGTAGTAGGCGCAGCATTTGAGTGCAGATTATAACCACATTGACCACAAAAAGCAGCATCTGCCTGCACCGTTGCGCCACAGTTGGGACAGTTACTAGTTGTTGGTAACGGCGTATAACAAGCTTCACACTGGACAGCGCCGTCTGGATTGGGGTGATTGCAATTAGGACAGACGATCATCAATTTAAGTCCTTGTTCAAGATCATCGTAAATGTAGTCTGGGCAAGCAGAGAGAACTATGTAAACGCTTCTGCGGTGAGATAGCGCTACAAAAAGAAGTCGCAGATCTAAGCGACTGTGTTAGCGGTGGCGAGAAATGAGCTTTACCCACAGGTTTTGCTACAGGGAAAACTCTAGCTTCCGATTTTAACAATTACTGCTGATCGGAAAGTTAAACAGGGAGTTCCGAACCTGCTGCGGCATCTAACAACCACCAAAGTTCTCCCTGGGGTTGAATTAAGCGGGATGGATAAGAGAAGTCATCGGCTACAGGTGCAAAGACTTGAGCTAAAGCTGGTCGTTTATTAGCACCAGCCACCACAAAAATTACACTGCGCGCAGCGTTGATCAATGGGTATGTGAAGGTTATGCGGGGGTTACCGTCTTTATTACCCACAGTCACCAAGCGATCGCGCACTTGTAAAGCATCGGTGTGGGGAAACAAAGATGCAGTATGTGCATCATCACCCATGCCTAGCAGAACTACATCCAAAGCCGGAACATCGGTAGGGGAAGAATTAAAAAATTCTCGTAGGTGTTGTTCATGTTTAGCCGCTGACACTGCTGGATCTGCATCCAAAGTCGGTACAGCATGAATATTAGCCGCGGGGATATCAACGCGATCTAACCACGCGCGCCGCGCCATCAGTTCATTGCTATCGGGATGATCTGGTGGGACATAACGTTCATCTCCCCAGAACACATGAATTTTATCCCAAGGCAGGTTTTGTTGAGCGATCGCCTCATATAAAGGCTTAGGTGTACTACCACCAGCTAAAGCAATAGTAAATTGCCCACGTTCCTCAATGGCAGTTGCCAACTTCGATAAAATCAAATCAAGCGATCGCGCCACCAGCGCAGATAGATCCGGGAGAACTTCAACCGTTTTATTCATGGTTTCATCATCACATTGCCGACTTCCAGCAATACCATACCTAACTTCTGACAATTCCCCTTTTTAACTTTTGAAACTTTTAACATGAAGCATTAAATGGGGATAGGTCAACTTAAAACATCGTTACCATTTTCCCCGGTCAGTTGTCAGTAGTCAGTTGTACGAATAGAGAAAGTAGGGATTGGGGAACTCAAGGCCCCCTCTGGGATAATGGGAATTAGGAGAAGATAGTACGAACATTTTTCTCTAGCCTCTAGTCCCTAACCTCTAGCCGCTAAACAACACATCCCAATCTGCGATCGCCTCTCGCTGGGCGATTAATAATTGCTCAATTCCTTTTTCGGCAAAATCTAGTAGCTGATTTAACTGGGTACGGCTATAACTGCCTTCTTCTGCTGTTCCTTGGAGTTCGATGATGCCTAAGTGTTGATTCATCACCACGTTGAAATCTACGGTGGCTGCGACATCTTCAATGTAGTTTAAATCTAAATATGCCTCGCCTTGTAATAACCCTACAGAGATTGCTGCCACTTGACCGCATAAAGGCGATCGCTCTAATATTCCCTGCTGTAACAAGTGAGAAACTGCATTAGCTAAGGCGACAAACCCACCTGTAATGGCTGTGGTTCTGGTGCCAGCATCCGCTTGTAATACGTCGGCATCTACAGTCAGTGTCCGTTCTCCCAATGCCTCAAAATCAATGGCTGCGCGTAAGCTGCGTCCTATTAAACGTTGAATTTCTTGTGTCCTTCCTGACAATTTCAACAATTCTCGTGCTTGGCGTTGTTGAGTCGCTGAAGGTAACATTCTATACTCTGAAGTTAACCAACCTTTGCCAGTTCCTACTAAAAACTTAGGCACGCCTTCGCTAACGCTGACAGTACAAAGTACCTGGGTGTCACCACATTTTGCGAGGACAGAACCGGGGGCAAAACGGGTAAAACCGTTATCAAAGCTGATGGGACGGAGTTCGTAGGGTTGCCGACCATCGGGACGCTGCCAAACCATGAAAGTTGCCTCAGAATTTTGATATAAGAATACTGCTTTAAGGTTACCTTAGTATTACTACTTATATACGTACTATATTATTCAGTCAAAATATCAACTATGGCATCTATGAAAAAATGATTATTTTGCGGATTAATCAGGATGAATTTTGGCTTTAAGTCCTAGATAACAAAGTTAAAATATTTTGTTGCACCATCTCCGGTAACTGATCCCCATTGACAGTTAGCAAGCGACGGCGACGGTCATAATACTCTAGGATGGGAATAGTGCGATCGTAAAAGATTTCTACACGCCGCTGCACGATTTCGGGTTGGTCATCTGGTAAAGAACGCCCTAAGGAGCGACTAACCATAATGGCTTCTGGTACTTGTAAATAAATAGCCCAATCTAACTTTTGCCCTAAATCATCCAATAAAAAATCCAATTCCTCAGCTTGAAAGGCAGTACGGGGGTAACCCTCTAATACCCAACCACAAGAGACATCAGGCTGTTTGAGCCGCAACCGAATCAACTCAATCATCATTTCATCTGGAACTAGCTCCCCTTTGGTGACATACGGTTGTGCATGGCAACCCAAGTCGCTAAGATTAGCGATCGCCTGCCTTAAAATCTCGCCTGTAGAAATTTGAGGAATATCAAAATGTCTGCAAAGCTTTTGGGCTTGAGTGCTTTTTCCCGATCCTGAACCTCCCAGAATCACTAATTTCACTACAACTCACTCCTTTTTTGGTAAAATTCTTAACGTTCTGAGTGCGTTTTGCTCCCACACAAGTGATATTTAACACTGCAATTTTTTTATTTGCCACTTCCCTATTTCTCCATTGGTGGGAATTACCAGTTATACATTTTTATGGTTATGACTAGTTTCATGTAAAAAACGAAAATGTCAATATTCTCATTGTTTAGGAATGCAAATTTAATAAAATATAGAACCTCACCCCCAACCGTTGGAAAGGAAAGAGGAGACTTTGACGAAAATCAAAGGCGGGGTGAGATTAAAAACCAGATTTGCATGTGATTTCATTTATTTTGCTTAAAAGAACTTATGACACGCTAAAGCGGCATCTTATCTGTGAAACATGTGGGGATAGTTTACAGTAATTGAAGCATGACAAGCTTACCCCTAATGCTCTGAAATCTTTCAGTTAGATTGACAATTAACTCTGTAAAATTCCTTAAGTCTTTGTTATTTTTTGAACTTTTCCTATGGTTGCCCAGTTAGAAACACCAAGCGTCAATTCCACCCCCAACTTACCTTATCCAGTTGAAGGTCTAGTGCAAGTTTTCACAAGCCCACACCGGAACTTTTTTACCAGTGTCATGGCTCAATCGCTGAGAATTGCCGGTCAAGGTACGCCAGTTTTAGTGGTGCAGTTTCTTAAAGGTGGGATTCGCCAAGGACAAGAGCGACCCATCCAGTTAGGGCAAAATTTAGATTGGATTCGCTGTGATTTGCCTCGCTGCATCGATACACCCCATCTAGACGAAGCAGAAAACCAGTCCTTACAAAAGCTATGGCAGTATACACAACAGGTTGTGTTTGAAGGAAAGTATTCTCTGGTAGTTTTAGATGAATTAAGTTTAGCGATGAATTTTGGCTTAATTCCCGAAACAGAAGTGTTAGGGTTTCTTGCACAACGCCCTCCCCATGTCGATATCATTCTCACAGGGCCAGAAATGCCTCAATCTTTGTTAGATGTGGCAGACCAAATTACAGAAATTCGGCGTAGTCATCGACCGTAAAATTAGAGGGCGGGGATAAGGGGACAAGGGGAAAAGGGGAAAAGAAAACAATTTCTTTCTCATCCCCTTCATCTGTGTCATCTCAAAATTATTTTTATATGTAGGGATAAAACATGTTGAAAAACGATAAATGGATCATTGAACAAGCCAAGTTAGGGATGATTGCGCCCTTTGAAAACTCTTTAGTGCGCCAAATTGAAGATAGGCGAGTGATTAGTTACGGATTATCTAGCTATGGCTATGATCTGAGATTAGCTCCCACAGATTTTCGGGTTTTTAGACATATTCCCGGTACTATTGTTAATCCCAAGCGTTTTAACCCTGCTAACTTGGAATCTATTGCATTACAAACCGATGAAGATGGATCATTTTTCATCATTCCAGCCAATAGCTACGCCTTAGGTGTATCCCTGGAACGACTACGAATCCCTTCCAACATCACAGTTATTTGTATTGGCAAATCAACAATGGCACGTTGCGGGATCATTGCCAACATCACACCTGCTGAGGCTTCATGGGAAGGTTACTTGACTTTGGAATTTAGTAATGCTTCTAGTGCAGACTGTCGAATTTACGCTAATGAGGGGGTTTTACAGTTGCTCTTTCTAGAAGGGGAGCCATGTCAAACAACTTATGCTGACCGCTTCGGGAAGTATCAAAACCAACCTCAAACAGTCACAATTGCTAAAGTTTAAGGTATTCTGTGAAACTAGAAGCCCCAACTATAGCCTGGGAGTTGGGGTACTTCCCTCTCTTATGCCGCACTGCGAGAAGTTAGCAAGTTCCACAAGAAAATAGCAACAATGGCACCAAGAACTGCTAATACCACACCAGAAATACTGAGGCCAGGCGCGGCAAGTGTTAAAGTTCCCGTACTAAAGAACACACCCAAACTACCACCAACAAAAGCACCAATGATTCCTAGTAGGATTGTTCCTAGTATTCCACCACCTTGACGACCAGGATAAATAGCTTTAGCAATAGCACCGGCAATTAAACCTAAAGCAATCCAAGCAAGAATGTTCATTGTTTTTAATTTTAGTAAATATTTTTAGTGACAGATATAAATTAACAATTTCACCCTGAAAATTAAATCTGCCATCAGAATTAAATTATTACCAGTCTTAAGGACTAGTTGAATTATTACCCTTTCTTTTGATATATGTCTTAGTCGGATCTAACATCTACGTAATTTGGCATTACGCAGTAAAAATACAAATAAGTAGTCATGCCAAACACCTAGAACTTTGTCCAGAAGTAGCAACTGCTTTTGGAACTGGAAACTAGTAAGCATTTCTCAAAATTGCCGCAGCTATTGGCCATTGCACAGATCAATTGGCAGTAAGCTGTTTTATCTAGGCTATTTTTTCAACTCTACTATGGCAACGATTAACGACAACTACCTGAAGCTGAAAGCTGGTTACCTGTTTCCCGAAATTGCTCGACGGGTAAATGCGTTCGCAGAAGCTAATCCTGAGGCTCAGATTATTCGCTTGGGCATTGGTGATGTCACGGAACCTCTGCCTCAAGCTTGCCGCACAGCGATGATCAAAGCGGTGGAAGAAATGGGCGATCGCGCTACCTTTAAAGGCTATGGCCCAGAACAAGGTTATGCTTGGTTACGGGAAAAAATTGCTGCCCAAGATTTCCAAGCACGGGGGGCAAATATCGATGCCTCCGAAATCTTTATCTCCGATGGCTCTAAGTGCGATACAGGCAATATTCTGGATATTTTTGGCAAAAACAATATTATCGCCGTTACTGACCCTGTATACCCCGTCTACGTGGACACTAATGTCATGGCAGGGAATACCGGGGCTGCTAACGATCAAGGTGAGTTTGAGGGCTTAGTCTATCTGCCCATTTCGGCTAAAAATAACTTCACCGCTGAGATTCCCACACAGAAAGTCGATTTAATTTATCTCTGTTTCCCCAATAACCCCACTGGTGCTACTGCTACTAAGGAATATTTGCAAGCATGGGTGGATTATGCCAAAGCTAATGGCTCGATAATTTTCTTTGATGCTGCCTACGAAGCCTACATTACTGATCCTGCCATTCCTCACTCTATCTATGAAATTGCAGGTGCTAGGGAATGTGCCATTGAATTTCGTTCTTTTTCTAAGAATGCAGGCTTTACAGGTACACGTTGTGCATTAACAGTAGTACCAAAAACTCTGACAGCAAAGGCCGCCGATGGTACTGATGTGGAATTGTGGAAACTATGGAATCGTCGCCAGTCTACTAAATTTAATGGTGTTTCTTACATCATCCAAAGAGGCGCTGAAGCGGTTTATTCCCAGGAAGGACAGACACAAATTAAGGCATTAGTAGATTTTTATCTAGAAAATGCCAAAATTATTCGTGAGCAACTTTCAGCCGCCGGTTTAGCTGTATATGGTGGCGTTAATGCACCTTATGTCTGGGTAAAAACTCCCAATGGTCTATCCAGTTGGGAATTTTTTGATAAGCTGCTACAAACTGTCAATGTGGTGGGTACACCGGGTTCTGGCTTTGGTGCTGCGGGTGAAGGTTACTTCCGGATTTCGGCATTTAATAGCCGGGAAAATGTGGAAACAGCAATGCAACGAATTACTGAAAAATTTAAGGTCTAAGTTTTGCCAGGATTCAGTTGTGCAATTTGATTGACAACTTTTGATTAGAGGTAGGGGGTAGGGGAACTAAAGGTACAAACCTCACCCGCAAGTGGAGTGAAAGCTCCCTTACTCCTTTTCCTCGTTGGTTGAAACCTCACCCGCAAATCTGACTTTTCACGTCATGTGGAAAAGGTAACGCAAAACCTAACCCCCCACCCCCCTTCCCTACGAGGGAATGGGGAGAAGTCAAAGTCTCTAACGCCACTTGCTACAACGCGGGGAAACCGCGCAACGCAGTGGCTCCTCCTCGCAGGAGAGAGATTTAGAGAGAGGTTTTCTAGATACCGTGAAAAGTTAGGACTATTGGTGTGGGACAAACCCCTACGCCCACTCTAAAATGCTGTATTAGCCACGTTGAAACCTGCGGCTAATTGCGTAAATTAAGCGGTCACAATATAAAGTGAGTTAATTGGTGCTACGCGTCCAGCATCCACTAAAGCTTGATACACCATGACGGCAACTTCTGCCCTTGTGGCATCGCGGGTGGGGTTGAGTACATTGAGATTGGGATAATTGACAATAAGTTGCTTTTGGGTTGCTGTTGCTATTGCATTACTAGCGTAGCCAGGAACCTTTACTTGATCATCGAAAGTTTTAATGGCACCTGTATTTTCAGCAGATAAACCCAGTCCATTCACCAGGGATACTAGCACTTGTACGCGCTGGATATTTTGGTTGGGGCCAAAGGTATTATCGGGATAACCAGAAAGAAGTTGCCCTTGATAAGCTTGTTGAATTACCTGAAATGCCCAGAAATTCTCTGGTACATCCTTGAATTTAATGGCTGTGCGTTTTACAGATGGGTTGAAAGCTTTGACCATTAACGCCGCATATTGTGCGCGTGTCATCCTTGCATCAGGTTTGAATGTGCGGTCTGGAAACCCGCTAACTATTTCCCTATTAACTAATTCCCGAATAAATGCTGCCGCCCAATGATTACCAATATCGGTTAAGTTGAGCGTGGGTGTGGGTGTGGGTGTGGGTGTGGGTGTGGGTGTGGGTGTTGGTGTTGGTGTTGGTGTTGGTGTTGGTGTGGGTGTTGGTGTTGGTGTTGGTGTTGGTGTTGGTGTTGGTGTGGGTGTGGGTGTTGGTGTGGGTGTTGGTGTGGGTGTGGGTGTTGGTGTTGGTGTTGGTGTTGGTGTTGGTGTTGGTGTTGGTGTTGGTGTTGGTGTTGGTGTTGGTGTTGGTGTTGGTGTTGGTGTTGGAACCGAAACGTTGGCAAACTCTATATTGCCTGTGACCTTACTAGGATCTATTTGATTTCCTACAGACACCAGCTTTTTAGAACTGGCGTTTTGCACATCAAATTTACTGTTATTACGGATGATATTGCCCCCTGGGTTATTGGTATTACCAAGATCCGGTAAAGCATTTCCAATTACTGTCAAACCATCATCAGTATTATTTTCAATGAGATTATTACGCAGGATGGGAAGCGCAGTCCCAGAAACAATAATTCCTGAACGATTTTCGTAAATTTTATTATCTAGAAGAGTGGGTAATGCTGCATCACTAATTGCAATGCCAAAACCTGTTTTATGGCAGGTGTTACCTTGAATTTTACCTTGGGAATTTTTGGCGATCGCAATTCCATTGGCGGCATTTTCTGTAAATACATTACCTTGAATCACTGGATTCGCTTCACCTGTAGCAAATACTCCCTCACGCTTGCAGTTGATAAAGGTGCTATTGGCAACAGTAGGGGTGCTTGATTCAATCCAGACTCCACTACCACGACTAGCTAAATTAGTTACACTCACTCCCCGTAGTTCGGCGTTATTCAATAGCACGAAGGTGACGTTTTGACCAGCAAAGGTACGGCTGAGATAGTTACCACTGCCTTCAATGAATATATTACGGCCCTTACTGGCTTCATTACCCACAACTATTACACCCACTGGCACTGTGAGGGGAAAAGCTTCCCCACTAGCGGCGTTATAATTACCTTCTGCTAATTGAATCTTGGTTTCCGGTGTGGCAAGCTTCAGAGCTTGCGTAAGTGTCTTGAAAGGCGATTGTTGGCTACCAGGGTTGGTATCGTTGCCTACTGCTGGATTTACGTAAAAATTTTGTACCATATTTATACTGCCAAAAAATACATAGCCATCTTAGCTCTAACCATTAAAATAGGTAGCGATAGCGCAAGCGCTGTTTCTTGGATGCCCGGAGGGCTTTTGTCAGTTCGCTAAAACTAAAACTTCATTTGCCATATTTACTACCAGAGTAAGCAGATGCATTCCCGAAAAGGTTGTCGTTGTCACAAGTCTGGGTAATTATCTCCGGCTTGTTGCAGTCTTTGCGGTAGATAAGGCCTCATTGCCTAAAAACATCGTTCTTCAACAAAAACTAATAAAATGCGTAAAAACTAACAGAAAAATTAAAAACTAACGGTACTACTTACGTTAATCTATTAAGCACAAAGGATTTCCGAAAATTAAATTATTCATTTTTCAAAGTAGGCATCTTCACCCGTCTGATATTCAGAGCGGGTATTAGCTGTAAGCGGCTGTAACATCCATCCCACTAGAGAATATTGGATATTTTTTTATTGGGAAATTCCTATGTAGATAAAACTTGATTGGTACAAAATTAATTGGCCAGTGTCTAACATGAATCCAGAAATATCTGTTATTATCCCTGCTTACAATACAGCAGCCTATATTTCTAAAACAATAAAGTCGGTATTGGGGCAAACTCTCCACAATATCGAAGTAATTGTAGTAGATGACGCATCAACTGATGGGACAGCAGAGGTAGCTAGAAGCTTTAAAGATGAACGACTAAAAGTTTTTGTTAATCCACAAAATCTGGGAGCCGGTGGGACGCGCAATCGAGCATTAAGGGAAGCTACAGGAAAATGGATTGCCGTTTTAGACTCAGATGATTGGTATGCTCCTAAACGGCTGGAAAAGCTTTTACAGGTAGCAGAGTCCAAGAATGCAGATATGGTTGCTGATGATCTATTTCTGATTCGAGACGGCGAAGATGCTCCCTGGAGTACACTAATTAACGAAAGTGGAGATGTCATTGACACTATCAAGCAAATAGATCCGGTATTTTTTGTAGAAACCGATGTCTATGGACAACAGGGATTGCATCTAGGCTTATCCAAACCTTTATTCCGGCGAGATTTTCTGTTGCAACATCATATTGAATATGATCCCAGCATTAAAGTAACCCAAGATTTTTGGTTAGTCATGGAATGTCTAATCAAAGGAGCTAGTTTTTTTCTCGTACCAGAACCATATTATTTTTACCGCTCCCGTACAGGTTCTCTGGTTTATTCGCCTAAAGTCAACCGTATTGAGCAAGATTGTCAGGCAATCGAAGCTTTTTTAAAGCAAAATGGCATTGACAAACAAACTTCGCTAGCCCGGGCTTTTTTGAAAAATCTTGCTGTTTTAAACAAGAATTTAGCTTATTACCGTGTTGTAGAATCACTCAAACAGCGTAAATGGCAAAGAAGTTTGAGAGAAATGGTACGCAACCCCTATTTTTTCGTCCATTTATTGAGCCAAATTCCCAGTATTCTCAATCGTCGGGTGCAACGCTATATTTATGGAAATAAAGCAGCATATGAGATGATTCCCCGCAGTCATCAACAAAAAAGGTTAAGTCCACCCTAAAAATTGGGGCAATTTATCAACATACATCTCCCCGACTTCTACCCGGTTCTGCGGGTGTCTACAAGAAATCGGGGAGCTTAAAATAGCAGTGATTATTCACCTAGTTTAGCCCCACATCTTTTACAAAACCCAGCATCCACATCATGAAACTTCAAGCCACAACCTGAACAAACAATTTCTACCTGATTGGCAGTTTTGACTAATCGTTTAATTAAATCTCCTACTTGCCAAGGAATCAAAGCAACACCTGTTAAAATCATTAATACTGTTAATAGACGACCTAATTCGGAAATTGGTGTCACATCACCAAATCCTACAGTTGTCATGGTGACAACAGAAAAATAAAACGCATCTAAAAAAGTGGCAAAAACATGAGGATTAACTGGATGTTCGACTTGATAAATTAAGCCAGAGTAAACAAATATAATGGCAAATAAAGTAAATAAAATTTGTGCGAAAATCACACCATCTTCGGTGGTAATAGTGCCAAATAAAAATTTTTTGTCTATTAACCTAATTAATCGTAAAATCCTAAACCATCGCAGTAGGCGAATAAATCTGATATCAACTGCTCCTAAAAAAAATGGCAAAATTGCTATTAAATCAATAATTGAGTAAAAGCTAAAAATATATTTAAATTTATTTTCTGAACTCCACAGACGTAGTACATATTCTCCAGCAAAAATTATCACTATAATAGTGTCGATGACATCTAACTGGAACCGAATAGCATCAGGAATATTATAAGTTTCGGCCACGAAAATTCCTGATGATAGTAACACCAAAGCTGCAAGAGTTAAATTAATCGCTTTACCCGTTGGTGTTTCTAGGTCTTTTAGGTAAAATTCTGTTTCTTGTCTGCTTAGTAACATATTCATCAATCTAATATATTACCCATAACTCACCTAACTTTTCACGGTATCTGGAAAACCTCTCTCTAAATCTCTCTCCTGCGAGGAGAGAGACTTTGAATTCCTGATTTAGAAGTTAGATTTTTCCTGGACTTTTCTACATGACCTGAAAAGTCGGATAACTCACAGTAGCAATGCTATATTATTAACATTTATCCTGGAGAAGTTCTTAATTCAGATGAACCAAGAATATTTTATGCGCCTAGCATTAGAAGCAGCTAAAAAAGGGGATGCGCCTTATGGTGCAGTAATTGTTAAAAATAACGAAGTAGTTGCTGTAGCTCATAATACTGTGAACCAAGATTGTGATCCCTCAGCCCATGCAGAAATCAATGTTATTCGTAGTTTAACAGCTAAACTTAAAAGCCCCTCTCTCGAAGGTTATAGCATATATACAACTGGTGAACCTTGTCCCATGTGTGCCACTGCTTGTGTGTGGTCAGGAATATCGGAAATTATCTATGGTGCTTCAATTCAAGATTTAGTCTCGGTCAATCAATCACAAATTGATATTTCTTGTGAAGAGGTGATTGCTAAATCATTTAGAAATATCAAGGTGACAAGAGGGATTTTAAAAGATGAATGTTTAGCATTATTTAATTGATGTACTTGGCGATCGCCTGCATCTAAACTGTGGTGAAACAGTACAAATTACTATTAACTATTTTGTTCTAAATATCCTAAAAACGTATTAGCAATAATAGCCGCTTGAGTGCGATCGCGCAAATTTAACCTATTTAAAATATTCGTCACATGATTTTTAACAGTTCCCTCAGAAATATATAATTGTTGAGCAATTTCCCTGTTATTAGCACCTGTAGCAATTAACTGTAATACCTCTTTTTCTCTGGGAGTAAGTTCAGATAAACTAGGTGGTACAGGAGGTAATTGGGTTGCTGTAACTGGAGAAAATTGAGTTACCAGTTTTTTGATAATTCCGGGGCCTAGTTGTGTATAGCCCTTATGCACTGCACGAATAGCAACAGCTAATTCTTCCGATGGTGTATCTTTTAATAAATAACCCATTGCGCCATTTTTTAAAGCTGCGGTTATATATTCATCATCATCAAAAGTAGTCAATACTAAAATTTTGATTCCTGGACAAGATTTTTGAATTGCTCGTGTAGCTGCTACGCCATCCATAATGGGCATTCTAATATCCATTAATATCACATCTGGTTGTAGCTGGGTACTCAAATCAACTGCCTGTTCACCGTTCTCTGCTTCACCTATAATCTCTAAATCTGCTTCTAGTTCTAATAATGCCTTTAATCCCTGACGAATTAAATTTTGGTCATCTACCAGTAAAACTTTAATCATTGTGTCAATCTCAACAAGGGAATATCAACTATAATTTCACAACCAGAACCAGGAGAACTATTAATATTAAATTCTCCTCCTAATGCTAAGGTGCGATCGCGCATACTTTGCAATCCAAAACCAGTCGTATTTTGCTTAACATAAAAACCTTTACCATTATCTTGAATTATCAAGCGAAAACTACTTTTAGTTGTAGTTAAATTTAGTTTTACTTCCGATGCATCTGCATATTTAGAAATATTTGTTAAAGATTCCTGGATAATCCGATAAATAGATATAATAATGTCAGCAGGTAAAGAATATTCTAAATTTATTTGGCAAATTGGTGATATCCCATTGGAGCGGTAAAAATCTTCTAAAAGAATAGTGATCGCCTGCTCTAAAGATTGCTCTTGTAAAGGATGAGAACGCATAGTAGAAACAGATTGACGCACATCGTTGAGTGATTTAGACCCCAGTTCTTTAGCTCTTGCTAAAAATGTCTGAGCTTTGTCTGGATTAGATGTCCACAGTTTTAAGGCAGTTTCTAATTGTAAATTCAAAGCTGTTAAAGAATGTCCTAATGAATCATGGATTTCACGAGCAATACGATTGCGTTCTTCAAGGGTAGCCTGATTCTCAATTTTTAAAGCATATTGGCGCAGTTTTTCGTTAGCGATCGCTAATTTTTCGCGGCTTTGACGTTCAGAGATTACTGTATTCATTAATAGCAAGATAAAAATTAAACTTAAGCCGAATATCAACGCTAAACTGAGGGGAAAAAATCGCAATCGCTCTTGAGCATGTGGTGGTAAAACAGCTCTAGGTAAGCGATATCGTAGTGTTAATAAAAATAAACTAAACGATAAACTTGTAACTACCAAACGGCCAGGTAACTGAAAAATCAAACAACTACGAGTTACTAAAATAATATATAAAAAAGGAAAAAGCCTAGCAATTCTCCCCCCAAAGAATCCTGTTGTGGTAATTAAAAAAATTTCAATAGCTGTATAAAAAATTTTACTAAAATAGTTAGCAGTGGGTAATCTCAAACCCATTAACCCAAAAAAAACTAGACTAAAAATAGTCAGTTCAGGAACCTTAGTTGTAAACCGTGGTGAAGGTGATGGTAACGCGGCTGTGATAACTGCGATCGCTAGTAATACCCACTCTAAATACAGCAGAAACCGAAAAGGATGATTATTAATTTGAATAGGACGGCTCATATATGGCAATTTCTAGATTTTTAAAGATTTTTAGCATCATTAAGATGTGAATTGAATGAAAACTTAATCAATTAAAGATATTTTCTATCTTTACTGTATTTGATCAGTAATTACAAGTTAAATTTTTCAAAATTAGATCATGACTTTAGTCATGGGTATAATCATGACTTTCGCCTCATGTAGCTCCCATGAATGATTTCTTATGATGGTGACATCCAACCAGGAAACCAAACGAGATAATTAGATGAAATTCAAGCCATTATCACTACTAGCTGGAGCAGTTGCTCTCACCTTAACTGCAACCCCTTTTGCTGTTCAAGCACAAATGAGATCCTTTTCACCTCAACTGGCACAAAATGCCAGACCTGAAAAAGGTCAAAAAGGTGCTGGTTGGTCAAGGTTAGAACTAACGGATGCTCAAAAATCCCAAATGGAGACGATTCAAACCAATACCCGGTCCCAAATTGAGGCACTTCTGACCGCAGAACAAAAAGCAACATTGGCAGCTGCACAACAAGCACGTCAGGCGCAACGCCAATCAGGTCAAGGTCAACGCCAAGCAGGTCAAGGTCAGCGTCCACAGAAAGGTTGGACTAACTTGAATCTGACTCCACAACAACAAACTCAAATGCGTCAAATTCGTGAGACATCTAAACAACAAATGTTAGCCGTCCTCAACCCTCAACAGCGGCAACAACTACAAGAAATGCAACAAAATATGCGATCGCGCCGTCAGCAACGCAATTCTCAGTAATCCCGATTTATCAAGTCTGGGGTGGGTATAGCTAGCAGCCCATCTCATCACAGCATCTGAATCTGAATCTGTATAAAAAAATTAGTAAAGTCCGGACTGACACGCCAACTTACTCTATTCAATTTTTTACAAAACTTCTTGCAGAAGATGGGAGTAGGGGAAATCATGCCATCCCCTCTCCTTTTCCCATTTCCCACACATCCAATACAGGACTTACACAAGTGTCACGAAAAATAAAAATTTTTTGCTTGTAGTAAGGGCTTAAGCCCTTATCTTGTAAAGCCCTGCGGGCATAGCTGCGCTTACCGCGGAGCGTCTCGCAGAGAGGACTAAAGTCCTCACTACAAACTTAAAATAATATGCCAGTTGCGTAAGTCCTACAATAAAAAAATTAGGCTAACCCCTAGTAAAAGTTAGGAGTTTAAGTTATTAGTTAATCAAAACTCCTGGCGCTTTTAAAATGTCTCAAGAATTTACTATTGGTAGTACAGTCCGAGTCGTAGCACTACCGCCCTACGTCAAAACAGCAGACCCTATGCCCATGCTACGCCCTCCAGATGTAATTAGCATTGGCGAAGAAGGTATAGTTCTTGACCGTCGTCCTGGTGGGTATTGGGGTATCCGTTTTACTAAAGGAGCTTTTCTGTTAGATAGCCAATACATTGAAAGCACAGATACGCCAATAGAATCTCATGTAGAACCAAAACAGGAGTTAGGTAACCAAGAATTGTAAACTTGTGTAAAGTTGTAATTTTTGTTTGCACCATGATTTCTCGGCGCACTTTTTTAAATTTATTATTTGCCAGTTGTTTTGCTGTCATGAGTTGGTTGCATCTTACTCCCGATGCTCATGCTCTGGGTGGCAAACTCCCCCAACTTAATCAGCCCGCACCAGAGTTTACATTGCCAACCAATACTGGAAATGGCAAAATTTCTCTCTCTGACTTGCGTGGTCAGTGGGTAGTACTATATTTTTATCCCAAAGATTTCACCTCTGGTTGCACCATTGAAGCTCGTCGTTTTCAGCAGGATTTACCCAAATACATCGAAAAAAATGCCCAGATTATTGGTGTAAGTGCCGATGATATTGATTCTCATGCCGAATTTTGTGATTCAGAGGGGCTAAAATTTCCTCTGTTAGCTGATACCACAGGAGAGGTAAGTAAAGCTTATGGTTCTTGGATCGGTTTTGTATCTATGCGTCACAGTTTCATCATCGATCCAGAAGGTATTCTGCGTGAAACTTTCGTCAAAGTCAACCCATCTGTTCACAGTACAGAAGTTTTGGCACAACTAGAAAAGTTGCAGTAGAGGGGACTGGGGAAGAAGCAGGGGACCAGGGGAGCAGGGTGCAGGGGGGAAAGATTTTCAGTGAGTACCAACATCTTTGTTTTTATCTCCCTCATCTCCCTCATCTTCCCCATCTCCCCATCTCCCTCATCTCCTTCATCTCCTTCATCTCCCCATTTCCCTCAACTCTCCGCCCGCAGGAGTGATTGCCAATCTTTAATTGCCTGTTCTGTCCATAACCAATTTTGACTTAATTGATTGATTTGGAAATTTACAGGATCATCCTTAATGACCATTTGCCGTAATTTGATGGCTTCATTAATATATTGTCTTTGTTTATTATTAGCAGGTTGATTATATGCAGATTTATATAGCCCCAGAGCTAAACCAGCGTAGGCAGTTAAAGCTTCTTGTGGTATTGTTTTTTGTATAGAAGATACTGGTGTAGTAGAAGCCGTATTTTGCTGGTTGAGAGCTAAATTTAAAGCTCTGAACCAAGAGTCATTGGCTCGATTTAAATTGCCTTCTGCGTAGTGGGCAAAACCCAAAGCGTTAGTATACGCAGCTGAATCTGGATCAGATTTAACAGCACTTTCCCAATAACGACGGGCATCATCAATACTATATTTTTTATCTCCTATCTGGACAAACTGCCAGGCTAATCGGCCCCGCAAAAAGTTAACTTTGGGATCATCTGCTTGCTTTGGTGGTACTAAGTCTAGAGTAGCTAGAGCCGCAGGAAGTATCCCCCGATTAAGTAGTACTTCTACCGCTTCTAAACCAGCTGATAAGTCTCCCTGGCTGATTTTTTCCATAGCTGTGGTGGTGACTATTCCCGTGGGCGCTTCATTGATGTCGATAGGTGGCTGTTCGGGGGCGGGTAGAGATGGGGTAGGAATGGGTGGGATGTCACGTAATACTGATACTTGCTGATTTCGCCACCACCAACCCCAGCCGATTAAGGAGGCGATCGCAATGGCTCCGAGAATACCCAACACAGGCCATAGCCTGAGTTGATAACGATCTGGGGGCCGCAGTCTTGATGGGGGTTGCGATCGCCTGAGGGGATTATTCTCTGTTTCTTGTTGAAAATTGCGGGTAGCTTCGGTGATGTTATCTGGGATGTCTCCCCACAAATTTACTTGTCTATTCAGGGGAATAATCTGTTCGGAAGTCTGTTCTTCTGGAAAATCATCATCTCTAATTGGTTCTACAAATTCTTCACTGTCAGGAAATCGCTTATTTGCTGCTTTTTGGTTATCTAGCTGACGAAACAAATCTGAAACTAGGGCTGAATCTTCTGCGTAATTAGGATCATCATCATACTCAATTTCATCAACTAGATCGCCCCATGTCTCTTCCCCTAGCCAATCCATCCCTGAAAGATCATGACCTAAGCCAGAGGGCATCATCTCTTCCACTGGTAAAGGTATATCTGTCTCATCTACCATTGCCAAGTACATAGCAGTAGGGTTTACCTTCACAGGGGGATTGTGATTATATCCATTAATTGATTCTGCACTTAAAGATGTGTCTGGAGACAACAGACCATCAAAATCTTGTTGAAGATATAAAATCGGTAATGCCCAGTAGGATTGGGGGGAACCATAAGCAGAAATTAATCCCTGACGTACCCGGCTTACGCATAAATCTATGGGATATCCTTGACTGAGATTGCGGTAAAACAACTGTGTCAGTGTTAATGCTACTTCATCGGGAATACGTTCTGACATAGCCAAAACGCTTTTAATCCCGCGCCTGACTAAACTTTCTGTCAGGTTACGTTCACCCGTCATATCTCCTACGGGATCTGATGTAGCTGTGTATGTACCCCAACAGGAGTTAAACACTGCCATTTGAATATTATTATTGACCAGCAAGCCTGCTAAATCATCGCCACTGAGGGTTTCTGTTAAGCCAGTTCTTCTGCTGACAAGATAAATTTCTCCGCCGTTCGGCCCTAAGTTACTATGACCTGAGTAATGTAAAACTTGGTATCTTCCTTGTTCTAAAGCTTGCGTCAATTCTTCTCGCCCTGGTTGATCTAGGAGGGTGAGTTCGATTTCTGGAAGATACTGACCACTTTCGTCGGCTCTTGGCGTTTGACGCTGTAGTTCAGTTTGTAGTTTAATAGCTTCTTGTTTGAGCAGATCGAGGCGGACTTGATCAGGAGGGGAAGCCAGCACCATCAAGACTTTCACACCACCAGTTGCCGTTGGGTTTGCTCTGTTTCTGGATGGTAACCGGGATGGAGCCATTATTCCGCTTTGGTAGCGAGAAAAAGCCACATAAGGGCCAGTAGCCAGTGGGCGATCGCCTGCGTGCATAACTTCCCACGGCAGACGTGCTAACCTGATGTCTTTTAAACCCAAACGTAAACGCAGTACTTGTTGGTGATTCTGGGCAATACCTTGAGCAGTAATCCAACTGTCTCGCAGAGTACCTTGAAACAGCGCATTATAAAATTGCTGTCCCAATGCCACTAGGTTGACAGAGTTTCTGGCGATAGCTTCTCCTTGCAACACTGCTTTCAATGGATCATTCATTAAATGTCCAGCAGATGTCAACCACTCAGCTACAGGCCAAGTTACCAGTTCTTCTGCCAATGGCACCCCAGGCGCAACGCGTTCTGTCCGTACCAGGTAATCATTTTGCCCTACTGGGGTTACGGAAATGTGAAATTCCTGATTAAACTCCATAAATCAAGGGTTCTAGCCATCCTGCTTGCATAAATGCTCAAACAATGTTCAAAAGGGTTGTTTTCGATGTTTAGACATCTATTGTGAGCATAATTTTATACTCGATGGTCACGCTCGCTCAACTAATGCTCATTTTTCATTATGACAAGTTAATCATGTTTTTAGTTTCTTATATTGCTAGTACTCAAGTCTTATCCCTATTACTAGAGTAATAGTTAGGCACTTAATTGTTGCGCGGTGAAAGATGTCAAGTAAAGAAATACTAAATCTTGATGCCAACTATGAACATCCTTTTTCACAGGTTCCCTCTCATCCACTTATACTTTCTAGTGGCAGAAAAATGTCGCCGGGAATCAGCTTGGCACACTACTACTTAACACTAGGGGAGATTCTTGAATATTCTCTTGCACAATTTGCGATCGCTATTAATCTGGGTGAGAGCTTTGGAATAGAGCGAATTCTCAATAGCCGACTGCAAACAGGATTAATGTTGACTGGTGCTGTGGGGCTGTGTCCGATGTCCCATCCATAGGGATACGTTGTGAATCTCCTTACTTCTAGCAAGGAGAGCGTCAAATCCATGAAAATTTAGCACAGCTTACCGCAGGTATCGCAAATTATCTTGGTATCAGTCGCTATTATTTTTGCTGCTTATCCGGATGAGTCAGCATCCGCCTAGAACTTTTAATTGGTAGATGCACCTTGATCTTCAACTCCCCTTGCTGGCTAACACCCRTTGGGGGATTTTTTTATGTGAAAAACCAATTACGATAATTTCCCGGAAAATGGTAGTTGCRAWYAGAAGAATGAATTGGTAGATGCACCCTGATAACTAACTCCCCTTGCTGGCTAACACCCGTTGGGGGATTTTTTTATGTGAAAAACCAATTACRATAATTTCCCGGAAAATGGTAGTTGCRAWYAGAAGAATGAATTGGTAGATGCACCCTGATAACTAACTCCCCTTGCTGGCTAACACCCGTTGGGGGATTTTTTTATGTGAAAAACCAATTACGATAATTTCCCGGAAAATGGT
>JAKOMP010000172.1 GCA_022241785.1 Cyanocohniella sp. LLY | reverse complement strand
CTGGAACAATGCCTTGGTGGGTGCTGATTTCAGGCTGGGTATTGTTTGGGGGATCTTTTTTATTGCTTCTGAGTACTGCTATCTTTTCAAAATCCTTGGCTCTAATCCTATATTTAATTATTCCTGGAATTTTTGTTTTAATTGTATTGAGAGGAACACTTGCAAAACTTCAAACTAGAAAACGTAGAAGGAGATAGTTGAATTGCAGCTTCAACTTCAACTATCGAGTTGTCTGCCCTCATGGTAGGCTTTAACAAACACTGCTAAAGAATAAAACTCAATAATCAAATATAAAGTCAAAGTCATCTGACTGTGGAGGCTTTAAGAAATTGTCTAAGGATTACCTTGCTCTTTGAAATTGAGAGCCATGCAGAAATCCTATATCTTATCTTTTTGTAACTTTGCACAGTTCATAATTTTACTATTTTACGTGCAAAAAACGTATTTATACCTCTTTTAAAAATGAAAGCGATCGCACTGGGTCGCTTTTTCCTCTAGGAATGACCCTCATCGTCATCTTTAGTTTTCAGCCCTCATCCCCCGGCTTATACTCTAGCCCTTCACCTTCACCAGGGACTATTTTTTGAGCAGTGCCATTGAGGATTTCTGCCCACATTTCATCGAAGGTGATGCCCCGCTTCTTAGCTAAATATTCCACCCTTTCCCTAATCAACTTATCCCGCTCTTGAAGTTTGGCACATAAAAGAGACTGTGCCTGGACAACTTTAGAGCGGTTGTTTATCCATGCGTCCACAGTGAGTAAATCATTGTCATACTCACCAAGTGAGGGAATTGCTAACCTTTCATCTTTTCTGGGCATTTCATCCTTTCTGGGCAAACCTACTGCATTCATATTCCTACCTAAGTGCTTCTATTTTTCCAAATCTGCCCCAGAATTGGCACAAAAAAGGAGTATCAAAATACTTTATCCCAATATTGACCCAAATATGGAGCAAATACGCCCAAGTTTGATAGGATGCAGAAGTACATGAAAAAGCAGGGGAGTAAGGGAGCAGGGAGCAGGGGGAAAAATCACTCCACTGCCTCTTATCAAAAATTGCTAATGGTAGTTACGAAGAATTAATACCAATTCTGTCTTTTAACTGATAAAGTATGCTGAAATTCCCGTCAAAAATCAATTTCCGTCCAATTATCGCCATCACAACCAGCCTTGTTCTCTCTGGAACTGCTTTACCAACGCGCCCAGTTAAGGCCAATCCGGCAATACTTGCACCCGCCGCTTTTTGTGCAGGCACGGCTGGGGTAGGATGTGTGCTTGTGGGAGTTGCGATTATTGGTGGCACTATTTACTATGTGTGGCAGGCCGGGGATGGGAAACATTATGCGGCAGATGCCAATGGACAGATTAACAATTCTGAAATATTGGTTGGTACAGCCAAGCCTTTGCAAAGTAGAGCAATTTCTGGCATAGAGGCCGCAAAATTAGGGGATGCTCATTGGGCTAATAGTGTTACAGACTGTTACAAGATTGCTAAAAGGATAGGTAAAAAACTCAAAAGACAACACCCTGCCATTGGTGGTGGATACTGGTGTATTTTTCCTGGAGAACAAACAATTTTGGGAGACGACAAATGAACCTACAAGAATTAGAACAGTTTAACGAGTTAAGAGGTGATACGCTCTTAACCTCCATCCAGACTTTTCCTAGCTTTAATGCACCAGGATATGAACTAACAGGGGGAATGGAGGTTTGTAGTGGAGTTGATGAGGCAATTGCAGAAATTGAACCGATAGTGTGGACTGCTGGTTACAAAAACCACCCTGAACACGAATGGAAGTTGGTTAGCTATGAGGTGTTTGTACCGAAAAAGATGGTTTTAGTTGGTAATAACAATCTGCCCTCATGTGAAACAGACACAGTGCATAATGCTGTAATTTTCTGCTATTACAGTCCGGTAAAACCAGAGGTCATTAATCAGTTAATCCAACAAAATCAACCTTGGGTTATAGGTGATGAATAATACCTAAAATCAATTCACTGGGATTATGGATGTTGCAGGCGATCGCATAAATGTTCACTGTAGGCGATTGCCTCCTGCGGGGCGTAAGCCCATCGCATTTTGTAATGCCAAAATAAAACATAACCCCCAGTAAGTTGGGGGCATAAATTACCGAGTAGAGTAATCAAGGTTATTTCACTAAGATATGACGGATTAAGATACTCATCACTTCGCCTGGGTTGCCAGTTGGGAGCAGTTGGCTCCAATCGTCAACATCTGCATAGCCAATTACCTTTAAATAGTGAATTGTTCCAGTCACAGCTTTAGAAGAACCAATTAATAGATGTTTGAGCGGTTCTCTGTTTGGTTCGGTTTGGGAATCGGTTTGACTCTTGAGGGTTGTAATTGGGTCTTCAGCACTAGATATAAAGCTAGTAGTTATCATGATTCATTTGCGACAAACGTTTATCAAACACAATAAAGTTTGCCAACCAACAGCGTCAAGAAAATTAGTCTAACTATTAGACTTTTTGAGGTTAAATAGCGCTTGTAGGTGAGGAGGAATTTTCTCATCGATGACTTTTTTAATTTCCAAGAGGGCATCAATTTCAGCCAGCCGATCCAAATACTTCTGTTCTGGTTGTCGTGGTTCTTCTCGCCCAAACCATGTTTTGACAAGCTGGATCGAAACACCTAGCAATTCGGCGAGTTGAGCCTGGGTTAGTTGGTACTTTTCAATAAAGTCGCGGGGATGCAAAGTCTTACAGCGAATGGATCGCATAAATTTTAGCAGCTGTAGCACCCGGTAGGAGTCGTATTCTAGTTCACTATCAGCCATCATTTTTTAGTCTAATCATTAGACTAATTGTAAACTGGAACTTGATTCACTTGAAGTAGGTAACATCAGGGGTGAGAAATAAAACCTCATGCTGTCTCATCGCACCCTACATCATCTTGAATTTCCTCGCTTGATTTACCGAATAACTAGGGAATTCTAAATTAAGTAGATATAGATTGAACGAAAAATGACTAACACATTAGAAACATCAAAATTCTTATATTGCCGTAACTGCGGCATGAAAACTCATCACTATAGGGATTTAAAGCACAGTTGGGGTTACAGTTGCCGCATCTGTACTACTTGGCAGCATGAAAGTCAACTGATAGAAATTCAGCAGAGTTGCGCTGCAAAGATTATATTAGCTTCAATGGCAGATAATGAAATTTACTATAGTGATGGTACGCTACAAGAATTTATAGAAGCGGCGGAAGCTTTGAACATGGATTATGACTATGAAAAAACTATTGATGGGTATGATTTTCAAGCATGGTATCCAGGTGATGAAATACAAGCGAAGATAAAGATATAAGCATAGGCAACTCAGCAATTTATATCCTCTAAGGAAATAGTAATAAATTATGTTTCAAGGTGAAGATAAACCAACTAAAATGAGAACTATTACCGGAACATTTAAGTATTGTAATTCTGGTACTCAAGAAATCAAGACAGTTAATTGTCTGTTCGATGAAAGGGCAGAACAGTATGAACTGACAAAACTTTATGTGGTCGAGTTTGGATGCAAACTAATTTATTCTAAATCTGATAACGAATTTTTGGTTAATGATTAGCGAACTGACAAAAGCCCTCCGGGCATCCAAGAAACAGCGCTTGCGCGATCGCCCCTTATCCTCTAAGAAAATGCTGGAGCGATTGCGCGGAGCGCAGTGCCGGAGGCAATCGCCTGTTATCTATACGTTCCCTCAGTTAATATTCAACCAAGGGATTGCGGCGAAAAAATCCTTGAGTACCTTAAGTGTATTGAGAATTTCCTCAATGTATTCCCTGGATTCTGTTTTAGGGGAAGTTATCTCACTCAGATGTTCAAGATATTTGTTCCAGTCAGCTTCTACTGCATCAGCACCTTGTTCAAAACCTTTAATTGTGTCTTGCCAGTACTGATCAATTCCTTCTATAAACTTCTCATTTACTCGCTGTTCGGTAAAGTATTTAACTATTTGTTTTGCTAAACGCTTTTGCCAAGACTCTCCAAATAAACCCCATACGGTGAAAGCTAATGCAGCAGCTAGACCGATTCCCAGAACGATAGGGCCACCAATAGCTGCTACAAAAGCAATAATTCCAGCCGTGCCACCACTGAAACCAAAACCAATGCCGAGTGCTGACAAAAGACTGACCAATTTAGCGACTAAAATGTAACCGCCAAGATTTCCAAGTGCTGCCGCCCAAGCAGATAAAGCGCCAATGCTAGTTAAACCCACAAGCCCACCCAGAAAAGCACCTTTAGCATCAAAGGGAATATCTAAAGGTATTTTGCCTGGATTTGGAATTTTAGATTGCGCTTGTGTGTATCCTTCAAGCCAAGCATCAATATCTGTATTTAATTTTTCAGAATTAACTCTAATCAGGTTTTCTACCTGGTATTGAATTTTTTCTACAAGATACCCAGCAGCATATTCCTTCGCTTCTTTTTTGTCGTTGTACTGATTTCTGATTATCTGTTCTACAGCATCAACATTTAGCAGTTGTTCTGAATATTTCTGGAAAGAAACTTTAGTATCTTGTTTTAATTCATTGATGCGTTGGCGTATATGATTACGCTTTTGCTGAGTTTCTTTTTTGCGAGTAGGTTCATTTTCTGAGAGTGCTTGTAGTTGCGATCGCTGTAAATCTATCTCAGTAATAGTTTTTTGGTATGCTTCAATCTGGCTGGCATACTTGTTTGTATTATCTTCCTTTATCGCCTTTATTTCTCGGTCAATACGGCACATACGAGCTTGAGGGAGAAATTCACCGAGTATCTTGGTTAATTCATCAAATAAACGCTGACATCTGTCGGGTCTTTCTGACCAAAAGGTGAAGAATCTATCTCGCAAATCTGCTTCAGTAATAGCATGATTTGTTTGTTCTCTACGACGCTCTAAAACCGTTTCATTGAGGTTGTTATATAATCTTTTTGCCGCTTTATCTGAGATTGGTTTCAACTGTTCATCAGAGATACTGGGATCAGCATGGGTCGCCACAATAAAAAGATTTCCCAATGTAGGAAAATTATGACTTTCATTTTCTGGGGCAGGTAGTAAACGCAGCAAACTACCCAAGCGAATCATATCTTGACCGTTAATATGACCCTTGGCTGGCGAAGCATAAAGTAATACATCGGCTATTTGTGCAGCACTATTAGCCTTCTCAACATCCTTTGACACTTCATCAGGCTGATCTGAGTAACCAGGAAGGTCTATTAGATTACAAGCTTTGAGCAAAGGGGAATCCATGTACACTACAGCAGCATGGGCAGCTATATCCTCATATTCTCCATGCACCCCATATTTTTGCAAAATGTTGCAATTTCCTGCTTGTATGCAATACTTTTCGCAACGTTCTTGATTATCTAAGAGTAACAAGTCAATTATTTGCTTACCTTTCTCATCTTTTATCCAAAAGTCCTCCTCAAAAATCAATACATCTTCCTTGAACCACTCAGGGCGGTCTTCAATGTGACGAATAAAGGTAATGACTCTTGTTGCAGGCTGGTAGCTGACTGGTAAATTTTTACTGCCCAAAAGAGCGTTTGCCATGTGTGACTTGCCAGCATCAAAGCCTCCAGTTAGCACCACGTTGGGCTTTTGTTTATAGAGCTTCAATTGGTTTTTGAGATCCTGGGGCATGGCTGGTTGTATCGGTAGATCCAATTTATCTACAGTAGGAGCAGCATCAATGTACTGGTTCAATAAATTCATTCTGCGATACAGTTCATCGTAAGGAGTCCCTGGATCAATTGCTTGAAGTGTTGGTATAGATATTGACATGGCAGTAGCAATATCAAGCCCAAATATTTGCAACCACTTTATTAAAAGTCCCATTGGAACTGTTTCAGTAGCCTGCTCATAAAGATTAACTTGTTCCTTAGAGATGTCTAATTTGTTAGCAATCTCTACTTGGTTCATGCCTACCTGATTCCGATATCCCCGTAAATCGATGTTCATCATTGTATTTTAATTATCCAGTAATATCTACATAATAATTTTGGTATAAAAAAATATGAACTGCGAGGAGAGATTCCCTACCCCAACAAAAGGTATGATAACCAGCCGAAACTTAGATGAATACAGCGATAGCGCAAGCGCTGTTTCTTGGATGCCCGGAGGGCTTTTGTCAGTTCGCTTTGATTAATCGTGCTGTAGTGAGATTACCTATTCTCCCTGTGTTTCCTCTAAGAATTTAAATAACTGGAGTTTCCGGAGGTAGTCGCGCAAGACGTTTTATACTCCGGCAAAAAGTGAATCGCCCTTCTCTACAAGATGTTGTTCGCGCTCTTATCCTCTAAGAATTTTGCTACTCCGCGATTGCCTCCTCCAGGTGCGCTCCGCGCAATCGCTGTTATTAATTGTGTCAAGGTAAATTCAAGAGTTTTCAGGAATTCGTAACTCAGGCGTTGTAGTCATTGTTAGACAAGCAACTTATAACTAACTTCTATAAATAACCTTGGGGGAATATTACCCCGACATAAGCCCAGTCATCCCGACTGGGTTTTTGGTTGAGGATCAGGTGGTTCTGCGATATCTACGATAAGCTCCGCTAACGCCTCCGGCGGGCGCTCCGCGCCATCACCCTGTCTTTCCTCTAAGAATATTGTTTTATATAAAGATGGGTAGAGTTTGAAATATTACTAATGACTACCACCAAAATTCATTTAGTCGCTGGGATTGCGGATGTTACCCTACTGGTATTTTACACAGAGGCGGATTGCTGGCAGTTCCGGTTGATTAGTGCTGGTGGTGCAGTGTTTGGGGAACGCAAGCTTTACTATACGCCTGAAGCGGCGGAAAAAGCAGGGCGCGAGTGGATAGGTAAGGGACGTTAAGCGATGTCAATGAGACATATATGCTATGTTAAATCCGTATACCACTTATTTGAATATTTAGTTGATATTTATGGTTGGCAGAAAAAAGCTTAATCGTGAAAGTTTACACGCTAGAGTTGCACCTAAGACATCTCCCAAACTTAAAGAAATAGCTTATGCGTTAGGTTACATATATGATCAAGATGGGTCTATAGGACAACTCCTAGACGCGATCGCTAATGGTGAATTAATTCTCATTTCTGCCAAAAATCCTCGTAAAACTGGTTGACGTTTTTACATCTTATTAGTGGTATAATTCTGAATATGAGAGTAAAAAAAACTACACTCTCATTAGGAGGTGAGATAAGTGACTCAATCGAAAGATGGCGGAAACGGACATCAAGAATACAACCCAGAAGTTGAATTCGAGTACGTTGATGCCGATGTCTGGTACGAGAAAAACCCGTCTACTGGTGAACGTATCGATGTAACCACTACATGTAGCGAACTGCAAACATAAACGTTTCAAACTGCAAACAAGGCAATTTTGAAACCACATTAACTGCAAATAAGAGGGGTCTCCAAACCACAATAATTGCAAATGAAACCACATTATTTGCAAACAAACCACAATAACTGCAAATGAAACCACATTAACTGCAAATAAGCCATAACCCTTATGCTAATTGAGTTACAGGCTTCATCGCCTCAAAAGTGTCCAAATTAAACGAACTTT
>JAKOMP010000171.1 GCA_022241785.1 Cyanocohniella sp. LLY | reverse complement strand
TATTTAGGGCAAGAAATTAATGGCAAATTCCGCTATCTCAGGGTTTGGAAGCTATTTGAAAACAACTGGAAGGTGATTGCAGGAAGCGTAGTGACCTTAAGCACCGACAACTGACAACTACTATTATAGAAGCTGGCTATCTAAAAATTCCCAATAAAATTACTGACTTTTACCTACTGACAAACGCTGGTGCCATCGCTTAGGCTATTGGCGTAGGGTTAATGTATAAAAATATGGTTAATACTACCAGTCTACTGCCAGAAGATTTAGCAATTCAAAGCTATACCAGTTCTAACTACTGGCAAATACAAGCTCGTCTTCGTTCACTGATAGATAACTATATTGCTGTTGAAAAATTACATGAACGCCTACAAGATTTATCTACACAATTTACTCATTCCCAAGCACGTCCCTGGAAAGCTATCGATTGGCAAGGCGTCAACCGCAATCAAATCATCGGTATAACACCAGAGATATTTTTATCTATCTTGATAGGTGCAATGGATACAGAAGCCCCGATTCGCGGTTACACTCAAACCAGCCGACAGTATTTAGAAAAATTGCATCCCCAGATGGCGCGGGTTGTCGGTGGTACAGTTAATCAAGATGGCGAACTCCAAGAAATTGGCTTATGGGAAAAAGAAGAACGCCAACACACACCCACCTTAATGAAGGTTTATACCCAACTAACAGGCGAAAAAATTACTCCCAAGCACCGCACCGTCAGAGGCTACCTGCCCTCTGAATTTAGCCTTGCTGAGTGGAAGACGGTATTGGTCGAGGCGTATGCTTCCCACTCAGCCACCCCCTACCCCTATTCGTAACTACTTCCACTCCGCTTTCTAGCTTGTGGGCAATTAACTGAGCATAATATTATCAGTATCAGTAAAAGGAACTATGGACGGTAAAAACCTTTTCACAGATGGGTTAAATTCTAACCTGGCTGGATAATCATCTGTCTGTGATATTTCTAATTCAATTGTTTCCTGATTTTTTTCATCAAAAAGCAACTGAATTTGATAATTTGTCCAGAATTGTTCACCTAGCTGATCTTCTAAATCGAACAGCTGTTCTTCATCACCCCAGATATCAGACCAAAGGACTATCCGATGAGCGCGAAAATGATTTTGTCCTTTGACATCTGCAATTACAAAATATACTTCGACATTTAAATTCAACCCAAATTCATCAACCTCTGCATCTCCTACCCCACAGTTAACTACAATTAAACTATCAGGGTTAAGGTTGACTACCTGCTGTTGACGCTGCAATATTTCTTGAAATACAAAATCAGGCAGGAACTTTGAACTTTCTTCGAGTACAAGTTTTTGAGTTTCCGGTGAGTAACGAGTTTTTAATTCTTGGGTTAATAAATTTAGGATATCATCTGTAGCTAAATTGCCAACTATCTTTGTATTTGTGGAATCGAGGAAACAACCGTGATTAAGATGAATCTGTTTTTTATTTACCATAATTTTATCATGTTTTTATTTAATTGATATTAAAAGTATAAAATAACAGTTAATAAAATATAGGAATCATATTTGATTTCTGAAAAAAACTCACTATAGTTCTACGGCTTCGGTACTATCGGTGGAGCGCCAACTAAATTCTATTCATCAGGAGGATGCCAACCACTAACTGTCCAACGTCGTCGTGCAACAACTATTACTGGATTATTCATTCGCAGACAAACAATAGTAGCTCTACCAATAGTCGTTAAACCTTCAACTTTTGTCGCATCAGAACTCCACGTAAAATGGTCAGACCATCTCTGTGTACGTGGATTAAATAGAGGTGTTGTTTCCCCACTTAAAGGGTCTATACCTGTGGTTGAATCAGCTTTAAATTCATTGCAAGAGCGACAAGCTAAACAAAGATTTTCAAAGGTAGTTTCTCCACCTTTTGAGCGGGGTTGAATATGATCATGGGTCATGGGAATCCCGCTATTAGCTTCAGTTGTTAAGCAATAACAGCAACGTCCTTTATCGTTAGCAGCTATCTGATTTCGTAAGTTCTCAGAAATGTATTTAGACACAATGATTTAAGGAGTCGGCAGATGATGTCCTCGCCAACGGAGTAACACAGCAGCTTGAGCTTTACAAAGCATAAAACGGTCAGCTTCATGACGCAGTTTTATTAGTTCCAATTGTTCTGCATCTGTAATGTTACCACTAGAGTTGCGTTCCAACAGAAAGTTGTATCGCTCCATTTGCTCTGTTGTTTTGCGGCTGCGGACAATTTCCCACAAGTTATTGTCGTCTAGTTTATCTAACGCTGCGAGTTCGGCTTGGAATTCCTCTGGTACATCATCCCATTCTGGAGGACTACCTACTTGCAAAGCATGAACTATTACCTCTTCAATGGGGCGACGTTGCGCGTGGGCAGTGTTGATTAAACGCTGATAAAGTATTTCCGGGATTTGAAGAGTCACTGTCTGTGTTGTCATTGATAAATTTAGATAATATTTTTAATCAGTTACTATCCCTACAAATGCCTTGATTAAACAAACCGTCTTAATTTTAGCGTGAGTCAAGATGAACAGGGTGTAGGGGCAGGGTGTGAGTGTGTAGGGAACCCCATAATTAAAATCAGGGGTTTCACTTCCCGGACTCCGTGTTTCTCATGCTACGTATCTAGAAACACATATTTATAACAAATCAACCCTAGACTAAGGGCGAAGGTGAGTATTTATGCTTAGGGAGCAATTAAAAGCTGGAAATCAACCCATCCACTCCACCCAATCGGGCGCAGATGCCACCAATTGAGCAAAACCCTCTGGATAAACTTCTTCAAACTCCAACATCACCCCCCAACGCTGATCACTGGTGAGGGTACTGAGTATTTCTTTAACCACTTCCATCCCACTTTCTACCTTGTGGGCAACTAACTGAGCATAATATTTAACTCGTTTCCACCAAGAATCACTTAGTTGTTCATCTGTGTCCACACCCCCCCGTTTATTACTCTCATCTTCATTATTGGGGGGTGTGGACGGAGGGTTAATACCATACTGAGACTGCATCCGAGCCGCATAAGCTGCATTTCGTTCTTGCTCCTCCTGCCGTCTTTTTTCCTTATCTTCCCTCTGTCGTTGACGGTACTCCAAGATGTTTCGAGCCAACATCGCATCTTCAGTATTAAGACGGTAATACCTCACCCGCTTCCCATCCTCAAGAGGTCGGCGTGACTCTGTAGATAAACCCAGTTGCGCGAGATACTGCCCCAAAATCCATATAGGCGACTCGTCAAGGGGAATGGTTAAATTCAAGATCCCCTTAATGTGAGGTGCATTGCGTTTGGAAAAATCCGCCAAAGCTTCAACAACTGCCTCATTGCCTGTAACTTCAATCCCGTCCATCAAATCTGCCAACACCGTCCTCAACCCCAGCCTGTGACGCATCAGCCAAGACGTGGAATGATTGCTCCAGTCAGTGCAGATGCTTAAACGTTCGCGCTCCGACTTATCCCTATCAACAACCACAGCAGGCGGTGTAATAAATTCCCGTCCCTGCTCATCAGCGATTGCCTCCCCTGGTTCTGCCAAAATTGCTTCAAGCGCAACAATCTTTTTAATCAGCCTTCCCCCATCATCTTTTTCCACTAGTTCTGGGGTAACACTCATGCCGTAGGTGTCCTGAATGCGGAACTTCTCACATTCCAAAATCTCCTCTGGCTTGAGATAATCTTGATGCTGTCTGCTGGTGTAAGTCTTTTTGTCAATATCTTTGGCATTGGCCACCTTACGGTAATGCTCCTCATCGATTGCAATCCCGGCTGCCTTCATCCAACGAGCAGCCCCTTCATCAGCACTATCTCCAGCTGGCACAATCGTATTACCCATTTCTTCCAGGAGCGATCGCAAATCAGCCCGTAAATTATTAATTGACCAATTGCGTTGGGCTTCGATTTGACAGCTGGTATCCAATGCCCAATCTTTCTCTGCTCCCCGTTTGCCCGTTTCTTTATCAATACGGATTAAATAGGCCGTCATCTCGTTTTTCTGAAGAATGTTCTCTTTAATATTTCGAGCATTGGTTTCGGCGTAACCAAAGGGAGGACGCGGAGCAACCCAGATATACATCGGCACATTATGACGATAACGCCAAAGTTGTTGGGCGCATTCGGTAGCCGCTTGGGAGACAGCATGAAACACACCAAACACGGCATCAAAATGATAGGTCGAAATATCAACACCTGTACCTAAACTGGGTGTAGTTAATAAAGCATCAATACTTTGAATGGCAGTGTTAATTTCTTTGATAAAAATGGCATTCTCCTCACTACCACTATTTTCTGAATGAACAGTCCACACTTTCAACTGACGATCGGCTTCTGGTTCTGGTGTATTGTCTTCATCAGTATCGTTAAATACAATTCCATTCAGCGCACGTTCTAGTTTTTTGATGAACCGCTTGCTGTCACTGACCATCATCAACTTTTTGCCCAACATCAGTTGACAGTGGAACTCTGCCACCAACGCGCTACTATTGCGACCTTCGTACCAGTATGTTTGGCGACCACCTGAGCGATACAGGTTTTTGATGATGTATGGTTGTTCACCCGCCGGACGCATGGCGCGGAAGAAATCAATAGTAAGATCATCAAGGTGAGCATCTGCCAAGACTACCAACTTGGCGTTGTAAACTAGGTATTCCAGTACCTCTAGAATTTCCCCCCGGTGTTCTTTGCAAGTTTTAGATTTGAGCAGGTGAGCGAGGTACTGACAAGCTTCATCGATAAAAAGAATATCATAAGCCTGTAAATCATTCGCCATTTTATACAATGAATCTACAGTAATACTGAGGGCTTTGACTTTGCCCCAGTCCCCATAAGCCATCGCGGAGTACATGGCAGTTTTGAGTCGCTCACTGAGATTTTTCAGCAGGTTGACGCGATGACCGTTATTTAAAAAACTAAACTGTGGTCGGGCTTGTCTCATCCGGGCGAGTAATTCGGTTTTACCTGTCCCCATGTCAGAAAGTAAGCAAACCAGCCCGGATTCAGGTAAGGCATTGATGGCATTGCCCAAAAAACGGCTGTTGACCGTCACATCAGGCTTGTACTTCCTCAGTCCCCTGGCACGATTGATGAAAAATCTTTGTTGATATTCTCTGAACGTGAGGGCATCAGCAATCATTGTCGATACTGCTTTGTCTGCCTTTTTGCCCAAAGCTACAACCCAATCGTCAATTCCTTTTTCTGGCCCTGGTAAAAGTGCCACTTCACAAACACAGCCTTGTTGGATAATGACTTGACAAGTACGGCGAGTAGCTTGAAAAACCTGCTGTTTGGTTTTGGGCTTGGTTTCGTAATCAAACAGAATAGTATCCCATATTCCGCACCCTTGACTGTCACAATCGGTTATTACGGAAGTAAATTCATGAAAAAAGAGTAAAAAATTACATTTATCTCTTAAAAAACACATTTTGAATAGGAAAATTTATCAGATGTATTCTCAATAAGGAGCAATAAATAATAAGGGTGTTTGGTAGAACATTTAATAATATAATTTTAGTTTAAATTATTAATACATCATTGTAACTTATGCTTGTCTGAAAATAAAGTTAAAAATGCCATAAAAACTTCAGAGCATTAATAAAATTAATGCGTCAAATTTGATAATTCAAATATTGATAATATTGATAATATTGATAAATCAACTTATATATCTGTAGTAATTGCGGCAAGCTTCTGGAAGGAATAGAAGAATGTACTTTATTTCAGATGTCAAATTATAAAATTCTGTTTTTTCTTGAAAAGTAACAAGATGAACTGATTGAAAATATTGAAATATCCATCGCATGGTTGGATTGTTTATGGCTTTTCCCAATTGATTTTTTACAGTATAGTTTAAGGATTTCAAAGCTGCTCTAATTTCTCTTTGTGCTAGAGTATAAACTAGTAAACATAACCCCATTATCATCGCTAATGCTTCTATTCTTTCTGGGCTTTTCAGAAAAATACTATCTGCTAAAAATAAAGGATTTTTGAGAAAACTAAATCCTCTCTCACATGATTGCTGCGCTTTATATTCAGACAGCATTTTCTCCTTGCTCAGTTCTTTATCTGACAAAACATTTGTAGCGATTATAAATCTTCCTGCACTTAATATTTCAGATTCAATAACATCTTTATTTTCACTAAGACTTGCTGAGATTTGATAATATTTCGACTGATTCTCTTCTTTGATATCAGGATTTTTTTCGATAATTTCGATATTTTCTACCTGATGATATTTAAATTCTTTACTTATTTTGGTTAATTCTTTTCTAGCATCAGCAGCACAAGCAAATTTTTCTTGTGCTAGTTTTCTTAACTTACTTTGAGTATTAGTCAAAGCTTTTTCTATTTTCTTCGATAATTTCTTCAAGTCAGATTTTTTTCTATCTTGACTTTGTACAACTAACCATCTTTGTTCTATATCTCCATAAGTTATTTTCTTCTCGGCATAAGAATATCCTGATTTTTCACTTTTAACAAATTCCGATTCTGCTAAACTCATCACTAAGTTTTTTGCTGATTTTATCGTTAATGGTACTCTGGTCAACCATTTCATACTCGACATTAATTTGATATTTGATTCTGTATATAATGCGCTATCTGCTACTATCAAACTATCAACTTGTATTCTTTTCTGATATTCAACTGCGATTTCTCCAAACTTTTTAGAATCAACTTCATTTCCTGATACTGCTTTTATATATATTGGTATATCTCCATCTCCTGAACATACTAATTCTGTAATAAACTGTTTTAAGTCTGGACGATGGTCACGCGAATAACCGTAGGTCAGCTTGATTGCTTGTGGTGATGTTCTTTCTGGATCTTCTTTTCCTAAAGAATCTTCTAATTTTTGATTATTAAATATTACTGACGGTAAACTATATTCATATTCTCCATCTACATGAAATGATGTTGAATCCAAGTGTGATGATGACAGTGATATCTGATATATCTCTACAGCATTTAAACTGATTCCTAAAAACACTGTATCTAGTCCTTTTATAAATAATTTATCTAATACTCTCCCCAATTTATCATCATTGAGATATTCTGCTTTTACTCCTGCACCAATTAAATGTTCACAAGCGATTAATTCAAAGAATTTTGGGAACATATATAATGGCTGTGACATCATACTTAAGCCGTTTAAAATCATCGCTTTTACTACCTGACCCGCACTGACTTTTTCTTCTGACTCTGACCCTATTAAATTATTAATTATTTCTACAATCCCTATTGAATCTACTATTCCTGCCACTATCCCTAAATGGTCTATCTTCTTCAATTCAAGGTCTTTCGTACTAAACATGGCAACAGAAACAAATCAAAGTATCTGTTTAAATTTTCTCATTTTTCTCTTGATTCAAAACGGTTTTTTCTATCTTTTTCTAGTCATTGAAGAGCAAGCTTTCAATGATTCTGAACCAAGTTTTCCATAAAAATTACCTAAAAACCAAAATTTTGTACAAAGTCCAAGTTTATTAACTGTATATCTACATTAATAGTAATAATTCTTATTTAGTTCTAATAAATTCTAGCCAATTCTCCCAGCAATTAGTTCTTATGTACTAAATATATCGGTTTCTTTGGAGTGTGACAGTTGCGGGTGCGGAATGTGGGGTATAAGGACT
>JAKOMP010000170.1 GCA_022241785.1 Cyanocohniella sp. LLY | reverse complement strand
TTTGTGACATTTAGTTCCGACGGTTCATTACTAGCTACAGCTAGTGATGACCAAACGGTACGGATATGGGATGTAAATACTGGAGAATGTCTCAAAATGTTCACAGGGCATACGAATCGGGTGTGGTCGGTGAAGTTTAGCCCCGACGGTGAAATGCTTACGAGTGCAAGCCATGACGAAACGATTAAACTATGGAGTGTCAGAACTGGCGAATGCTACAAAACGCTTCAAGCCCCACGACCTTATGAAGGAATGAATATTGCCGGAGTCAGAGGGTTAACCGATGCACAAAAAGCTTCATTAAGGGTACTAGGTGCGGTTGAAGTTGAGTAACTGTTGTTTCAGCAGAAACTTCTGTCTGTCCCACTTTACGGATTTTGCTTCTTGAATTAACAGAGCAAATTGTTTATAGAAATCAAGATCATCAAAATGGCTAGTATGTGACTGTGCAGGAGACTTACCACTATCATACAGATCATCAAAAACTTCCTTAATGAAGGGTTCTACTGTAAAACTTAGATAATCGCTGTCATCCCAAAGATTCCACCAAATCTTTAGGTGCTGAGATGGAAAATCAATTTGCTCAATTGGCTCTATCTCGTCTTTCCATGTTGCCACACCTAAATCAAGTTCAAGAAAATCCTGTTTTGATTGAGCAGTGCTTCCGTCATCATCCTGTTTAAAGACTTTCATCTCTTTAAACAACCCAACTTGGGATGCTGCTGCACACCAAAAATCAATAGATATATCCTTTAATTTTTCGTTTTCTGGTATTTGAGAAATCTTAGGTAAGTAATAACTTATCATGTCATAAACAAGCTGTCCTCCCATACTGTGACTGAAGACAATTAATGGTTCTCCTGTTTCTATTTTGATATTGTGAGCTTCAATTAGTTTCTTAAGTAGTTGTGTTGTTATTTTGCCTGGATTATCTGCTGTACCTCTTTTAGCAAGATAGAAGAAAATATCGCCAAAAAATAAAGTTACATTTTCGTTTAAAGGTTCTCTTAAAGGATCTACAACTCTGCCAAATAAATAGCCCGGTAAATCAATTAACTTTTTTCCTGCTTCTGGTATCAGATCCCAAAGAAAATCATCTCTATCAGATTCAGGTATATGCTCAAACTGTTCTATTTTCCGAGCTATCCAACTGCTTTTTTGCTTGATGAGTTTCATAACTCTTTCATTATTTGGAATACTCGCTCTTCTATTCATATAAAACGGAACTGAATCATGTCCCCAGAAAGCCTCTTCAATAAAAGTAGGCTTGTTGCTGGTAGGTGTCACTATGACTGGAGCAACGTATTTTAGGAGATTTCTTTTAATTTCCTCCCAGGTTTTGACATAGTTGTTGTACTTTCGACTAGAAACGCCATGCACAAAGATAATGGGCATACTTTACTCCTCTACAGTTGCAACATAAGTAGTGGGCTTAGACAAAAACTAGCAAGAAAAAACATCAAATTTATATACACACAGATTTTGACATAGGTTTGCCTATTTTCTTGATATATCTGGGTTTTAAGCATTTTTAAGCTTTGGTGTATTTACGTTACCCTGTATGGGTTTGATACTTGTTTCTACTTCAAAAAAGTTATTAAAAGGGTTTCAGACTGCAAAATTCAGTTAGCTTTAAATGGTACAGCTTCTAGTTGTAGCGAACTGCAAACATAAACGTTTCAAACTGCAAACAAGGCAATTGTCGGTGGAAGCATAATATTGCCGTTTTTACGTGCTTATGCTTCTAATTAAAATTGGCAATCTTATCCTTCCAATGTCTCTAATCCTTGCAGGCTATACATTTGGCAATAAAATGGTTGATAATGCACCCGGACTAAAAATGTAGGATTGAAATCCCCTAAAAAGCTGAAACTTCTCTGGCATAAGCATTTGGTAATCCTACACCCACTTGAAAATCAAATCTTAAGATTACCTTTTTTTGGCAAGCTTATAATTCCATTTTTGATTTCCGGCAATATTATGGTTCCAATGCATCAAAAAAGGATGCGATCGCTCTCACGGAAGAATAAGTTTACAGCCCTAAAAGCGGCAATGTTATCGTCCCACCGACAATTGCCTTGTTTGCAGTTTGAAACGTTTATGTTTGCAGTTCGCTACATCTAGTGGGTATCCAGTTGGTGAAAAATATGGTTCAAAAACATTTTTAGCGAAAAATTCAGTAATAATCACTCGCCAGCTTGCTCATCTGTAACTCAAAGCTTTTCCGATCTCTTAGCCAATATCGCGCAAGAAGGGTGGACAGCATTGGCGACTGAAATCCTTATCAATCAAGCCTTTCTACTTCTCAATCAAAATTTTTCTTACTTTTTTTTCTTACTTCATCAAATATCATCAATAAATTTAGAGTCTATTAGAGTTGTCCATAAATCTAACTCTATCCTTTAGTTTTTTCTTCAAATCACACCCCCTGGACAAGATTGTAATTAATTTAACTTTTAATTACTGAGAAAACCAGACGTGCAAAAATGGTCAACTTCTAGCTACAAATGTATATTTGTAATTAATTATATTTGTAATAATAATGTTTTGCGTATTTGTAAATTTGTAAATTTAGGATTAAGCTTGGTATTGTCACTTTCCAGAATTTGTCATAACGTAATGAATTACATTTTTACAAAAACACATTTATGAAAATTGCGGTTTTGAACCAAAAGGGAGGCAGTGGCAAGACTACAGTATCCATCCATTTGGCTCATGCTTTTTCTATGAAAGGGTATCGAGTATTACTTGTTGATACTGACCCTCAAGGCTCAACCCGTGACTGGGCAGCAGCACGTAATGGTGAAGCTCCATTTAGCGTCATTGGTTTGGATCGTCCCATCTTGCACAAAGAATTGCCCAAACTAGCGCAGGGGTATGATTTTGTTTTTATTGATGGTGCGCCAAGAGTTTCTGACTTAACCAGATCAGCAATCATGGCAGTAGATTTTGTTTTGGTTCCTGTGCAACCATCTCCCCTAGACGTGTGGGCAGTGCATGAGGTAGTAGAACTGGTACAAGAGGCCACTATATATAAACCAGACCTAACAGCAGCATTTCTAATTAACAGAAAGATAGTGAACACTGCTCTTGGCCGAGAGGTGGCGGAAGTTTTAGAAGAATACCCATTTCCAGTGCTGAAAGCACAAATAAGTCAAAGGGTAGCATTTGCTGAGTGTTTGAATATTGGAAGTACGGTTTTGGAAACTGCCCCCAAAAGTGCTGCAAGTGATGAAGTACGAGCAGTTGTTGAGGAAATATTAGAAGCAACAGAGGAAACGAATCATGGCAGAAACTAAAAAAACACAAAAATTAAGTTTAAAGCCGAGTGTTCAGAAAACACTTGTAAAAGAAGAAGCAGCAGCATGGGTGGAAAGTCGCAATGGTGATCAATTACCTGTTTCTACAGGGATAGATTCAGCTAACAACGGTAAAAGCAAGCGCATTACTTTTGAAGTCACCTCAGCACAGCACCAGGAGATTAAAATCCGTGCTACCAAAAAAGGTATGACCATTAAGGAATATATGATTGCTCTAGTTGAAGAGGAGCTAAAAAGCTAATGTAATAAAGTAATTTATTACATTTGTCTTTAATTACATAATTACATTATTACAATTGTTTGGAGATTTCAGACGCAGTTGGCTCTCGTTGGGGTTTGAGTTATGAGTGATTTAACGGTTAATGATGGTTCATATCAGCAGTTGTTAGATCGGATTGGTGAGTGTTTGGCGTTGGGGCGACAACGGGCTTTTGAGCAGGTAAATTCAGTTTTAGTAGAAACTTACTGGCAGATTGGGCGTTATATTGTCGAGTTTGAGCAAGCGGGCAAGGAACGGGCAGAATATGGCAGTAAGTTGTTACAGGTGCTTTCACGAGATTTGAAAGCGGCGTATGGTAAGGGGTTTAGCCGTTCTAATTTGCAGTATATGCGTCTGTTTTATTTGAACTATGAGAATTGCCAAACACTGTCTGGCAAATTGAGTTGGTCGCACTATACGGAGCTTTTAGCTATTTCGGATGATTTGGCGCGGTCATTTTATGAGCAGCAGTGCATCCAAGATCGCTGGAGTGTGCGGGAGTTGAAACGCCAGAAGGATTCGGCTTTGTTTGAGCGGGTGGCGTTGAGTAAGGATCGGGCGGAGATTTTGGCACTGGCTAAGGATGGGCAACGGATCGAGTCGGCGCGGGATGTAGTTAAAGATCCTTATGTGTTCGAGTTTTTGGATTTACCAGACCGCAATTATCGTGAGAGTGAGTTAGAAAATCGTTTAATTGCTGAGTTGGAGAAGTTTCTACTTGAGTTGGGCAAGGGGTTTGCATTTATTGGGCAGCAATACCGAATTACGTTAAACAACACGCATTTTTTTGTGGATTTGGTGTTTTATCATCGCATTCTCAAGTGTTTTGTCTTAATCGATCTGAAGACGCGAGCGGTGAGTCATCAGGATATTGGACAGATGAATATGTATCTAAATTATTTTCGGGCTGAGGAGAATATGGAGGATGACAACGAGCCGATAGGGATTGTGTTGGCGCGAGATAAGGATGAGATTTTGGTTGAGTATGCGACGGGTGGTATTTCTAATCAGCTTTTTGTGTCAAGATATCAACTTTATTTGCCAGATCCGGAGGTTTTAAAGCAGGAGTTAAGGCGGCTTTTGGAGGTAAATGATGGGTGATGTTCCCTGCCCCCTCTCAATAGATGTCGCCTAACTACTATTACCCGACACAACAACAGCGAAGCGATCGCAGTTGGACTGTTAGCCGCGCAGAAATTGGAGAGAAGAACTTAGACTTGAAAGCTGTAAATCCCAACACCAAAATTGAACAAGATGCCTCGACTCTACCTCTCGGCGGACACCCTATTAGATGAAAAAGCTGAAATTTTGAGCATGAAGCCGATTTAGAACAAATGTACTACCATAAGGCAGCTTTACGGTAATTTTTGGGTAATTGCTGTCATTTTTAGTTCAAGCGCCTAGAATGTTATTAACCTTAAGGGTTAACAATATTAGTAGAAGTTTGCTACAATGGATATTGTATTTAATAATCGTAAATTTGAAAAAGAGTGCAATAACCAAAGGCTTCTAGAGAAAAATCATGGTGCAGATAGAGCAAACCGCATCCGAAGACGACTAGATGATTTACGTGCTGTCAATGTATTGGAAGATATGCGAAATCTTCCAGGAAGATGCCACGAATTAGTGCAAGATCGGGCAGGTCAGCTATCGCTCGATTTAGATCATCCGTACCGGCTAATATTTGAGCCAGCAGATGAACCAATTCCTACTAAGCCAGATGGTGGCATCGACTGGAATAAAGTAACTGCCGTTAGAATACTGGGCGTGGAAAATACTCATGAGTAACACAATCCAAAATCGATACACGCCAGATTACGTCTCTCCTCCTGGCGAAACACTTCAAGAAATTCTTGAAGAGCGGGGTATGTCTCAAGCAGAACTGGCGGAACGTACAGGGAGACCTAAAAAAACAATTAACGAAATCATCAATGGAAAAGCAGCTATTACTCCTGAAACAGCATTGCAGCTAGAGCGTGTGTTAGGTATCCCCGCTAGTTTTTGGAACAACCGCGAACGACAATATCGAGAAGCTTTAGCACGACTTGAAGAAGAGAACCGCTTGCAAACGCAAGTAGAATGGCTTAACCAAATCCCAGTAAAAGCGATGATTAAGTTTCGATGGATTCAACAGTATCGAAACAAGGTTGAGCAATTGCGGGAAGTGCTAAATTTTTTCGCCGTCGCTTCCCCTGAACAATGGGAGGGAATCTGGTGTAGTACTCATGTGGATTTTCGCAAATCGCAAGCTTTTCAAAGTGAGCCTGGAGCAATGGCCGCTTGGTTGCGTCAAGGAGAAATTGAAGCATCTGAGATTCCTTGCGCTACCTATGATGCAAATAAGTTTAGGGAGGCACTGTTACAAGTCCGCGCTCTAACAATGAAACCACCAGAGGTTTTTCAACCAGAAGTTGTGCGATTGTGCGCCCAGACAGGAGTAGCTGTGGTTTTTATACCGCAGCTACCCAAGGCAAGAGTCAATGGAGCAACACGCTGGTTAAATCCACAAAAAGCGTTAATTCAACTCAGCCTGCGGCATAAAACTGATGACCATCTGTGGTTCGCTTTCTTCCACGAATCAGGTCATATTCTGTTGCATGGTAAGCGTGATGTCTTCCTTGAAGGCAAAGGTGTTGCTGCTGTTGAGGATTTAGCAAAGGAGGAAGAAGCAAACAAATTTGCTGCGGACATACTTATCCCCCCTATTGAGTTAAAGCGATTTTTAGCATCAGGTCAACAACGTACTAAAGTTTGCATTGAGCAGTTTGCTGCTGAAATTGGCATTGCACCAGGGATTGTAGTTGGCAGACTTCAGCATGATGGAATTTTACCACCTAGTCACTGCAATGACTTAAAGCGGCGATTTGAGTGGATCTCACATGAGCCAGAAACCTAATCATCCGTATTTTTAATATTTAATGACGACAGATTCCAAAAACCCACAAAGACTCTATCGGAGTCAACAAAATCCTTTGAGTAAGTTCATTAATATCCTCTCGGTATATGATCCGGTTGACTTACTAGCAGCTGTTGCAGGATTGCAGTTGATGCCAGAGAATGCCGAGCGTGCTATCAGGTTTGAAGTTCTTGCTCATGCAATCGCTTCTGTAAATAGTAAAGGCTTTGGTAATAAAACGAGAGCCAACCTCAAGCAGCTTGAAAAAATTTGCAATGACTCATCAAGTTTGAAGTCTTTCATTTGGATGGAAGATCCATTTGCCAACCCTTTTACTGAAGCTTTCACTTTTTATGGTGGCTCTTATATAGTTTTTCCAGGCATCGCTGAAGAGTCTACTTTCATCTGGCGACAATTGATAAATGCAATATTTTTTCACCCTAACCCATTTCCAAACTATCAGTTTGAAAGAAAAGCTCGGCAACTTTTCCTAGCAGTTTTAGCCTTGAGCAATGAGATAGCTCGCCGCGCCGGACTTGAAAGAGGGATAGAGCCAATCTCTGCACCAAGAGACAACGTGGTTATCCCGTCCTCTCAACGCCTTGTACAGTTGAAGAAAGCTGTATCTTTCAGTCAGTCGGAATTATCTAATTTACTGACTACACGCAATCTACCATCTTCTGCTCTAGAAGAATTGATATTGCCATTAGGCACAGTTTCACTTACTAATTACCAAGTTGACAATGGTGAACTGTTAGTCCGCCCAATTGTGCAAACTGCTGACAGGTTTATTGTTGCAATTCCAGGAATGCTTTTATCTGCCGCTCGGAATGAATTAATACGCGTTGCTATTGAATATGGGGTTAAGCATGGGAGCATCTCATTTTTTGAAGTAGCTCAAACCGATAATAATCCATTGAGGTAGGCACAACGATGAGCAAGGACTTGAGGCACATTTTCGCGCTTCCATTGCGCTCCAGAAATCTTAGTTCGACGGTCAACTTGTTTAACGGCAGATTCAACCGACCCAGAACCAATTGAACAAATTTCCTCAGCTTGATGGTATTCGTAATTGATAATGCGCTGGCGATGTTTATCGAGATAATGACAAAAGTTTTGTGCTTGTTTACCTTTACAATCAGTAAATAAGCCTTTAGCTGCCTCTACTTCTACTTGACCT
>JAKOMP010000169.1 GCA_022241785.1 Cyanocohniella sp. LLY | reverse complement strand
CAACCCAAGAGCCTTCCTCCCTCACGCGGTATTGCTCCGTCAGGCTTTCGCCCATTGCGGAAAATTCCCCACTGCTGCCTCCCGTAGGAGTCTGGGCCGTGTCTCAGTCCCAGTGTGGCTGATCATCCTCTCAGACCAGCTACTGATCGTCGCCTAGGTGCGCTCTTACCACACCTACTAGCTAATCAGACGCGAGCTCATCTCTAGGCAATAAATCTTTCACCTTTCGGCACATCCGGTATTAGCCACCGTTTCCAGTGGTTGTCCCCGACCTRRAGCTAGATTCTCACGCGTTACTCACCCGTCCGCCACTRWMTCCGAAGAKWCCGTTCGACTTGCATGTGTTAAGCATACCGCCAGCGTTCATCCTGAGCCAGGATCAAACTCTCCGTTTTGTTGTGTTTYGAGTTTGTGGCTCCGATTTMAACTATTAACTAGTTATTTCGGAATCCTGTATTTTTTTTGATTTTCTTTCTGGGAATCTTTCCCARACTTCAATCTTTTTGACGAGGATTGGTTTTTMTTTAAGCTTTCAAAATATTTTTTTTTCACGGTTCAGGTGCGGCGGCTTTCGCTTTGGCACTTATCTAATATATCTACTCCTTTCGGTTTCGTCAAGTGTTTTCTCTAACTTTTTTTTTCAAGTCCCTCTATCCTTTGCTGACAAAGCCTTTGTGGCAGGATATTTCAATTTGACACGATATCTATATATATGAATATGGCAGTACAAGCACTCGGATTTGCGGCTTGATTACATGGGTTGAATACGAGTGATACATTTTTCTTTCTTCTCCTACGAGGTATTGTGAAACTCCTCGACTATCTCAACACTCTCAAAAATTACCCCTTGACAAGAACAAGTCACAAGAGGAAACAACCGATGTTCAATGGGGTTGTATTTTGAGGTGTATGGAGGATAATGGGCAATCCGAATCTCCATCCCCGGCTGATTGAGATTCGGATTGTAAATCTTGCTTAAACAGGTAATGGCGAGAAGGGAGTAGGTACGGGATGATTAGACAATTAAGTTTACCTGAGTTATGCCCTGACGCATTTCCCGTTGTCGCCTTAACCAAGACTGTTTGATAATATTACCGAACCAGGGAGCAAGTTGTACCAACAGCGATCGCACCAGTGAATTCTTTCGCATTAGTTCACCTTGTGCAGCTTCCTGTAATTGAAGTTGCTGGGAGCGGAGAATTTCTGGCTCACGTTCTGCTTGAATTTTTGATAATGCTATATCTATATATTGATGTTCAGCTTGACTCTGCAATATAGGTACAAGATGATTAGCCGCCACAATGACATCACGCAATGCGACATTAATTCCTTGAGCGCGGACAGGAGACATAGGGTGTGCCGCATCGCCTAACAGCATTACCCCTGGTGCGTGCCATTGGGGACAAGAACCGACTACCACAGACAATTTAATTGGAGATTCGATGGTGTCTGCATGATTGCGGAAATGTTCTGCTAACCATAAAGGTGATAAAGAAACGAAAATTTCTCGCCAGTCTGCTTGTTTCCAGTCTGCTTTTTCGTTGGCGGACACAACCCAAGCCAGATGTAGTTTACCTGACTCGGCTCCATGAAAGATGCTAAACACGCGATCGCTATTCACAATAGTCCGAAACACATTATCTTCAGCAAACTCAGGGGTTGAGGCCAGTTTAAACCAGAGAATATCTATATTTTTGGGTTGGCGGACTAATTCTAAGCCTGCACGTTCGCGCACAACTGAGTTGCGGCCATCTGCCCCAATTACAAGATCAGCAGCAATTTGTTGCCCATCGCTGAGTAAGACACCGGCAACACGTTGATCATTCCACAAAACATCTTTAACAGTGACACCCTGGATCAATTTAAATTCATGATGATTTTGCGCTTCTAAAATCAATGCTTGGAGCAGGGGCGGTTGTGATACGAGTGTACAGGGTAAATTTGCCCCCATTGGCTCCTCTACTCGAAATAACGGTTTCCCATTAATAATGAATTCCCAGGCGTTGAGTTGTCGATGAGGAATCTGCTGCCACAATGCGGATAGTCCCATTTGTGCCAGTGCATCTAACCCGCTGGGCATTAGCCCTTCACCGCGAAATACACGATAAAAGTCCTTAGCCGCTTCAATTAGTGTCACCGCAATACCGCGCTGTACAAGCAGTAGGGCCAGTGCTGCACCTGTTGGCCCCGCACCGACAATCACAACCTGTGCCATTCTCTACCTCCCATAACTGTCGCCAAATTGAGAATAATGCTTATATATAAGACTCATATTTAATTTTTGGGCGTTACTGTCTAGCCCATAGCACAAGTCGGCATAAATAAACAGACCAGTTGAAATTAATGAAAGGCCTATAAAATAAGCTTTTTGACTTTTGACTTTTGACTTTTGACTTCCGCGCAGCGGTACTAGTCTTCTCCAGAACATTCAAATAGATGTAACTGCAACCGTTGAGAAAGTTCTTCACATACTTTCACTCCCCGGACACTATTACCGCGCACATCTAATAGTGGCGAGAATACTGCAATGCCCATTTTATGGGGGACAACAGCCATAATTCCTCCACAAACACCACTTTTAGCCGGAAACCCAATTTTATAAGCCCATTCACCCGCAAAGTTGTACATACCGCAGGTGTACATGACACTGAGAATATCTTTAATATAAAGGCTATTTACTGCCTGTTTACCTGTGACTGGGTTTATACCCTTGTTGGCAAGAGTAGCTGCCATTACGGCCAAGTCTTGGCAATTCACCATCACAGCACACTGCTGGAAGTAAAGATCTAAAGCTTCTTCAATATTGTGGTCAATCATGCCAAAGTTCAGCATCAGGTGTGCCATCGCGCGGTTCCGATGTCCCGTGCTACGTTCGGAAGTAAATACTGATATATCCACTAGTGCATCCTGCCCGGTGTATCTTTGAAACATATCTAGAACCCGGTTGAGGCGTTCTGTGGGGCCAGATCCTTTGATTAAGCTAGTGATGGCGATCGCTCCGGCATTTACCATTGGGTTATACGGTCGCTTTGATGGCTCATCCAGAATAATCGCGTTGAATGCATCTCCTGTTGGTTCTACGCCTACTCTCGTCAATATATAATCCCGTCCATGATCTTCTAGGGCTAGTCCGTAAGTAAACACCTTAGATATTGACTGGATGGTAAATGTCTGTTGGTCATCCCCGACTTTGTAAATTTTGCCATCTACAGTCGCAATACAAATACTAAATAAGTCCGGATTTACCTTTGCTAGTTCTGGAATATAGTTTGCTAGTGTACCTTCATTTAAAGACTTGTATTGAGAATGCAAATCGTTGAGAACAGCTAAAAGTGGCGATGGAAGTATTTCTAAATCTTCTGGATTTACTGAATTTGCCATGAGGCCGATAGGTTGCTAAAAAAAACCATACTTGATTAAATATAGCAAGCGAGTTTTTGCGTAATTTTTGATACACATGAACTTATTAGCACATGTTAATCAAGCATTTTTAATTGTCTCATTATTAGTTTTACTTTAATAGAAGAAAAAAAATAGATACATTAATTACTTAATATCTTGTGTATTATTGCGTAAGCTATAGTTTTATTTAATACTATAAGATTTTCATAAAATCAGCATATTACCGTAAAAAGCATGTAATTAAAATACTTAAACAAAAATGATTACGGGGGATTTATTTTCGGAAAATATTATTTGTAAGTCATGATACACAACGATTATACAACAATATGAGAACTTTCTAAACGCAATTCAATCAAGCATTTGTAGAGCGGGTTTACTTAAATATATGAAATTGTAATAAATAGTATTTTAAAATTTTATATGTCTCATAAAGTACATTTTCTCATCCGGAGGGTTACAGCTAATTAAAAATCCCCAAATCATTAAATTTTCCTATAGAAATTTTTGATCTGCGAAAAAAACGTTACATCGTCAAAATCCGCATTTGAGAAAGGTTTCACCCTAAAAATTGCAATTAAAAATGGATAAAGTTATGATTCTCTACGCTAAAACCCTGATCCCCAAGCACAAAAGTTCATGTTAGTCTGTTGCAGTTACAAACAAAAAGTGAAAGCGGAACAAGTTCGAGTTATTAGGAATATGCCATTTTAATTGGCACAAAAACCCGCGAACTAAGTAACTGCTGTTCTACAGTCGCTTTAAAATCGGACGCATGAATCAAAGATATTTGTGGACTATTGTCGCTCTGTTTCTAGCTGTTTGGGGAATGCCTTTATCGGGGCGCACTCAAACTACCAAGGAAGCCACTCAAGTTTCCCCAGAATCACCAGTTAAAGAGGTGGTCAAGGTAGGAGAGTTTCAATCCTCAGCAGAGAAACCAACCTCGGATGTTGTGATCACAAGCATTCATCCTCATAACATTGAAGGTCGTAAGGCGGCGACTCTGTTTATCAAAAATATTCCAGTTCTCACATTTTTGAGTTCTCAGCCAGTTGCAAGTGTTGATAATAAAGTTGGAGAAATTGGAGATTCTGAGGGCGTGCAATCGTACGCCCTTATTGCTGGTGACTCAGCCCAATTGACCAGTCTTGGGAATTTAGCGAATGCGAGTAACCAACAAAATAACTCGCTTCAAGATGACCCAGTTCACAGAGCTGGTCTAATAGCAGCTAGTATTAATCAGCTAGTCCGGAATGATGTAGAGGCTGATAAGATTACTGTAAGTTGGAAAGACAAAAACGAGACTACAGGCGGTAATCAGGCTCAAAACAAAAGCGCCCCAGTTCAGCAACAGCCAAGCGCTCGTTATACGATCAAAATCAATGACCAAGAATTGGTGGAAATCAATCAAAATACCCGGCTAGCAGGTACCACCAAAAATCTAGCAGAAGATGCATTGCAAGCAACCAATCGCTTGCGGAGACTTATGGGTAATGCATCTCCCATCACAGAAATTGCTAATCTACCAAAACCCACGCCTATTTCTATGCCTCAGCCGGCACAACAAATAGCTAGCAATAGGCGGCTCAGTTTTCAAGGTATAGCTTCCTTTTACGGTCGTGAGTTTGCTGGCAGACCTACTGCTACTGGTGAGAGATTTAATCCAGAAGCCATGACCGCAGCTCATCGCAGCCTACCCTTTGGAACACGAGTCCGGGTGACCAACGCCCGCAACGGTCGTTCTGTCGTGGTGCGAATCAATGACCGTGGCCCATTTATTCGGGGTCGGGTAATCGATTTATCTACCGGTGCAGCTAGGTCTATAGGCATGATCAATAGTGGTGTAGCACCAGTAAAAATTGAAGTTCTGGGAAGATGATCCTAGAGGCTAGAGCTTAGGGGCTAGGGTAAGAGGAGATTAGCTAGATTCTTACCTATTCCCTACTCCCTACTCCCTATTCCCTAATTTTTAATTCCCCTAGTTCAATTAGCCCTTTCCCCTATTTCAGATATAAACTAACGGGGGAGAGGCTTAAAAAGAACTAGGGGTATTTTGTGCGCCTGCTGACAACAGTCGCAGCTTTACGCTGCTATTTAACTAAACGCTACTCAGACAACAAGCTAAAAATTTCCGAAGACTTGGTACTAAATGAAATGACTAGCTGGTACCAGACAGCAGTCGGTTTGGTGCCAACTATGGGTGGTTTACATCAAGGTCATTTAAGCTTGATTGCAAGAGCCAGGCAAGAAAATTCTACGGTGATTGTCAGTATTTTCGTCAATCCCCTGCAATTTGGTGTCAACGAAGATTATGGACGTTATCCTCGGACTTTAGAGCAAGACCAACAACTTTGTAAGCAAGCAGGGGTAGATGCGATTTTTGCACCTACTCCGGAAGAAATGGGTGTTCCCCAGAAAAGTATACAAGAATCTAAAGTTACACAAGTGATACCACCGTCTGCTATGATGGCAAGTTTGTGTGGCCGTTCTCGGCTAGGTCACTTTCAAGGTGTGGCTACCATTGTGACTAAGCTTTTGAACTTGGTACAACCTGAGCGAGCCTACTTTGGACAAAAAGATGGTCAGCAACTAGCTATTATTAAACGGTTAGTAGCTGATTTGAATTTGCCAGTAGAAATTGTTGCTTGTCCGACAATGCGGGAAGCGTCGGGACTTGCCTTTAGTTCTCGCAATCAATATTTGACTGCACAAGAAAAAGAGCAAGCAACGGTTTTATCTCTAGGTTTACGGCAAGCAGAAGTTGCTTTCAAGGCAGGTGTACGTGACAGTAGCAAGCTGATAACGGTGGTACAGCAAGAACTGGCAAAGGTTAGTACTCTATTTGTGGAATATATTGAATTGGTTGAACCGACTACGTTAATGTCTTTAGAAACAATTGAGGAGGAAGGAATGCTGGCGATCGCAGCTCGTCTTGGTTCTACACGTTTGATTGATAATACCATTTTGCGCGATCGTCAACCTATCATCGCCATTGATGGGCCTGCGGGTGCTGGCAAATCTACGGTGGCTCGTCAAGTAGCAGCTAAGTTGGGGCTAGTGTATTTAGATACAGGAGCCATGTATCGGGCTGTGACGTGGCTAGTGCTGCAACAAGGTGTGGCCATTGATGATGAGTGTGCGATCGCAGAATTAACTCATCGGTGTAACATTGAACTGACTCCCAGCCATGATTTAAAATCTCCAGTCAAGGTTTGGATTAATCATACCGATGTTACCCAGGCAATTCGCACCGTTGAGGTGACATCTCAAGTATCAGCCATAGCTGCCCAAACTGCTGTGCGTCAAGCACTGGTGAAAAAACAGCAAGGCTGGGGTAAAAAAGGTGGTTTAGTCGCGGAAGGACGAGACATTGGTACTTATGTATTCCCCGATGCCGAAGTTAAAATCTTCTTAACTGCTTCTGTCAATGAACGCGCGCGTCGCCGTCAGCAAGACTTTAAGCAACAAGGTCAACCTGAAGTGAGTTTAGAGAAGCTAGAACGGGATATTGCCGAACGTGACTGGAAAGACAGTACCCGTAAAGTTTCTCCACTCCAAAAAGCAGCGGATGCCGTAGAGATGCAAACTGATGGTCTGAGTGTGTCTGATGTTTCCGCACAAATTGTTAACTACTACCAACAGCGTCTATCTCAACCGTAGTTATGACAAATTGCTGTTAATTGCTGATTTAATTGGGGTGGGGAGTGATTGCTAATGAACTTACATCCCCATCTCAAACCTGAATCTTGAAAATAAATACAATATTCACCATGATAGAAATAGTAAAAGAATATGAAAATAAATACATCTAGCTTGAGGCTGATTAAAGATAATTTAATTCGTATTTCTCAAGATAGAAGTATTTTACCTAAGAAATTAGCTATATAAAAGAGTTAGCAAAAAAATCTAAATTAAACGGTTATCTATTTAAAGTCTATTTGCTGAAATATCTCCCTGCATAGTAAAGAAATAGATTTTAGCTGTGGAATCTGGTATTAATATCACAGGAACAAGTTTCTGTTAATGACTAGAACAGTCCTGTGCTGGGGTATTAGCAGTTTTTATTTATCATCATTAATCTATAGGAAAAAGACTTATTATTAATCGGGTGCATCCCAGTTTTTATTTAGCACCTAGAGAATAAATGTCATTGCGAGGAGGAACGACGTTCGCGTAGCGTGTCGCTTTGCGACTCAGCAATCGCAAAGTCTCGCACTAAGAATAAAACCATGCGATTGCTAGAGCCTCCGGCACGCTACGCGAACACTCCACTTCGTTGCGTTCGCAATGACATTCAAAAAAGTGGGATGCTCCCTTATTAATCT
>JAKOMP010000168.1 GCA_022241785.1 Cyanocohniella sp. LLY | reverse complement strand
CAATGATTCTGAACCAAGTTTTCCATAAAAATTACCTAAAAACCAAAATTTTGTACAAAGTCCAAGTTTATTAACTGTATATCTACATTAATAGTAATAATTCTTATTTAGTTCTAATAAATTCTAGCCAATTCTCCCAGCAATTAGTTCTTATGTACTAAATATATCGGTTTCTTTGGAGTGTGACAGTTGCGGGTGCGGAATGTGGGGTATAAGGACTGGCATCAAGTTTTGACTAAAACGATCCACATAACTCTGTCGTTTAGTATTAGCCGTAAATAAACGGTTTAGTAAGGCAGAAGAAATGTACATTTGCGTTGAATTTCTCTCAAGCATCACCTTTACGGCTATTCCTGCTGACTCAAAAGTACTACGTAAGTCATCAGCATCCCAGTTGAGCAAAGGATCTGAATGATCAGTGTAAATTGCTTCTTCTGCCACAACTAATCGTTTGTACAATTGGGCATCTAACCAGTTCGCTTCGAGCAAACGATAAAATCTTTGGGTATGGCGGGGTACTGTTTCGGCTAATATCAGCTTTCCTGATTTGGATGTTAATTTAGTGAAAATTTGGGCAGCCTGTACTTTATCAGGCACATACATTAGTGCATTACGCCCGATAATACAGTCAAATTGCACTCCTGGTGCTTGAGAAGCTAAAACCGCAGGTAGCTCCGTTATTGATGCGGTTACAACTGTTGGACGCATCAATTCTGGAAGTGTTGCTGCAAGTTCACGCAAAGCATTCGCCTCCGAACTATTGTGAACACAAGCATAAACGCCACCTTCTGGCACTTGTAGTATTGCTTCCCAAGTCAGTAGACCAGCTCCTGCATTCAGATCCAGCACTACATGATGTCGTTGTATTTGAGCTAAATCGATAATGCGATCGCGTACTGCTGCTAATTGTGTACCTATCTGAGAAAGCGTACGTTGCAACCAGCGCTCACTAACTCTATCAGTAGTTCCATAGGTCAGTATTTCTAAAGGAGCAACGTGTATACCTTCTATTATTGAGCAGTTTCAATTGCGGCTCTAATTTCTTTGACTCCTGAAAGTACAGCATTTATAGCAATGAAATAAGCACGAGTAGTATTGGCAATCACACGTGCCAGTGTGGTTTTACTCGTACCTGGTGGCCCATAAAAGATCAACGAAGATAATTGGTCTAAACTTATAGCACAGCGTAAAAGCCTTCCTATACCGATTATATGGTCTTGACCAACAAATTCATCAACTGTTCGTGGACGCATCCGAGCGGCAAGCGGTGCTTCTTTTTCAGTTATCTGTATAAGATGCTGGTCAAATAAATCCATATAACCTATCAAAAAAATCAAACGCAGCTAACAACATTTGTGCAGTTAGGGGATCAGCTTTTAGGTTAACTCATTACAATCTCTTCTAATTGAGTAAGTAACTGCTCTATTCGCAAAGTTTTATTTGGATCATTCCACAACATTTTGTTCTTTTTTGCCATCTGAACTGTTTTAGTTAAACGTTGCTTGAGGTTGGTAGAACTGGTGAGTGGTTTTGTAATATTATTAGCGGCTTTAACTCTTTGCTTAATTTCAGTAAAGCTAAGAGAATTACTAATAGCGTCTTTTAAAAGATTTTGCCTAGTGTCTTCATCTTTGACAGTAGCTAGTAAAATTCCCTTAGTATAATGAATTTTGCCCTGACGAATTGCATTCAATATCTCTACTGGTTTTTTCAACAAGGGAAGTCGAGTTGCCACGAACGATTGCCAAGTGATTCGCCCAAATAAGTCAAAAATCTGTTTGACAAGTTCAGCTTCTTCGCTAACCAAAACGTTTTGGTTAATAGTACTTTTTGTGGCGTTGTTCATCCGATAAAGGAAACTGACAACTTGTTCAGTGTCATATCCCAATTGAATTTCCAGCAATCGTAAAGTATTATCTAACTCCTCTAAAGCACTGAAATCACGACGATTTGTATTTTCTGATATTGCAGCATGGAAAGCTGTACGGTCGTCCCAATCAAAAACTTTAGCCGGAACACTTTCTAAATTCGCAATTGCTGCTGCTTTTAAACGCCGCAATCCTGCAACAAGTTCATATTTTTCAGGTTGATTGGGGTGGGGACGAACCCACAAAGGAGAACGAATTCCATTGGGTTTGATATCATTCAGTGCCCATTGGTGTAGCTCATCAGGATCATAATAGTGCCGGACTGGTTTACCATCTGGAATAAATGTGAATGTGCAAACAATTGCATCATAAGCAACAATTTCTTCTTTTGTTATCTCCGCTGTTTGCACAATTTTCTGAGCAGCAGATTGCCCAAAGACAAAGCTCAGTTCTTCATTATTTGCAATATTATCCTTGAGTTTTCGTCTAGTAGTCATGATTCAGATTCAAATAATTTTAAAGCTTCTGTCAAAATTTTGATGAAAGCGTTTGCGGCTGCTTTAGGAGCTTCTCCTTTCATCCGAAATACTGTGCTAGCTTGTCCAGGTGCATCCTTAATACATTGGCGATCAGGAAGGGTGGCATTCAGTAACGGTATAAAACCGCTTTGCAAAGCTTCTTTAGCCTCCCGTAATAAAATAGTGTTGTCTTTAACTGCATTAAGGTAAAGTGCTGCAATAGGCAGTCCTCCTCGAATTTCCTGAGCTTGACGCACAAACTGAACAATTTTGCCTGTACTTGCTAGGTCAATCATTGAGTCCCTACAAGGAATTAGGACTAAACTAGATCGGATCAGAATTGCTTTTGTTACCTCACTTGCATTTCCTGGTCCATCAACAATCACCACATCATAAGACTCTGCCAACTTTGGTAGCTCGTCAAACAAAATTTCTGGATCGTTGATAACTTTACAAGGTAATTTCAAATCCTTTAACCAACTGGATGAGCTTTCCTGTCCATCTGCATCCACTAAAATAGTGGAATGCCCCATTTGAGTAAACCAATCAGCAGCATGAACAGATCCTGTTGATTTACCTGCACCACCTTTCTGATTTGCAAATGCCACAATTTTAGGAAACTTTTCAGGTTTCGTGGCAGTTTTTGTAGATATAGATTTTGCCATAGAAGCAATTCTCACTTTGAAACGATTATATTCATTTCCACAAAATTGTCACTTTTTAGCTAATTTTTCAACTAATCTTTATTACGATAAGTTAATTAACCAAAACGGATGGTTTATAGTATCACTGATCAAGAACAATTAGGTTAAGGAATATCCAAAAAATAAAATGTCCCGCCTTATCAAATATACTTTTGGTAAACCCAAAAACTGCTGGGCGTTACACCTGGAACGTAACGCGAGGGCTGACTGTTTACTGGTAAGCACCTAACCAAAACGTTTTGGTTAATTGACACTCTTCTACCTAAAGCCAAGAAAATTTTGAGACCCAGCACGGGCGAGAGAATTACTCAATTTAAACAGGCGACGTAAGACAGGATGGCTACCGCCATCATTTGAAAGCCGTATCGCCGGCGGCTCAGAAAACTATGCCCAGTTACGGCAATCTCTCAAGAGTTAGTGCGTTTTGATTTGCAACAACTCCAAAACCCTGAAATAACAGGTATCAAATATCAACAGGGTGAGTTATTCGGCTTTAAGGTGCAGGAATATTTGCTCCAGAAGTGGGGTAGAAAATGCGTTTACTGTGGTGTAGAGAATGTACCATTTGAGATTGAGCATATTCATCCCAAGTCGAAAGGCGGGAGCGATCACGTGAGTAACCTTACCATTGCCTGTCACAACTGCAACCAATCCAAGGGCAATCAACCAGTCGAGCAATTTTTAGCTAAAAAACCAGAATTGCGTCGGCTGATTTTAGCTCAAGCCAAAGTACCGCTCGAAGATGCGGCAGCAGTTAATACAATACAACACGATGGGAACGTTGCTGTTCCCTGATAAGCGATTTGATGTTCACCCTAAATATTTAACAACCATTCACAAGGCTGATGGCTACGAATATGCTTTTTAAAAGTAATGATTCGCTGTTGCTGCATTTAGTTGGCTACAATGCCCTCATACACAAAAGTGCAATAATAACTACTGAAAATATTAATTGAGAATAATGCAAAAACTAAAATTTTTTTCTTCTTCAATGATTTTACTAACAGCGCTCACACTTACGAGTTGTAGCACAGCGACAACTGAAGATTATGAAGCTACAGCGCTCACTAGTTATACTTGGCAAGTTAAATATGCCAATAACTTAACCAATAATCCACAGCCACGTGTTGAAACTTTTGCTACTACTTCAGCGTTAAATCAAAATGGATTAAAACCCCCAGGAGCAGTTATTGAGGCAGATGAGCGAGGGCTATGGTGGCCTACTTTACCCCCGCGCCCCAGTGTTGATGAAATCGAACAACGCAAAAGACCTCAAGAAGAGGCAGGCAGACCCCAATTGTTGAAAAACGTAGAGTACCAACTGACTTATGAAGTGGGTGATGCACAGAAAACTTTACCTACTAATTATGAGGTTTATCGACAAGTAGTGAAAGCTTATCCGTCCAAAACTCCTTTACAATTGACTTTAGGCGTAAATGATAATTCAGTTGAGAAAGCTGAACCCATACCTAGATAGTAACTATTCATACAAACTAATTTCTATATCACTTTGCCCTAATTCAAAATTTATCCTTTATTAATTAAGCTTTCTACATTCATAACATCAGCTTTTTTGACAGTTTTTTTAACTACTTGACATAAGTGAATTTTGCTCGTGCTTGCTATGCAACACTAAAAAAGCAATAATTTTTTGTGCTTTGCATCTATTTTAAAAGCGTTTATTTTCACAAAAAAAAACACACCATTGCCGAATCAGTTGTAAATAATTTTATTTTGCTCCCCAAAATAAAATTATTTATCACTGACTATCATAACAATAAAAATTTTACAAATTCACTTTGGGGTATATATGGGGGCTATATATACCCCAAAACACTTTGAGRAATTTGATGACAATTTAGCCCCTATATAGGGTATATMTAGGTGATGCTTAGGGTACTTTTTCTGATTATCACTTTATACCCCACTTGACCCCCAARGAAATTCTGATAAACTCACACAAGCACAGAAAAAACTGGCAGCACGTTTTCTCCTCTGTCTCCTGCACCCTCTCATCTAAACAGATCATTTTCTTMAACAAATCTTATTCACTTATCYCCYATGTCTAACATTCACACTTTGCAAAAAATTTTTCCYGCTGGCTTTGATAACGGTTATGGCAGCCTGAAACTTTTAGTCGATGGCTTTGAAGTYGTTCGTGTCCCCAGCTATATTTCCACCGCCGACATGGAAGATGTCCCMGGAAGAGTTRTTTTTAACGGTACTGCTTACACCGTTGGCGAATCCGCTTTCCGCACWGGTTATCATTTTGACCGCAATACRGATCACAATGAAAATAAARTCAACAATGCSCTCYTMACATTATTTGGTGCMTTGGCACATCTGCCACACCGTAAGGCTTGGCATTTAAAATTAGTCGTCAGCTTACATGATGTTGGTTTRGCAAAAMACTTAACACAAAAACTCAACGGAGAATATCAACCCATACTTGCTGGCAAAAAATCAGATGTCACWCTAGAAGTCCTCAAAGTMGTTCCAGAGGGCATGGGTGCATTGTTCGGGCAGTTACTTCCCCCAAAATTAACCGTTTTAGATTTTGGTAATGGTACGACTCTGTATTCTCGTTACAACCAGGGTAAGCGCGAAGTTCACACCCCCTACCCCGCAGGTGTYGAAGTTCTCATCGATGATATTTCCCAAAAAATGAAACACCTCAATGGTGGTAAAGTCGGCGACCCCTCCAAAATCCGATATGTTTTGGAAATGGGRCATACCAAGTACAGCCGTGATATCGATATTAAAGATGTCTACAGCACTTGTTTAAAAGATTGGTATGAAAAGTATTTGAAGAAACCAGTCAGTCTGACACTAGATGCCAAACACCAAGGAGATGAAATCTGGGCCATTGGTGGCGGCTGTCTGTTACCTGGATTCAAAAAGCTATTAGAGAAAAACGGGTTCACAATTCTCGATAATCCGGTAGAAGCTAATGCCTTTGGACTTCTAGAGATGGCAAAAACCATTATGAAAAAAAATTCTGCAAGCACAGTTGCTAGGTAATCACAATGGCAAATAAACAAGACTTAGCCCCGGAAAAAGTTCGCATTAAAGATAGCTACCGTGAACGTATATTTGCTGAATCAAAGCAATTAGATAAAAGTTACCTGGAGACACTCTACTTTATCATTGATTGCTATTTCGCTTTCAAAAAGGGTGCATTTCCCATACAACAATTAGTCTCACAAGTCTCACATACTACAGCTTTCACCCCTATTAATACTGAGCAGAGCAAACAAGACCAACCGAATTCATCTATATCCGAAACCCCGGAAGAGCCTGACAATCAAACATTTACCCTTGATTTTGATTTGTAGCATTTCTCACGACTGGCTTGATGCGACAAAATTTTTCKCAGAATTTCTCAATAGCCAGATATCCTGGCTATTGTAAAAATCACCACGTTGCTCCAATYGAAAMCCACCCAGCAATAATCCCAACCATACCTCTACCATTGGCATTTTCAAAACCCGTTGCAGTTTCGCTAGACAAATTTCATCATTTACCTGTGCAAGATAGTTAGCGATMGCACTTTGCCATYTTTSYACATCTTCATCACTTGCYAARTTSCGAACATCCTCTAAACTCGTTACYTCTTCCACCATTGCYAAYACTTTYKCYTTCTCCACMGGKGCTACYASTGAATCATTTGRCTCRYCWATATGAGAAAAGTGATGCGSCCCATGTGGTTTAAAAGTCTGCGGYATTRCTGGTTCTATTAAATCGTCCAAATCTARCTGCATTGTTGTCCGTACTAATCCCGCAAACATATCGSTACTRATYACRGGCCCTTCAGGATGATTTTGATCACGTACATCTTGCAAAACTAACTCAGCACGAGATTTGAGAATATCTGCAATTTGAGAAAAAGCAAGTGCTGCGGTTGATAATTGTACTTCCACAGGTAAATCATGCAATTCTGCATCTAAACACTGCCACACTGCATCCAGTGGAGATGTCGGTGGCGCTTCTGACATCTCATCCAAAATATCCCAAATGGTTAATTGGCGGTATGCGGTCATAATTCAGGATGTAATGGACAAGGACGCACTGGGCAGTGAGATGGGCTAATCTCGAACATATCCTTATATTGATACAGCGAGACACCATATTCTTTGGCAAACGCCTGCAACACCTTATCTGTATAGGCGCGTATCTTCCCCGCCGTTAGCCCAAAACAGTGGATCGGCTCTAACCGACAAATCGGTTTTTGTCCCAACCATAGTTCTGCACCCAAGGCGTGTAATGGCTTATCCCCTGGTTCCTTATATAAATACAGCACTGCAAAATATGTTGCTGGCGGTTCAACTGCGATTGCCTCAATTTGTCCCGAATCATTTTTGCTGCGATTACGGTAGAATGAACGGCGATTGTGGCAAACCTTTGGATTCCAGCAGCCATCACCTTCTGGCCCATGCAGCACCTTAGCCTTAGATGTCGGTAACTTAGCACACAGTTGGCACTTCGGATCAAGTGGCTTGGGCATACAGTAAGGGTGTGGGGTGTAGGGTGTAGGAAGATTAAACATAATCAACGCTCTGTTACGTTCTACTTTCAAGAGACCGAATTAACCCTAGTAGAATTTTGCCCACTAATTCACACTTATTAATAACTGGATTGATTACTTCAGCAACAGCTAATTCCATTCCA
>JAKOMP010000167.1 GCA_022241785.1 Cyanocohniella sp. LLY | reverse complement strand
GTCTAACTTTTCACGGGATCTGGAAAACCTCTCTCTAAATCTCTCTCCTGGGAGGAGAGAGACTTTGACTTCTCCCCATTCCCTCGTAGGGAAGGGGGCTGGGGGGTTAGGTTTTGCGTTACCTTTTCCACATGACGTGAAAAGTCAAGGAAGGGTGGGTTCCCTGCTCAAGACTCTACAGCCGAAGTCCCAAAACGATAACCCTTACCATACACAGTGTGAATCAAAGGAGCTTCTTTCCCTACCTCAATTTTCCGCCGTAACAGACGAATTAACGCTGCTATCACATTACTGTTTGGTTGTTCCTTATCTTGCTGCCATAAATTTTGGAGAATTTGGGCGTGAGTTAACAACTGCCCTGTATTTTCCATAAAATATTGCAACAGCTGACTTTCCTTTTGGGATAACTCAATAATTCTTCCTTGACGATAAGCCACTTGATTTTCGTAATCGAGTTCTAAATCAGCTACAGTCAGTCGTCCTGTGGTAGTTTCATAACTTGGAGAACTCGAACGACGTAACAACGCCCTAACTCTTGCCAATAACTCCCGTAATTCAAACGGCTTCACTAAATAATCATCTGCACCCGCATCTAAACCTTCCACGCGGTCATCTAAAGTATCTTTGGCAGTAAGAAATAATACAGGTGTAGACTTTCCTTGGCGGCGTAACTCCTGACAAATCTCCAAGCCTGTTTTGCCTGGAAGCATCCAATCTAAAATTAGTAGATCATAACTACCCACAGCAGCAAATTCCCTACCAGTAGTACCATCATAAGCCATGTCAACACTGTAACCTTCGCGTGTTAATACACGACTCAAAGGGTCAGTCAATTCAACTTCATCATCAACTAATAAAATTCTCATGCTGCTTGTGGTAAGCATATAGAGATATTCTCAATAATATAAATGAACCGCCAAAAAGAAAATGTTAACTGTTGCATTGCCGAAAGGGGAACTCCTCAAAAATAGTATCCGCTTGCTGAAATCTGTAGGATTAGATTTCAGTGCTTTTTTAGATTCTGGAACTCGTCAACTGCAAATTACTGATGCTAGTGGGCAAGCAAAAGGACTATTGGTGCGTGGTCAAGATGTGCCTGTATATGTTGAATACGGTCAAGCACAGTTGGGAATCATTGGTTACGATGTGTTGCGGGAGAAAAAGCCGCAAGTCGCACATTTGGTAGATTTGCAGTTTGGTCATTGTCGGATGTCAGTGGCAGTAAAAGCATCTAGTTCTTATAAATCACCTTTAGATTTACCACCTCACGGTCGGGTTGCCTCTAAGTATGTGAATTGTGCCCGTGAATATTTCCATAGTCTGGATTTACCTGTAGAAATTGTGCCTTTGTATGGTTCTGTAGAATTAGGCCCCATCACCGGCATGTCGGAAGCGATCGTAGATTTAGTTTCCACAGGAAGGACTTTGCGCGAAAATGGTTTAGTTGAAATTACTACCTTATATGAAAGTACGGCACGGTTGATTGCCCATCCCTTAAGTTATCGTCTCAACACAGGTAATTTGCATCAATTAGTCGAACAACTGCGCCAGGATACTGCTGTAACTGCGGTTTAGTTAAGGGAAATCCCAAAATTAAATTATCCCATCTTGTAGGGTGGGCATCCTGCTCTTAATATAAGCCAGGCAAGACTTGTACTGAGCAGTTCGGCAAGCTCACTTAAAGCCTACGGCATAGCTGCGCTTACCGCGTAGCGTCTCGTAGAGAAGTATGCCTGCTCTACAAAGAATTTGGTCATACTTTTTTACTTGGAAGTCCCTAAGTAGTGCGATCGCTTGGGTAATCGAATATCCTTAACAGTAAAATTCCTCTCCAGCATGGTAGATAACACTCATAAAATAGATTCCTTCCGTGCCTTAGCACTGCAAGTGACTTGTCACGCTGTCAATCAGGCAGGCGGTCGCCAAGAAGCCCGATTGTTGATGCAAAACTCTATCAAGCGCTTGGCACAACAAATTGCTGCTAGTATTGCTTTTATTGGCCCGGATTGCCGCTTAATTGTCCTACCAGAATACTTCCTCACAGGTTTCCCAATGGGTGAGTCTTTCGCTGTGTGGAGAGAAAAAGCCTGTTTAGAAATGGCGGGTGCTGAATATGAAGCACTGGGTAAAATTGCCCAAAAACATCAAATATTCTTAGCGGGTAACGCCTACGAACTTGACCCAAATTTTCCAGATTTATACTTCCAAACCTGCTTTGTGATTGACCCTGCTGGGACAGTCGTTTTGAGATATCGGCGGCTCAATTCCATGTTTGCCCCCACCCCCCATGATGTCTGGGATAAATATCTAGATTGTTATGGTTTGTCCGGGGTTTTTCCCGTAGCCAAGACAGCCATTGGTAATTTAGCAGCATTGGCATCAGAAGAAATTTTGTATCCAGAAGTAGCCCGTTGTTTAGCAATGCGGGGGGCAGAAATTTTTTTACACTCCACATCAGAAGTGTATGGTCAGAATTCATCACCTAAAGATGCAGCAAAAATTACCCGTGCTGTAGAAAACATGGCTTACGTAGTCTCTGCTAATACAGCAGGTATAGTTAATAATTCCATCCCCGTTGCCTCTGCTGATGGTGGTTCCAAAATCATTGATTATCGGGGAATGGTAATAGCAAAAACAGATACAGGCGAAAGTATGGCGGCATTTGCAGAAATTGACTTGGCTGCCTTACGCCGCGATCGCCGTCGTCTAGGGTTAAATAATTTACTTTCGCGCCAGCGTTTTGAACTATACGCCCAGAGTTACAGTCAGTCAAATTTTTACCCGGCAAATACTATGCTCAAAGGAGAAGTAGACCGCAAACACTTCACACAAACGCAGCAAGACACTATCGAACGTTTAGAAAAGTTGGGAATAATTTAAGTTTGAGGATTTTTACGAACCACAGAGGCGCAGAGATCACGGAGAAAAGAATGGAAGTATGAATACGTAACTATTCAGGTTTGATCAATGACAAATAACCAATGACTAAAACTATAGAAGTCCGTAACCCCCGGACTGGCAAATTTGACTATGTAATTCTCCCACCACCCCCCAGGTTGTTGGTAAACCAATGTAACCGCGCTCGTCGCGCCCAAATTCGCTGGCAGAAAATAGGTTTAGAAGGAAGAATCGCCTCCTTACAGCAATGGAAACAAGCCATAATATCTAATCGAGAACAATTGACAGAAGCATTGGTAAACGATACAGGAAGATTATCAACTTCTGTCCTAGAAATAGATTCTTTTTTAACCAGCATTGACCGTTGGTGTGGATTAGCGCCAGAAATACTGCAAGACACAGCCAAAAATACAACCATCCCATTTATTGCCTTACAACAAACATCAGTGCCTTACCCTTTGGTGGGGGTAATTAGCCCTTGGAATTTTCCCTTATTACTATCAACAATTGATACAATTCCGGCATTATTAGCAGGTTGTGCTGTCGTTGTCAAACCCAGTGAAATTGCACCCCGTTTTGTGGCACCATTAATCACAGCCCTTCATGCTGCACCAGAGTTACATGATGTCTTATGTTTTGTCGAGGGAGCAGGTGAAACAGGTGCTACCTTAATTGAATGTGTAGACTTAATCTGCTTTACAGGCAGTGTAGCCACAGGAAGACAAGTTGCAGCAGTCGCAGCCCAAAGATTTATTCCCGCTTTTTTAGAATTAGGCGGAAAAGACCCGGCGATCGTTTTAGAATCAGCCAATATAGAATTAGCAACCTCAGCGATTTTATGGGGTTCGGTCGTCAACGCCGGACAGTCTTGTCTTTCCATTGAGCGCATTTACGTTGCCGAATCAATATTTGATGAATTTTACCATCAACTCATAGCCAAAGCCCATAGCCTACAGTTAGCTTATCCCCACATTGATAGCGGAGAAATCGGCCCCATTATTTCCGAAAGACAAGCCGCAATTATTAACGACCATTTACTAGATGCAGTGGAAAAAGGCGCATTAATTCATTGTGGCGGTAAAGTAGAAGAATTAGGCGGAGGTTGGTGGTGTCGTCCCACAGTTATCACCCAAGTCAACCATTCCATGAAAGTGATGACCGAGGAGACTTTTGGCCCTATTATGCCAGTGATGCCGTTTCCCACAGTTGAAGAAGCAGTATATTTAGCAAATGATTCTGTATATGGACTCAGCGCTGCGGTATTCGCCGAATCAGAAGCCGAAGCCTTAGCCTTAGCACAGTACATTGATGCGGGAGCCATTAGTATTAACGATGCCGGACTGACTGCTATGATGCACGAAGGAGAGAAAAATGCCTTCAAATTCTCCGGTTTGGGTGGTTCACGTATGGGGCCAGCATCTATCAAACGATTCCTGCGAAAAAAAGCATTTTTGATTAAGACTGACTTTAATAGCGACCCCTGGTGGTTTGATAATCAGTAATATTCAGCTAATATTTGGAAGGCTGAAAACTGAAGCCTAACAGCTTAGATAGAGGAATTGTGTCATGTCTAACATCAGAGAAGAAATGCCCGTACTTGCCCGTCATGCAGGAGATTGGGTAGGAACATATACACTGGTAGACATCACAGGCAATATTCTTGATCAACATCAATCTCATTTAAATTGCCAGTTTCCCGACAATGACCAATATTCCTATTATCAAATCAATCGCTACACATGGTCTGACGGTAAAAAAGAAGAACATACATTTCCCGGAACCTATCGAGATAAAATACTATGGTTTGACACCGAACGTATTCAAGGAAAAGCCTGGGAAGTTGATGATTCCACAATTATTTTATGGTTTTCTTATAAGACAGTACCAGAAATGCACTTATATGAAATGATTCAAATTAGTCCCGATAATAACTATCGCGCCCGTACTTGGCACTGGTTCAAAAATCATCAAATTTACCAACGCACTTTGATTCAAGAAGAACGATTTAGGTAGTACAAGAAATTTATAGAAAGAGTGCTAAAGCACTCACTACAAGCAATTAATATATTTCAGATACAAGCATGGTAAAAAGCGACAAACTCAACTTCTCAACTCCTAGCGGTTTTCCCGAATTTCTTCCCAGCGAAAAACGTCTGGAAGTATATTTACTCGATACCATCCGTAGAGTATTTGAAAGCTATGGATTTACACCTATAGAAACTCCCGCAGTGGAACGTTTAGAAGTACTACAAGCTAAAGGTAACCAAGGCGATAATATCATTTATGGCATTGACCCCATATTGCCACCAAATCGCCAATCAGAAAAAGACAAAGCCGGGGAAACGGGTTCGGAAGCTAGAGCTTTAAAATTTGATCAAACAGTACCATTAGCAGCTTATATTGCCCGTCACCTGAACGAATTAACCTTTCCCTTTGCGCGTTACCAAATGGATGTCGTCTTTCGGGGTGAACGAGCCAAGGATGGACGTTTTCGCCAGTTCCGCCAGTGTGATATAGATGTCGTGGCGCGGCGAGAACTCAGCTTACTTTATGATGCACAAATGCCAGCAATTATCACTGAGATATTTGAAGCAGTAAATATTGGTGATTTTCTCATTCGCATCAATAATCGTAAAATTCTCACGGGATTTTTCACGTCAGTAGGAGTTGCAGAAGACCAAATTAAAACTTGTATTGGCATTATTGATAACCTAGAAAAAATTGGTGAAGCTAAAGTTAAACAGCAATTAGAAAAAGAGGGAATTTCTACCGAGAAAACTCAAAAGATAATTGATTTTATTAAAATTGATGGCACTGTAAATGAAGTATTAAATAAACTCAATCACCTAGCTGAAAATTTCCCAGAAGCAGAGCAATTTATATTGGGTGTAACTGAATTAGAAACAGTAATTACAGGTGTCAGAAATTTAGGAGTTTCCGAAAAACGTTTCTGTATTGATTTATCAATTGCCCGTGGTTTGAACTACTACACTGGCACAGTTTATGAAACAAGCTTATTAGGACATGAGGCTTTAGGGAGTATCTGTTCTGGCGGCAGATATGAGGAATTAGTGGGGATGTTCTTGGGCGAGAAAATGCCTGGTGTGGGCATTTCTATAGGCTTAACTCGTTTAATTAGTCGATTGCTGAAAGCTGGTATTCTGAGTACCTTATCGGCTACGCCAGCCCAGGTTATGGTAGTCAATATGCAAGAAGATTTGATGCCGATTTATTTACAGGTTTCTCAACAACTGCGTAAGGCTGGTTTGAATGTTGTAACTAACTTTGATAAAAAAGGCTTGGGTAAACAATTCCAATTAGCTGATAAACAAGGCATTCAATTCTGTGTCATTATTGGTTCCGAAGAAGCAGCAGCCCAAAAGTCTTCTTTGAAAGATTTACAATCAGGCGAACAAACTGAAGTATCACTAGAAAATTTGGCAGAGGAAATTAAACAAAGACTGGCATAAATTTTAAATTTATCAGGGTGCCATGAACAAAGTTGTTAAGAGAGCCTTTATCGATACAGAAGATGGGCAAATACTTTACCGTATCAGTGGTGAGGGAGAACCGCTAATTTTATTGCACCAAAACCAAACAAGTAGTAACGAATATTTAGAATTAATGCCAATTTTGGCAGAAAAGCGATGTATCATTGCAATGGATTTTTTGGGTTTTGGTGATTCAGATAAACCTCCTAGAATGTATTCCATTGAAGATTATGCAAAAACAGTTATTTTGTTGTTAGACACATTAGGAATAAATCAAACAAGTATTCTGGGTAACCATACGGGTGCTTTTGTTGCGGGAGAAATAGCAGCAGCTTATCCTCAAAGAGTCGGAAAATTAATTTTATCTAATCCAGTTGTGTTTGAAGCAGCAGGGAAGGCTGCTTTATTAAAAAGATTTGCTCAAGGTTTTGAAATTCAAGCTGATGGCTCACATCTTTTAGAAAGATGGACGGCTCGGATACAATATGTAAATTCAGCAGAATTAAATCATCGATTAGTTTTAGATGATTTAAAATGCTTTGGTTATCCTTTATATGCTGTTTGGGCTGTAGCTAATTATTGTCTGAATCTAGAAAAATGCTTGAGCCAAATCAAATGTCCTACGCTAATTATCTGGGGAACTGTAGATATGCAACAGTTTCAAAATCTCGGTTTAGCAAAAGCAGAAAATAGACATTTGGTTTTCAATGCAATTCCCCATGCCAAGATGCTGGATATTGTAGGCGGTACAATATGTATGATGAACCAAATGCCTGAGGAAATATCACAAATAGTCAAAGAATTTTTAGATAATTCAGGTCTTTAAAAAATGTATGTGAAGAAATATAAAATTTCCGTTGGGTGTGTTATGCCGTAGGCTAACGCACCTTGAATTGTTGATGATGCATCGGTGCGCTGCGCGACAACAAACCCTACCTTTAAATTTTTTAACATGGAAAATTAGTATTGATAAGTAGAACCGAGTAAATAATTAAAGGTTTGTAGTGAGAACTTTAGTTCTCAAATTAGGACTAAAGTCCTGACTACAAACTGATTTTCAGTAAATTTACATTACTTTACATAGTTTGGTTTTTTCAAGTCGTTCTACTTATACTTGTCTTAAAAATCTGGTTCTTCGGTTACTTTTATGGAGAATTAATAGTAAAATGCCAGTTTAATAAACTGCGTAATCGAAAATTACTAAAGTTACGAAAGCCATATCCAAGCCTTTTAATTAACTTAAGTTTATTATTAATTCCTTCTACAGTACCACTCGTAGTTCTGCCGTCAAAATAGCCGACTATTTCGCCGAACCATCTAACGATGGTACCGATACTCTTCGGAAAATATGAAAGAGCATCATACATCCAATCTAGTAGTTTTAG